>DATMHR010000053.1:0-32696 GCA_035554955.1 Nocardioides sp. | reverse complement strand
GTCGACGACGCCGCGGAAGTGCTCCTCGCCGCCGATCGGCAGGTGCACAGGCACCGGACGCGCGCCGAGGCGGTCGACCATCGACTGCACGGAGGCGAAGAAATCGGCGCCCGTGCGGTCCATCTTGTTGATGAACGCGATGCGCGGCACGTCGTACTTGTCGGCCTGGCGCCACACGGTCTCGGACTGGGGCTCCACGCCCTCCTTGCCGTCGAACACCGCGACGGCACCGTCCAGCACCCGCAGCGAGCGCTCCACCTCGACCGTGAAGTCCACGTGGCCCGGCGTGTCGATGATGTTGATCTGGTTGTCGTGCCAGAAGCACGTCGTCGCGGCGGACGTGATGGTGATGCCGCGCTCCTGCTCCTGCTCCATCCAGTCCATCGTCGCGCCACCCTCGTGGACCTCACCGATCTTGTAGGTGATGCCGGTGTAGAAGAGGATGCGCTCGGTGGTGGTGGTCTTGCCGGCGTCGATGTGCGCCATGATGCCGATGTTGCGGACCTTGTTCAGGTCCGTCGTGATGTCGACTGCCACGTGAGTCAGCGTTCCTTAGCGATAGGGATGGAACAGGTACGGCGATCGGCGGGACCCGCTGTGACGGGCCCCGCCCGCGATCACCAGCGGTAGTGGGCGAATGCCTTGTTGGACTCGGCCATCTTGTGCGTGTCCTCGCGCTTCTTCACGGCCGCACCGAGGCCGTTGGAGGCGTCGAGGATCTCGTTCATGAGGCGCTCGCTCATGGTCTTCTCGCGACGCTCGGCCGCGTAGCCGACGAGCCAGCGCAGCGCGAGCGTGGTGCCGCGGTTGCCCTTGACCTCGATCGGGACCTGGTAGGTCGCACCACCGACGCGGCGGGACTTGACCTCGATGGCGGGACGCACGTTGTCGAGCGCCCGCTTGAGGGTGATGACCGGGTCGGTGCCGGTCTTGTCGCGGGTGCCCTCGAGCGCGCCGTAGACGATGCGCTGGGCGACCTGCTTCTTGCCGTCCTTGAGGACCTTGGAGACGAGCTGGCTGACCAGCTGGGACCCGTAGACCGGGTCGATGTCGATCGGCCGCTTCGGGGCCGGACCCTTGCGCGGCATCCTTACTTCTCCTTCTTGGCGCCGTAGCGGCTGCGAGCCTGCTTGCGGTTCTTCACGGCCTGGGTGTCCAGGGCGCCGCGGATGACCTTGTAACGCACACCGGGCAGGTCCTTCACACGACCGCCGCGGACGAGCACGATCGAGTGCTCCTGGAGGTTGTGACCCTCACCCGGGATGTAAGCGGTGACCTCGACGCCGCTGGAGAGGCGCACGCGGGCGACCTTCCGGAGGGCGGAGTTCGGCTTCTTCGGGGTGGTGGTGTAGACGCGGGTGCAGACACCGCGTCGCTGGGGCGAACCCTTGAGGGCAGGCGTCTTGTTCTTGGACACCTTGTCCTCGCGGCCCTTGCGGACCAGCTGGTTGATGGTGGGCACCTGGTGGTTCCCTTTCTGCGTCTTCTCTCACGGCCGGGCGACCTGCCCGGCTGGGATGCTGCATGCTGCTGTCGTGCCTCGGCGCGGGCCCGGAACGCTGACGGTTTCCGGGCACGGCTGACGTGTCTGGGACGCAGACACGAGTTACGAGGTTACCGGCCGCTCAGAGGCGCTGCCAAATCGGTGCCGGACGGCCTGAACGGGGTCGCGACACGCCGGGTCGCGAGCGCGTGGACGGCGAGCGCCAGGCCGACCCCCACGAGGACCAGAGCCCCTCCCGCCAGCAGCGTCCACCGGGCGCCGTACTGCTCCCCGATCCAGCCGATCACGGGGGCGCCGAGCGGCGTCCCACCCATCACGATCGTCATGTAGAGCGCCATCACCCGCCCGCGCAGCGCAGGGTCGGACTCGACCTGCAGCGTCGCGTTGGCGGAGTTGAGCAGGGTGATCGTGCTGAGCCCGATCAGCGGGGAGAACAGCATGAAGGCGACGTACGTCGGCAGCAGGCCGGCGACGATCTCGGCGAGACCGAACGCGGTCGCGGCCACCAGCAGCAGCCGCACGCGCACCCGCGGCCGGCGCGCGGCGAGCAACGCCCCGCTGAGCGAGCCCACGGCGAGCGCGGAGCCCAGGACGCCGTACTCCCCCGCGCCCTTGCCGAACACCTCGGTGGCCATCAGCGCCGAGGTCATCTGGAAGTTCATGCCGAAGGTGCCGGCGAAGAAGACCAGCACCATGATCAGCAGCATCTTCGGCTGGCCGGCGACGTAGCGCACGCCCTCCACGAGCATGCCCGGCCGGCGCCCGGAGGGCTTGGGCGAGTGCAGCGCCCGGGTGTCCATCCGCTCGAGCTGGACGATCACCGCGAGGTAGGACACGGCGTTGGCGAGGATCACCCAGCCGGTGGCCGTCATCCCCCCGCCGAGCAGGCCGATCAGCACGCCTGCGAGCGCGGGGCCGACGATCCGCGCGCTGTTGAACGCGGCGGAGTTGAGGCCGACCGCGTTGGTGACGTCGTCGGCGCCGACCATCTCGGAGACGAACGACTGGCGCGCCGGGCCGTCGAAGGCCGCGCCGATGCCGAACGCGAACGCGATCAGGTAGACCTGCCAGGTCTGCGCGGCGCCGAGCGCCGCGACGACGCCCAGGACCAGCGCGGCGAGCGCCATCGTGGCCTGGGTCAGCTGGAGCAGGCGCCGCTTGGGGAAGCGGTCGGCCACGACGCCGGCGTAGGGCGAGAGCAGCAGGATCGGCAGGAACTGCAGGCCGGTGGTGACGCCGAGCTCGGCGCCGCCGTTGCCGGGGATCGAGAGGACCAGCCAGTCCTGGGCGACCCGCTGCATCCAGGTCCCCACGTTGGAGACGACGCTGCCGGCGAGGTAGAGGCGGTAGTTGTGGTGGGCGAGGGATCGGAACGTGGGACTCGTGGTGGGCTCCTCCGGGTCGAGGGGGTGGGTGGTCAGTCGGCGCGGGCCAGGCGCTCGAGGATCGGCGCCGCCGCGCGGAGCGCCTCGCGCTCCTCGGGGGTGAGGGCGTCGAGGCGCCGGGCCAGCCAGGCGTCGCGCCGCTCGCGGTCGGCGAGCACGACGGCGCGCCCCGCGTCGGTCAGGCGTACGACGACCTGCCGCCCGTCGGTCGGGTGGGGCGCGCGCTCGACGTACCCCTCGTCCGCGAGGCAGGTCACCGTGCGGGTCATGCTCGGCGGCTGCACCCGCTCGTGGGCCGCCAGGGTGCCGATGGTGACCTCACCGTTGCGGTGCAGCGCGCCGAGGACGGCCATCGAGCCCAGGCTGAGCTCGTTGTGCGGGTCGCGCTCGTGGGCCAGCCGGCGGCGCAGGCGCATGACCGCGAGCCGCAGCTCGCTCGCGAGCCCGGCGTCGGTGCGGACGGTCTGCTCCGAGGTCGGCATGTCGTGAGCATAAGTCATTACCCATGCTAATGATTCCCCGATGCCGCAGCTCCCCGGCGACGGGGAGAGCGGCTCAGGTGAGCAGCCGGGTGATCGGGTCGATGGCGAAGTAGACGACGAACAGGCCGGACACGATCCACATCAGCGGGTGGATCTCGCCGACCTTGCCGCGCACCGCCTTGATGAAGGTGTGGCTGACGAAGCCCGCTCCGATGCCGACGGTGATCGAGTAGGTGAACGGCATCAGCACGATGGTGAGGAACGCGGGGATCGCGATCTCCACGTCGTCCCAGCGGATCCCGCTGACCTGCTGCATCATCAGGAACCCGACGAGCACCAGGGCCGGCACGGCGGCCTCCGACGGGATCATCGCCACGAGCGGCGCCGCGAAGATCGTCGCGAGGAAGAGCACGCCGGTCACGACCGACGCCAGGCCGGTGCGCGCGCCCTCGCCGACGCCCGACGCGGACTCGATGTAGGAGGTGTTGGACGAGACACCGGCCGCGCCGCCGGCCGCGGCGGCGATCGAGTCGACGACGAGGATCCGCTCGGTGTTGGGCGGCATGCCCTCCTCGTCGAGCAGGCCCGCCTCCGCGCCGATGGCGGTCATCGTGCCCATCGTGTCGAAGAAGTCGGCCAGCATCAGGGTGAAGACCAGGAGCAGCGCCGTCACGACGCCCGCGTGGTCGAACGAGCCGAGCAGGTTGAACTCACCGAGCGTGCCGAAGTCGGGCGCCCGCAGCACGTTGCCCGGCCACTCGGGGACGGTCAGCGCCCAGCCGCCGACGTTGCCGACCGCCTCGACGACCACCGCCACGACCGTCATGACGACGATCGAGATCAGGATCGCGCCGTGCACCCGCCGCACCCACAGGGCGAGCATGAGGAGCAGGCCGACCACGAACACCAGCACCGGCCACCCGCTGAGGTTGCCGTCGGAGCCCAGCTGCACCGGGACGGTGGTCTTCGCCGCGTCGGGGATGCGGCTCACGAAGCCGGAGTCGACGAAGCCGATCAGGGCGATGAACAGACCGATGCCGACCGAGATCGCGATCTTGATCTGCGCGGGGACGGCCCGGAACACGGCGGTGCGGAAGCCGGTGAGCACCAGCACCAGGATGATCACGCCCTCGATGACGACCAGGCCCATCGCGTCGGCCCAGGTCATCTGGCTGGCGATCGAGAAGGCGAGGAACGCGTTGAGCCCGAGCCCGGTGGCGAGCGCCAGCGGGTAGTTGGCGACCACCCCCATCAGGATGGTCAGGACGCCCGCCACGAGCGCCGTACCCGCCGCGATCGCCGGCAGGTTGGGCGCGTCACCGCCGCCGAGGTACTGGCCGCCGGAGTCCGTCGCGTAGCCGAGGATCAGCGGGTTGAGCACGACGATGTAGGCCATCGTGAAGAACGTGACGACCCCGCCGCGGACCTCGCGGCCGATCGTCGAGCCGCGCTCGCCGATCCGGAAGTAGCGGTCGAGGACGTGCTGGCGTGCCGAGACGGGGGAGCTCACGACGGAGGAGCATGTCAGAGAGCCCCACCGGGCCGGTACCCGTGGGGTTGCGCCGGAGTAACGTGACGGCCGTGGAGCTGCGCGACAACCAGCCGATGAAGCACGAGATCGGCAACCGGACCTACCTGATCGCTCCCGTCGAGCCGCTCGACGTCGACGGGGTGCGCACGGTCCAGGTCGGCAGCGCGCTGTTCTTCGTCGCGTTCGTCGCGCTCCTGCCGTTCTACGGCAAGCTCGAGGAGTCCGGCCACCTCTGGCTGCTGTGGATGTGCCTGGCCGGCGTCGGTCTCGGCCTGCTCGGGGCTGAGTACTGCAAGCGCCGCCGCGTGGTCCGCGCCGCCCGCGACGCGGAGCGCGATCCCGGCTGAGGCCCGGCGCGAGCGGTCGGCGGATCAGCTCACAGCAGGTCGAGGTCGTCCGGGGTCATGGTGTCGACGACCGGCGGGGCCGGGGGCACCGGCTGCTGCCGCTTGCTGAGCCGCACCTCCGAGTGGGCGCCGCAACCGTGGTCGAAGGAGACGACCCGGCCGTCGTCGTTGGCGTCGGCGTTGGCGCAGACGCCGAACATCTCCGACAGCGGTCCGGCGAGCCGCACGAGGAAGCCGCAGGAGGTGCACTGGTCGGGCGCCGACTTGGCCAGCGGCGAGTCGGGCCCGCCGTCGCCGTCGTACCACCGCTCCGCGGCGAGGTCGCGGCCCTCGGGCGAGAGCGTGCGGACCCGGCCGAGGCCGAGCTCCTTGGCCACCGCCCGGACCTGGGCCTTGGCGTCGGCGTCGAGCGGGTCGTCGCCGAAGGAGTAGGTCGGCACCAGCCGCGGGTCGTCGTCGGAGACCGGCAGCAGGTCGCCGGGCGAGAGGTCGCCGGGCTGCAGACGCTCGCGGTAGGGCACCCACGCAGGCGCGACGATCGCGTCGTCGCCGGGGAGGAGCACGACCTCGTCGACGGTGACCCGCTTCTGCCGGGACGCGCGGGTGACCGTGACCGCCCAGTGCCATCCGCGGTAGCCGCGGCGGGTGCACGCGAAGCGGTGCGTGACGACCCGCAGGCCGTCGACGTCGTGGCCGAGGTAGTCGCCGATGTCCTCGCTCGGCACCTCCTCGAGGAGCGCGGCGCGCGCCTCCTCCACCGCGTCGGCGGTGGCGGCGTCGGTCAGCTTGCGCACGAGGGTGGACACGAGCACAGCATCCCTCATCGAACGCCCGTTCGTCACACCGATGGGAGGTTCGGACGCGTGGGGCCGCGGGTTTCGGGGCAAGATAGGCGGGTGACGACGGACCGCCCGGAGACGCCGACGGCCGGCGACCCGACGCGGCCGCTCGCGTCCGACGGCGCCGTCTTCGACCAGGAGACCGCGCGGCCGACGTACGACGACCAGGGCGGCAGCACCGCCCAGAGCCTCGGCAACGGGGCCCGCGCGACCGCGCGCGGCGCCGGCGGCGTCGTGCGCGCCCTGGGACGGTTCGGCGGCTTCACCCTCGCCCAGGCGCGCCGCGCCGCGGGCGCTCAGGGCGCCGAGCGCTCCGGCCTCAACCGGCTGATCGAGCTGCACGCGACCAGCGCCGCCGGCGACGCCGCGGTCGCGATCGCGCTGGCGGGCACCGTGTTCTTCGCCGGCGCGACCAGCGACGCGCGCGACCAGGTCGCCCTGTTCCTCGGCCTCACGATGCTGCCGTTCGCGATCGTCGCGCCCCTGATCGGGCCCTTCCTGGACCGGTTCAGCCACGGCCGGCGCTGGGCGATCGGCGCCACCTTCGCGATCCGGGCCTTCCTCTGCTGGGTCCTGGCGGGCGCGATCGCGAGCCACTCCCCCTGGTTCTACCCGGCCGCGCTCGGCGTCCTCGTCTCCTCCAAGGCCTACGGCGTCACCCGGGCCTCCGCCGTGCCGCGGCTGACCCCCGAGGGGATGACCCTGGTGAAGGCCAACGGCCGGGTCTCGCTGGCCGGCGTGGTCGGCGCCTCGTTGTCCGCGCCCCTGGCCGGCCTCGCCGCGTTGGCCGGCGCCGACTGGACCCTCCGCTACGCCTTCCTGGTCTTCGCCCTCGGCACGGTGCTCGCGATCCTGCTGCCCCCGAAGGTCGACTCGACCGCCGGCGAGCAGCCCGTGACCGGCAAGCAGAAGGTCGCCGGCACCCGCCGCGGCAACGGCGTCCCGCCCGACGTCGCCTACGCCCTGCGGGCCAACTGCGGTCCGCGCTGGCTGTCCGGGTTCCTCACGATGTACATGGCGTTCCTGCTGCGCACCAACCCGATCCCCGGCTGGGAGGACCGCACCACCCTGCTGCTGGGCCTGGTCATCGGCGCCGCCGGCCTCGGCAACACCCTCGGCATCGTGCTCGCCTCGCTCGCGAAGAAGATCAGCCCCAAGGTCACCGTCGTCGCCGCCCTGCTCGCCGACATCGCCATGGTCGTGGTGGCCGCGGTCTTCTACAGCCTGATCCCGTTGGTCGCGCTCGGCCTCACCGCCGGCGTGACGCAGTACCTGGCCAAGGTCTCCCTCGACTCCACGATCCAGACCGGGGTCCCCGCCCGCGCCCACGCCAGCGCCTTCGCCCGCGGCGACACGACCCTCCAGCTCGCCTGGGTCGTCGGCGGCTTCGTCGGCATCGCCATGCCCCTCGGCTGGCCCCACGTCGGCCTCGCCGTCGCCGCCGCCACCCTCACCGCCTGGGCGATCTTCGTCCTCGCCCGCAAGCCGGCCAAGCAGCCGTCGCCCGCGACCCCGCAGGCCCCGGCTCCCCCCACCACCAGCCGCGCCTGAGCACGCGGGACCGCGCGGCCGGGCCGGTCCGACCAACCGCGCGGCCGGGTCGCTCGGAGCGGTGCCGTCCCGGCGATTCCTCGTAGACACGCGCGGGTCCGGCACCGAGACGGTCTGGCACCGAGAGACCCGTGCGTGGCGGAGAGGCCAAGCCGGGGCGGTGCCGATCCGAGCGACCCGGCCACACCCACAGGGTCGGACCGGCCCGGCCGCTCGAAGCCCAGAAAAGCCGATCAGGCGGAGCTACAGCTCCAGCTCGTCCGCCAACGCCCGCAGCAGCTTCGCCACCGGGTGCGCCGTACGCCGGTCCGGGTGCCGCCCGTGCCGGTAGGCCTCCCCGACCCCGTCGAGCAGCCGGATCAGGTCCTCCACGATCGGGACCATCTCCTCGGGCTTCTTCCGCTTGGCGGCCGACTGGCTCCGCGCGACCGAGGTGGGCGCGTCGAGCACCTTCACCTGGAGCGCCTGGTCGCCCCGCCGCCCCTGGGCGATGCCGAACTCGACCCGGGTGCCGGGCTTGAGCGTGGCGACGCCCTCGGGCAGCGCGTCGGCGTGGACGTAGACGTCCGGGCCGTCGGGCTGGGAGAGGAAGCCGAAGCCCTTCCCCGCGTCGAACCACTTCACCTTGCCAGTCGGCACCGACTCGCCCTCTCGATCGTGTCCACGGCCCGTTCCGTGGCCGGCGGCAATGCTAGGCGATCGCGAGGCGGCCGGGCGACCGGGATTGCCGCCGCCCGCCGGTCGCCCGGGCGGCCGGCACGAGCCTTGCCCGCGGTCAGGGGCGGTGGTCCACAATGGGGGGCTCGGACACCTCGGGAGAGGACAGCGATGGCGGGCGCAGCGCGCAGCCGCGTCGTGGCGGCGGCGACGGGACTGGTCGCGCTCGCGTGCGCCGCGCTCGTGCCCCTCGCGCCCGCCGGGGCGGCCGACGACAGCGACGAGCCCCGCACCGGGACCGCGCTCTACGTGGTCGTCCTCGACGTTCCCGGCACCTCGGCCGCGCGACGGGCGCAGCCCTCCACCGACGCCGCCACCGCGATGCTGCTGGCCCAGGACGACCTCCTCGGGTCGGTGGGCGCCGGCGAGCCGGTCTACCGGTGGACCACCGCGCTCGACGGCTTCGCGGTCGAGCTCGACCGCGACCAGGCCGAGGACCTCGCCGACGACCCGTCCGTGGCGCTGGTCGAGCGCAACCGGGTGGTGCCGCTGGCAGGCCTGCCGCCACGTCCCGTCGCCGCGGCGCGCCGGGCGGTGCCGCGCGCGACGCCCGAGGCCCGGGGGCCGGCGGGCGCCGGCACGGTCATCGGCCTGGTCGACACCGGCATCGACCCCGACGTCGCGGCGTTCCGGGCGGCCGCCGCCCTGGGCGCGGTGCCGCGCGGGTTCCACGGCGCCTGCGCCGACGCGCCCGACGACCCCGGCTGGAGCACCGCCTCGTGCAACGCCAAGGTCGTCGGGGCGCAGTTCTTCGTGGCGGCGTACGGCGCCGACGCCCTCCGCTCGGCGGCCGTGCTGTCGCCGTACGACACCGACGGCCACGGGACCGAGACCGCGTCGATCGCGGCGGGCGCCACCGGAGTCCGGGTGCGGACGGACGGCCACCGCCTCGGCCGGTTCTCGGGGACGGCCCCGCGGGCGCGGATCGCGGCCTACAAGGCCTGCTGGAGCGCGCCCGACCCCGACGACGACGGCTGCGCGACGGCCGACGTGGTGGCGGCGATCGACCGGGCGACCGCGGACGGCGTCGACGTGCTCAACCTCTCCTTGGGCGGCCCTCCGGCGATCGACGCGGTGGAGCGGGCGCTCCTCGGCGCCGTCGAGGCGGGCGTGGTCGTCACGGCGGCGGCGGGCAACGCCGGCGACCGGGCGTACGCCGCGCACCCCTCCCCGTGGGTGGTGACCGTGGGCGCGACGCACGCGGCAGCCCGCGTGGGCGAGGTCGTCGCCGCCGGCGGGCCCCGGCTGCGCGGCGCCTCGTCGGCGGTGGACCCCGTCGCCGGCCGGCTGGTGCGCGGCGCCGAGGTGCGTGCGCCGCACGCGTCGCGCGCGGACGCCCGGCAGTGCCTGCCGGGCAGCCTGGACGCCGCCCGGGCGGACGGGGCCGTGGTCCTCTGCCTCCGGGGCGGCGCGCCCCGCGTCGACAAGTCCCGCGCGGTGGCGCTGGCCGGCGGCGCCGGGATGGTGCTGGTCAACACCCGGCCCGGCTCGGTCGACGCGGACCTCCACGCGGTGCCGACCGTGCACCTGGCGGCTCCGGAGGGCCGGCGCCTGCTGTCGTGGTCGCGCCGGCTGGCGCGCCGGGGCGTCGTTCCCCGGGTACGGCTGGTGCCGGGTGGCGTCGACCGGGCGCCTCGACGGGTGGCGGCGTTCAGCTCCGCGGGCGACCCCACGTCGCCGGTGCTCAAGCCCGACGTCCTCGCCCCCGGGGCCGAGATGCTGGCGGCGACGCCGGACGGGTGGGAGCTCGTCTCGGGCACGTCGGTCGCCGCGGCGCGCGTGGCGGGTGTGGCCGCCGTGCTGCTCGGCCGTCCGGGCGCCACCCCGGCGACCGTGCGTTCCGCGCTGCCGACCACGGCCGCTCCCGTCGCTGGCTCGCCCCTGGCCGCGGGAGCCGGCGTGGTGCGCGACCGCGGCCCGGACCCGGGTCTGGCCTACGTCGTCCCCCCGGTGACCTACCGCGCCTGGCTCGACGGCGACCGTGCCGCGCTCGACCTGCCGCAGGCGCTGCTGTCGAGCTCCCGGCTCGCGGTGCGCCGCACGATCACCAACACCGGCGACCGCACGCTCGTCCTGACCGGGCACGCGATCGGGTTCCGCAGCGGGGTGACCGTCTCCCCGCAGTGGGCCATGCTCCGGCCCGGCGACCGGGTGACGTTCCGGATCGGCGCGCCGACCGCGCCGACCTCGACCGACCACGGCTGGGTCCTCTGGCACAGCGGTCCGGGCACGGCGGTGCGGATCCCGGTCGTGGTCACCCGCTGACCGGGTCGAGCCGGCGGACCGTCATCATCCGGTCGCCGAAGCGGACGACGTCCCCGTCCACGAGGGTGCTGGGCCGGCCCGGCGCCAGCGACTTGGAGTGCCCCCCGCGGACGACGTAGGAGCCGTTGGTCGACCCGCGGTCCATCACCACCAGCGCGCCGTCGGGGGCGACCTGGAACTGCGCGTGGGTCTTGGACAGCGACATGTCGGTCGAGGGCAGCGGCACGACGTGCCGCACCGGCTCGCCGGGACGGGGCTCGGGGCGCCGCCCGACCAGGGCGAGCCCCAGCACCTCGAACCGCTCGCCGGTGTCGAACGCGACCGCCCACCGTGCCGCCGCCGGTCCACCGTCGCGACGCACCTGGGTGGGCCCGTCTACGGAGGCGGGCGGGTCGGCCCGGTGGCTGCCCACCGCCGCCGACGGCGGCGGGGCGGGTGGTGCCGCGGGGGGCACCGCGGGCGGCGCCGCGGGGGGCGGGGGGATCGACGCCGGCAGCACGGGGACCGCCGCCTCCGGCGGGGCGCCCGGGGTGGGGAGCAGCCGCATCGCGGTGAGGTTCACCAGCTGCTGGGGGCGCTGCTCGGGGACGCTGGCCTCGACCGGCCGCGGGCGCACGTCCACGACGACGGCGCCGCCGATCCGGTCGTGGAGGCCCCGGCGGCGGCGTCCCGGGTCCATCGCCGCGGTCCAGCCGAGCGTGGCGGCGCCGAGCCCGAGCGTGGGGAGCCCGGCGATCCCGAGGACGACGGCCCGCAGCAGCCCGGGGCCGACGCCGATCGGCCGCCCGTCGGCCGCACGCACCACGCGGAGGGAGAGCGCCGCCTTGGCGGGCGTCAGCCCGGTCGTCCCGACGAGCACGCCCGTCGCCGCGCCCAGCAGCACCGCGACGCCGACGAAGACCAGCACGGCGACCGAGCCCGACGATCCGGCGAGCGCCCACACCGCGTACGCCACCCCGGCCGCCAGGCCCCAGCCGAGCACCCGGTCGGCGGCGTAGGCCGTGAACCGTCGCTCGAGGTCGGCGACCGGCAGGTCGGCGGCGCCCGCGGGCGTGGTGGATGACATCGGCCGTTCTCCCGAGAGCAGCGAGGTCTAGGGCCGGGTCACCTGGATGGTGATGCCGTCGCCGAGGTTGATGATCGCGCCCGGGATGAGCTGGACGGCGATGCCGGGCTTGAGGTCCTCGGGGCCGAGGCCGGGCTGGACCAGGACGGTGCCGTTGGTCGAGCCCATGTCCGTCACGACCGCCGTGCCGTGATCGGCCCCGGTGCCGGGGCGCACCTCGACGTGCGTGGAGGAGATCTCGTGCAGGCGGCTCGGCACCGTGACCAGCAGCGGCTGCTCGGTCGAGGTGAACCGCCGTGCCTCCGGCGCCCGGCCGATCAGCACCACGCGGTCGACCACGACGTCCTGGCCGTCGGAGATCATCAGCCGGGCGACCGGCTGGGTCACCGGCGGCGCCGGCGGCTGGCCCGGGATTCCCGGCGGGGGCGGCGGCTGGCCCTGGTCGGCACCGGCGTTGGTGAGGCCGTCGTGGTCGGTGTCGGCCGGCGGCGGGGGCGGCGGGAACCCACCGATCGGCTCCCAGGACCCGATGCCCAGCGGCGGCGGCGCGGGCGCCGACACCGGGGGTGGGGGCGGGTAGGACGACGCGACCTCGGTGACCGGCTCGGGACCGGCCGGCGGCTCCGGGACGCCCGGCGGGGCGAGGGGCGCCGGGAACGGCGGCGCCTCGCTGACGGGCAGCGCGACCTCGGGCGCCTCGGCGTCGGGCGCTTCGGTGGCGGGCGCTTCGGGGGCGGGCTGGTCCCACGGGGTCACCCAGCCTTCGGGCGCCGGCGTCGCCGGCTCCTCGGGGGCCGACTCCTCGGACGTCTCGGGGGCCTGAGGCACCTCGGGCACCGCGGGTGCCTCGGGCACCTCAGGTGCCTCGCCCACCGGCGGCGCCTCCGGGGGGAACGGGTCGGTCAGCGGGTCGCCGCTCAACGGCATCTCGAGCTCGGACCCCTCGCCGGCCTCGTCCGCGGGGGTGGGCTCGGGAGCCGGCTCCTCGGCCGCCGCGGCCTCGACCAGGTCGGCGTCGACGACCGGCATCATCTCGGTCGGCAGGTCCTCGACCGGTGCCTCGGCGACGGGTGCCTCGGCGACGGGTGGCTCGGCGACGGGTGGCTCGGCGACCGGTGGCTCGGCGACCGGTGCCTCGACGAGCTGCTCTCTCGCGACCGGCTCCTCGGCGACGGGCTCCACGCTCGCGGCGACCTCGGGGGCACCGAGCTCGGGCTCGGCGGCACCGGCGGCGCCCGAGGCGACGGCGGGCCGGTCGACCCGGCCGACCCGGACCAACCCGTTGTGGATCGGGAAGTGCACGTCGTCGCCGGACTCGGCGATGTCGATCCGCAGACCGGTGACGCCCTCGACGCTCTGCTCGACCCAGGTCGCACTCGCACTGCCGTCGAGCACCAGCTCGTCGTCACCGGTCGCGAGGGTGACCGAGACGTCCGAGCCGCGGAGCAGCACCCGGGTGGGACCCGTGCCGGCGCCGAGCAGCACGAAGCCGGGCAGCGAGCTGAGCCCGGAGGCGAGGAGCCCGTCGAGCACCTCGTCGAACCCGCCGCCGGCGTCCACGGTCGCCCAGATCCGGATCACGCGCTCGCGCTCCGACTCCGGCAGGAGCACCGTCACCTGCGGCCCGAAGACGGCGAACCAGGGACCGGCCTGGTAGGACCAGCCGACGTCCGTGCTCATCTCGCTCATGGGAGAGCTCCCAACTTCTGCTCCAGACTCGCGCGCTGTGCGTGGGAGTCGTACGGCGTGTCGTCGCCCAATCCCACCACATCCACGACCACCGCGGTCGCGTTGTCACGTCCTCCCGCAGCAACGGCGGCGGCGACCAGCCGGTCGGCGGCGTCGCGCGGGTCGTCGTACCGACCGAGGATCCCTGCGATCTCGACGTCGTCGATCATCCCGCTGACGCCGTCGGAGCAGAGCAGCAGCCGCTCGGCGGAGCCCAGCGGGAGCAGGAAGTAGTCGGCCTCCCCGCTCACCGTGCCGCCGAGGGCGCGGGTGATCACGTGGCGCTCGGGATGCTCGGCGGCGGCCGCTGCGCTGAGGTGCCCGGCGTCGATGAGCTCCTGGACCACGCTGTGGTCGACGCTCACCTGGTCGAGCCCGGCGGGGCTGAAGCGGTAGATGCGGGAGTCCCCGACGTTGGCGAGGAGCCAGCGCGGTCCGTCGTCCTGCTCGACGAGGAGCGCGACCACCACGGTGGTCCCCGAGCTCGCCGTCGGCCCGCCGGACCGGGCGTTCGTCGCGTCGAACTCGGCGATCCGGGCCTGCGCGGCGGCCAGCGTCCGCGCCACCGCCTCGGCGCCGCGCGCGGCGTCGTACCCCTGCACCGCCAGCTCGCGGAACTCCTCGACCACCAGCCGGCTCGCCACGTCGCCGTGGTCGTGGCCGCCCATCCCGTCGGCGACGACGAAGACCGGCGGCGCGACGAGGTGGGAGTCCTCGTTGACCTCGCGCAGCAGGCCGACGTCCGTGCTCGCACCGTAGTGGAGCTCGACCGGGATCATCGGACTACCGTGGTGCAGGTGGGGCGGACAGGCAACGCGAGCGCGCAGGACGCGACCGGCCACCGCTCCCTCGCCGACCAGCTCCGGTCGTGGCCCGACGAACGGGTCACCCGGCTGCTCCTGGACCGTCCCGACCTGGCCACACCCGCCCCTCACGACTTCGGACAACTCGCCTCGCGCGCCGCGTCACGGAGCTCGATCGCGCGCGCGGTCGACATCTTGTCGCGGGGTGAGGTCTCGGTGCTAGATGCCCTCGTGGTCGCGGGTCAAACCACGCGCGCGGAGCTCCTGGGGATGGTGCTCGCCGAGCCGTCCTTCGTCGAGGCGGCGCTGGACCACCTGCTCGACCTCGCGCTGGTCTGGGAGTCCCCGGAGGGGCTGCGGCCGCTGAGCGCCGTCGCCGACTGCCTGACCGGCGGGACCGAGGCCGGCGTCAGCGGGCTGCGGCCGCGCTCGGCCGACGCGCGGACGCCCGACCAGGTCGCGTCCGTCGTGACGGGCCTGACGCCGCAGGCGCAGGCCTTGCTGGCCCACGTCGTCGCAGAAGGGGGTACGGCGACCGCGGGCTCGGCACGCGTGGGGATCGCTCCCGGCGACGAGACCAGCCCGGCCGAGGAGCTGATCGCCCACCGGCTGCTGCTGCCGACCGGGGACGGCCTGCTCGTCGCTCCGGGCGAGGTGGGGCTCGCCGTGCGCGGTGGGCGGACCACGACCGAGGCCGTCGACGTCGCTCCGGAGGTGGCCTGGTCGGAACGTCCGGAGAGGCTGGCGACCTCGTCGGCCGCAGGATCCGCCGCGGAGGCCGTGCGGCACGCCGAGCAGCTGCTCGAGTGGTGGGGCCACCGGCCCGCCGCGGCGCTGCGGACCGGCGGGCTCGGCGTCCGCGAGCTGCGGGCCACCGCCGAGCACCTCGGCATGGACACCACCGGGGCCGCGCTGGTCGTCGAGACGGTGGCCGCCGCGGGACTGGTCGCGACCCGCGCCGACCTCGACGGCACCCCGGTGTGGGTGCCGACCGACGCCTTCGACGCCTGGCTCGGCCAGGGCGTGGCGGAGCGGTGGGTCGTGCTGGCCCGCGCGTGGCTGGCCAGCCCCCGGCTGCCCTCGCTCGTCGGCGAGCGCGGCCCCGACGGCAAGCCGTGGAACGCGCTCACCCCCGAGCTGTCCTCGGCGGTCATGCCGGAGACCAAGCGGATGGTGCTCGCGGAGCTCGCCGCCGCTCCCCCGGGCCACGGCCTGGCCACCGGCACCGGCCTGGCGTCGCTGGTCGCCCGGCTCACCTGGCTGCGCCCGCGCCGCCCCCGCACGCGCGCCGACCTGGCCGCGTGGGCGGTGGACGAGGCCGGGCGGCTCGGGCTGACCGGGCTGGACGCGGTGGCGCCGTACACCCGGGAGCTGCTCGCCGGCGGCGACCCCGCGCCGGCGCTCGCCGTGCTGCTGCCGGAGCCGGTCGACCACGTCCTGATCCAGGCCGACCTCACCGCGGTCGCGCCCGGGCCGGTGACCCCGGAGGTCGCCCGCTCCCTGCACCTGGTGGCCGACGTGGAGTCACGCGGGGCGGCGACGGTCTACCGGTTCACGCCGGCGTCGGTACGGCGCGCGCTCGACGCCGGCTGGTCGGCCGCGGAGACCCACGCGTTCCTCGCCGCGGTGTCCCGGACCCCGGTCCCGCAGCCGCTGACCTACCTGGTCGACGACGCCGTGCGGTCCTTCGGCCGGCTGCGCGTCGGTGTCGCGGAGTCGTTCGTGCGCTCCGACGACGAGGCAGCGCTGGCCGAGCTGCTCCACCACCCGAAGGCCGCGTCGCTCGGCCTGCGCCGGATCGCGCCGACGGTCGTCGTCAGCACCACGCCGCCCGACGTCCTGCTCCCCCGGCTGCGCGAGCTCGGTCTCGCGCCGGTCGCCGAAGGCGCCGACGGGACGGTCCGGGTCGGCACGTCCGACCCGCTGCGCGCCCGGACCCCGAAGCAGCGCGGGACCGCACCCGACGAGGCCCGGGCCGCGGCGCACGCCGCGGGCGCCGTACGAACGCTCCGGGAGGGCGACGAGGCGGCCCGCGCGCGTCCCGCCACCGCCAGCTCCCCCGCCAACGCGCTCTCCGCCCTGCGCGACGCCATCGAGCGCCGTGCCCACGTCGACATCGCGTTCACCGACGACCGCGGCGTCGTCGGCGAGCGCACCGTGCGGCCGGTGCGCGTCGAGGGCGGCCGGCTCACCGCGATCGACCCGTCCGACGACGAGGAGCGGTCCTTCCCGATCCACCGGATCACCCGGATCACCCCCGCGTAGGCCCCCATCGGCTCAAGCTCGAGCCGACTCGGCGCTCGCGGCCCGGAGGCGGAACACCAGGGCGATCACCGCGCCGACGAGGAGGACGACGTCGGTGGCGATCCCCAGCCGCAGGTCCAGCAGGTGCACCGCCGGGACCAGTGCGACACCGAAGGCGCCCAGCCCGAGTCGCTCGACCCACGCCGCGGGACGACGGCCGACCTGGGCCAGCCCCCAGACGAAGGACAGCGGGACCAGCGCGAGTGCCCCGAGCGCCATGGCCGCCGCCAGCGCGGCGCCACGGAGCCCGACGTCCTCGCTGCGCACCGTCGACCCGTCCGGCAGGTGGGTCGCAGCGACCTCGTCCCCGACGACCTCGGCGGTGACGGGCTCTCCGCGCCAGTCCTCGAGCCGGCCGTCCTGCTCCCCGGGGGCCCCGAAGTCGTCCGTCAGTCGCTCACCGCTCGCGTCGACGACGACCCACTCCCAGTCATGGCTCTTCCCACCGGTCTCCCGTCCGTCGAGGTAACCCTCCACCGTTCGCGTCCTGCCGTCGTCCAACGCATCCCCGAGGGCGAGGGACTGCGGGAGGGCGACCGCCACCATGAACCCGGCCGCGAGCAGTGCGGCGAGGGCGCCCAGGAAGCCGGCGCACGCTCGTACCGGCGCCCAGCCCGATGAGCTGCCCGTCGTCCTGCGCTGTGCCACGGGCGAATCCTGCCGGAGGTTTCTGATCCTGGGGGTCCAGGAGGGCGACGAATCATCAAGGGATGCAGGTGGGTCCTCACTTCCCGGGAGGAGCTCCGCACGGGAAGCGGCGATTCGCCTGCATCCCTTGATGATTCGGCCCTCCCCCCACCTCCGTAGACTCGTGCGGTGACCGACGGCCCCCTGATCGTGCAGAGCGACAAGTCCCTGTTGCTCGAGGTCGAGCACCCGCAGGCGGCGGAGTGCCGCCGGGCGATCGCGCCGTTCGCCGAGCTCGAGCGCAGCCCCGAGCACATCCACACCTACCGGCTCACGCCGCTGGGGCTGTGGAACGCCCGCGCCGCCGGTCACGACGCCGAGCAGGTCGTCGACACCCTGCTCACCTACAGCCGGTACGCCGTCCCGCACGCCCTCCTCGTCGACGTGGCGGAGACGATGGCGCGCTACGGCCGGCTGCGCCTGGACAAGCACCCCACCCACGGGCTGGTGCTCGCCAGCACCGACCGGCCGGTGCTCGAGGAGGTGCTCCGCGCCAAGAAGGTCGCGGGCATGCTCGGGCAGCGGGTCGACGACGACACCGTCGCCGTGCACCCCTCCGAGCGCGGCAACCTCAAGCAGGCGCTGCTCAAGCTGGGCTGGCCGGCCGAGGACTACGCCGGGTACGTCGACGGCGAGGCGCACCCGATCGAGCTGACCCCCGAGGGCTGGACGCTGCGGGACTACCAGGCCGAGGCCGCGGAGTCCTTCTGGCACGGCGGCAGCGGGGTCGTCGTACTCCCCTGCGGCGCCGGCAAGACGCTCGTCGGCGCGGCCGCGATGGCCCACGCCAAGGCGACCACGCTGATCCTGGTGACCAACACGGTCAGCGCGCGGCAGTGGAAGGACGAGCTGGTCCGGCGCACCAGCCTCACCGAGGACGAGATCGGGGAGTACTCCGGCGCCGTCAAGCAGGTCCGCCCGGTCACCATCGCGACCTACCAGGTCGTCACGACCCGCCGGAAGGGCGTCTACCCGCACCTCGAGCTGTTCGACGCCCGCGACTGGGGCCTCATCGTCTACGACGAGGTGCACCTGCTGCCGGCGCCCATCTTCCGGATGACCGCCGACCTCCAGGCCCGGCGCCGGATCGGCCTCACCGCGACGCTCGTGCGCGAGGACGGCCGCGAGGGCGACGTGTTCTCGCTCATCGGTCCCAAGCGGTACGACGCCCCGTGGAAGGACATCGAGGCGCAGGGGTGGATCGCGCCCGCCGACTGCGTCGAGGTCCGGGTGACGCTGCCCGAGTCGAGCCGGCTCACCTACGCCACCGCCGAGCCCGAGGAGCGCTACCGCCTCGCGGCCTGCACGCGCGAGAAGCTGCCGGTCGTCGAGGAGCTCGTCGCCCGGCACGAAGGCCAGCCGACGCTGGTCATCGGCCAGTACCTCGAGCAGCTCGAGGAGCTCGGCGAGCACCTCGACGCACCGGTGATCACCGGCGCGACGACGGTCAAGGAGCGTCAGCGGCTCTTCGGCGCGTTCCGCTCCGGGGAGATCGGCCTGCTCGTCGTCTCCAAGGTCGCCAACTTCTCCATCGACCTCCCCTCGGCCGAGGTCGCGATCCAGGTGTCGGGCTCGTTCGGCTCCCGCCAGGAGGAGGCCCAACGGCTCGGCCGGCTGCTCCGTCCCGGCGAGCCCGGCCCCGACGGCGAGCGCAAGGTCGCCCGGTTCTACACGATCGTGTCCCGCGACACCGTCGACGCCGAGTTCGCCCAGCACCGCCAGCGGTTCCTGGCCGAGCAGGGCTACGCCTACCGGATCGTCGACGCCGGCGACGAGCTCGCCGACGCCTGACCGGGGCGAGCTCGGTCGCCGCCGCGGCGACGTACCCACCATCTGGGTCGCCGAACCGGGCCGGGAGCAACCCATGCGGTGGGTGCGTCGGCAGAACCCGGTTGCCGGCGCCCGCCGGCGACGGCAGGGTGCCCGCATGACAACCGAGTGGGAGCTCCGGGTCGGACCCGACGAGCAGGCGGAGGAGCTCGTCACCGAGGGGCTGGTCGCCTACAACAAGGACCGCTCGGCGATCGTCCGGGAGCGGTTCCGCCCCGAGCACCTGCCGTCGCGGCCGCTCGCCGTCTACGCCTATCGGGGCGACCGCCTCGTCGGCGGCTGCACCGGGTCGACGGAGGACCTCTGGCAGTGGTTCACCGTCGACACGATGTGGGTGGAGGACGGCCTGCGCGGCCACGGCCTGGGGGCGGCCCTGCTGCGCGCCGCCGAGGACGAGGCGCGCCGCCGCGGCTGCCGCTGGGCGAAGCTGAACACCTGGGACTTCCAGGCACCCGCGTTCTACGCGCGCTGCGGCTACGAGGAGTACGGCCGGGAGGTCGACTATCCCCCCGGGCACACCAACTTCCTGATGCGGAAGGACCTGTCCTAGCCCGACCGGCTGCCGACGTACCCACCGTACGGTCGCCGGATCCGGCTTCCGACGACCCGTACGCCGGGTACGTCGGTCCTCGCCCTACGCCGGTGGCAGCCCTTGGTAGCGCGAGCGTCTCCGCCACGAGCCCGCACGCGGGGCAGTCCAGGCCCGCCTCCACCGCGCCGAGGACCTCGACGCCCTCCAGCCCGCAGGCGGGGCACTGCGGCGGCCGGCGTGCGGGACCAGAGGCCGGCGTCGCGAGGCGGCGCTCGCGTCGGCTCAGCTCGATGTCGCGGCGGTCGGCGTCCCGCTCCCGCAGGTCCGCGCGCTCGTCGCGGGCGTCCGCTCCCAGCGCGCGCAGGTCGGCACGCTCATCGCGCTCGTCGGCGCGCAGGTCGCGCAGGTCGGCACGCCGGTCACGCTCGTCGGCGCGCTCGTCACGGCGGCCGGCCTCCCGGTCGCGCAGGTCTGCTCGCTGATCACGGCGGTCGGCCTCACGCCTGCGGGACATGGTGGCAAGCATGCATCCCGACGCGCTGTCAGCACCAGGGACCTAGGCCCCGGCGTCGACGAGCGCCACGGCCAGCAGGGGGTCAGACATGGACCGTGCCGCCCGAGCGCCAGTAGACGTTGGCGTCGCGGGTGAGGAACCCGTCGTCGACCAGGTAGCGCCGCAGGGCGGCGTGGTCCTCGTGGATCTCCTTGAGGATGGCGTCGACCTCGCGCTCGGGGTAGGTGCGGCCGAGCTCGAACCGCTGGGCGATGTGGTCGAGCACCACCTGCCGCTTCAGGTGCCGGGTGGGCATCGTGTGCAGCCGGCCCTCGGGCGAGAAGAACCGGCGCAGCGTCTCGCGGTCGTCGGTCGGCGCGGTCACGCGCCCACCGTGCCACGTGCCCCGGGCCCGGCCGAGCGGTTTTCGGACCCTCAGGCCTCGGCGTCGAGGAACTGCTCGTGGTTCTGGATCACCTCGGCGATGATCAGGTTGAGGAACTTCTCGGCGAACTCCGGGTCGAGCCCCGAGCTCTCCGACAGCGCCCGCAGGCGGGCGATCTGCACCGCCTCACGAGCGGGGTCGGCGGGCGGCATCCCCGCCCGGGCCTTCAACCTGCCCACCTGCTCGGTGCACTTGAACCGCTCGGCGAGCAGGTTCACCAGCGCGGCATCGAGGTTGTCGATGCTCGCGCGCAGCCGGTGCAGCTCCTGGCGTGCCTCCTCCGCGTCCACGTGACCATCCTCCCAACCCTGCACGATCGGCGCTCCTTGGGTTTCAATAGGCGGATGGACGACGGGCATCCGCCGCAACCCTGGCCCCTCGCCGCAGGCGAGGGGCTCCGTGACCAGCTGCTGGCGGCGTACGCCGACCCGGCGCGCCGCTACCACGACGTGCGCCACCTCGGCGGCGTGCTCTCGCGCCTGGAGGAGCTGGCCGCCGCCGGGACGACGTACGACCGCGACCCGGTGCTGCTGGCCGCGTGGTTCCACGACGCGATCTACGACGGGGAGCGTGACGCGGAGGAGCGGTCCGCCGCCTGGGCCGAGGAGGCCCTGCCGCCGCTGGTCCCGTCGCGCACCGTCGTCGAGGTGGCGCGCCTGGTCCGGGTCACCGAGACCCACGACCCGGCCGACGACGACCTCAACGGTTGCGCGCTCTCCGACGCCGACCTCGGCGTGCTGGCGATCGAGGAGCCGCTCTACGAGGAGTACGTCGCCGCGGTGCGCGCCGAGTACGTGCACCTCGACGACGAGGCCTTCCGGGACGGCCGCAGCGCGTTCCTCACCAAGCTCGCCGAGCGGCAGCGGATCTTCCGCACCGACCACGCCGGGCGACAGTGGGAGGACCGGGCGCGCCGGAACATCGAGCGGGAGCTGGCGCGGCTCGGCGGGTGAAGCCGGCCGGTTCCCGGGGTGGCTCCGCCACGCGGGAACGCCCGTTCCCCGGGCCCGGTTTGAAGGGGTCGGACAATGGACGGGTGGACGACAGCGTGATCTACGCGGCACGAGCGCTCGTGCTGGCCGATCTCCAGGCCCGCGGTCTCGCGGTCCCGGTCGCGGTCTCCCTGCTCGACGAGGCGTGCTCGCAGCGCCGCTGGTGGCTGGAGCAGTGGCCCCAGGGCGCGCCGTACGTCGCCGGGCTGGTCGCCCAGGACGTCCAGGACGGGCTGCGCGACGGGCTGGCCGGCGACGACCCCGCGGGCCGCTGGCCGGTGTGCGACCAGTGCGAGGAGGCGCCGGTGCACGCGCTGCACATCGACCCGGACCTCGGCGGGCCCGACCCGACCTGGGTGTGCGAGGAGTCGGGCGTGCGCGTCGCCCCGCTCGGCGAGCTCGAGACCTAGCCGCGACGTCGGGTCAGGAGGCGCGCTCGTCGCAGAACTGCAGCCACAGGGTGTGCTGGTCCGCGGGGAACACGCTGCGGGTGACCTCGATCGGGTGCTCCCCCCACAGGGCGCGACGGCTGTGCCGCATGACCACCGAACCGGTCTCGATCTCGAGCAGGCTCGACTCGTCCGCGCTGGCGATGCCGGCGGAGACCGAGTCCTCGGCCCACGTGGGGCGACGCCCCCGGGCGGCCAGCTCGTCGTAGAGGCTGGTCGGCAGCTCGTGGTCGAGGAAGCCCGGCACCATCAGGTCGTTGAGGAACGCGTCGGACAGGCAGACCGGCCGCCCGTCGGCGAGCCGCAGCCGACGCCAGTGCACGACCGGCTGGCGTACGGCGAGGCCGAGCGCGCGCGCCACCCCGTTGGCGGCACCGACCCGGTCGGCGATGATCGTCCGGGACTCCGCGACGACCCCGCGCCGGGCCATGTCCTCGGTGAAGCTGCTGATGCCGGTCGGGATCCGCCGCGGGCGGGCGACGAACGTGCCCCGGCCGGGGAAGCGCTCGAGCACGCCCTCGACGACGAGGGCGTCCAGCGCCTGGCGCACGGTCATCCGTGCCACGCCGAACCGATCGACCAGCTCGCGCTCCGACGGCGCAGGCGCGCCCGGGGCCGATCCGAGCACGAGACCGCGCACGTACTCCCGGATCACCACGTGCTTCGGAGCGCGTCGGGAAGCGAGCCCCTGCTGTCCCGTTTCCACGCACGAAGATTAAGTTCGAGGGGCCGGGCGCGTCCGGGGAACGGGGAAATCTTTGCTCGATCGTCCGGGGGCCGGGCGACGCGCCGGGACACGGTGACCGAACAGGTGTTCGAGTCGGTGCTACGGTGGCCGGGTGGACGTGCAAACCACTCTCTTCGGAGCCGCGGACACCGTCGACGTCGCCGCCATCGAGCGGCGGCCGCTCACCGAGGGCGCGTGGATCGACGTGGCCCGCGGGTGGCTGCCCGACGCCGACGACGTGTTCGACACGCTGGTCCGCGACGTGCCGTGGCGGGCCGAGCGACGCCGGATGTACGACCGCATGGTCGACGTCCCCCGCCTGGTCCACACCTACATGATCGGCGACGCGCTCCCCCACCCCGTCCTGACCGCGGCGCGCGACGCGCTCAGCGACCACTACCTCCCCGAGCTCGGGGAGCCGTTCCGCACCGCGGGCTGCTGCTACTACCGCGACGGGCGCGACAGCGTCGCCTGGCACGGCGACACGATCGGGCGCGGCTCGACCCACGACACGATGGTCGCGATCGTCTCCCTCGGCGACGTCCGCCACCTCCACCTGCGCCCGCGCTCCGGCGGCGAGTCGCTCAAGGTCGCGCTCGGCAACGGCGACCTGGTCGTGATGGGCGGCAGCTGCCAGCGCACCTGGGAGCACGCCGTCCCCAAGGTCGCCTCCGCGGGCCCCCGGATCTCCGTCCAGTTCCGCCCGCTGAACGTCTTCTAGGCCGAGCGGGTCCTCAGAACTCGACGCCCGGCGCAGCCGTGTGGGCCTCGGGCGCGTCGTAGAACTCGCGCTCCTTGACCCCGGCGACGCCGGTGAACATCATCCACGGGATCGTGCGGACAGCCTGGTTGAGCTCGCGCACCGCGTCGTTGTAGTACTGCCGGGCGAACGCGATCTGGTCCTCGGTCTGGCCCAGCTGGCGCTGGAGGTCGAGGAAGTTCTGGTTGGCCTTGAGGTCCGGGTAGGCCTCGGCGACCGCGTTGAGCCTCACCAGCGCCTGCTGGAGCGCCTGGTCGGCGGCGGCCTTGGCGGGCACGCTGTCACCCGCGGCCGCGGCCTGCACGCCGGCGCGCGCCCGGGTGATCTCGTCGAGGACGTCCTTCTCGTGCGCGGCGTACCCCTTCACCGTCTGCACCAGGTTGGGGATCAGCTCCGCACGCCGGGTCAGCTGGACGTCGATCCCGCCGAGCGCCTCCTCCGCGCCCACGTCGCTCTTGCGCAGCTTGTTGAACCCGATCACGAAGAAGCCGACGAGGAGCACGAGCACCACGACGGCGATGATCACGTAGAGCATGGGTGGGACCTCTCGGGTTGGGGACTGCCGAATCTAGTGACGTACGGCGATCGCGGCGACCGCGACGGACGGGATGACCGGATCACCACGAGCCGCCACCACCGCCGCCTCCGCCGCCACCGCCGCTGAAGCCGCCCCCGCCGCCGGAGGACGACGAGGACTGGGTGGCGTTGTAGGCGGAGATCGCACCGCTGAGGGTGCTGTCGAAGCTGTCGACGATCGAGTCGACCTGCCCGTCGTAGCCGCCGGCGAAGCCGTAGCCCGCGAAGTAGACCGGCACCGGCGGCTCCTCGCCGGTCTCCAGGCGGTACTTCTGGGCCCACTCCTTGGCGCAGCCGAACGCGACGGCCCACGGGATGTAGGCGGTGTAGAGCTCCTTGCGGCCCGAGAAGTCGAACCGGTCCTCGGCCGAGGTGGTGGACAGGATCCGCTTGAACCCGCCGATCCGCGCCCACAGGTCGCGGCCCGTCGCCGTGCGCTTGGTGGAGGCGCCGGTGGCCCACATCGGCACGCCGGTCGCGAAGAACGCCGCGGCAGGAAGGCCGAGGAACGTCACGTCGAACGGGTGCCAGATCGCGATCGCGCCGACGGCGATCAGCGCGACCAGCGCGAGGAAGCCGCCGAGGCCGCCGATCCCCGCCTTGGTGAGGAAGCCCGAGCTCTTGGCCCAGGAGCTGACCGCGCTGTCGAAGGAGGACATCGCGTTCTTGAGCTTCAGCCCCGCGGAGACGTCCTTCTTGCCGGCCGTGAAGCTGCTGCCCGGGCCGCTCAGCAGCCCCGCCACGCTGGTGGTGAGCGGGTCGAGCCCGGCCCAGCCCTGCGGGCCGCTCTTGTCGGTGATCGTCCAGGAGTCCTTGCCGGGCGTGAGGGTGAGCGCGCCGTGCTCGGCGGCGTGCAGCAGCGAGGCGACGTACTGCTTGCGGTCGTGGGACTCGGTGAGGATGTACGCCGCCTGCGCGGGGCCGATCCCGTCGGGCGGCCCGTACATCAGCGGGAACCGCGGTGGCCGCTCGAAGGTCATCCAGGCGAGCAGGAAGCCGAGCAGGCCGAGCAGCACCGTCGCCACGCCGATCCCGATCGCCACCGGCACGCTGCGGCCGACCACCCGGTCCCAGCGGCCGGTCCACGGCAGCGTCGTCTGCTCCGGCGGCTGGACGTCCTGGCCGACCAGGAGCGTGACCGGCGTCTGCGCGTCGATGTGTCCCGTGGTGACGGTCAGGTCCTGCGTGCCGTCGCCCTCGTACTTGCACGGCGTGGGGTCGCTGCCCCACCCGATGCCGCACTGCACGTCCTGCGCGGCGGCCGGCAGGTGCACGGTGAGCTTGGCCTTGTCGATCGACTCCAGCCAGCCGCCGGGGACCAGCTGCCAGTAGAGCTGCGCGGGGGTGTCGACGTCCTCGCCGCCGGGCGCGAGCGCGGCGTCGACGTGGTAGGAGATCCGGTAGGTGTGCTCGCCGTAGGCGAGCGTCACGTTGGCGTCGCCGATCTTGTAGACGTCGAAGCGCCCGTCCTCGACGCTGTGGCTGAACGGCTCGTCCTGGCCGTCGCGGGTGACCTTGACGTCCTCGACCTCGTGGCGCACGTGGGCGTCGGAGGCGTCCAGGCGGTCGAAGAACTCGAAGATGCCGTGCTTGTCCCCGGTCGGGAACTGCACGGCGATCGTCTGGACGACGTCCATGCTGCCGTCCTCGTGGACGTCGAAGTCGGCCTTGTAGCTGGTGAACCAGGTGATCTCCTGGGACGGGTCGCCGGTGTCGCCGTGGACCGAGTAGAAGATGGCCGGCCAGCAGAGCACGGCGGCGAGCACGCCGAACACGACCAGTGCCGCGATCGCCCGCTTCATGCCGGTCACGCTAGGGGTTCGTGGGGACCGTGAGGTGCCAATTGCGGAGAACCGTGGCCGCGTGGGTCGCGTCACGGCATGGACGTCGGCGCAGCGGGTATTCACCCCCATCGTGGCGACCGACGGTGTGGAGCTCGTGGCGGGGAGGTACCGCCTCGGCGAGGTGATCGGCAGTGGCGGGATGGCCGAGGTGCACCGGGCCTACGACGAGCTCCTCTGTCGCGACGTCGCGATCAAGCTCATGCGCCCCACGCTCACCAGCGAGGTCGACCGCCAGCGCTTCGCCGCGGAGATGCGCCTCCTGGCGGGCCTCAACGACCCCGGCCTGGTCATGCTGCTGGACGCCGGCGTCGAGCAGAGCCCCGGAGGGCTGTCCCGCTCCTGGCTGGCGCTGGAGCTCGTCGACGGCCCGACCCTGGCGCAGCGGATCGCCGAGGGAACCCTGGACCCGCGCGAGGTGGCCTCGATCGGCGCCGCGCTGGCCGGCGCGCTCGCCCACGTCCACGCCGCCGGCATCGTGCACCGCGACGTCAAGCCCGCCAACGTGCTGCTCACCCCCCACGGCAGCCCCAAGCTGGCCGACTTCGGCATCGCCCGGCTCGCCGGCGAGCAGGCGGGCCTGACCAGCACCGGCCACACGATCGGCACGGCCGCCTACCTCGCGCCCGAGCAGGTGCGCGGCCTGGCCGTCACCGGCGCGAGCGACGTCTACGCGCTCGGGCTGGTCCTGCTCGAGGCGCTGACCGGCCGCCGCGCCTACCCGGGCGGCCCGACGGAGTCGGCGCTGGCCCGGCTGCAGGCCGGCCCGGTGATCCCCGCCTCGCTCGGCCCGGGCTGGGTCCACCTCCTCGACGCGATGACCGCGACGGACGCGGCGGAGCGGCCCGGCGCGGCGGCCGTGGCGGCGCAGCTGTCGGCGCTGACCGGCGCGGTCCCGACCGCGGCTCCTCCCGCCCCGGCGGGCGAGACGACCGTCGACCTGGTCCTCCCGCGGGCAGGTGCCGCTGCAGGCCCACCGACCGCGGTCCGCCGTACGCCGACCCGGCGGAGGCCTCCGCGCCACCGGACGGTCGCGGCCGTCGCGGCAGCGGCGGCGGCCATCCTCGCGCTCGAGATGGTCTGGGTCGAGGGCGGCGCGGAGTCGGCACCCCCGGCCGCGGCCAGCACCCATCCGAGGGCGGCCAGGCACACGACCGCGCACCCGACGCCGTCGGAGACGCCGTCGGTCGAGCCGGCCGTCACCACCCCGGTCCCCCGCAAGCGCGTCGCGCACCACGCTCCGGCGGACCACGCCCGGAAGACGCACCACGCGAAGTCACCGAAACCCGCGGCACCTCACCACAAGGCGAGGAAGCACCACGGGCACCACGGCAAGGCCCACGGCAAGGCCCACGGGAAGGGCGGGAAGCGCTAGCCGGCTCCCGCCCGGCTCAGTCGGTGCCGTTGGCGGCGATGAACGCGAGGATCTCCTCGGACAGCTCCGGACGGCACACGATCACGTCCGGCAGGTAGACGTCGTCCTGGTTGTAGACCAGCTCGCTGCCGTCGACCCGGCTGGTGAACAGGCCCGCCGCCCGCGCCACGGCGACCGGCGCGGCCGAGTCCCACTCGTACTGGCCACCGGCGTGCACGTAGGCGTCGGCGACGTCCCGCACGACCGACATCATCTTCACGCCGGCCGAGCCCATCGGCACCAGCTCGGCGTCGAGCGACTGCGCGAGCGCCTCGACGAACGCCGGCGGACGGCTGCGCGACACCGCGATCCGGGGCCGCTGCGAGGTCCGCGGCGGCACCACCGGCGGGTTGCCGGTGTTGAAGGTCTCGCCGAGAGCGGGCTGCGCCACGGCGCCCGCGGTGAGGTTGCCGCGCTCCCAGAGCGCCACGTGCACCGCCCAGTCGTCGCGCGGCACCTCCGAGAACTCCCGGGTGCCGTCGAGCGGGTCGACGATCCACACCTTCGCCGCCTCGAGCCGCGCCTTGTCGTCCTTGCCCTCCTCGGACAGGACGGCGTCGTCGGGCCGGTACTGCGCCAGCAGCTTCATCAGCAGGTCGTGGGCAGCCTGGTCGCCCGCGTCCTTGAGCTCCTTGCCCTCCAGGCCCTGGCCGCGCACCTCGAGCAGCAGGCGTCCCGCCTCCTCGGCCAGCCAGGCGGCGAGCAGGTGGTCGTCGGCGACGGTCTCAGGTGAAGGGGTTCCGGGCTCGAAAGTCACCGGCACACCCTAGCGAGCGCTCGGCACGCGCCCGCCCCCGCGTCCGCCCGACCGACCCCTGGAACCTGCGTGCCGACCGGTCAGGAATTGAACCTCTGCTGCGTCTTCTCCAAGCCGTCGAGCACGAGCGACTCGACCGCGTCGGCGGCGGAGTCCACCTGGAACGGCAGCTCCTTGCGCTCGGCGCTCGAGTAGTTGGACAGCACGAAGTCGGCGACGTCCTGGCGACCCGGGGGCCGGCCGATGCCGGCGCGGACCCGGTAGAAGTCGCCGGTGCCCAGCGAGGACCGCATCGACCGCAGGCCGTTGTGGCCGTTGTCGCCGCCGCCCAGCTTGCAGCGCAGCGTGCCGAAGTCGATGTCGAGCTCGTCGTGGATGGCGATGATCCGCTCGGCCGGCACCTTGTAGAACGTCGCGAGCGCCTTGACGGGCCCGCCGACCTCGTTCATGTAGGAGCGGGACTTGGCGAGCACGACCCGCGGCGCGTCGCTGCCGGGCGCGCCGAGACGGCCCTCGACGACGTCGGCACGGCCGGTCTTGTGCGCCCGGAAGCCGCAGCCCATCCGCCGGGCCAGCTCGTCGACGACCAGGTAGCCGACGTTGTGCCGGTGGCCGGCGTACGACGGGCCGGGGTTGCCGAGGCCCACGACCAGCCACACCTCGCCGCTCATCGTGTCCTCCGCAGCCGCAGGGTCGTCAGAGGTGCGCGCGCCAGGAGCGCGCACCGGGGAGATCAGGCGCCCCAGGAACCACCTGAGGCGCCCGATCGGAGTCACTCGGAGTCGCCACCCTCGTCGGCGGCGCCCTCGGCGGCGAGCTCGTCCTCGGTCGGGGTGTGCTCGTCCTTCTCGATGCCGGCCTCGGCCTCGGCCTCCTCGAGCTCCGCCTCGAGGGCCTCGGCGCTCTGCGCGGCGGTCACGTTGACGACCAGGGTCTCCGCGTCGGTGAGCAGCGTGGTGCCCTTCGGCAGCGCGAGCGCGCCGGCCAGGAACTGGGTGCCGGCCTCGGCGCCGGTCACGTCGACCTCGAAGGACTCGGGGATGTGGGTCGCCTCGGCCTCGACCTGGACGGTCGCGTTCTCGGTGACGACGAGGGTCTCCGACGCGGCGTCGCCCACGACGTGGATCGGGACGTCGACGGTGACCTTCTCGCCGCGCTTCACGGCGACGAAGTCGACGTGCTCGAGGGTGCGGCGGACCGGGTCGACCTGGACCTGCTTGGTCAGCGCGAGCTGGGTCGTGCCGTCGATGTCGAGCTCGAGCAGCGCGTTGGCGCCACCGTGCTTGATCGCCATCATCGTGTCGTGGCCCGGGAGGGTCAGGTGGATGGGGTCGTTGCCGTGGCCGTAGACGACCGCGGGCACCTTGTGCTCGCGGCGGATCCGGCGGGCGGCGCCCTTGCCGAACTCGGTGCGGGTCTCGGCCTTGATGATGTCGGTCATGGTGACGCTCCTCGTCGATCGGGATGGGTTCCCGGCGAGGACGTCCGCTTCTCTGGCCCGATGACCGGTGGGCGCGCGGCGTCGTGCGAAGACGATCCGGCCCAGTCGATCACGGAGACACAGAAGCGGTGCTCCCTCGCCGAGGCAACCGCAGAATGGTAGCCGCGGCCGCGCGGGCGGCACAAAACGGCGAGCGGCAGCGGCCCCGCTCAGGCCCGGTTCAGGCCCCGCTCAGACCTCCGCGGTGGCGACCCGCCCCCGGCCGCCCTGCTTGGCCCGGTAGAGCGCCGTGTCGGCCGTCGCGTAGAGCGAGCGCACGTCGTCCGCCTCGCTCGGCGCGTGCGCCAGGCCCAGGCTGACCGAGACGTGCAGCGGGTCGTCGGAGCCGGGCACCTCGAAGGGATGGGCGCGCACGTCCGCGAGGATCTGCTCGGCCCGGCGGTGCGCGTCGTCGCGGGAGCAGCCGGGCATCAGGACGGCGATCTCGTCGCCTCCGAGGCGGCAGACCACGTCGTGGCGGCGGATGTCGGCGACCAGCAGGTGGGCGAGCTGGACGAGCACCTCGTCACCGGCCGGGTGCCCGTGCTCGTCGTTGATCGACTTGAAGTGGTCGACGTCGAGCAGGATCAGGCAGGTCCCGTCCTCGCTGTTCGCGCCCGTGAGCGCCGAGGCCGCGGCCTCGTCGAAGACGCGGCGCGTGACCAGCCCGGTCAGGGAGTCGACGGCGGCCATCTGCTCCAGACGCTTCACGAGCCGCGCCTGGCGCTCGCTGCTGACCGTCAGCATCACCGAGACGGCGACCAGCGCGACGCAGACGTAGCCGCCCTGGGCGATCGCGTCCCGCACCGGGAGCTCGACGGCGACGACGACGCACTCACCGACGACCGCGGCGCCCGTCATGATCGCGGACCCCACGGGCCGCAGCTGCGAGGCGCCGTAGAGCGCCGGGAACACGAAGAAGATCTGCGCGTCGACCCCGCCGTCGTCGGTGAGGACGTCGAGCACGACCAGGGCGACCACCGCGAGCAGCGGGCACAGCGCCCACGCCGAGACGTTGGCGGCGGCGAAGCTCCGTGCCGCGAAGCTGAGGAGCACGACGACGCCGAGGATCGCCGCTCCGGTCACGGCCGCGTCGGTCCCGAGCTGGTTCTCGGCCGGCAGGAACGGCGAGAACACCACGGTCACGACGGAGGCGACCCCCACGAGGGAGAGGACGGCACGCCGTGCCGCGTGATGGTCCCGAGGCTCCATCAGGCTGAGCAGCTTCATCGCTGCGCAAGATACCCACAGCCGGCCCGATCAGGCTGTCAGCACCAGCGGCGAGCCGTCACCTTCCAGGAGTCGGCGGTCGCAGCCGCGCCCGGTGGCCAGCAGGAGGATCTCCTGCATCGGCGCCCGGACCTCGGGGCCGGAGCCGCGCGACCAGTCGGTGTCCGTCGCGACCACGCGCACGGCGTCGAGCCGGTGCGGCGCGAACACCTTCTGCCGCTTGGCCAGCACCCGCTCCGTCGCGGCGCGGGCGGCGTCGACCGGCATCGGGTGCTCGCGCCCGATCGGCCGGACGACGTCCTGGGTGTGCACGAGCACGTCGATCAACGGCTCGAGAGGGGTGGTGGTGGGCGGCACCGAGCGCGAGCCGTCCCAGCGCTCGAACTGGTCGAGGATGTCGGCGGGCGGTGCCGTGCCCAGCCGCTGCCCGTCGACCAGGATCGCCCGGTTGAGGTCGAAGCGCGCCCGCACCATCATCGCTACGAAGTCCCGCCACCGGTACTGCGGCGAGTGGATGACGTGGGCGGCGACGTCGCGCACGGTCCAGCCCGCGCACGCCGACGGGGCGTCCCACGTCGCCGAGTCGAGCGCGCGCAGGACCCCCGCCAGCTCACGGCGCTGCTGGTGGATGTGTCGCCACACGTCCTCGACGTCCACGGGAACCTCCCGGAAATTGGTACGATGTTCTGACTAGAATAGTCAGATATTCTGACCAGATGTCAAGAGGTGCCGCGATGGAGGAGCTGAACACCCCGCTCCTGATGTTCATCGCCTACCGGCACGCGGAGAACGCCATCTTCGAGGGGCTGGCGGCCGCGGGGTACGACGACGTGACGCTCGCGCAGGGGCGCCTCTTCGCCCGGATCAGGGACGAGGGCAGCCGGGTGACCGAGCTCGCCGAGTCCGCCCAGGTCACCAAGCAGACGGCCGGTTACCTGGTCGACCAGCTCGTGCGGCTCGGGTACGTCGAGCGGGTGCCCGACCCGCGCGACGCCCGCGCGCGCCTGGTCGTGCCGTCCGCCAAGGGCGAGGAGGTCCGCGAGGCCGCGCGGGAGATCGAGAAGCGGATCGAGGACCAGTGGCGTGCCCACCTCGGCACGCGGCGCTACACCGCTCTGCGCGAGGCGATGGTCGCGCTGCGCGAGGTCACCGACCCCTGGGTGTGAGCGGGCTACGCCTGCCCGTCGAACATCGAGGTGACCGAGCCGTCCTCGAAGACCTCGCGGATGGCCCGGGCGACCAGCGGCGCGATGGAGAGCGTCGTCAGCTTGTCGAACTGCTTCTCCGGCGGCACCGGCAGCGTGTTGGTGATGACGATCTCGGTGGCGCTGCTGTTCTTGAGCCGGTCGACGGCCGGCTCGGAGAGGATCGCGTGGGTGGCGGCGATGACCACGCCGGCCGCACCGTCGGCCATCAGCGCCTCGGCGGCCTTCACGATCGTGCCGCCGGTGTCGATCATGTCGTCGGTCAGCACGCAGATGCGGCCCTTGACGTCACCGACCACCCGGTTGGCGACGACCTCGTTGGCGATGTCGGTGCGGCGGGTCTTGTGGATGAACGCCAGCGGGGCGCCGTCGAGCCGGGCCGACCAGCGCTCGGCGACCTTGATCCGGCCGGCGTCCGGGGAGACGACGGCAAGCGGCTGACCGCCGTACTTGGACTTGATGTAGTCGGTGAGGATCGGCAGCGCCATCAGGTGGTCGACGGGTCCGTCGAAGAAGCCCTGGAGCTGGTCGGCGTGCAGGTCGACGGTGATGATCCGGTCGGCGCCCGCCGTCTTGAACAGGTCGGCCACCAGGCGGGCCGAGATCGGCTCACGACCGCGGTGCTTCTTGTCCTGCCGGCTGTAGCCCCAGAACGGCATGACCACGGTGATCCGCTTGGCGGAGGCGCGCTTGAGCGCGTCGACCATGATCAGGTGCTCCATGATCCACTCGTTGATCGGAGTGGTGTGGCTCTGG
>DATMHR010000052.1:0-64588 GCA_035554955.1 Nocardioides sp. | reverse complement strand
ATCGCACCTTATAGCGGCCCGAGGGGAGTCGCTCGACCTTCCTCACGAGACAACGATAAGGCCCCGGCTGTGTACTGGTGTGTACCGCCGGGGCCAAATCTGGTGTTTCTGAGCGGTGCGCGAGGGGGGAGTTGAACCCCCACGTCCTTTCGGACACACGGACCTGAACCGTGCGCGTCTGCCTATTCCGCCACTCGCGCGTCGCTGATGAACAGCCGGGTCAGGCTATCCCAGGCCACCACGCGCGCCCAAACCGACGCCCACAGCGGGCACCTATACGATCGAGCGGACATCCGAACCGACGCAGTCCCCACGTCCGGCGGGCCGCGTCCGTGCGCGCCGAGAACGTGCCGATCCAGGAAGGAGGGCCGCCGTGGGTGGACTGCAGCGCTTCGAGCAGAAGCTGGAGCAGGCGATCTCCGGTGTCTTCGCCCGCACCTTCCGCAGCGCGGTGCAGCCGGTCGAGATCGCCGCGGCGCTCCAGCGCGAGCTCGACAACAAGGCGCAGATCCTGTCCCGCGAGCGCCGGCTGGTGCCGAACGCGTTCGACGTCGAGCTGTCCCAGACCGACCTCGACCGGATCGCTCCCTACGACTCCACCCTGGCCGGCGAGCTCGCCGGCCAGCTCCAGGAGCACGCCGACCTGCAGAGCTACGTCTTCCCTGGTCCGATCCGGATCGCGTTCAAGCCCGCGGCGGACCTGGGCACCGGCAGGTTCCGGGTGCTGAGCCGCGCGGAGGCCACGGTCAGCGGCTCGCTCCAGGGCACCGGACGCGAGACCCGCGCCGTGCTCGAGGTCAACGGCACCCAGCACCCGCTGCAGCCGCCCGGCCTCGTCGTCGGCCGCGGCAGCGACGCGGACCTGCGGATCAACGACCCCGGCATCAGCCGCCGGCACGCCGAGTTCATCGTCTCGACCCAGCAGGGGGCGTCCTTCCCCCCGGGCCAGGGTCCGCTGCACATCGAGGTCCACGACATGGGGTCCACCAACGGCATCACCGTCGACGGGCGCAAGGTCGCCCGCGCCGTGCTCCGGGACGGCTCGCGGGTCCAGGTGGGCCACACGTCCCTGACGGTGCGGATGCTGGAAGGAGCCGCGGGTGTCTGAGCTGACCCTCTTCCTCGTCCGGATCGCCTACCTGGCGATCTTGTGGATCTTCGTGCTGTCCGCGATCTCGGTGATCCGCTCCGACATGTTCGGGGCGCGGGTGCCGACCGCGGCGACCGGCGGCCGGGCCGCGAAGGCGCCGAAGCAGGGCAAGCAGAAGCCGCCGCCCAAGCGGCGCGGCGCCCCCACGCACGTGGCCGTCGTGCAGGGTCCGAACACCGGGGCGACCGCGGCGCTCGCCGACGCCCCGATCCTGATCGGGCGCGGCTCCGACGCGGCGATCCGCCTCGACGACGACTACGTCTCCACCCGGCACGCCCGGATCGCGGCGTCCGGCGACCAGTGGTTCGTCGAGGACCTCGGGTCCACCAACGGCACCTATCTCGGGACCCAGCGCATCACCCAGCCGACCACCCTCATGCTCGGCTCGCAGGTCCGCATCGGGAAGACCATCCTCGAGCTGAGGAAGTGATCGTGACCGAAGCCCCGACCGCCGAGACCCCGCCGCCGGCCGAGACGTTCCGGCTGCGGTTCCACGCGATCTCCGACGTCGGCCGGGTCCGCAAGGACAACCAGGACTCCGGGTACGCCGGCCCGTGGCTGCTCGCCGTCTGCGACGGCGTCGGCGGCGCGGCGCGCGGCGACATCGCGTCCAGCACGGCGATCGGCGAGCTGCGGCAGCTCGACGAGCAGCCGGGCTCCGGCGACCTGCTGGCGCGCGTCACCGACGGCATCCACGAGGCGCACGAGGCGATCGGCAGCCAGGTCGACCACGACCCGGCGCTCAACGGCACCAGCACCACCGCGACCATCGCCCTGTTCGACGGCCGCAAGGCGGCGATCGGCCACGTGGGCGACTCCCGCGCCTACCTCTACCGCGAGGGCGAGCTCTCCCAGCTGACGACCGACCACACGTTCGTGCAGACGCTGATCGACGAGGGCCGGATCACCGAGGCGGAGGCGCGGGTCCACCCGCACCGCAACCTGATCCTCAAGGCGCTGGACGGGCTGCACGAGGTCGAGCCCGACCTGTTCGCCCTCGAGCTGGTGCCCGGCGACCGGTTGTTCCTCTGCAGCGACGGGGCCTGCGGAGTGCTCGAGGCCGACCGGATCGCCGACGTCCTCTCGGGCGGCAGCCCCGAGTACGCCGCCATCGAGCTGGTGCGCGCCAGCCTCGACGCCGGCAGCTCCGACAACGTGACCTGCATCGTCGCCGACGTGCTCTCCGAGGAGGAGGCCGCGGCGTTCCCGCCCCCGCCGGAACCGCAGGTGGTCGGCGCGGCGGCCGAGCTCAAGCGCCGGATGCCGCGGACCCTGTTCCGCGGGCACCGCTCCGGCGACACCGGCGAGCTCGAGCCGGTCGACGCCGAGATCCCCGAGGGCGTGGACTTCGCGATCCGCGCCGACCCGGTCGACCCCGAGACCTACCGCTACGCCCCGCGCCCGCCCCGCCGCTACACCTGGACCCGGCGGATCCTGACGCTGGTGGTGCTGCTCGGCCTCGCGTGGGCGGCGCTCGCGTCGGCGTACTGGTGGACGCAGCAGCAGTACTACGTCGGCGAGCACGACGGCCACGTCGCGATCTACCGCGGGATCCCCGGTGTCCCCGGCCTCTCCAGCCTCTACAAGGACAGCGACGTGCCGGTCGACCCGTTGGAGGAGGGGCTGCAGCAGGAGCTCGACGACGGCATCTCCGTCGACGACTACGACCAGGCCGAGGATCGCGTCGCGATGTACGCGCGGCAGGCCCAGAACGCCGAGAGCCCCGCCGAGTGAGCATGACGACCAACGCCGGGCTGATGGGCTTCGTCCACCGCCGTCGGCGGGGCGCGGAGCTGTTCCTGCTCGTGCTCGCGCTGATCGTCGGGGTGGGGGCCTACGCCGCCGTGGGCCTCGGCGTCGACGGCGAGGTGCCCGCCAACCTGATCGGCTACGGCGGCTGGCTCGCCGCGCTCGCCGTCGCCGCGCACGTCGCGATCCGCATGGTCGCGCCGTACGCCGACCCGGTGCTGTTGCCGGTGGTGACGGCCCTCAACGGCCTCGGTCTCGCCGTGCTGCACCGGCTCGACCTCGCCGAGGACAGCTCCAACGCCAGCAAGCAGCTGATGTGGATGACCCTGGGCGTCGCGCTGTTCGTCGTCACGCTGCTCGTCGTCCGCGACCACCGCCTGCTCGGCCGCTACACCTACACCCTGGGCCTGCTCTCGATCATGCTGCTGGTGCTGCCGATGCTGCCGGTGATCGGCAACGAGGTGAACGGCGCGCGGATCTGGATCCAGCTCGGCCCGTTCAACTTCCAACCGGGGGAGGCAGCCAAGGTCCTGCTGGTGGTCGCGTTCGCCGGCTACCTGGTCGTGCACCGCGACGCGCTGGCCCTGGCGGGGCGGCGGTTCCTCTTCATCGACCTGCCGCGCGGCCGCGACCTCGGTCCGATCATGGCCATGTGGCTGATCAGCCTGGCCATCCTGGTCCTGCAGAAGGACCTCGGCTCGAGCCTGCTGTTCTTCGGTCTCTTCCTGGTGATGCTCTACGTCTCCACCGAGCGGCCCGGGTGGCTGTTCGTCGGCGGGACCATGTTCATCTTCGGCGCGGTCGCCGCCTACGTCGCCGTCGCGCACGTCACCGAGCGGGTCGACATCTGGCTGGACCCGTTCGCCGACCCGCGCGGTGACGGCTACCAGCTCGTGCAGAGCCTCTACGGCTTCGCGTGGGGCGGCCTGATCGGCCAGGGCCTCGGCCAGGGCGTGCCCGACCGGATCCCCGAGGCCCACAACGACTTCATCATGGCCGCCGTCGGCGAGGAGCTCGGCCTGACCGCGGTGATGGCGGTGCTCCTGCTCTACGGCCTCATCGTCGAGCGCGCCCTGCGCACGGCCCTGATCTGCCGCGACGGGCTCGGCAAGCTCGTCGCCGTCGGTCTCGGCAGCGTCATCGCGATCCAGGTCTTCGTCGTGGTCGGCGGCGTGACCCGGCTCGTGCCGCTCACCGGCCTGACCACACCGTTCCTGTCCGCGGGCGGCAGCTCCCTGATCGCCAACTGGGTGATCGTGGCGATCCTGCTGCGGATCTCCGACCAGGCCCGGCGTCCGCTGCCCGAGCTGGCCGAGGAGAGCGTCGATCCCGACGAGGCGCACACGCAGGTCGTGAAGGCGGTGCCCAGGTAATGAACAAGCCCATCCGAGCGGTCTCGATCTTCTGCATGTTCCTGTTCGTCGCGCTGATGATCAACGTGACCTACCTGCAGTTCTGGGAGGCCGACAGCCTCAACAGCCGCCCCGACAACGCGCGGGTGACCGAGGCGGCGTTCAGCCGCGAGCGCGGCGACATCATCGTCGGCGGCAAGGCCGTCGCGACCAGCGTCGAGAGCGACGACCGCTACAAGTACCTCCGCCGCTACCCGCAGCCCTACCTCTACGCCCCGGTGACCGGCTACCTCCAGCTCGCCACCCAGACCGGCCTCGAGCGCTCGCAGAACGAGATCCTCTCCGGCGAGGACCCGCGGCTGTTCGTCAACCGGCTGGTCGACCTGGTCCGCAACGAGTCCAACAAGGGCGGCAACGTCCTGCTCACCCTCGACCCGGCGGCGCAGGAGGCGGCCTACCGCAGCCTCGAGCAGGCGGTCGGCCCCGAGGGCGAGGGCGCCGTGGTCGCGATCGAGCCGCAGACCGGGAAGATCCTGGCGATGGCGTCCTACCCGTCCTACAACCCCAACCTGCTCGCCACGCACGACTTCTCCGCCGCGGGCGACGCCTACCAGCGGCTCGACGGCGACGACCACCAGCCGCTGCTCAACCGGGCGATCCAGACCCGGCTGTTCCCCGGCTCGACGTTCAAGATGGTGACCGCCGCGGCGGCCCTCGACAGCGGCCTCTACACCGAGGACGACATGGTGCCGTCCGGGGCGACGTACCAGCCCAACGGCGTCGGCAACGTCATCGACAACGAGGGTCGCTACCAGTGCGACCCGCCGAAGGTCTCGTTCGCGACCGCGATGGAGTTCTCCTGCAACACCGCCTTCGCGCGGATGGCGGTCGCGCTCGGCCAGGACCAGATGCGGGAGACCGCCGAGGCGTTCGGGTTCAACACCGACCCCTCGCTCGAGGACCTCCCGCTGGCCGCCGAGTCGGTCTACCCGACCGACGACCTCGAGGACACGTTCCTCGCGCAGACCGGCTTCGGCCAGTACGACGTCCAGGCCACGCCGCTGCAGATGGCGATGGTGACGGCGGCGATCGGCAACAACGGCACCCTGATGCGGCCCTACATCGTGGACAAGGTCGAGTCGGCCGACTACGAGACGCTGGAGACGATCGACCCCGACGAGCTGCGTGAGGCGATCTCGCCGCGCGCCGCCGACCAGGTGACCGACCTGATGGTCGACACCGTCAACAGCGGCACCGCGAGCCCCGCGGCGATCCCGGGAGTCGACGTCGCGGGCAAGACCGGCACCGCCCAGCGCGGCGGCGGGCTCCCGCCGTACGCGTGGTTCACGTCCTTCGCGCCGGCCGGCGACGCGAAGGTGGCGGTCGCGGTGATGATCCAGGAGGCGCCGGGCAAGGAGATCGCGGGAGGCCTGCTCGGGGGACCCGTGGCCAAGGCAGTGATGGAGGCGGTGCTCCAGTGACCGATCAACCCGGGCAGCCCGAGCAGTACGCCGACGCGGCCCGCCGCTACCGGCTCGACGCACGGATCGCGACCGGCGGGATGGGTGTGGTGTGGCGTGCGACCGACACCCGGCTCAACCGGCCGGTGGCGGTGAAGGTGCTCAAGCACGAGTACGTCGACGACCCCACGTTCCGCGCCCGCTTCGAGACCGAGGCCCGGCACGCGGCCTCGCTGCACCACCCCGGCATCGCGGGGGTCTTCGACTACCTCGCCGACCCGGCGGGCCTCGCCGCGGGCGGCTCGCCGTTCCTCGTGATGGAGCTGGTGGACGGGCAGCCGCTGTCCGCGCTGCTGGCGCAGGCCCGCACCGACGGCCGGACCCTCGACCCGCGCGTCGTGCAGGACCTGATGGCGCAGGCCGCCGAGGCGCTCGGCGTCGCCCACCGCGCCGGCATCGTGCACCGCGACGTCAAGCCGGCCAACCTGATGGTGACGCCGGACGGCCAGGTGAAGGTCACCGACTTCGGCATCGCGCGCGCGGCCGACGCCGCGCAGATCACCCGCACGGGCGCGGTGATGGGCACCCCGCAGTACCTCGCCCCCGAGCAGGCCCGGGGCAACCCGTCGGTCCCGGCCTCCGACGTCTACGCGCTGGGCGTGGTCACCTTCGAGTGCCTGGCCGGACGCCGGCCGTTCGAGGCGGACACACCGGTCGCGACCGCGCTCGCCCACCTGCAGCAGCCCGTGCCCGACCTGCCGCCGGACGTTCCCACCGACCTCGCGGGCGTCGTACGCCGGTCGCTGGCCAAGGACCCGGAGGAGCGCTTCGCCGACGGTGCCGCCTTCGCGGTCGCGCTGCGCGACCCGCGCGGTGCCGCGGGTGCCGTGCCCCCGGTCGCGGCGGACACGGGCGTCACCACGGTGCTGCCGTCGGTCGCCGCGACACCCACGCCGGCGACCCCCGCCCCGGTCGTGCCGCCGCCGGACGACCGCCGGCTGGAGCCGGCCGGCGCCTACGCCGGGGTCGAGCGGGAGCGCTCCCGGTCACCCTGGCCGGCCGTGCTCCTCGTGCTGCTGATGGTCGCCGTGGCGATCCTGCTCGCCTGGCTGTTCCTCGGCGGGAACGACGACCAGACGCCCACGGACGCGCCGACGACGCACCACCGGAAGTCGCGCACCACGGAGTCGACGCCCACCCCGACGCCCACGCCGACACCGACCCCGACGCCCACGCCGTCCCCGACGCCGACGCCCACGCCGTCCCCGACGCCCACCCCGACGCCGACGCCGACGCCCACGCCGACGCCGACCACACCCACCACGACCGCGACCACGGCGCCGCCGACCACGCCCTCGGCGGCCGCGCCGTCGTCGTCGGCATCACGGGAGGCTCGATGACCACCGGCACCGGAGGCAGCGGACCGTCGGTCGGCGGCCGCTACCAGCTCGGCGAGCTCCTCGGCCGCGGCGGGATGGCCGAGGTCCGCAAGGGCGTCGACACCCGGCTGGGGCGCGTGGTCGCGGTCAAGCGGCTGCGCACCGACCTGGCGTCCGACGCGACGTTCCAGGCGCGGTTCCGCCGCGAGGCGCAGTCCTCGGCCTCGCTCAACCACCCCACGATCGTCGCGGTCTACGACACCGGCGAGGAGCCGACCACCGACGGGTCCGGCGTCGCGCAGCCCTACATCGTGATGGAGTACGTCGCCGGCCGGACCCTGCGCGACATCCTCCGCGAGGGCCGCAAGATCCTCCCCGAGCGTGCCCTCGAGATCACCAGCGGCGTGCTCTCGGCGCTCGACTACAGCCACCGGGCCGGCATCATCCACCGCGACATCAAGCCCGGCAACGTGATGCTCACCCCGACCGGCGACGTGAAGGTGATGGACTTCGGCATCGCCCGGGCGATGAGCGACGCCGCCTCGTCGATGACCCAGACCGCGGCCGTCGTCGGCACCGCGCAGTACCTGTCGCCCGAGCAGGCCCGCGGTGAGTCGGTCGACTCCCGGTCCGACGTCTACTCCGCCGGCTGCCTGCTCTACGAGCTGCTCACCGGCCGTCCGCCGTTCGTCGGGGACAGCCCGGTCGCCGTGGCCTACCAGCACGTGCGCGAGCCGGCGGTGCCGCCGTCCCACCACGACGCCGACCTCACCCCCGAGATCGACGCGATCGTGATGAAGTCCCTCGCGAAGCGGGTCGAGGACCGCTACCAGTCGGCGGCCGCCATGCGCACCGACATCGAGCGCTACCTCGCGGGCCGTCCGGTGCAGGCCGTGCTGCCGCCCCCGGTGGCCGACACCGAGCCGCCCACCGCGGCGACCCAGGTGGTCCCGACGCCGGGACCGGGCACCACCGACACCAACCCCCGCCAGCGCGCCGTGCCCGACGAGGACGAGCCGCGGAGCCGGGTCTGGCTCTGGGTCCTGATCGCCGTGCTCGTCCTCGCCCTGCTCGCCGCCGCGTTCTGGGCCTGGCCCAAGCTGTTCCCGTCCGGACCGACGGAGGTCAAGGTGCCGAGCGTGATCGGCGACGACCGCGCGGTCGCCCGGAGCACCCTCGCCGACGCCGGCTTCGACGTCGACGACCGGCTCGCCCAGTGCAGCGACAAGTTCGACGTCGACCAGGTGATCGCGCAGGACCCGACCGGCGACGACTACGCCGTGCCGGAGACGACCACGGTGAAGCTGACCCTGTCCACCGGCACCTGCGACTTCCCGATGCCGTCGGTCACCGACTCGACCCGGGCGGCGGCGATCAACGCGCTGGTCGCCGCTGGCATCCGCCGCGGGAACATCGAGATCCGGCCCGAGGAGTGCGACACCGACGACCCGAAGGGCACCGTGGTCGAGCAGGACCCGGCGCCGCAGTCGATGGTCGGCGCCGACGACACGGTGACGCTGTGCCTCTCCGACGGCCCGGAGGCGGTGCCGGACGTCGTCGGCGACGACGTCAAGGCGGCCAAGCAGAAGATCAAGGACGCAGGGTTCCGACCCGTCGTCGCCGAGGACAGCAAGTCGACCGAGCCGAAGGGCACGGTCACCCGGCAGGATCCCTCGGACGGCACCACCCAGCCGCAGGGCTCGACCGTGGTGATCTACGTGTCGACCTACGTCGAGCCCACCGAGCCGACCACCCCGCCCCCGGGCACCGACACCGACCACGACGGGCTGACCGACGACGAGGAGCTGATCGTCGGCACCGACCCCGCCAACCCGGACACCGACGGCGACGGGACCAAGGACGGCAAGGAGGACACCGACGGTGACACGTTCACCGACGAGGAGGAGTTCAAGGCCGGCACCGACCCCACCGACCCGACGTCCTTCCCGGTCCCGGGGCAGGGCAACGGGTAGGAGCGGTCGGCTCAGGGTCGAAGACGCCGGTTGACCACGGGGTCCGCGACGTCGCGGAGGGGTTCCCCGTGGTCGCGGGCCCGGCGCCGGAGCAGTGCGAACGCGTCGTCGACGCTGATGCCGCGCTCGGCGGAGAGGATCCCCTTCGCCTGCTCGATGAGCACCCGGCTGTCGAGCGCGTGTCGCAGCTGCTCAGCAGTCCGGGTCGCCTGCTCGACCCGGCTCCCGTTTGCGATGCTGGCACCCGCCGCCGCCGCGAAGAGCGACGCGAGCCGCACCTCCTCGCCCGTCCAGGTGTGCGGCCCGGCGGCACAGACGTCGAGGACGGCGGTGGCGTCCTCCTCGAGCTCGAGTCGGCTCGGCACGCTCATCATGGCCGTGCTCCCGACGCCGGCGACGACCCGGGCGAGCGCGGGCCACCGATAGATCGCGTCGCGCATGTCGGTGACGAGCACCGGGGCACCGGTTGCGGCCGCGTCCAGCGACGGACCCGCCTGCGTCCGCTCCTGGGCCCGCCCGAGCTCGGAGACCGCGCCGGACCCGCCCGCCGCCACCGAGAGGAAGCCCTCCCTGACCACCGACACGCCGGCACCGTGAACGCCGAGGACGATGCGCACGGCGTCGACGAGCGGGAGCAGCCCGTCGACGGTCGTGGCGACTCCCGCCATGGCGGCACCTCCTCGAACGTCGCCACCACCAAGAGCCCGGTCCGCCGTCACTCGCCGTCAGGCGGGCGGCCCGAGGCAGTCGTGCTGGACGGTTCCCATCCTCCCACTCATCGACGGCGGCCGCGAGGTCCAGGATCGGATCACTGCCGGATCGCCGGCTGAGGCGACCGCGCCGCGCCGACCACCCGGGCGGCCTGGACAGCCGACCGGTAGCGCCACTGCCGGACGTGGCCGGCGTCGACCGCGCGAACGCCGGCAGGTTCGACGTGGATCGTGCCGAGGTCGACCGGCTCCGGTGACGGGGGCGGAGCAGGCGCCGCGGCCGGCGGTGGCGTCTCCCGTCGCACGACCTGGTGCGGCACCGGAGCCGGGCCGCGGCGGCGCGAGCGCGCGGCGAGGACGATCACGAGTCCGGCTACGGCCAGGACCAGCAGCATCGCGAGAGGAAGGACGACATCCATGGGCACGCTCCCGGCAGACAGTCGGCATCGACGCGGGTCACCGGGGTCCGGGGTGGCCGCGCCGCGCACGATACGAGCCTCGCGCCGGCCGCGGAAGGGACGAAAGTCCCGAGCCCCGTCACGGTCCGCCGCCGGACGGTTGAAGATCTGACAATGGTCGACGGCTGCGGCAGTGCGGCAGTACCCTGCAAAGCGGAGCAGTCGCTGCTCCCCCGCCCCGGACCCCGGTGGGTTCGGGAGCCCGTGACCGGGCCTCCCGCGACCGAGGGAGGGGCCTCGATGCCGACCGGAAGCGCGCGACGCCACGGCAACCGCGTCGACCTCGCGATGGTCGCGGTCGTCCGCCTGGCGACCGACGCTGCGCTGACCCCGGCTGTCGCGGCGCTGCGGCTGCGCGAGCAGGTGCCGGACCTCGCCGTGCTGCGCGCCGCGCGCGCACGGGTGTCCGCGGCACTCGTCGGCGTGCCGGGCGCGATCGGCGCCCGCGCGCTGGCCACGCTCGACGCCGCGCTCGCCGCGCTCGACGACGCCGACGAGGCCGACGAGGCCGACGAGGCCGACGACGAGCGGTCCGCGTCATGAGCACGGTCAGCCCGCCCCACGAGGCCCTCGGCCTGGATGCCGTCCCCGTCGCGCTCCTGGTCAGCCGGAGGGACGGATCCGTCCTCGCGGTCAACCGCGCCTGGTGCGAGCTCACCCTGCTGCCGGAGGAGGAGTCGCTCGGCCTGGGGTGGCTCTCGGTGGTGGACCGGGCCGACCGGGCCGGCCTGCTGACCACCATCGCCGCCGCCACCCGCGCCGACGGGACGGCGCACGCGTCGGTGGTGGCCCACGTCGACGGCCGGGCGCTCGAGTGGCACGTCCAGCGCGGTCGCGACGACCTCGCGGTCGCGATCACCGTGCTCGAGGGCGCGGTCGACGCCCACCCGTCCGACGCCGCCCTCGACGGGGTCGGGATGGCGCACCCACCCGCGGTGTGGATGCCCAGCCTGGTGGTGTCCCCGCCCGAGATCGTCGCCGACGGCTCGCCCGAGTCGACCGAGATGGTCGCCAAGCTGGTGCACGACATCTACGCCGCCAGCCTCGGCGTCGCGTCCTACGCCGGGCTGCTCGACGAGCCGCCCGACGGCCTCCTGCACCGGGCGATCAACGAGCTCGACCGGATCATCGACGACATCCGGCTCGCCGCGGCCCGTCGCTCGAACCGTCGGTGACGGCGGCGCACCGCGACCCGGTCGCTAGCGCAGCGGCGTCGCGTACCGCAGGTCGGTGAGCCCCTCGTACGCCGGGGCCTCGACGTCGTCCTCGACCGCGAGGTCCCAACCGACGGCGATGTCGGGATTGTCGGCGTCGGCGCGGTAGCCCGCCACGAGCGGGTCGTCGTCGATCGCCGACAGCAGCGACGTCGGGTCGCCGACCGCCTCGACGACGTAGGGCTGGGGGTAGGGCACGCCCTGGAGCTGGACCGCGTTGCCCTCGCACTTGATGCCGGTCGTGCTGATCACCCGCTGGCCGGCGATGGTGATCGCCTCCGCCCCACCGGACCACAGGGCGTTGACCACCGCCTGGATGTCCTGCTGGTGCACGACGTACCGGTTGAGGTCCGCGGTGTCGGCGCCGGCGTCGAGGGCCGCCTCGAACACGTCCTGGGGAGCGTCGGCGAGGGTGATGCGCAGGCCCGGTCCGCTGCGGGGCTCGAGCCCGGCGGGGTCGCGGAGCTGCTCGATCTGGCTCCGTGCGCGCCGGACCCGCAGCGTGCCGACGTCCTCGGTGAGCGCGTCGACCTCGGCATGGAGGTCCTGCACCTGGTCCTGGAGGTCCTTGACGTCGTCGGCCTCGGACTGCACGAGGCTCGCCAGGTCCGTGTAGCGGCCGGGGCGGAGGTCGGTGCCGCCGCTGTCGGCGGCCGAGACCGCGAACAGGGCGCCGCTGGCCAGCACGACCGCCGGCGTGCCGATGCGCCAGCCGAGCGAACGCCGCGGCCGACGCGTGCGGGGTCCCTCCTCGCCCTGGTGCGCTCCCGTCATATTCTCTAGCGTAGGCGGGCTGCCGGCGCGCGCGTCGGCCTGCCACCTATCCGAGATGACCCCTGTGCGCGCCGAGGAGCGACCCGTGGCCAAGCTGTCCCGACTGTCCCGCAAGGACAAGTCCGACGACCTTCTCGCCGACCCTCGCGGTCCGCTGCTCACCCCGCGGTCCGTGATCGCGCTGGTGCTCTTCCTCGGCGGGATCGGCTGGCTCGTCTACTACTACGTCGGCGTCCGCCCGTCCGACGGCTGGATCGAGGGCCTCGCCGTCAAGGACCAGGACGGCAGCGGGCCGATGGCGGTGCAGAAGCTCCAGGGCTGGAACTACCTGATCGGCTTCGGCGCCGCGATGCTCGGCCTGGTCGTCTCCGCCCACCCGTCGACCCCGATGGGACGCGGCCGCGGGGTCGTCGTGGGCATGCTGGGGTGCTTCCTGGTCGGGCTGGCCTGGATCTGCACCTACTACATCACCCAGACCGGCGACAGCCCGATGGACGTCCCGATCTTCAACGACCTGGACCAGAAGAACCTGTTCGTCGGCATCGCCCTGATGGCCGTCGGCTTCACCTTCGCCACCCGCTGGGAGTGATCCCCAGGTTTCTCCACACCTGTGGGTGAATGACAGTCGTGTAGTTAACCCACAGCGGTGGAGAAACCTGTGGACAGGGCCTCCGGTCAGGCGAGCATCGTGACGCGCACGGCGGCGGCGACGAGGAGGACGACGACCACGGCGCCGATCCCGGTGGCCTGGACGGCCGTCCGCCCCTTCCGGGGGGCGTAGGCGAGGATCGCGGCGACGACGAGGCCGCCCACGAACCCGCCGACGTGCCCCTGCCACGAGACGTTGGGGACCAGGAAGGTCAGCAGCGCGTTGGCGCCGATCCAGCCGAGCAGCCCGGAGACGTCACCACCTGCCTTGTGCCCGATCACGAGCAGCGCGCCCATCAGCCCGAAGATCGCTCCGGACGCGCCGACCGTCGTGCCCTGGTCGTTGTAGAGCCACACCACGCAGACCGAGCCGGCGAGGCCGCTGACCAGGTAGAGCGCGAGGAAGCGCGCCCGCCCGAGCAGGATCTCCAGCTGTGGGCCGAGCACCCACAGCGCGAGCATGTTGAACGCGATGTGCCAGACCTCCACGTGGGTGAAGGTGCTCGTGAGCAGCTGCCACCACGCGCCGCCGGCGACGCCGTCGACCCAGTGCGCTCCCCCGATCTGCGCGCAGATCCCGGGGTCGCCGACGTTGGGGTAGTAGCCGTCGCCGCCCGCGGAGCAGCGGCCGCCCGAGCCGAGGGCGAACGCCTCGTAGAGCCGGCTGCCGTAGCGACCGGACGCGAGGATCGCGACCCACACGACGGCGTTGATCGCGATCAGCGCGATCGAGACCGCACCGGGACGCGGGGGCCGCATGCCGCCGTACGCCGTCCGGCCGGTGCGGGTCTCCCGTCGTCCCTCGGCCACGCAGTCGGGGCACTGGAAGCCGACGGCGGCGTCCCGCATGCAGTCGGGACAGATCGGCCGCCCGCAGCGCTGGCAGCTGATGTAGGTCTCGCGGTCCGGGTGCCGGTAGCAGCTCGGCCCGGGGGTGGATTCGGTCATCGGCCGGTGGTGGAGGAGATCGCCCTGGCGACCGTCACTCCCCGGAGATCTCCACGTGCTCGATGACGACCGGCTCGACCGGGCGGTCGCCCGGGCCGGTGGGCGTCGCGGCGATCGCGTCGACCACGTCGCGGCCGGCCTGGTCGGCCACCTCACCGAAGATGGTGTGCTTGAAGTTGAGCCAGCTGGTCGCACCGACGGTGATGAAGAACTGCGAGCCGTTGGTGCCCCGGCCGCCCTGCACGCCGGCGTTGGCCATCGCGAGCAGGTAGGGGCGGTCGAAGGTGAGCTCGGGGTGCGGCTCGTCGTCGAAGTTGTAGCCGGGGCCGCCGGTGCCGGTGCCCTGCGGGCAGCCGCCCTGGATCATGAAGCCAGCGATCACCCGGTGGAAGCCGAGGCCGTCGTAGAACGGGCCGTCCCCGACCGAGCCCTCACGGGGCGAGGGGTAGTAGGGACCCTCCGGCGAGACCTCGACCGGCTCACCCTTGGCGAGGCCGACGAAGCTGGCGACCGTCCTGGGTGCGTGGTTGGGGAACAGGTTGATCGTGATGTCGCCCTTGTTGGTCTTCAGCGTGGCCTGGAGGTCTGCCATGACGTCCCTTGCTCGTCGTGCCCCGGTCCGGGGTGCCCGCGGGGCCGCGGGCCTTCCTCGATCCTAGGGGGTGGCCCCCGGGGCGCCCGGGCGTGGCTGGTCCGGCACGTCTGCGCGTGGTGGGATGGGGGTACCAGACCAGATGACCCGGACGTGAAGACGAGAGGTTGGTTCCCCATGGGACGTCGGAAGAACAACTCGGCGCTGCTCGACGCCGCGGAGACCGCGCAGGAGTACGTCGGGTCCGCGATGGACCGCGCCAAGGACTTCATCGACGACACCGCCAAGCCCGCGCTGGCCGATGCGCGGGAGAAGGCCAAGCCGGTGCTGGCCGACGCGATGGACAAGGCCGCCGACGCGCGGCAGAAGGCCCAGCCGGTCGTGGCCGCGGGCGCCGCCACCGTCGCCGCGAAGGCGGTCCAGGCCAAGCAGGCGGCCGAGGCCAAGGCCGCCGAGGTGACCGGCACCAAGAAGAAGAAGCGCTCCAAGGTCAAGACGCTGCTGCTGCTCGGCGGGATCGCCGGCGCGGTCGCGTTCGTGGCCAAGAAGCTGCAGGGGGGCTCGTCGTCCGACAGCGGCGCCTGGCAGTCGGCGTACACGCCGCCGCCCCCGCCGCCGGCCGCCCCGCCGGCGCCGACCGACGAGCCGCTGGCCGAGACGCCGGACCCGCTCGCCGACCCGCTGGCCGAGAAGCCCGCGGAGTAGCGCGTCAGCTCGCCGCTACGAGCTCCGGGTGCTCTGCCCGGAGCCGTACGGCGACGCGGTGCTCGACCCAGAAGATGAGGCCGGGCACCAGGCCGGCGATCATCATCAGCCCGAACTGGGGCAGGCTCCAGCCCGCCCGCTGCGTGAGCACGAACGCCACGACCAGGTAGATGATGTAGACCCAGCCGTGAATCATCCACACCCACGCGTAGTCCGCGCCCGCCTGCTGGAGCTGGCTGCCCTCGGTGAAGGCGTACTTGAGGACCGCGTCGGCGGTGCCGATGAGGAGGAGCACGCCGACGAGGAGCGCGAGCACCCGGTAGGCGGTGAAGAGCCTGGTCACGGTGCCGAGGCTACGTCGTCGTCCGCAGGGCTCTCCGCAGCGGTGTCCCCCCGGGCGGGCTCGCTGGTGACGTCGCGCACGTAGCGGACCCAGATGAAGACCGCGAACCCGGCGAAGATCCACCACTCGATCGCGTAGAGCAGGTTGCGCAGCGCGGTGAACGTCCCGACGTCGGGCAACTGGTCCAGCGTCGCCGGCTCGAGCCCCGGGCCGGGCTCGCGCGCCACGACGTAGGCGCCGTAGAGGTCCTGGTGCACCCGCTGCACGAGGTCGGCGACCCGCAGCTGCGGGAGCACGTCGTCGGTGGGATCGGTGTCCTCGGCGGCACTGCTCTCCGGCGGCTGCAGCCAGCCCGTCACCTCGCCGGCTCCCTGCACGGCGGGCACCTCGGCGAGGTCCGTGCCGTCGGGCACCCACCCCCGGACCACGGGGACCGCGGGCGCGTCCGGTCCGCCCACGCTGAGCGGCGTCACGACCCACAGCCCCTGGTCGCCTGCCTGGTCCTCGCGGTCGCTCACGAGCACCGTGCCCGCGGGCACCCAGCTGCCGGAGACCACCACCGGTCGGCCGATCTTGCTGCCGGGGAAGGGGTCGTCGGGGCCGATCAGGTCGTCGATCGGCACCGGGTCGGCCTGGGTCAGGTCGCGCTGGGCGGCCTCCCGGCGCACCTGCCACGCGTCGTACTGCCAGACCCCGAGGCCGACCGCCGTGCCGGTGAGCACCAGCGCGAGGAGATGGACCCCCCACAGCCGGGGGCTCCACCATGCGGTCACCACGCAAGGTTATCTGGTCTGACCACTTGACCACTGGCCGCGGACCGTCGTACGGTCCCCGCATGGCCCTGCGACCCGTGCAACGGCAGTCCGTCTCCGACCAGGTCTTCGACCAGGTGCTGAGCGAGGTCGTCGACGGCGAGCTCGGCGCGGGCGACCCGCTGCCGAGCGAGCGGCGGCTGGCCGAGGTCCTCGGGGTCTCGCGGCCGGCCGTGCGAGAGGCGCTGCAGCGGATCGCGCAGACCGGGCTGGTCGAGGTGCGGCACGGGGGCGCGACGACCGTCCGCGACTTCCGCCGGTCCGCCGGCCTCGACCTGCTGCCCCGCCTGCTGGTCCGCGACCAGCGGCTCGACACCGCGATCGCGCGCAGCGTGGTCGAGGCGCGCACCCAGATCGGGCCGCTGATCGCCGCCCTCGCCGCCGAGCGGGGCGGCCCGGCGGCCGCCGCGGCCCTCGACGAGGTGGTCGGACGCTTCGCGTCGACCAGCGACCCGGTCGAGTGGCAGCGGCACGCACTCGAGTTCTGGGACGTCGTCGTCGACGCTGCGGACTCACTGGTCTACCGGCTGATGTTCAACAGCCTGCGCGCGGCCTACGAGCCGGCCGTGCCCGCGCTCGGTGCGCTGCTGACCGACGAGGTCGGTCTCCTGGAGCCCTACCGGGTGCTGACCGCCGCCATCGGCGCCGGCGACCCGGCCACCGCCCGTGCGGCGGCCGAGCGCGTGCTCGGCCCCACCGCGGCGTCGCTGCTCGGCGCGTTCGCCGAGCTCGGAGAGGAGTGAGGATGAGCAAGGTCGACCCCGGTCTCGAGGCACAGGTCGAGGCCGCCGCGCGCAAGCAGGTGGACGAGGACGAGGCACGGATCACCGGCAACCGGCGGCGCAGCAGCGCGTCGATGGGTCAGGTGTTCGTCGAGTTCTGGCGGCACCCCTCGCCGTACCTGCTCGGTGCCAGCCTCGCGGCCGCGATCACCGGCCGGGTGCTGGCCGGCCCCGGCTCGTGGTGGGAGCTGCTCGTCCCGGCCGGCCTGGTCGCGATCATGCCGGTGGTGGAGTGGCTGATCCACGTGTGCATCCTGCACTGGAAGCCGCGCCGGGTCGCCGGCCTGCGGATCGACCCGCTGCTCTCCCGCAAGCACCGCGAGCACCACGCCGACCCCCGCGCCATCCCGCTGGTGTTCGTGCCGTGGCAGGTCGAGCTGATGCTGGTGCCGTTCAACACCCTGATCGCATGGGCGGTGACGCCGAGCTGGACGTCGATGTTCACGCTGCTGACCAGCGTCTACGTGCTCCTCTCGGCCTACGAGTGGACCCACTACCTGCTGCACAGCGACTACCGGCCGCGCTCGCGGTGGTACCGCGCGGTCTGGCGCAACCACCGCCTGCACCACTACAAGAGCGAGCACTACTGGTTCACGGTCACGACCGCGGGCACCGCGGACCGGCTCTTCGGCACCTGCCCGGACCCGAGCACGGTCCCGACCTCGCCCACGGTGCAGCGCCTGCACGCGCTCGACCACTGAGCCCCTCCGAGGGGGCGTCTGCCACGATCTCCCCGTGACGGTCCACCACCTCAACTGCGCGACCATGCGGCCCCGCCTCGCTCCGTCGATGGTCGCGCACGTCCTCCTCGTCGAGCGGGCGGAGGGGCTGCTGCTCGTCGACACCGGCTTCGGCACCGACGACCTGGCCGACCCGCTCCGGCTCGGCCGACCGTTCGTGTCGGTGGTGCGACCGCGCCTGGCCCACGACGAGACCGCGCTCGCGCAGGTGCGCCGGCTCGGGCACGACCCGGCCGACGTCACCGACATCGTGGTGACCCATCTCGACCTCGACCACGCGGGCGGGCTCGGCGACTTCCCGGGGGCGCGCGTCCACGTGCACCGGGTCGAGCACGAGGCGGCCACCCGGCCCCGGCTCCGCGAGCGGGCCCGCTACCTCTCGGGCCAGTGGGCGCACGACCCTGCGTGGGTCCTCCACGACGAGCCCGGCGACGACTGGTTCGGGTTCTCCTCGGTCACCGCCCTGGGCGACGACGTGGTGCTGGTCCCGCTGCCCGGCCACACGCGCGGCCACAGCGGCGTCGCCGTACGCCGTCCGGACGGGCACTGGCTGCTCCACGCCGGCGACGCGTTCTTCGACGGGCGCCAGGTCGCGACCACCCCGACCTGCAACCGCTCGCTCGCCGCGTTCCAGGTGGCCATGGCCGTCGACAACGGCCGCCGGCGCGCCAACCTCGAGCGGCTGCAGGAGCTGGCACGGAGCGCCGGCGACGAGGTCACGATCTTCTGCGCACACGACAAGGCGCAGTACGACGCCCTGGCCGCACGCCGGTCCTGACTGCTCCCGCCCCGCCCGGGCAGGTCAGTCGTCGGCGCAGACCGCGAACGGCAGGTGGCCGCCGTCGGCGAGCATCGTCGCGGTCGCGGGTCGCGCGAGGTCGTAGCCCAGCCGTCCGCCGGCGGGGTCGGCCACGCCCCGGGCGAAGGCGAGCCCGAACTCCGGGTCGGTCGGCGGCATGACGTCGGCGATCCGCAGCCGGTCGAAGGCATCGGCGCGGTCGGGCCCCAGCCGGACGGTGGCGAGCTCGCCGCCGAAGGACACCGAGAACGGCCCGAGCTCGTCGAGGTGCTGGAGCATCCCCTCCGACGTCGCCGTCAGCTGGTCGTGCATGCCCGCCCCGAAGACGGTGTCGAACGGCAGGCAGTCGCGGGAGACGTACGTCGCCGCGGCGGGCTCCCCGACCAGCGCCTGGAGCTCCGGGTCGGCCGCCCAGGTCTCGCCCTCGGACAGCGGGCCCGAGGAGATCAGGTTGCGGCTGGGGTCGAAGGTCGCGCCGGCGAGCACGCCGACCCCGGCCTTGATCGCGCGCTGGACGCCGTCGGGGGCGACGTTCTGGTGCAGGGCGATGATCCAGTCGGTGGGCTCCCCGGCGCCGTACTTCGCCTCCCACGCGACGTCGTCCTCCCCGAACCCGAAGTCCGCGCGCAGCCGCTCCTCGTCCGGTCGCAGCAGCCCGTCGGAGAAGCTCGCCGCATTGCCGGCGGCGGCCCAGAACCGGGCGCGCTCGGACGCGGGCGACTCCCCGTCGAGCGTGCCGAAGCCCAGGACCAGCCGCAGCTGGTCGAAGTCGGTCACCTCGAGCACGGTCGCGTCCTCGGGCACCAGCGCCAGCGCGGCGGCGGACGCCTCGAGGCTGCTGTCGTACTCGGTCGCCAGCGGCGAGGACGCGGGGTCCGCCGGGTAGTAGGGCTTGGCCTCGTTGCTGCACGCCCCGGCGAGGATCGCCACGAGCGCCAGCGCTGCGCACACCCGGATCCTCACGGCGCAGAGTCTCTCACGACCGCGTCCGCAAGTCGGTCACCCCACGGCCCGGGAGGCCTCCCCTGCCACCTCCACCGGCGCGCGGTCGGTCGCGGACGCGTCGGCGGCGCGCCGGTTCCGCCGTCGGGCGATCACCCGCCCGACGAGCACCACCCCGACGATCCCGAGGGTGATCGCCAGCCCCGCCAGGGAGATGTCGTGCCCGACGGTGTGCCAGCTGCTGCCCGCGAGGTAGCCGGCGAGGGCCACCCCGGCGCCCCACAGCGCTCCGCCGGTGACGTTGGCGACCGCGAACCGCCGATAGGGCATGCCTGCCATGCCGGCGAGCCCGGGCACCATCACCCGCAGCGCGACCGTGAACCTGCCCACGAGGACCGACCAGCCGCCACGGCGCGCCAGGGCTCCCTGCGCACGGTCCAGGTGCCGGGCCTTCACGAAGCGGCCGAGCGTGGAGTCCAGGATCCGGCGTCCCCACCGGCGGCCCACGACGTAGCCGACCGCGTCGCCGGCCACCGCCCCGGCGATGGCGGCAGCCATGACCGCGGCCACCGGCACCCGACCCTGGCTGGCGGCCACGCCACCGAGGAGGACCGCCATCTCCCCCGGGAAGACGAACCCCAGGAAGGCCGACGACTCCAGCGCCGGCAGGGCGAACACCACCAGGAGGGCCAGCCACGCGGGGGTGGACAGCAGGAGCTGGAGGAAGCCGGTCACGAGGACGCCCCCGCGACCGTCCCCTTGCTCGCGTCCATGCGCTCGTCCTCCAACTCTCAGCCCGAGAGGCCTGTCACCTGACGATAGGCAGCACGACATGAAGCGGCCATGAAGACCGTGCGGTTCCGTGGCGCTCGTCGGTCAGTGGGGCAGCCGCGCAGCCTCGTCCGGTGCATGGTGCTCGAGCAGGCGGTGGGCGTCGTCGCCGCGTCGGCCGCTCGGGCTGACGTGCACGGTCGCGCCGACGAGCTTGGGCACGGCGTGCAGGAGCCGGTGGTGCGCGTCGGTCGCGATGTCGTGCGCGGCCACCACGTCGAGCGTGCCGTCCACGACGATCCCCGCCTCGGCGCGGAGGCGGTGCCCGATCCACCGCAGCCGGACCTGCTCGACGCCGAGGACGCCGTCCGTTCCGCGCAGCGTCTCGGCGGCTGCCGCCGTGAGGGCGGGATCGACGGCGTCCATCAGGCGCCGGTAGACGTCGCGCGCCGCGCCACGCAGGACGAACAGGATCGCGACCGTGATCAGCAGGCCGACGACCGGATCGGCCGACGGGTAGCCGAGGAGGACACCGACCGCGCCGACCACGACGGCAAGCGAGGTGAAGCCGTCGGTGCGGGCGTGGAGACCGTCGGCCACCAGCGCCGCGGAGCCGATCCTCCGGCCCACCCGGATCCGGTAGAGGGCGACGAGCTCGTTGCCGGCGAACCCGACCAGCCCCGCGCCCGCGACGACCCACGGGTGCGACACGGGTTGCTCGTCGACGAGCTTGCGCACCGACTCGTAGCCGGCGACGAGCGCGGAGAGCGCGATCATCCCGACGATGAAGACGCCGGCGAGATCCTCCGCGCGCCCGTAGCCGTACGTGTACGACGCCGTAGGCCGTCGGCGCCCCAGGACGAAGGCGGTCCAGAGCGGGATGGCGGTGAGAGCGTCGGAGAAGTTGTGGATGGTGTCCGCGAGCAGGGCGACCGACCCGGTCACGGCGACGATGACGGCCTGCGCCGCGGCGGTCACTCCGAGCGCGACGAGGCTGACCTTGACCGCCCGGATCCCCAGGGCGCTGGTCTCGAGCGCGTCGTCCACGGAGTCGGCACTGTCATGGCTGTGCCGGCGGAACGTCCCGGCCAGGAACCCGCGCAGCCCACCGCCGTGGCCGTGGCCGTGGCCGTGCCCCTGGCCGTGGCCGTGGCCGTCTCCGTTCTGCGGGCGCATACGCAGATGGTGACATCGACGCCCGGTGCCCGGCTCCGCGGCGCGAATTGCGGGAGCCCCTCTCCGGCGTACCGGAAAGGGGCTCTTCCTGCGGTGGAGCCTAGGGGACTCGAACCCCTAACCCCCTGCTTGCAAAGCAGGTGCGCTACCAATTGCGCCAAGGCCCCGGTGCGGCTCGCGCCGCGGGTACGACCGGGATCAGGCCTCGGGAAGCTTGTCGGTGGCCTCGGCCCAGAGTGCCTGCTCGGCCTTGCTCTCCTGCAGCTTGCGCGCCGCGAAGGCGATGCCGGCGGCGGCGAGCGCCATGAGCACGAGCTTCTTGAACACCGCAGACCTCCCGTGGTGGGTGAGTGGGCCTAACAGGACTTGAACCTGTGACCTCTTCCTTATCAGGGAAGCGCTCTAACCGTCTGAGCTATAGGCCCTCGAACCGAGGGTGAAGATTACCCGACCCCCGCCCAGCGGAGGAAATCGGTGGCCGTCGCGAGGGACGAGCGACTCGCTCGGCCCAGCAAGCTCAGTGCTGGTCCTCGGCCAGGGTGAGCTCGATGCCGCCGAGCAGCGCGGCGGCCATGTTGTAGAGGAAGGCCGTGAGGGTGGCGGTGGCGGTGATCAGCACGACGTCGATCGCGGCCACCAGCATGGTGAAGCCGAGCACCCGGGAGGTGCCGACGTAGTCCTGGACCTGGAACGAGGAGATGTCCTCGCCGCCGATGCCCTCCTGGATCGTGCTGTTGATCGAGTCCCACACGCCGGCGGCGCCGAGCACCTGCCAGACCATGGCCACCGCCACCACGGTGACGACGGCGAACGCGATCGAGAGCAGGAACGACGTCTTCATGACCGACCACGGGTCGATCCGGGTCAGCCGGAGCCGGGCGCGCCGCGGGACCTTGGGCCGGCTGGCCGTGACCGTCGCGTCTGCCTTGCCGGCGGGGCGAGCGGGGATGTCGGGCAGCTGCTGGGGCGGGTCGCCCTTCACCGCGGGGCGGACGACGGTGTCGTCGGTGCCCACGGCCGTGCCCTTCCCCTGGGGTCGCGTCGTCGGGTCGGTGGCGCGCTCCGTCATCAACCCTCACTCTCCCCGGAGCCGTCCTCGGCGCCGGTTTCGCCCGTCTCGATGGGCTCGTTGCCCTCGATTGTGGCATCCGAGCCGGAATCGGGCGATTCGCTGCCGTCCAGCGGACCCTCCGCGACCGCGTCGGCCTCGGCCTCCTCGTCGACCCGCGACTCGACCGACCGGGCGACCACCGCGACGGAGTCGCCCTTCTTGGGGCTGACGAACTTCATGCCCATGGTCGACCGTCCCTTCGGGCTGAAGTTGGCGTCGATCGGGCTGCGCACGACCTGACCGGACTGGGTGATCGAGAGGATCTCGTCACCGTCTTCCACGATGAACGCACCCACGAGGTTGCCCTTGGCCTCGTTGAACTCCATCGTCTTGATGCCGGAGCCGCCGCGTCCCTGGGTCCGGTAGTCGTGGATCGGGGTCCGCTTGGCGAAGCCCGCGTCGGTGATCGTGAAGACGTACTGCGGCTGCTGGCCGGCGGCGGCCGCGGCCTCCTCGGACTCCTCGACCGCGATCTGGGCGGCGCGGATGACCGACATGGAGAGCAGGGCGTCGTCGGCGATCTTGAACTTCATGCCCGTCACCCCGGAGGTGGCCCGGCCCATCGGACGCAGCTGGGCGTCGTCGGCGGTGAACCGGATCGACTGGCCCTTGCGCGAGACCAGCAGGATGTCGTCGTCCGCGCTCACCAGCTCGGCGCCGATCAGCTCGTCGTCGTCGTCGCGGAAGTTGATCGCGATGACGCCCGCCTGCCGCGGGCTGTTGTAGTCGCCCAGCCGCGTCTTCTTGACCAGGCCGCTGCGCGTGGCGAGCACGAGGTACGGCGCCTGCTCGTAGTCACGGATCGCGAGCACCTGCGCGATCGACTCGTCGGGCTGGAAGCTCAGCAGACCGGCGACGTGACCGCCCTTGGCGTCCCGCAGAGCCTCGGGCAGGTTGTAGGCCTTGGTGCGGTAGACGCGACCGGCCGTGGTGAAGAACAGCAGCCAGTGGTGGTTGGTCGTCGCGATGAAGTGCTCGACCACGTCGTCCCCGCGCAGGGTCGCCCCCCGCACGCCCTTGCCGCCGCGCTTCTGGGTGCGGTACTGGCTGGCCAGGGTCCGCTTGGCGTAGCCGCCGCGGGTGATCGAGACGACCAGGTCCTCGTCCGGGATCAGGTCCTCCATCGAGAGGTCGCCGTCGGCCGCGATGATCTGCGTGCGCCGGTCGTCGCCGTACTTGTCGACGATCTCGGTCAGCTCCTGGGAGACGATCTCCCGCTGTCGCGAGACGTTGGCCAGGATGTCCTTGTAGTCGGCGATCGTGAGCTCGATCTGGGCCAGCTCGTCGATGGTCTTCTGCCGCTGCAGCGCGGCGAGCGCGCGCAGCTGCATGTCGAGGATCGCGTTGGCCTGGATCTCGTCGATGTCGAGGAGCTCCATCAGCCCGGCGCGTGCCTCGGCCACGTCGGGGCTGCGCCGGATCAGCGCGATCACCTCGTCGAGCATGTCGAGCGCCTTAACCAGCGCGCGCAGGATGTGGGCGCGCTCCTCGGCCTTGCGCAGCCGGTGCTCGGTGCGCCGTCGGATGACCTCGATCTGGTGCGCCACCCAGTTGCTGATGAACTGGTCGATCGTCAGGGTGCGCGGGACGCCGTCGACCAGCGCCAGCATGTTGGCGCTGAAGTTGGTCTGCAGCTCGGTGTGCTTGAGCAGGTTGTTGAGCACGACCCGGGCGACGGCGTCGCGCTTCAGCACGACGACCAGGCGCTGGCCGGTGCGGCCGGAGGAGTCGTCCCGCACGTCGCTGATCCCCTGGACCTTGCCGGAGTCGGCGAGCTCGGCGATCTTCAGCGCGAGGTTGTCGGGGTTGACCATGTAGGGCAGCTCGGTGATCGACAGGCAGGTCCGCCCCTTGGCGTCCTCGTCGACCTCGATCACCGCACGCTGGGTCACCGACCCGCGACCGGTCCGGTAGGCCTGCTCGATGCCCTCACGGCCGACGATCAGCGCGCCGTTGGGGAAGTCGGGACCCTTGATCCGCTCGACCAGGGCGTCCTGCAGCTCCTCGCGGGAGGCGTCGGGGTTCTGCAGCGCCCACAGGGCACCGTCGGCCACCTCGCGCAGGTTGTGCGGCGGGATGTTGGTCGCCATGCCGACCGCGATGCCGGCCGAGCCGTTGACCAGCAGGTTGGGGAACCGCGCCGGCAGGACCTGGGGCTCCTCGGACCGGCCGTCGTAGTTGGGCCCGAAGTCGACGGTCTCCTCGTCGATGTCGCGGACCATCTCCATCGCGAGCGGCGCCATCCGGCACTCGGTGTACCGCATGGCCGCGGCCGCGTCGTTGCCCGGCGAGCCGAAGTTGCCCTGGCCGTGCACGAGCGGCGCACGCATCACCCACGGCTGGGCGAGCCGGACGAGGGTGTCGTAGATCGCGGAGTCGCCGTGCGGGTGGTACTGACCCATCACGTCGCCGACCACGCGGGAGCACTTCGAGAAGCCCGAGGTGGGGCGGTAGCCCCCGTCGTACATCGCGTAGAGCACGCGGCGGTGCACCGGCTTGAGGCCGTCGCGCACGTCGGGCAGCGCGCGGCCGACGATGACCGCCATCGCGTAGTCGATGTAGGCGCGCTGCATCGACGTCTGCAGCTCGATCGGCTCGATCCGGCCGCCCGGCCCCATGCCGTCGCCACCGCCGAGGTTGCTCGTCGTCTCCGTCACGCTACTTCTCTCTGCTCGTGTCTATCGATGTCTAACTCGGCTGCTAGAAAGTCAGATATCGAGGAATCGGACGTCCTTGGCGTTGCGCTGGATGAAGGAGCGCCGCTGCTCGACGTCCTCCCCCATCAGGATCGAGAAGATCTCGTCGGCCTGCGCGGCGTCCTCGAGGGTCACCTGGAGCATCAGCCGCTGGTCGGGGTTCATCGTGGTCTCCCAGAGCTCCTCGGCGTTCATCTCGCCGAGACCCTTGTAGCGCTGGACCGGGTTCTCCTTGGGCAGCCTCTTGCCCTGCGCCAGCCCGTCGCGCATGAGCAGGTCGCGCTCGGCGTCGGAGTAGACGAACTCGTGCTCGTGCGGCTTGTTCCAGCGGATCCGGTAGAGCGGCGGCTGCGCCATGTAGACGTAGCCGTGCTCGATCAGCGGCTTCATGAACCGGAACAGCAGCGTCAGCAGCAGCGTGTTGATGTGGTGGCCGTCGACGTCGGCGTCGGCCATCAGAACGACCTTGTGGTAGCGCAGCTTCTCGAGGGAGAACTCCTCGTGGATGCCGGTGCCCAGCGCCGAGATGATCGCCTGGACCTCCTGGTTGGCGAGCACCTTGTCGATCCGCGCCTTCTCGACGTTGAGGATCTTGCCGCGGATCGGGAGGATCGCCTGGATCCGCGGGTCGCGGCCCTGCCGCGCGGAGCCGCCCGCCGAGTCACCCTCGACGATGAAGACCTCGCACTCCTCCGGGTTGGTCGACTGGCAGTCGGAGAGCTTGCCCGGCAGGCCGCCTCCGCCGAGCAGGCCCTTGCGGTTGCGCGCCAGGTCGCGGGCCTTGCGTGCGGCGATCCGCGCCGACGCGGCCGCCTGGGCCTTGCGCACGATGTCCTTGCCCTCGGCCGGGTTCTGCTCCAGCCAGGCGCCGAGCTGGTCGTTGACGACCCGCTGGGTGAAGCCCTTGGCCTCGGTGTTGCCGAGCTTGGTCTTGGTCTGGCCCTCGAACTGCGGCTCGCCGAGCTTGATCGAGATGATCGCGGTCAGGCCCTCGCGGATGTCGTCGCCGCTGACCCGGTCCTCGCGCTTCTTGATCATCCCCCACTGCTCGCCCCACGCGTTGACCAGCGAGGTGAGCGCCGCGCGGAAGCCCTCCTCGTGGGTGCCGCCCTCGTGGGTGTTGATCGTGTTGGCGAAGGTGTGGACCGACTCGGTGAACGAGGTGTTCCACTGCATCGCCACCTCGAGCGACATGTGGTTCTCGACGTCCGGCGGGGTCTCGGCCTCGAACGAGATGACGGTCGGGTTGGCCTTGTCCTTGCGCCGGTTGAGGTGCTCGACGTAGTCGACCAGGCCGCGCTCGTACTTGAAGACCTGCTCGAGCCCGCGGCCCTCGCCCGGCCGGATCGCGTCGTGCCCGCTGTCGTCGACGGCGTTGGGGACCGTGCCGTCCTGGACGGCCTCGATGATCTCGTCGGCCTGCGGCCGCTCGTCGCGCACGACGATCTGGAGCCCCTTGTTCAGGAAGGCCATCTCCCGGATCCGGGTCGTGATCGTCTCCAGCGAGTAGCTGGTGGTCTCGAAGATGTCGGGCGAGGCGAACCAGGTGACGGTGGTGCCGGTGCGCTCGCCGTCCTCCAGGTCCCGCACCTCGCGCAGGTCGTAGTCGGGCACGCCGAGGGAGAACTCCTGCTCCCAGAGCTTGCCGCGGTTGCGCACCTCGACCTTGAGGTGGCTGGAGAGGGCGTTGACGACCGAGACGCCGACGCCGTGCAGGCCGCCGGAGACCTTGTAGCCGCCGCCGCCGAACTTGCCGCCGGCGTGCAGCACGGTGAGCGCGAGCGTCACCGCCGGGATCTCCTGGCCCGGCGCCGTGCCGGTCGGGATGCCGCGGCCGTTGTCCTCGACCTTGACCGAGCCGTCCTCCTGCAGGGTCAGCACGATCCGGTCGCAGTAGCCGGCGAGCGCCTCGTCGACCGCGTTGTCCACGATCTCCCAGATCAGGTGGTGGAGACCGCGCTCACCGGTCGAGCCGATGTACATGCCCGGCCGCTTGCGGACCGCCTCGAGCCCCTCGAGCACCTGGATGGCGGAGGCGTCGTACTCCCCCGTCGGGGCCTGGGATCCGTTGGTGCTGGCGGCAGCGGGCACGGGCTGCTCTTCGGTGGACACAGAGGACCTCGAGTCTGGGTGGGTCGCAGTCGGCAGGGCATGGAGAAGGCCGTCGCAGACGCCGTCGGGGGCGCGTGCCCGGCCTGAGGCCATGATACCGGCTCAGAGGCCCGGAGACACGCACCCCGCCCTTCCGGGGAGGGGGTCTGTGGACAAAGCGCGCCCCTCAGCGGCCCGGAATGGCGTCTTGCAGCGCCGAACAGGGGGCGAGCCAAGGGCCCACACGGCTGCACGGCTCCCGGAACGTCCCTGGGGCGCCGCTCGTCACAGACCCAGGACGATCGATCCTCCCGTCAGCGGCGTGACCGGCGTCGCGGTGTCGGCGGCCCCCCGCATCGTGTCGAAGACGGGCGTCCTCCCCGACTGCCACAGCTTGATCCGGACCGTGTCCGGGTTGCCGTCCTTGACGCTCACCAGGAAGGAGTAGACCGCCCCGTTGAGGGTGCCGCTGCCGGTCATCCGCGCGACGGAGCCGCTGATGCTGTAGGACGCGAACGACGTCGAGCTGAAGTCCAGGCAGCTCGCGCCGCTGCACGTCCCGTCGGCAGGCGTGGCGTCGTACTGCAGCCGCAGGCTTCCGGTCGGGGGCAGCAGCAGCCCGCCGTTGGCGGCGACCAGCCCGAACAGCGCGGTCCCGGTCGCGTCCGGGTAGCTGCTCCAGGCGCCGGCCGGCGAGGTGAACGAGCCGGCCCCGGCCACGAACCCGTTGGTGTTCTTGTAGACCGAGGCGTAGCCGACGAGCGCGGTGGTGGTGCCGCCGTCGTCGTCGGTCACCGTCGCCGTCAGCGGGTAGGCCTTCGACTGCCCGTAGGTGTGGGTGGCCGTCGCCGTGTCGGCCGCCTGGTCGACGGTCATCGGCGAGGTGGTGCCGTCACCCCAGTCGATGCGAGCGGTGTGGGTGTCCGCCGCCACGTCCTTGAACCGGACGGTCACCTTGCTCGGCTGGCCGAGGTCGACCGGGTCGGGGCTCGCGTCGCCGACGAACGTGGGCGCCACGTTGGCGACGGTGACCGCCACGGTGTCCGTGACCACGGCGCCGTCGGCGTCGGTCACCGTGACGGTGACGGTCCGGCCGCCGTTGTCGGCGTAGGTGTGGTCGAGGGTGAACGACCCGCCGGCCAGCGCCAGCGGCTGCGGCCCGGCACCGTCGCCGTAGTCGACGGTCGCGGTCACGACGTCGCCGTCCGGTGCGGTGTAGCTGCCGGTCCGGCGGAACGCGACGCCCTCGTCGACGGTCGCGTCCGGGCCGGCGTCGACGGTGGGGACCGTCGGCTGCCGCAGTGTCACGCTCGCGCTCGAGCCGCCACCGTCGACCGTGCCGTCGTTGGGCGTGACCGTGACGGTGACCGTGTCGCCGTAGTCCCCGTGGCCCGGCCGGGAGAGGTCGAAGGTCGTGCCGCCCTCCTGGACGAGCTCGTCGTCGACCCACCACCGGTAGGAGAGCGTGACCGGGTCACCGTCGGCGTCCGTGCCGGTCGCGGACGCGGTGAGCACGTCGTCGGGCCCGGGGCTGGTCGGCGACAGGGTGACCGACGACTCGGGCGCCGTGTTGGCCGGTGCCACGTTGACGACCACGTCGATCGACGTGCAGTTGCCCGAGTCGTCGCAGATCGTCACCGTGGTCGGCAGCTGTCCCGGGCTGTGCCCGAGGATCTCCAGCAGCGCCAGCGGCGTGCCGTCGGCCGCCGTGTCGACCTGGATCGCCTCGTCGCCGTAGCCGTAGTCGACGTAGCCGTAGAAGCGGGTGCTGTCGGGGTCGGTGATCCGGATCTCGTCGAGCCAGCGCTGGCCCTGGTCGATGTCGATCGTGCCCGGCAGCGAGAACGACGGCGCCTGGCTCGAACCGCGGAGGAAGTGGCCGCGGTTGGCGTCGACCCCGACGTAGCCGTGGGAGTCGACCACCTGCGCGAACGCCCGGAACGACACCGGGTCGGTGATGGTCGCCTGCCAGGTGTCACCGGAGGCCCGGGTCATCTCGACCGGGGCCCAGGTCGTGGAGCCGCGCGGCTGCACCAGGAGCACCGCCCGCTTGGTCGTGCCCGGGCCCGCGTCGTCGGTCGCGACGACGGTGAAGGTGCGCGAGGCCCCGCTGGTGGTGGAGGTGGTCCGCACGATCGGCGGTCCGGCGTCCGGCGTGCCCGAGAAGTACGTCGTCACGTCCAGGTGGGTCATCCGCTCGGTCCGGCCGGCCGTCCCGGTGCCCGTGCTGTCGCCGTCGACGCGGTCGGTCATGAGCACCAGGCTCTTCTCCCCGGTGACCTGGGCCAGCGACTCGGGCACCGCCAGGTCGTCGTACCTGCCGGGCCCGGTGCCGTCGCCGAAGTCGGAGTCGGCGACCGCGAGGTCGGTCGGCCCGTCGGTCGTCGAGGTCGCGCCGGTGATCAGTGCCCCGTGCGGGGCCTGGCCGGACACGTCGGCGATCGCGAAGGTCATCTTCGACAGCAGGGGCAGGCCCGGCAGGACCGCCGGGTCCTCGCCGGAGGTGAGGTACTGCGAGCCGTCGGGAGCGGTGCGGGTCTCGAACGTCGGGTCGACCGACGTGGTGCGCACGGTGAGACCGGTGCGCGGGTCGGTGGCCGGCGCCGTCCAGCTCGTGGTGCGCTGGACCGGCGGCGTCGGCTGCGCCCCGGAGATGCCCTTGACCTGGTACATCGGCAGGCCGTAGTAGGTGGTCTGCATCAGCACCTTCTCGTCGTAGCCGAGGTACTGGCCGAGCCCGGCGAGGTAGTCGTGCTTGGCCTTGACCAGTGCCTGGCCGGCGGTCAGGCCGCTGGTCAGCGCGCGGGCGTAGAGCGCGGAGAGCTGCTCGCTGAGCCCGGTCGCCGCGGTGTCGGCGATGCCGTAGCCGGTGTTGGCGACGTAGCCGCCCGAAGCACCGAGCACCTGCGCGAGGTCGAGACCGTCGGCGCCGTACCAGAGGTCTGGCCGGGGCCCGCCCGCGTGGCAGCCGATCGACCACAGCAGGACGGCCTGCCACTTGCCCTTGGCGTCGTTGGTCGCCTTCTCCCGGGCCTTGACCCGCTGGTCGAGGTCCTGGGCGGTGATCAGGTCCGACGTCGTGAACCGGTCCGACCCGTCGCCCGCGACACCGGGGAGCAGGTCGGTCTCACTGGCGTGGGCGTTGATCGACCCCAGGTTGGGCGTCCAGCCGCCCGGGAACAGCCGGTCGAGCAGCTGCGCCCGGGACCAGCCGCCGGTCAGCAGGGAGGTGCGGCCGGTGACCCGGCCACCCAGCTCGCGGGCGACGCGGTCGGGCAGCTCGTTCCAGGCCTGGTAGCCGCTCGCGAGCAGGGTGTCGGCGTTCATCACGCCACCGGAGTCGAGGAAGGTCTCGATCGCCCGGTTGATCACCGCCGGCGTCTCGCCGAGCCGGGCGATCGAGTAGTCCGGGACGCTGAGGTAGCGGTCGAGCACCTTGGTCGGCTTGGGGTCAACGTACGGGTCGTCGGTGAGGATCGTGTTGCTGTGCGCCGCGGCGGACACCGGGGTGGCGTACCGGTCGCAGGGCAGGGCGTCCCACGGGGCGCCCAGCCCGGTCGCGCAGGCGGCCGGGCGCGGCGCCCGCAGGCGCAGGCTCGACTCGTTCCAGCTCTCGAGCACGTCGGTGGTCGCCTGCGGGTCCCGGAAGAACGGGAAGATGTCGTCGCCACCCACGAGGACGACGTACTTGACCGTCTGGGCGGCGTCGCCGACCAGGTAGGTCTGCAGCTGCGCGGCGATCGCCCTGGCCAGCGCGTTGGCGGCGCTGACCGAGCACGGGTCCTGGTCGAACCGGGCGCGGGCGGCCACGACGGCCGAGGTCTTGTGCTTGTCGCCGCTGTCGGCACCGGTGATCGGGATGACCTGTGACTTGATCCCGTACTTGCCGTGCAGGCCGCCGATGTTGTTGAGGACCGAGTTGGTGTCCAGGTCGCCGAACGTCTGGCTCATCCGCCGCGCGTCGACCAGGAACACCGTGTTGGTGCCGGTCGGCAGCGACGGCGGCAGCGAGCCGCCGGTGGTGGTGTCCGGGAACGGGAACGTGACGGGCGGGCACTTCTGCTCGGTGGGCTCGTCGACGTAGAGCCAGCGGAGCGTGTAGGGCAGCGAGCTGGTCCGGCCGGCGCTCGAGACCCGGACCAGCACCGTCCCGGTGCCGCCGATCGTGCCCGGGACCTCGACCTCCTCCGGGTCGGTCCCGGTGTGCGTGGAGCCGTCGAGGAGCGTGTAGCCGGGCTCCTGCAGGATGTTGCCGGGCGCCGGCTGCTGCCGCTTGCGCCGACCCTGGTCGAGCAGCGGGGCCGAGCCGAGGTAGGCGGTGTCCGGCGTGCCGGAGGGCGGCGCGGGGTCGTCGGTGGTCGCCCGGAACGCGCCGAGGTCGGTGTCGCCGCCGACGCTGCCGAGCTCGACCACGAGCCGCTTCCCGTACGGCGCGCGCGGGATCTTGTAGTAGTCCACGTCGTCGGCCCGGGTGAGGCCGCCGAAGTAGATGCGGTTGGCGCGACCGAGGGTCGGCGCCGTGCCGGGCGCGTTGCCACCGGGCGGGTCCTGGAGCTGCTGGTAGCCCGCCGGCTCGTGCAGGGTGATCTTCGCGTGGTCGGCACCGGTGCTGCTCCGCAGCACGGCGTCGAGCGGCGCGGTCTGGTCGTAGTCGACGGTGTCGGTCACCTGGACGTCGACGTCGAGGGTCGTCCCGGACGGGACGTCGCCCAGGTGGAACAGCACGTGGCTGCCGAGGTCCTCGTAGCCGGTCCCGGTGCCGTCCGGCTGGAACTTGTACGGCGCCTCGAACTCGCGCGGGCCGGTGGCGCCGAAGGACGCGTCGTGGAACGCCGTCCCGTGCGGGAGCTCGACGTCGAGGACCGCGTCGCGGACGTACGCCGCCCCGCCGGTGCCGGTGTCGAACGCGGCGCGGTAGCTGAGCCCGAGCTGGAACCCGGGGCCCTCGGCCGGGGAGTCCTTGGGGATGGCGAACCGGCCGGGCCCGATGGCGTTCCACTGGACGTTCTCCCACTGCAGGGCCTCGGGGAGCGTCATCGCCCGGGCGAGCTCCTCGAGCGTGATCCGCACCGGGAGCTGGGGACCGAGGTCCGCCATCGTGACGCCGTCGCCGATCGCGCCGCTGTTGGACTGCAGGGTGCCGGTGGAGCACGCGCCGCAGACGCTGCCCGGCGACGACAGCTCGTCGATGCCGACGTGCCCGAGCGGCGAGTCGAGGTTGAGCTGGTCGACCTGGAGGTACGGCAGCCCGCTGCTCGCCACCGGCACGTCCTTCACCAGGATCTGGCCGATGCCGAGCGCGTCGAGGTCGACGCCGGCCGCCTCGAGGTCGATGAGCACGGTGGAGCCGTCGACGAGCGAGCGCGGGAAGCCCTGGGCCGCGACCGCGTCCTGCCAGGCGTCGAGGTTGCCGTCCGACCCGGCCCGGCGCAGCGGCACGTCCGCGAGCGGCGCCGCGAGCAGCAGGATCGAGCCGGTGCTGATGTCGCCGATCGCGGATCCCTGCGCGAAGTCGGTGAGGCCGAGGCCGAGCAGGCCCTGGGCGGCGGGGTCGTCGGGATGGGCGGCGGCCCAGGTCATGACCTCGCCGAAGGTGAGCGCCTGGAGCGGGACGTCGGCGAAGGGTGTGCCGGCGAGCAGGCTGACGAAGCCGCCCTCGGGCGTCAGGAGCGGGAGCTCCGAGAGCGGGATGTCGCCGATGATCCCGCGGTTGATGATGCCCCGGTTGATGATCCCCCGGTTGATGATGCCCCGGTTGATGATCCCGCGGTTGATGATCCCCCGGTTGGCGCCCTGCGTGCCGCTGGTCCCCGAGAGGTAGTCGGTCGGGATGTTGCCGGTGTCGACGTACTGGAGCGGAGCAGGCATGGCGATGCCGTCGAGGGTGTCGAGGCGCGGGTGGAGCACCTGGTCGGACGTGGTCACGCCGTAGACCGCGACGTCCGGGTCGGCGTCGGTGTCGCCCGTCAGCGGCGTCGTCGTCGACAGGGCCACCGCGTGCCCGCCGGCCGTGATCACCGGCTCCGCCCCGTTGGCGGGTCCGACGACGGGCGCGGGCGTGCCGTCGTAGCCCGGTCCGCCGGTGCCGTAGCGGGTCTCGGTCGCTGCCACGTGCACCTGGCCGCCCGCGACGAACGCGACGGATGCTCCGTCGCCGGAGACCGCCGGGTCGGACGGGGTCGCACCGCCGAGTCCGTCGCTGACCCACTCCCAGTAGCCGCCCGGCCACTCGACGAGCACCTTCGGCCCGGCAGGGAGGCTCACCCCCTGGTGGCTGGTCTCGCCGGAGACGTAGGCGACCACGCCGTCGTCGCTCAGGGAGGTCTGCCCGGCCCGGTCGGCGGCGTCGACGCTGCCCACCGGGGTGGGGCCGCCGGCGGCCGACCAGCGCCAGGCGCGCGTGCCCTGCCCGGTGGTCGTGGTGAAGCTGACGAAGCGGCCGTTGCCGCTGATGGCGGGTTCGCTCGCTGCGTCCGGACCGGTGCTCACCAGCGTGATGGCGCCGGTGTCGCGGTCCGCGAGGAACACGTCGCTGGTGCAGTCGGTGTCGTCCCGGGTGAGGTTGTCGGCCGTCGAGACGAACGCGACCTTGCGGCCGTCCGCGCTCACCGCGGGCGAGCCGGAGACCTCGGGCCCGGCCGCGCACGCGGGCTGCGCGGTGCCCTGGACCCGGGTGGTGCCACCGGTGAAGAGGTCGCGGACGAACACGTCGGGCGCGCTGTTGGTGTCGCCGGCGACGAGGTTCGTGGCCGAGGAGGTGAACGCGACGAAGTGGCCGTCGCCGGAGATCGCCGGCTGCGAGCTCGGCCCGTTGGCCGCACCGTCGTCGGCCGCCACGCTCGCCAGCACCGGGGTGCCGTCGAACGGAGCCTTCCCGACGTAGACGTCGGTGGCGCTGTTCTTGTCGGCCGGCGCGAGCGCCGTCGCCGACACGTAGGCGACGGATCGTCCGTCCGGCGTCAGGTCCGGAGCGGTGCTCGCGCCTGCGCCGTGGCTGACGACGTACGGGCCCGTGGGCTCGGCGACCGCCGCCGGGCTGACGATCCCGCTGCCCAGCAGCGGCAGCACGATGGTGAGCCCGACGAGAGCGGTCGTGCGGTTGTGGGCATGCGTGTTTCCGCGCATGGACGTGTCCCCCCTGAATTGTGGGTGGCCGCCCAAGACCGTCGGTGGACTCGCCCGTTACCTGCCCCATGCAGCTGCCAGCGTCCCGGCCACGAATGAGTGTGAACTTGTTCCACCGCGAGGGGAATGGCCCCGATGGACTAGTCCGCCCGCGGTCGCTCCGGGATGCCGAGGCGCGCGAACCCGGAGGCCGCGCGGGCTCGGTACGTCTCCGCCCGCGGCCCGCCGAGACGGCCCAGGGCGGCTTCGGTGCACGCGATCTCGTGGCGGGCACCGAGGTCGGTGGCGATGTGCAGGGACTCCTCGAGGGCGGCCTCCGCGGCCGCCGGGTCCCCGAGCCGGTGGAGCGCGATGCCCCACCAGCGGTGGATGCGGGCGGCGTACATCGGCTCCGGGTCGCGGGCGAGCAGCACCGGCGCGCGCTCGACCACGGCCGCGTCCGCACCTTCGGCGAGGAGGACCGCCAGGTCGTGCTCGTCGCCCTCGTCGATGTCCTGCTTGGAGCCGGTGTCCGCGGCGACCGCGCGCCCCTCGTCGAGCGCGGCGCGCGCGGCGCCGACGTCGCCCCGCTGGAGCTCCAGGGTGCTGAGCACGTACAGCGAGGCCGCGACGCCGACCGGGGCGCGGAGCGCACGGAACGTCCGCAGCGCGGTCAGGACATCGGCCTCGGCGCCGTCCGGGTCGCCCCGGACGGCGGTCATCTCGGCCAGGTTCATGCTCATGTAGCTCGCCGACAGCCGGTCGCCCGCACGCAGGGCCAGCTCGCTGCCGCGCCGGTAGTAGGCGATCGCCTCGTCCCAGCGGCCCTCGCGCCAGGCCTGCGAGCCCAGGTTGTTGCAGGCGATGCCGGCGTAGTACCAGTCGCCCATCTGCTCGTAGGTCCGGAGTGCGAGGTCGCCGAAGCGGAGCGCGCCCGGCCCGTCGAGCGCTCCCGCCGCGCTGTCGTAGAGGAACGCAGCTCGCGCCCGGGCACGTCGGGTGCGGTCCTTGTCCGGGAGCGCGACCGCACCGTCCCACGCACGTTCGGCCAGGCTGCGGGCCTCCGCCAGCCGGCCCTGGAAGTAGTGGCTCGCGGCGTCACCGAGGTCGACCTCCGCGAGCAGCACCGGCTCGGCGACGACGTCGGGCGCGTCGGCGTACCGCCGCGCGATCCGGTAGAGCCGGCCGGCCCGGGCGAACTCCCCGCACTGGTCGTGGACGCGCCCGGCCTTCACGAGGAGGCGCACCTTGTCGGCCGCGGCCCGCCGGGTCCGCAGCGCCCACCGGTACGCCGCGATCGCCTCGTCGAACCGGCCGGCCGTCTGGCAGGCGTCGGCCAGCAATTCCTCCACGCTCGCGAGCTCGTCGCGCCCGACCCGCACCTTGCGCCCGGCCGCCAGCGCCCGCTGGAAGAACCCGATCGCCTCGTCGTTGGCGTAGACGCGGGCCGCCTCGCGGCCGGCGGCTCGCGACGCCGCCCAGGACTCCTCCCACTGGTGGCCGCGGTCGTAGTGGAGCGACAGCATGGGGAGCGCGGAGGCACCGCCCAGCGCCGGCTGCTGCTCGATCGCGCGCGCGACCTCGCGGTGCAGCTGGCGGCGGCCGCGGAAGGTGAGCTGGCCGTAGGCCACCTCGCGGTAGAGCTCACGGGTGAACCGGACCTCCCCGTCGCTGACCCGGAGGTACGGCGTCAGGGCCGCGCTGGTCACGGCATCGGGGAAGTCGTGGTCGCCGGTGGCGGCGACGTAGAGCTCGGACCGGAAGCGGGTGCCGAGGACCGACGCGTTGCGGACCAGCTCCCGCTCGGCGGGCTCGATCGCGTCGATGCGGGTCCCGACCAGCTCCTCGACGGTGTCCGGCAGTCCGTCGCTGCCGGCGCCCTCGGCGAGCTGGAGGAGGAAGTAGGGGTTGCCGCCGCCGCGGCCGACGATGGCGTCCGCCTCGTCCGGACGGAGCACCTGCCCCTGGGCGGTCAGCAGGTCGAGGGCCACGTCCTGGGGGAACGGCTCGAGGCGGACCTCGACGGCCCCGCCCGCCTCGTCGCCGCCGTCCTCGTCGCGGCCGATCGCGTCCAGGTGGAGGCCGTCGGTGCCGTCGCGACGCGCGAGCACGACCGCCCAGGGACGCTCGGGAGCGTCGGCCAGCACCACCGCGAGCGTGTCGGCCGATGCTTCGTCGACCCACTGGGCGTCGTCGACCACCAGCGCGACCGGCTCGGGCATCAGCTCGCGCAGGAGGACCCGCACCGCGTCCCGCATCCGGTCGGTGCGGAACCTCTCGTCGAGCGCGTCCACCTCCGGGGTCGGCGCCACCCTCGCGCCGATCACGTCGGCGACGAGCGGGAGCCACGCCGCCGTCTCGGGGGTCGTGGACGCGGCGCAGTCGGCCAGCCGCGCACCGGCGAGCTCCGGGGGCGCCTGCATGTCGATGTCGAGGAGGTGGCGCAGCACCGTGCGCATCGTGTGGAACGGGTCCTGCGCACCGTAGGGGTCGCAGGTGAACCACTTGGGCGTGAGCCCCACGTCCTGGAGCGCGACGTCGGCGAGGCGCGACTTGCCGAGCCCCGCCTCGCCCACCAGCTGCACGACCGCACCCCGGCCCTCCCGCACACCGGCGAACGCCGCGCGGACCCGGGCGCGCTCCCGCTCGCGGCCGACGAACGCGACCCGCTGCTGCGTGCGGCCGCGCTGCCCGACGACGGCGGTGACCGGCACCACGGTCACCGGCTCCGGCTTGCCCTTGAGCTCCGCGGTGCGAGCGGCGCCGCGGGCGAACTCGGTGAGCGACCTGTTCAGCAGCGCCTCGGTCGTGAGGACCTCGCCCGGGACCGCGTGGGCGCAGAAGCGGGCCGCGACGTTGACGGCGTCGCCCATCACGCTGTAGCTGGACCGGAACGGCGCCCCCACCGTGCCGCTGAAGACCGGACCCGCGTTGCAGCCGGCCCGGACCGCGAGCCCGGTGTCGGTGCCGGTCACCCGGAGGAGGGTCCGGAGCAGCCGGCCCTCCGGGTCCTCCTGGGCGGTCGGCACGCCCGCGGCGAGGATGTACTTGTAGCCGTCCTTGCTGGCGTCGGTCTCGAGCACGGTCACCGCCGCGTCCGCCGCGGCGTCGGCGACGACCTCGGCGAGCCGGTCCATGCGGGCCACCGTCCCGGCCGGATCGGAGGCCAGCGCGGCGTCGAGGCCGCTCACCTGCACGAACCCGACCGCCGCACGCCGGTGGTCCGAGGTCCCGGTCATCAGCTCGGTGCGCCCGTGGAAGGCACGGGGCAGGTAGCGGAGCACCTGGTCGTCCGTGGGCGCCCGGAACAGGATCTGGGACCCGGTCGACGGGAGTCCCGCCATCGCGGACAGCAGCGTGCCCGGTCCCTTCCTGCGGCCGAGCCGAACGCCCGGGGTGCCGGCGAGCAGCGCGCGGGTCTCGTCGCTGACCAGGATCTCGCCCGCGTCGGCGCGGCCCTCGAGCTCGAGGGTCTGCGTCACGGTCGGCCCGATGGCGACCAGGTCCTGGTGCTCGGCGCCGCCGGTGAGCACCAGGTCCACGTCGCCGGAGTGGATGCCGATCGACATCCGCAGCCGGGCCCGCGCACCGGTGAGCCGGACGTTGCCGATCACCCGGATCACCCGCTGCATGATCGCCGCGGCGTGGCACGCCCGGGCCGCGTGGCCGGGTCCGGTGTAGGACACGAGCATCGCGTCGCCGCCGAACTTGATCACGTCGCCCCCGTCGTCGGATGCCGAGAGCAGGACGGTGAAGATCCGGACGATCGTCCGGGTCAGGTCCTCCGAGCCCTCGTGCCCGCGCCGTGCCAGCTGGTCGGAGAGCGACGTGAAGCCGGAGATGTCGACGAACATCAAGGTGCCCTCGACCCGCCAGCTGCGCGGGGCCCCGGGCGCACGACCGAGGAGCGCGCGCGGCACGTAGGCCGCCAGGTCGAAGCCCCCCATCGGGCCATGATGCACCCGGGAACGCTCCGTCGGCTGCCGTGCTAGCACGGCGTCCGGCGCGGGGAATCAGCCGTAGGTGTCCCGCGGACCACGCCCGTCCCGGGTGCCGAGGCGACCGTGCTTCCAGCTCGGCGCGTGGGGCCCGAGCACCTCGACGAGGGTGACTGTGCCGTCGCCGAGCTCGGCGTTGAGGCGCTTGACCACCGACCCGGCGAGCAGCTTGAGCTGCGTGGCCCACGCCGTGGAGTCGGTGCGGACGACGAGCGTCCCGTCGACGAGGGTCTCCGGCGTGGAGTGCGCGCCGATCTCGGGCCCGACCAGCTCCGGCCAGCGTGCGAAGACGCCGCGGACCTTCAGGTCGAGCGCCCAGCCACGGTCGTCGATGATCCGCCCGACCTCCGCACCGAGCAGCTGGGGGTCGCGCTCGCCCGGATGGGCGCCACTGACCGGCACCTCCCCCGGACGCAGGAACTTGCCGTCGGGCCGGCGCCCCGTGAACCGTCGCTTCTTGCGGCCCCACGTCGCCGGCGTGCCGGTCCCCGCCGCACCGCGCACCATCGCCCGCGCCAGGTCGAGACCGTCCGGGCGGTGCTCCTCGGGGAGCTCGTCCGGGCCGTCGGGCTCGGGAAGCTGCACCGGGGGCTGCTCGGGAGGCCTGTCGGGAGGTTCAGCCACGGCGCACCTCCCCGTCGGCGACGTGGAACGTCGCCCCGGCCAGCTGCTCGGGGACGTCCTCCTCGACCGCGGCGGTGACCAGCACCTGCTCGGCACCCGCGACGAGCTCGGCGAGCTGGCCGCGCCGGTCCGCGTCGAGCTCGGCGAAGACGTCGTCGAGCACCAGGATGGGGTCGTCGCCGTCCGCGCGGAGCAGGTCGTAGGACGCGAGGCGCAGCGCGAGCGCGAACGACCAGGACTCGCCGTGCGACGCGTACCCCTTGACGGGGAGCCGGTGGTCGTCGCCGGGACCGATGGTGAGCAGCAGCTCGTCGCGGTGGGGGCCGACGAGCGTGATGCCGCGACGTACCTCGTCGTCGCGACGCCCCTGGAGCTCCTGGGCGAACGCGGTCGCCCGGTCCTCCGCGGCGGGGACGCTGGACTCGTAGGCGATCCGCGCGTCGTCGCGGCTCGCACCGCGCGCGACCATCTCGTAGGCCTTGCCGACATAGGGGGCGAGGTCGGCGACCAGTCGCTCGCGGGAGCGCACCAGCTCGGTGCCGGTGGCGACCAGCTGGTCGTCCCACACGCCCAGGGTCGCCAGGGCCGCGTCGCGCGCCGAGCCCCGGGCGACGCCGAGCGTCTTCAGCAGGGTGTTGCGCTGGCGGAGCACGCGGTCGTAGTCGGCGCGGACGCCCGCGATCCGGGGTGCGCGGAGCACGAGGAGGTCGTCGAGGAAGCGGCGGCGGTCCGAAGGGTCGCCCTTGACCAGGGTGAGGTCCTCGGGGCTGAAGACCACGGTGCGCACGATCCCGACCAGGTCCCGGGCCCGCGGCAGCGGCGAGCGGTTGATCCGCGCGCGGTTGGACCGGCCCGGGTTGAGCTCCACCTCGAGCACCGCCGTGCGCCCGTCGCGCACCACGGCGGCGCGCACCACTGCCTGGTCGGCGCCGGCGCGCACCAGCGGTGCGTCGGTGGCGACCCGGTGGGAGCCGAGACGGGAGAGGTAGTCGATCGCCTCGACCAGGTTGGTCTTGCCCTGACCGTTGCGACCGACGAACGACGTGACACCGGGCTCGAGCGCGAGGTCGAGCGCGGCGTACGACCGGAAGTCGTGGAGGGTCAGGTGCGAGACGTGCACGTGGCGATTGTCCCCCAGGTGCGGGTCATCCGGGGTTGGCCTCGCCACCCGGGGGCGGGTCGGTGCGGACGGCGTGGCCGCCGAACTGGTTGCGCATCGCGGCGATCGCCTTCATCGCCGGGCTGTCGTCCTGGCGGGAGGTGAAGCGGGCGAACAGGGAGGCGGCGATGACGTGCATGGGCACGGCGTTGTCGATCGCCGCCTGCACGGTCCACCGGCCCTCGCCGGAGTCGTCGGCGTAGCCACGGAGCTTGTCGAGGTGGGTGTCGGCCTCGAGCGCCTCGGTGAGCAGGTCGAGCAACCACGAGCGGATCACGGTGCCGCTGCGCCAGGAGTCGAAGACCTCGGGCACGTTCTCGACGAGGTCGACCTTCTCGAGCAGCTCCCAGCCCTCGGCGTAGGCCTGCATCATGGCGTACTCGATGCCGTTGTGGACCATCTTGGCGAAGTGGCCCGCACCGGGCTGGGCGCCGGCGTGGACGAAGCCGCCCTCGTCGGGCTTGAGCGCGTCGAAGGCCGGCTGGACCTTGGCGACGTCCTCCTCGGAGCCGCCGCACATCAGCGCGTAGCCGTTCTTCAGTCCCCACACCCCGCCGGAGACGCCGCAGTCGACGAAGCCGATGCCCTTGGCGCCGAGCAGCTCGGCGTTCTCGGCGTCGTCGGTCCACTTCGAGTTGCCGCCGTCGACGACCAGGTCGCCGTCGCCGAGCAGGTCCGCGAGCTCCGCGATCGTCGCCCGGGTCGGGTCGCCGGACGGCACCATGACCCAGACCACCCTCGGTGCGTCGGCCGGCAGCGCGTCGACCAGCGCAGCCAGGCTGTCGACGTCAGCGAGGTCGGGGTTGCGGTCGTAGCCCACGACCGTGATCCCGCGGTCCCGCATGCGGGTCCGCATGTTGCCGCCCATCTTGCCCAGTCCCACGAGTCCGAGGTGCATGGCGCGAGCGTAGCGACCGCGACGAAGTCGCGGACGCAGCGAGCGTCAGGTTGAGCAAGCGCGCGACCGAGCCTGCGAGGTCGCGACCGCGCGTCGAAAACCGTTCAGCGCACCGGGTCGGAGGAGGGTCGCGACAGCGACTAGCTCAGCAACCGCCGCGGCATCAGCAGGTAGCGGAACCCGGAGTCGGTCTCGTCCTCGGTGGTGCCGCTGATGACGACCGGCTTGGACGCCTGGGTGAACGCCAGCTCGACCACCGGCTCGTCGATCGCGGTGAGGCCGTCGAGGAGGAACTGCGGGTTGAAGCCGGTGACCAGGTCCTCGCCCTGGATGGTCGCGGGCACCGACTCGGAGGCCTGGGCCTCGTCGCCCGACCCGGCGTCGAGGGTCAGCGCGCCGTCGCGGAAGGCGAGCTGCACCGCGGTGTTGCGCTCGGCGACGAGGGCGACCCGCTTCACCGAGTCGATCAGCTCGGCCTTGTCGATGCGGGCCGTGGTCAGCTTCTCGGTCGGGAACAGGCTGCGGACCTTGGGGAACTCGCCGTCGAGCAGCCGGGTCGTCGTCCGGCGGACGCCGCCGGGTCCACTGCCCTCGAAGCCGATCAGCCCGTCACCGCTGCCGGTGGCCGAGAGCGCGATCGTGATCTCGGCGCCGCCGGTGAGCGACTTGGCGGTGTCGCCGAGGACCTTGGCCGGGACCAGCGCGGCGACCGAGGCGTCGGGCGTGCCGGGGTTCCAGCCGAGCTCGCGCTGCGAGAGCCGGAACCGGTCGGTGGCGAGCAGCGTGATCGTGTCGCCCTCGATCTCGATCCGGACGCCGGTGAGCACCGGGAGCATGTCGTCGCGGCCGGCGGCGGTGACCGCCTGGGCCACGGCGTGCGCGAAGGCCTCGCTCGCCACCGTGCCGGTCGCCGCCGGCATCTCGGGGATCGCGGGGTAGTCCTCGACCGGCATCGTCTGGAGCGAGAAGCGCGACGAGCCGCAGGTGATCGAGACCCGGGCGCCGTCGAGCGTGACGTCGACCGGCTTGGCCGGGAGGCTGCGGCAGATGTCGGCCAGCAGGCGGCCGCTGACCAGCGCCTTGCCCTCGTCGCTGACCTCGGCGGTGAGCGTGGCGCGCGCGGAGGTCTCGTAGTCGAAGGTCGACAGGACCAGCCCGTCGTCACCGGCCTCGATCAGCAGTCCGGCCAGGGTCGGCGCACTGGGCCGCACGGGCAGGCTGCGCGCTGCCCACGCGACGGCGTCGGCGAGGACATCGCGGTCGACTCGGAACTTCACGGTGAGCGTCCTTCGAAAGGAGTCTGGGTTGGTGGTGCGTCCGTGGGACGCGGTCCGTGCGGGGAATGACACGGATGTGGTGGGGAGCATCCTGCCACGGCGGCGGTGGGAGATGGAGGGCCCGGGACCAGGGAGCGCCTCGTTGTGCACAGGGAGGGGTCCGGGAGTCGTTCCACGGTCGTCGGGTGCAGATGAATTCAGGTGGGAGTCATAGCGTCGGTGGAATCTGTGGAGAGGATGCGTTCTCCCAGGTCAGGGGCCGGATCGGCGCGCACAGGGGCTGTGGACCGCGTTGGGTACGGAGCACGCCGCGTTGTGGACGGCGACGGCCCGGTGGAGGGCCGGACCGGGGCCTCCCCCGAATCCTCCCCGTGTAGTTCGGGGGGAATTGGTCCGGTTGTCCACAGGCCGTCGACCCTTCACGACCGGCCCGCGCGTCGATCTTTCACGACTGGCGGGCCTGCATCTTCACCCGGTTGGTGAGCTCGCTGACCTGGTTGAAGACGGCACGCCGCTCGCCCAGCAGCTGGTTGATCTTGCGCTCGGCGTACATCACGGTCGTGTGGTCGCGGTTGCCGAACTGTGCGCCGATCTTGGGCAACGACAGGCCGGTGAGCTCGCGGCACAGGTACATCGCGATCTGGCGTGCCATCACCAGGTGGCGACCGCGGCTCGGTCCGGTGAGCTCGTCGATGGTCAGGCCGAAGTAGTTCGCGGTCTGGGCGATGATCAGCGACGCGGTGATCTCGGGCTCGCCACCCTCGGGGATCAGGTCCTTGAGCACGATCTCGGCCAGGGTGAGGTCGACCTCCTGGCGGTTGAGGTTCGCGAACGCGGTTACCCGGATCAGCGCCCCCTCGAGCTCGCGGATGTTGGTCTGGATCTTGGAGGCGATGAACTCCAGGACGTCGGGCGGTGCGGTGAGCCGGTCCATCGCGGCCTTCTTGCGCAGGATCGCGATCCGGGTCTCGAGGTCCGGCGGCTGGACGTCGGTGATCAGGCCCCACTCGAACCGGCTGCGCAGCCGGTCCTCGAGCGCCTCGAGCCGCTTCGGCGCGCGGTCGGAGGTGAGCACGATCTGCTTGTTGGCGTTGTGGAGGGCGTTGAACGTGTGGAAGAACTCCTCCTGGGTCTGGGTCTTGCCCTCCAGGAACTGGATGTCGTCGATCAGCAGCACGTCGACGTCGCGGTAGCGGCGCTTGAACCGCTCCTGCCGATCGTCGCGGATCGCGTTGATGAACTCGTTGGTGAACTCCTCCGAGCTGACGTAGCGGACCTTCGCGCCGGCGTAGAGGCTGCGGACGTAGTGGCCGATGGCGTGCAGCAGGTGGGTCTTGCCGAGTCCGGAGTCGCCGTAGACGAGCAACGGGTTGTAGGACTTGCCCGGCGCCTCGGCGACGGCCACGGCCGCCGCGTGGGGGAACCGGTTGGACGAGCCGATGACGAACGTCTCGAACGTGTACTTCGGGTTGAGCCGCGACTCGCTGGACGGCGGCGCCGTGATCGGGTCGGGCTCCTCGAAGACCGGGTGCGGCTCGGGTCGATAAGTCGCCGTGTCGTCCTGTCGGTTTGTCGACATGTCGACCGCGGGGTACGGCGTCGCCGGCTCGTCGAGGTGGGCGGGGACGTCGAGTCCTCCCTCCCGGTGCAGGGACGCGTCGACGGTGACGGCGAGCTGCACCTCGTGACCGAACCGCACGGTGAGCGCGTCCTCGAGCTGGCCGCGCAACCGGCCCTCGAGCCGCTTGCGGGTGAAGTCGTCGGGGACCGCGACGATGGCGGTGGTGCCGTGCAGGGTCACCGGCCGGCTGGCCTGGAGCCAGGCCCGTTGGTGTGCCTGCAGCTCGGCGACGACTGCGCGCCAGGCGGCGTCGAGCCGGTCCTCCGTCGCGGCGTCCTGCGGGGTTCCCCCGCTGGCCTCGGGTCCGTCCGACATCCCGGTCACGGGCAGTCCTCTCAATCCTGGTGGCGCGGCGGCTCCACAAGTTTGTCCACAGGTTGTGAACTCGGAACCGACCACATCGACGACGCTTGCCCGAGGCCGGCCGAACGCACGGTGAGCGACACGTCTTCGCAGGTCAGGCCCCCGTACCGGGGACATGGCCGAGGCTGCGACCTCGTGTCCTCCACCGCGTCGCCGTGGACGGCGGGGAATCCCGGAGGGACCGAACCTAACCGTCGGGATGCCTGTGGATCAACCCGCTATCCACAGGAACCTGCAACTCCGGCCGACGGCGCCGCTGCGTGGGTTTGACCCTCTGTCTCGGTGCCGCGTACCGTTGGGCGGTCATCCGATGGCGGAGCGTGCCTGCACGTCTCGCCGAGCTCGCCAGCAAGGGCGAGGGTGGTCGCCTGCCGGGCACGTCGTGCTCCACGGTCGATCGCTGTGCGTTACCGGAGGACCCTTCCCAGCACGTTCCATCTAAAGAGGTCATCGTGAGCAAGCGGACGTACCAGCCGAACAACCGTCGTCGTCACAAGACGCACGGGTTCCGACTGCGGATGCGCACGCGCGCGGGCCGCGCCATCCTGGCGAACCGTCGCCGGAAGGGCCGCAAGAGCCTGGCGGTCTGAGGCCGGCCGGGCACGATCGTGCTTCCTGCTGCGCACCGGCTGACGGATCCGGCGGGGTTCCGCAGTGCGACCCGTCGGGGTCGGCGCGCGGCCGCACGCACCCTGGTCGCGCACTACGAGACGGGCAGCGACCCGCTCGAGGCCGGTTTCGTCGTCGGCAAGCAGGTCGGCGGAGCCGTCGTGCGCAACCGCGTCCGTCGCCGGCTGCGGCACGCGACCCGCGAGCTGCTCGTCGTCGGTGCGCTGCCCGACGCCGGCCGCCTCGTCGTGCGTGCCCTCCCGGCGAGCGCCGGGGCGACGTACGGGGAACTGTCGTCGGACCTCGCCCGTTGTGCCGAACGGGCCTGCGCGCCCGCCGCGTGAGCGGCGCGACGGGCTGACGCGGGGTGCTGATGCGATGGTGAGGACGATCCTGGTCGGGCTGATCCGCGCCTGGCGGTTCGCGATCAGCCCGCTCTACGGCGAGGTGTGCCGCTACTACCCGTCGTGCTCGGCCTACGCGCTGGAAGCCGTGCAGCGGCACGGCGCGATCAAGGGCAGCTGGCTCGCCGTACGGCGGATCGGCCGCTGCCACCCCTGGGCCCCGGGAGGGGTCGACCACGTGCCACCGCTTCGCACGGCGACAGCCGGCGAGGCGCCGTCCAAACCAGAAGACCTAGGAGTCTGAGTGGGGATCATCGGCGACATCGGCCACTTCATCATGGTGCCGCTGTACTACATCGTCTCGGCGGTGCTGTTGGCGTGGCACTGGTTCTTCGGGCTGTTCCTGGACCCGCACGGTGGCCTGTCCTGGGCGCTGTCGATCATCGGCCTGACGCTGGTGATCCGCGCCGCGCTGATCCCGCTCTTCGTGCGCCAGATCAAGGCCAGCCGCAACATGCAGCTGATCCAGCCCAAGGTCCGTGAGCTGCAGAAGAAGTACGGCCACGACCGGCAGCGGCTGGCCGAGGAGACCATGAAGCTCTATCGCGAGGCGGGCACCAACCCGTTCGCCTCGTGCCTGCCGATCTTCCTGCAGATGCCGATCTTCTTCGCGCTGTTCCGGATGATCTCGCAGGCGGCGAAGACCGACACCGCGCACGGGTTCCTCACCACGGAGAAGGCGCACGAGTTCGGCGAGTCGGTGATCTTCGGCAAGCTGCCGATCAACGGCACGTTCTGGCAGAGCCGCACGTGGGGCGACGACCCGAACGCGCTGGTGATGGTCGTCGCGGCCATCCTGGTGCTCGCGATGACCGCGACGACGTTCACGACCCAGCGGCAGCTGATGGCCAAGAACATGCCGGCCGACGCGATGTCGGGCCCCTACGCCCAGCAGCAGAAGATGCTGCTCTACATCCTCCCGGTCGCGTTCGGCCTCGGCGGCGTCGCGTTCCCGATCGGTGTCCTCCTCTACTGGACCACCTCCAACCTGTGGACCATGGGCCAGCAGTTCTGGGTGATCCGGAACAACCCCGCGCCCGGCACGCCTGCGTTCAAGGCCAAGGAGGAGCGCGACCGCGCGAAGGCCGCCAAGCACGGCGAGCCCCTCCCCGCCTACGAGGCGCCGGCCGAGGGTGGCGAGGTGAAGGAGCCGGACCGTCGGCAGCGGCAGCAGCCGCAGCGGCAGTCCCGCTCGCAGCGCAAGGGCGGCAGCCCGACCCAGACCCCGGGCAAGAAGCCCCAGAACAAGCCCAAGAACCAGGGAGGCACCCAGTGAACGCCGAGGCCGGTACGAGCGAGCAGACGGTGACCGACGAGAGCACGGTCTCGCGTCTGGAGCAGGAGGGCGACATCGCCGCCGACTACCTGGAGGAGCTGCTGGACATCGCCGACCTCGACGGCGACCTGGACATGGACGTCGAGGCGGACCGCGCCGCGGTGTCGATCGTCGGAGCGGACCTCTCCCAGCTGGTCGGTCCGGACGGCAAGGTGCTGGAGGCGCTGCAGGAGCTGACCCGCCTCGCGGTCTACCGCGAGACCGGCGAGCGGTCGCGACTGATGCTGGACATCTCCGGCTTCCGGGCCGACAAGCGGGCCCGGCTCACCAAGCTGGGCGAGGAGACGGCCGCCAAGGTCAAGGCGACCGGCGAGCCGGTGTCGCTCGACCCGATGTCGCCCTTCGAGCGCAAGATCGTGCACGACGCGGTCGCGGCGGCCGGTCTCGAGTCCGAGTCCGAGGGTGTCGAGCCGCGCCGGTACGTCGTCGTGCTGCCGGCCTCCTCCGACGACTGACGGTTTCACGTGAAACATCCGGGGGACGGCGGTCCGGATCCGGCCGCCGCGGGCCCTCCCCCGCCGGCGGCGCGCGCCCTCCTCGGCGATCGCCTGCCGATGGCTGAGCGCTACGTCGCGAGGCTCGCCACCGACGGCATCGTGCGCGGGCTGGTCGGGCCGCGCGAGGCAGCCCGGCTGTGGGACCGGCACGTGCTCAACAGCGCCCTGCTCGCGGCTGCGGTGCCGCGGGAGGCGACGGTCGCCGACATCGGGTCCGGCGCCGGCCTCCCGGGCCTGGTGGTGGCCATCGCCCGGCCCGACGTCCGGGTGACCCTGGTGGAGCCGCTGCTGCGGAGGACCACCTTCTTGGACGAGGTTGTCGCCGACCTCGGCCTGACCAACGTGACCGTGCGTCGCGACCGCGCCGACGCGCTGCACGGTGAGACCACGTTCGACGTGGTGACCGCGCGAGCGGTTGCCCCGCTCGAGCGTCTCCTCGGCTGGTGCATGCCGCTGGTGGCGCCCGACGGCGCGCTGCTGGCGATGAAGGGCGAGAGCGCCGCGGAGGAGATCGAGGCGGCCGGTCCGGTGCTCGCGCGGCTCGGCTGTGCACACCCGTCGGTCGAGGTGTACGGCGCGGACCTCCGCGGGGAGCATCCCGAAGTGGAGCCGATCCGCGTCGTTCGGGTTACCTGGGCCGACCCCGCGCGAGTATCGTGGCCGACTTCCGGATCGGGCTCCCGCCGCGGCGGTGGCGCGCGGCAGCGACGCGATGCTCGGCGTCGGCCGCGAGGAACAGGGATGAAGACGTGACGACGATCGGATCGAGAGGCGGGGCATGAACGACCGGGAGTTTTCCACCGGTGCGAGCCGGGACGCTGAGCGTGAGCGTCCACAGGATCGCGGTGGTTATCCACAGACCCCCTCCCCCGATGTTTCACGTGAAACGGAAGGACTCGCAGTGCGCACCGCCGAGGAGCTCGCGGCCTACGACCCGGCCTACGACGACGACCAGACCCCGCTCGCCCGCGCGGCGCAGCACTCCGTGCTGGTCCGCCAGGGCACTCCGCAGCACCCCCGGGTCCCCCGCCCGTCGGAGACCCGGGTCTTCGTCGTCGCGAACCAGAAGGGTGGCGTCGGCAAGACCACCTCGACGGTGAACATCGCCGCGGCGCTCGCCCAGCTGGGCCAGAGCGTGCTGGTCATCGACCTCGACCCGCAGGGCAACGCCTCGACGGCGCTCAACATCGAGCACCGTCAGGGGACGCCGTCGACGTACGACGTCCTCGTCGACGGCGCGGCCATCCGCGACGTGGTCCAGGACTGCCCCGAGGCCCCGGGCCTGCAGGTGGTGCCCGCGACCATCGACCTGGCCGGGGCCGAGATCGAGCTGGTCAGCGTCGTGGCGCGCGAGGGACGGCTGAAGAAGGCGATCACGGCGCACCCGAGGGTGGGCACCGCGGCCGAGGCCGGCAGCGAGCGCTACGACTACGTCTTCATCGACTGCCCGCCGTCCTTGGGGCTGCTCACCCTCAACGCCCTCGTGGCGGGCGCGGAGATGCTGATCCCGATCCAGGCGGAGTACTACGCCCTGGAGGGTCTCGGTCAGCTGCTCGCCACCGTGGACATGGTGCGGGCCCATCTCAACCCCGACCTGGCGGTGTCGACGATCCTGCTCACCATGTTCGACTCCCGGACCCGGCTCGCCCACGGCGTCGCGGGCGACGTCCGCGAGCACTTCGGCGACCAGGTGCTGAAGACCGCGATCCCGCGCTCGGTCCGGGTCTCCGAGGCCCCGTCCTACAGCCAGACCGTGATGACCTACGATCCGGGTTCGCCGGGCGCGCTGAGCTATCTGGAGGCGGCGCGCGAGATCGCGACCCGAGGGAGCCTCACGTGAGCACAGCCTCGCCCCGCCGTGGGCTGGGACGGGGACTCGGCTCCCTGATCCCGACCGCGCCCCCCGAGCCGTCTCCGGGTGACACCTCGCGCCCGGACGGCCCCTCGGGCGCGCCGACCGCTCCGCCGGCCGAGCGCGACGCCTCCCCCGGCCCGGAGCTGGTCGTCATCGACGGCGCCTACTTCGCCGAGCTCGAGCCCGGGAAGATCGTCCCGAACCGGGTCCAGCCGCGCCAGGTCTTCGAGGAGGAGGCGATGGCCGAGCTCGTGCACTCCGTGCGCGAGATCGGGCTGCTGCAGCCGGTCGTGGTGCGGCCCCGCGACGAGGACGGCACCTACGAGCTCATCATGGGCGAGCGCCGCTGGCGCGCCGCGCAGCAGGCGGGCCTCGAGCGGATCCCCGCCATCGTGCGGCAGACGGACGACGCGGACATGCTCCGCGACGCGCTGCTGGAGAACCTGCACCGCTCGCAGCTCAACCCGCTGGAGGAGGCCTCGGCGTACGCCCAGCTGCTGGAGGACTTCGGCTGCACCCACGACGAGCTCGCCCAGCGGATCGGTCGCTCGCGCCCCCAGATCAGCAACACCCTGCGGCTGCTGAAGCTCGGTCCGGCCGTCCAGCGGCGGGTCGCGGCGGGGGTGCTCTCCGCCGGGCACGCGCGAGCGCTGCTCGCGGTCGAGGACGCCGAGATCCAGGACCGTCTCGCGCAACGCGTCGTCGCCGAGGGCATCAGCGTGCGCGGCCTCGAGGAGATCGTGGCCGTTGGTGACCACGGGAGCACCAAGCGCACCACGCGTCCCAAGCCGAAGGCGCCGGGCCTGGTCGACCTCTCCGACCGCCTGGCCGACCGGCTCGAGACCCGGGTCAAGATCGACCTCGGTCAGCGCAAGGGCCGGATCACGATCGAGTTCGCCAACACCGGCGACCTCCAGCGCCTGGTCGACATCATCGACCCCCGCAACCGGAGCGACCGTCCGATCTGAGCCGGAGCCCGTCCGGGGCGGCCGGAGCGGCCGGCCGGGACACGAAGCGATCTATCGCTTTGTCGACATATCCACAAGTGGACATGTCGCTCTGGCTACTTGTCGCTCTGTGCCTGCTTCTCGGCCCGGCGCCGGGCCCGCTCGGCGAGCTCCTCGGCGTCGAGCCGGGCGGCCTCCTCCGGCGTGGGCGCGCTGCCGCCGTACCGGGCAGGCGTCCACCAGGAGCCGGGCTGCTTCTCGTCCTCGGGGTAGCCGGCGATGACCTCGTCGAGCAGCGCGGCCATCCGGCGACGCAGCTCGTCCGTCTCCGCGGCCGGGTCCTCGCCCGTGACCTGCATCGGCTCGCCGACCTTGATGGCGATGGTCTTCGGGCTGCGCGAGAAGTCCTTGGGGTGGTCCTTGGTCATCAGGCGGTGCGCGCCCCACACGATGACCGGGATCAGCGGGACGCCGGTCTCGGCGGCGATCCGGACCGCGCCGGACTTGAGCTCCTTGATCTCGAAGGAACGGGAGATCGTGGCCTCGGGGTAGATGCCGACGATCTCACCCTGCTCGAGGTAGGCCTTCGCGTCGAGGAGCGACTGCACGCCGGACCCGCGGTCGACCCGGATGTGGTGGAAGGAGCGCAGGAGGTGGCCGACCCCGGGCTTGTCCATCATCTCCTTCTTGATCATGAACCGGACCAGGCGCTTGCGCGGCTCGGCGCCGGCCCCGGCGTAGATGAAGTCGACGTAGCCGGTGTGGTTGATCGCCAGGAGCGCGCCGCCCTTGCGCGGGATGTGCTCCGAGCCGGACACGACCACCCGCTGCCGCATCAGCCGGAACAGGACCTTCGCCGTGACGATGACGGGCGGGTACGTGATGTCGAGCATCCGTGAAGTCTGACAGCGCCGCACGTCGAGCACGAGAGCGGGCCGGGTGAATCGAGCACGGGAATTGTCTCCCGTGAACAAAGAAGCGGGCGGGCGGACGCCCGCGCGGTCATCTCCGCGTCGCGAGGAACTCGGCGATCCGCCCGATCGCCTCCTCGAGGACGTCGACGTCGGGCAGGGTCACCAGCCGGAAGTGGTCGGGCGCGGGCCAGTTGAAGCCGGTGCCGTGGGTGACCAGGATCTTCTTCGCCCGCAGCAGCTCGATGACGAAGTGCTCGTCGTCCTCGATGGCGTAGACCTCTGGGTCCAGCCGGGGGAAGCAGTAGAGCGCTCCGCGCGGCTTGACCGAGGTGACGCCCGGGATCTCGTTGAGGAGGCGGTGCGCGAGCATCGACTGCTCGTAGAACCGACCGCCGGGCACGATCAGCTCGTTGATCGACTGGTAGCCGCCCAGGGCGGTCTGGATCGCGTGCTGCGCGGGCACGTTGGGGCACATCCGCATGTTGGCGATCAGCGTGAGCCCCTCGAGGAACTCCTCCGCGATCTCCTTGGGCCCCGAGATCATCACCCAGCCGGCCCGGTAGCCGCAGACCCGGTAGGCCTTCGAGAGCCCGCTGAAGGTCAGGCAGAGCACGTCGCCGCCGGCGGCAGCCGCCGCGTGGTGGTGCACCGCGTCGTCGAAGAGGATCTTCTCGTAGATCTCGTCCGCGAACACCACGAGCTGGTGGCGACGGGCGATGTCGACGAGGGCCTCGACCATCTCCTTGCTGTAGACGGCACCGGTGGGGTTGTTGGGATTGATGATGACCAGCGCGTGGGTGTTCTCGGTGATCTTGGACTCGATGTCCTCGAGGTCGGGCATCCAGTCGTTGTCCTCGTCGCACCGGTAGTGCACGGGGATCCCGCCCGACAGCGTCACCGCGCCGGTCCACAGCGGGTAGTCCGGAGCCGGGACGAGGATCTCGTTGCCGTCGTCGACGAACGCCTGGAGGACCATCGAGATCAGCTCGGAGACCCCGTTGCCGATGAAGACGTCCTCGACGACCGTGTCGGTCAGGCCGCGCGACTGGTAGTACTGCGCCACGGCCGTGCGCGCCGAGTAGATGCCCTGGGAGTCGCTGTAGCCCTGGGCGTTCGGCAGGTGGTGCATCACGTCGGCGAGGATCGCCTCGGGCGCCTCGAACCCGAAGGGTGCCGGGTTGCCGATGTTGAGCTTGAGGATCCGGTGCCCCTCGGCCTCGAGCCGCTGGGCCTCGACGAGGATCGGCCCGCGGACGTCGTACCGGACGTTCTGCAGCTTCCTGCTCTGGTGGATCTTGCGCACACCCGATTGTCGCAGTTGCCCGGGCGCGGCGCCCGCGAGTATCGCCCGGCGGAGCAGCGCGGGCGCTCGGCCGGAGGACTTAGGCTGGTGAGGTGGCACGCACCACGCTCCCGCTGACCCTGGACAGCCTCGCCGCCCTGGACGAGATGGGTGCGCCCTGCCGCACGTGCCTGTTCTGGGAGCTGGACCCCGTGCGGCGCGGCGAGCTGGCGGAGGCCGAGCGGGCAGAGGTCAAGGAGGACTGGGTCTCCGAGCTGCTGCGGGAGTGGGGGTCCTGCGGCCGGGTCGCGATGGTCGACGGCGTGGCGGCCGGGTTCGTCATCTACGCACCGGCGGCCTACGTCCCGGGAGCGGCTGCGTTCCCGACCGCGCCCGCCTCGCCCGACGCCGTCGTGCTGACCACCGCCCGGGTGGCGCCCGGGTACGGCGACGCGGGGATCGGTCGGCTGCTCGTGCAGACCATGGCCCGCGACCTGGTCGCGCGCCGTGACGGGATCCGCGCCGTGGAGGCGTTCGCCACCACGAGTGCGCGGCACGTCGACGGGTGCCTGCTGCCGCAGGAGTTCCTCCTGCGGGTCGGCTTCAAGACCCACCGTCCCCACCCGACGACGCCGCGGATGCGGATGGAGCTGCGGTCCCTGGTCAGCTGGCGGGACGAGGTCGAGGCGGCGCTGGAGAAGCTGGTGGGCGTCGTCAAGGCGCGCACCCATCCCCGGCCCGTGCACCGCGACCAGAACTAGCGACCCGCGAGGGAGCCGGGAACGACGACGCCCGCCGCTCCACGGGGGAGGGCGGGCGCCGTACGGGGATCGGCTGGGTCAGCCGACGAACTCCTCGAGCTCCTTGAGGATGGCGGCCTTCGGGCGGGCGCCGACGATCGTGCGGACGACCTCGCCGTTCTGGTAGACGTTGATGGTCGGGATGCCGGTGACCCGGTAGGACGCCGGCGTGACCGGGTTCTCGTCCACGTTCATCTTGCGGAACTCGATCTTGTCGCCGTGGGCGGCAGCGAGCTCGTCGAGGATCGGCGCGACCTGGCGGCACGGACCGCACCACTCGGCCCAGAAGTCGACCAGCACGGGCTTGTCGGCCTTGAGCACCTGGCTCTCGAACTCGGCGTCGGTCACGGCGGAGATGTTGTCAGCCACGGAGGCCACCCTTCGGATCGGTGTTTGAACGAGACGTCTGTGGGTTGGAACGTAGTGCCGGGCGGGGGCATTCCCCGCGCTGTCCGGCGGTCAGACCGCGCTGGTGGCGGCGGCGTGGGCGATCTCCGCGAGGTACTTCTCGGCGTCGAGCGCGGCCGCGCAACCGGTGCCGGCGGCGGTGATGGCCTGCTGGTAGCGCCGGTCGACGAGGTCACCCGCCGCGAACACGCCGCGCTGGTTGGTCTCGGTCGAGCCCGGCTGCACCAGCACGTAGCCGTCGGCGTCGAGGTCGACCTGGCCCTTGAGCAGCTCGGAGCGCGGGTCGTGCCCGATCGCGACGAACAGGCCGGTTGCGGGCAGGTCGCGCTTCTCGCCGGTCACCGTGTCGCGGAGCGTGAGCGACTCGAGCACCTCCTCGCCGTTGATCGAGTCGACCTCGGCGTTCCAGATGACCTCGAGCTTGGGGTCGGCGAACGCCCGCTCCTGCATGATCTTCGATGCACGGAGCTCGTCGCGCCGGTGGATCAGCGACACCTTCGAGCCGAACCGGGTGAGGAAGGTCGCCTCCTCGACGGCCGAGTCGCCACCGCCGACGACGGCGATGTGCTGCTCGCGGAAGAAGAAGCCGTCGCAGGTCGCGCAGTAGGAGACGCCGCGACCCGAGAGCCGCTCCTCGTTGGGGAGGTTGAGCTTCCGGTAGGCCGAGCCCATCGCCAGCACCACGGTGTGCGCGGTGTAGGTGTCGGTGGCCGTCTTCACGACCTTGACCGGCCCGGTGAGGTCGACCTCGACGACGTCGTCGGCGACCAGCTCGGCGCCGAACCGCTCGGACTGGGCGCGCATCTCGTCCATCAGGTCCGGGCCCATGATCCCGTTGCGGAACCCGGGGAAGTTCTCGACCTCGGTGGTGTTCATGAGCGCACCACCCGCCGTGACCGAGCCCTCGAACACCAGCGGGTGCAGGTTGGCACGGGCGCTGTAGACCGCGGCGGTGTAACCGGCCGGGCCGGACCCGATCACGATGACGTTGCGCGGCTCGGTGGACTCGCTCATGGCTCTCCTGACGATTGCGGACCTGACGTTCAACCCGATCGTAGGTGCCGGCATTCCCACGGCCACGCGGGCGCCGGGGGCGAGCCCCTCAGCGCACGGGGATCGTCGTGGACCGCAGCACGTCGGCGGTGCCGCACTGCAGCACCTCGACGACCTGGGTGTCGCCCTGCGGCGCCCGGTAGGCGACGACGGCCGGGCGGGCGCCGTAGTGCACGCCGAGCAGGATGCCGTGGCCCCAGGGCGCCGATGCGCAGGGGAAGCCGGACGGGAGGACGGGCGCGGTGGCGGCGTAGGCGTCCGGGTCGACGTCGCGGGGCCAGGTACGACGCAGCGCCACCACGTCGGCCATCAGGTGGTCCGGCCGCAGGTGCGCCGGCGCCCTCGTCCGGAACGCGTAGTCCTCGGCGATGTTGCCCTCGAGGCTGTTGTCGAGGGCGTCGGCGCTGTCGGAGGTGCTCATGTCGTTCTTGCCGGACCGCGTGGACGCGGGGCCCTCGGCGGCGGCCTCCGGCTGGTCCCGGGCCACCGCGGAGTCGCTCGACGCCTGGTCGGCGCTGCTGCCGTCCTCAGCGGCGTAACGACCGACGACGAGGCCTCCGACGACCACTGCCGCGGCGGCGACCAGGAGCGCTCCGGCACGCCGCCGGCGTCGGCTGGCGAGGGCGACGACCTCCGGCGTCTCGCTGCGCTCGGCGACCAGGCCCGCGAGGGTCTCGTCGAGGCGGGCGGCGACCGAGGGCGGGACCGGCTCGGTCTCCCGGGCGTCGGCGAGGAGCCGGCGGACGGCCGCCTCGTCGGCGGGCGACGGAGGAGGCGCCGGCTGGTCGGCGTCGTCGGGGAGGTTCATCACGGCTTCCGGTCTGGTCAGTGCGGGTGGGTGGGGTGCGGTCCTGGACCCACCGGTGGCCCGCGTGGGGACGAGGGTCCGACGTCCGGGGCGCTCCCGGGGTTCCCCCCGGCCGGCGTGGCGTCGGTCTCCCGGTCGGTGTCGAGCACCGGGCGGAGGAGCACCGCCAGCCGCGCCCGCCCGCGCGAGCAGCGGGACTTCACCGTGCCTTCCGCGCAGTCGAGCACCTGGGCCGCGTCGGCCACGCTGTAGCCCTCCATGTCGACCAGCACCAGCGCGGCCCGCTGGTCGGCGGAGAGCTGTCCCAGCGCCGCGAGCACCTGCCGGCGACGCTCGTCGCGCACGGCGTGCTCGGCCGGGTCGTCGGCCTCCTCGGTCGCCGAGACCAGCGCGCCGCGCCCGGTCTCGTCGAGGTCGTCGGGCAGCGCCTCGGCCCGGCGCGAGCGCAGCACCCGCAGCCGGTCCAGGCAGGCGTTGACCACGACCCGGTGCAGCCAGGTGGTCACCGCGGCGTCGCCGCGGAACGACCCGGCGCGGCGGAAGGCCGCGATCATCCCGTCCTGCAGGCCGTCGGCGGCGGTCTCGGGGTCACCGGTGGTGCGGACGGCGACCGCCCAGAGCCGGTCGCGGTGACGGGCGAACAGGGTGCCGAACGCGTCGGGGTCCCCGGCCACGTGCGCGGAGAGCAGCTCCGCGTCGCTGGGCTCGAGGTCGGCGTCAACGACCATCGACGACCACCTCCGCGACCTCGGAGCGGAAGCCGCCCGGCACCGCGGGCAGGGAGGTGATCCAGACCAGCACGTAGCGACCCCGGACCGCGCGCTCGGGCTCCAGCGTGAGCCGGGTCCCACCGGCCCGGCCGACGGCATCCGGCGCGCCGCTGGGGGCAGCACCGGGCCGGTCGGCGGAGACGAAGAGCTCGACCTTCGTCGGCGCGCCGACCAGCGTCAGGTCGACCGAGGTGACCTCGGCCTCCTGCCCGAGGTCCACCACGACGCCGACACCCGGCTTGAGCCCGCCGGGTCCGAACTGGTCGAAGTAGGTGCTCGTCGCCCACGTGGTGCCCGGGTCGCCGTCGACCACGTTGGGCGCGTCCTCGTCGTGCTCCTCGCCCGCGCTGTCGTAGGGGTCGAACGCCGTCGCGGTGAGCCCGGTGAGGGCGTGCGGCGGGGCGCTCGTGGGCGTGGTCGTCGGCGTCGCCGACGGCGTCGGGTCCGGCTCGAACCCGAGCGGGGTGCGGCCGCGGCCGAGGTTGAACGCGACCACCACGCCCATCAGCAGCACCAGGGCCGCCGCGATCCCGATCGCCAGCCGCAGCCAGCTCCGGCCGGGCACCGCGTCCAGCTCGGAGGTCCCCTCGCCGCTGCCGTCGTCGAAGGCGGCCGCGTCGGCGTCCCAGGGCCAGAACCCGGTCGCCGCCGCGGGGCTCGGCGGCGGAGGCGGTGGCGGCGCAGCCGGAGTCGGTACGTCGAGCCGCGGCCGGCGGACCGGGTCCGGGGAGAACAGCGGGCGCTCGGGCAGCTCCTCGAAGGGTGGCGGCGGGGGTGGCGGGGTGCTCCGGGCGCGGAGCCACTCGACCTCGTCGTCGTCCCCGAAGACCGGCATCCCGGCCTCGGTGGGCAGGTCGGCCACCGACGGGATCGGCGGCTCCTCGTCGGACTCCTCGCCCTGCTCGGGGGACTCCCGCGGGGTCTCCTCGGAGCTCCCCTCGGAGGTCGCTGTCGCCACCGCGAGCGGCTCGGCCGCGGGCGCGTCGCGGTCGTGCGGGACCGGGTCGGCGACGCTGGGGAGCACCACCGGGCGCACGTCGTTGAACGGCGGCACGGACGCCGCGAGAGCCTCCGGGAGCCCGGTGGTGTCGCCGAGGAAGTCGAGCAGCGCGCGGCTGATCGCCGCGGCCGAGGACACGTCCGGGCCGGTGGCGTGCCGCCGGTGGCGCTCGGGGAGGGGCGAGGTCACGTCGCGCCAGAGCTGGTCCAGCGGTCGCGGGACGCCCGCCCGCACCCGCCGCGGCGCGAGCACCTCCCCGTGCTCGACCGGCGCCGCCGGGACGATCGAGTCGGAGGGGCCGGGCCAGGTGGCGGTGAGCGCGCAGTAAAGCAGGCCGGCGATGTCGCACCGGTCGATCGCGGGGTCGCGGGTGCGCACCCCGTGCAGGGCGGCGTCGACGCACAGCCCGATCAGCCGCACCCGGCCGAAGCGGTCGATGAGCACGTTCTCCGGGTTGAGCCGTCCGTGCGCGACGCCTGCCGCGTGCGCGCGCGCCATGGCCGCCGCGACGTCGGCGGTCAGCCAGGCCGCGCGCCGGGTGCCGAGCGGGCCGCGCTGGAGCACCAGGATGTCGAGCGAGGTGCCGTTGCCCCACTCGTTGACCACGTAGCAGAGGCCGTCGCGGTGGTCGGCGTCGAGCACGCGCAGGATCCGCGGGTCCAGCACCTGCGCGGACGCGCCGGCGGCCTCGATGAGCGCATCGGCGCGGGGGTCGTCCTCGTCGATGACGTGCAGGGCGACCGACCGCTCGAGCACCAGGTCGTGGGCACGCCAGAAGCGCCCGCCCGCGCTCTCGCTGAGCAGGTCGACCAAGCGGTAGCGGCCGGCGAGCAGGTCACCCGGCCGCGTCGACGTCGCCACCCCAGTCCTTTCCCGATGCTCCGGCAATCGTAGGGGCCGACGCGGGCGCCGACCGGAGATGGCGACTATCCGCGCGATCGGTGCGACCGGCCGCGCAGCCGTCCGGTCACGGTGGTCAGGACGCTGGTGACCTCGTCGAGGCGGAGGACCTTCGCGGCGGCCACGAACGCCACGACGTCGGCCAGGGCGATGAGCACCCCGGCCACCGCGGCGAGCGGCCAGCTGCCGTGCCCCGGCAGCTGGTCCAGGCCGTGCCTGACCGGCCATGCCGCGAGCACCGCGACACCGGTCGAGAACGCGGTGGCGACCAGCAACCGGCCGAGGAAGCGGCCCAGGTCGCCGAGCCGGATCACCCCGAGCCGCCGGGTCAGCAGGCCGAACGAGATCGCGGCGCCCACGGCGTACGCCGTGGTGTAGGCGACCACCAGCATCGGGGCCGTCTCCCCGGCGCCGACCTGCCGGACGAGGACCACGGCGGTCACGATGTTGACCGCAGCGATCACGCACTGGATCCAGAACACCCGACGGTTGAGCTCGAGGGCGTAGTAGCCGCGCAGGGTCAGGTAGTGGACGGTGAAGAACACCAGGCCCGCGCCGAAGAGGGAGAGGCTCGGCACGAAGCGGTCCCACGAGTCGGCGGTCGCGCCGTGCCCCCAGATCACCTGGGCGATCTCCGGCGCGACGACCGGCAGCAGCGCCGCCCACGGGATCGCGACCACCAGGGCCGAGCGCCCGGTGTCGGTGAGGGTGCGGCCGAACGCCGGGCGGTCGTCGTCGGCGGCGTGGCGGGAGAGCCGCGGCAGGATCGCGGTCGCGAGCGAGACCGTGATCACCGAGTGCGGGACCATGCTCACCAGCTGGACGCCGGAGTAGATGGTGATGCCGGTGCCGTCGGCCGCCGCGGCGGTGCCGCCGGAAGCGAGGCGGACCACGACGACGTACGCCGCCTGGTTGACGACGACGAACAGCACCGTCCACACACCGAGCCGCAGGGTCGCGCCGAGGCCGGTGCCGCGGAAGTCGAAGCGGGGCGTGATCCGGACCCCGGCCGCCCGCAGGTAGGGGACCAGGATCACGAACTGCGCGGCGATGCCCAGGGTCGAGCCGATGCCGAGCACGGCCTCCTGGGTCGGCGTGAACGGGCCGCCGAGCTCGGCACCGGACGCCGGGCCGAACGCGACGAGGTAGACGACCAGCACGCCGACGGAGATGACGTTGTTGGCGATCGGCGCCCACATCATCGGCCCGAACCGGCCGCGGGCGTTGAGGACCTGACCGACGAGGACGAACATCCCGTAGAAGAAGACCTGCGGGAGGCAGTAGCGCGCGAGGTCGATCGCCGATGCGCGCTGCGCGGCGAGCGCCGGGTCGTCGTAGCGCTCGTTGAGCAGCAGCCCCATCACCCAGGGCGCGGCCACGACGAGGAGAGCCGTCACGGCGCCGAGGAAGAGCACGGCGAGGGTGATCACGCGGTCGACGTACGCTGCCCCGCCGTCGGCGTCGCTCTTCATCGCGCGGACCAGCTGCGGGACGAGCACGGCGTTGAACACGCCGCCCGCGACCAGGATGTAGAGCATGTTGGGGACCGTGTTCGCGATGGTGAACAGGTCCGCGTGGAGCGAGGCGCCGAGCGCGGCGACGAGCAGGGTCGAGCGGATGAAGCCGCTGAACCGGGAGACCACGGTGCCGGCGGCCATCACGGCGCTGTTGGCCAGGATCCGGCTCTGGTCGCCGGTCGTCGCGTCCTCGGTCACGCCGGGGCCCCCTCCTCCGCGGGCTCGGCCTCCGCGGGCTGGGCGCGGGCACGGCGGACCCGGCGCACCAGCCGGATCGCGATGGCGACGAAGAGGATCCCGGCGCCGGTGCCCATGATCACCCAGATGATCTCGCCGACCTGGCCGGAGCGGATCGAGACCTGGACGGTCGCGCCGAGCGGGTGGCCGTCGGTGTCGGTGAGCAGCAGGCGCACGTGGTGCACGCCGACCTTGGTGGTGTGGGCGTCGAGCACCTGGGTGGTCCGGCTCTTGGGGGCCAGCTCGATCGGCTCGCCCACGTCGACGGCGATGCCCTCGTCGGACTGCGCCTGGATCTGCACGGTCACCGGCTGCCGGAGCCGGTTGGCGAGCGTGACCGCGAAGCTGCCGTCGTCGCTGGAGAGCGTCACGCCGCGCGGCCCGGCCAGGTGGACCGCGGCCTCGCGGCCCGCGATCCACCGCCGTGCGGCGGTGAGCCGGGACACCGCGTCGGCGGGGGCGGGTCGGCAGGCGTACGACGCCGCGGTGAGCGCCTCGACGGCGATCTCGCCGGCCACCGTCTCGTTGGCGGTGAGCATCCGCTGCAGCGAGGACCCGTCCCGGAGCAGGCCCTCGGCCTCGTCGAAGACGGTGGCGTCGAGCTCGTAGGACGCCTGGTCGTCGGGGTAGGTCAGCTTGCTGACGTCGACGGCGTCGGCGCGGCCGGCGACGGTCTCGGACAGCGGGGCCAGGTGCACCCAGTCGACGTCGAGGCCCGACCAGAACTCGGCGGCGTCGGCGGCGTCCACCGTCGGGGGCAGCGTCACGACGAGGGGGCGCGGGTCGCCGCGCAGCAGGCGCAGCGCGGCCTCGCTCAGGATCCGCTGCCGCAGGGCGACCGGGGCGACCCGGGGGTCGGGCCCGGGACCGCCGGTGCCGGCGGCGGAGTCGATGACCGCGAGCTTGTGCCCGCCGAAGCGGCCGGCCTCCGGCGGACCCTGGGGGAACGACGCGTGCCCGAACATCTGGTCGGTGACGAGCGCGACCGAGTCGTCGGCGGCCAGCAGCAGGGCGTTGGCGTCGAGGTAGCCGCTCGGCGACCCGATCGCCGGGGTGCTGTCGACGTCCCAGTCGTCGAGCACCGAGGAGTGGTCGCGGGCCCGCTTGTAGAGGTCGGGCGCGTGCTCGGCCGCCGCCGAGAGGTCGAGGTCGCCGTACGGCAGCGTGAGGACGTCGCCGAAGCGCAGCTCCGACTGCATCGTGTCGAGCCAGTCCTCGGCGCCGGGCACGGCGGCGCGCGGCGTCGGTGCCGGGTCCTGGTCCGCGCTCGGCGTCGCGCTCGCGCTCTCCGACGGCGACTCGCTCGACCCGTCGTCCGGGCCCGGCGTGACCGTCGGGGCGAGGGACCGGTTGGGGTTGCCCCGCGCGAGCCGGCGCACCGCGTCGAGGACGGCCGGGTCGACGAGCCACGTCACCGGCTGCGCCACGGCGGCCTGGCCGAACGCCAGCAGCCGGCCGAGGTTGCCGTTCTCGGACAGGGCGTACTCCCAGACGCCCGCCCGCGCCACGGCGCCGCCCGCGGTGTAGGCGACCCGCCGCCGCAGCGGCACGACGACCGAGACGTCGACCGGCTCCGCCCGGGTCCGCCCCACGAAGGGGAGGAAGGTGCGGGCGCGGCCGTCGGCGACCAGGTCGGCGGGGGTGGTGTCGCTCTGGCCGAGGGCGTGCACGCCGAACCAGTAGACGCCGGCCGTCGTGGTCGGCAGGTCGGCGCGGGGGACGCTCAGCGAGTAGGTCGCGGTCTCGCCCGGCCGCAGCGTCCCGACGTCGTCGGAGACCTCGGTGATCCGCTCGCCGACCACCGCCGTCGGGTCGGACTCCGCGGCCTCGGCCACCTCGCCGGAGCTGAGCATCGGCACACCGTCGTTGTCGAGGAACGGGTAGACGTCGATGCTGCTCCACACCTCGGTGGTGCGGTTGGTGACGGTGCCGCTGATCTCGACCGGGCCGTGGTCGGGCACGTAGCCCGGTGTCAGCCGGTCGATCGTCATCAGCAGCGGGGCGTCGTAGGTGTCGCCGTCGTCGGCCGATGCCGGCGGGGCGCTCAGGGCGACCACCACCACGGCGAGACCCGCCACTCCGGCCCGCAGCGCACGGGAGGAGGGCAGGCGGACCACCCCACGAGGGTAGAGGCGGGCCCGGGCGACCGCGTCACTAGACTCACCCGTCGTGCCCGATCCGTCCCGTCCGACCCCCCAGGCCCCCGCCGGCGAGCCGCTGCGGATGGTGGACGTGCAGCGCGCCGTGGCCGCCGAGCTCGAGCGGATCGCACCGGTCATCGACGAGCTCGGCGCCCTCTTCGCCGCGGCCGGGCACGAGCTGGCGCTCGTCGGCGGCCCCGTGCGGGACGCGATGCTCGGCCGCACCTCCAACGACCTCGACTTCACCACCTCCGCCCGGCCGGAGGTGACCGAGCGGATCCTGCGCAAGTGGGGCGACGCCTGGTGGGACATGGGCCGCGCGTTCGGCACGATCGGCTGCCGCAAGGGCGACTGGGTGGTCGAGGTGACGACCTACCGCTCCGACGCCTACCGAACCGACTCGCGCAAGCCCGAGGTGGAGTACGGCGACACGCTGGCCGGCGACCTGGGACGCCGTGACTTCACCGTCAACGCGATGGCGGTCCGGGTGCCGGGCCGCGAGCTCGAGGACCCCTACGGCGGGCTGGTCGACCTCGCGCACCAGGTCCTCCGCACGCCCGGCCGCCCGGAGGACTCCTTCTCCGACGACCCCCTGCGGATGATGCGGGCCGCGCGGTTCGCCGCCCAGCTCGGGTTCACGGTCGACCCGGACGTCGTGCGGGCGATGACCGAGATGGCCGACCGGATCTCGATCGTGTCGGCGGAGCGGGTGCGCGACGAGCTGGTCAAGACGGTGTGCGCGCCGCACCCCCGGCTCGGCCTGACGCTGCTCGTGGACACCGGGCTGGCCGACCGGGTGCTGCCCGAGCTGCCGGCGCTGCGGCTGGAGCGCGACGAGCACCACCGGCACAAGGACGTCTACGAGCACTCGCTCACGGTGCTCGAGCAGGCGATCGCGCAGGAGCCGCTGCGCTTCGACGGGCGTCCCGACTTCGTGTCCCGGTTCGCCGCGCTGATGCACGACGTGGGCAAGCCGAAGACGCGCCGCTTCGTGGGCGACGGCACGGTCACCTTCCACCACCACGACGTGGTCGGCGCGAAGATCACCCGCAAGCGGATGCAGGCGCTGCGCTTCTCCGGCGACGACATCGACGCCGTCACCAGGCTCGTCGAGCTCCACCTCCGCTTCCACGGCTACGGCACCGGCGAGTGGACCGACTCGGCGGTGCGCCGCTACGTCCGCGACGCCGGCGACCAGCTGACCCGGCTGCACGTGCTCACCCGGGCCGACTGCACGACCCGCAACCAGCGCAAGGCCGACCGGCTGCGTCGGACCTACGACGACCTCGAGGCGCGCATCGAGCGGCTCTCCGAGGAGGAGGAGCTCGCCTCCATCCGGCCCGACCTCGACGGCAACCAGATCATGGAGGCCCTCGGCATCCCCCCGGGCCGCGAGGTCGGCGAGGCCTACCAGTACCTGCTCGAGCTCCGGCTGGACCGCGGCCCGATGAGCGCCGAGGAGGCCACCGCCGCGCTGCTCGCGTGGTGGGCCGAGCGCTCCTGATCCCTGTGGTCGGACGAGCGCGCGTCCGACGTACGGCTAGGGTCGCGGCGACCCGTCCGCCTAGCCGAAAGTGGTGCTGCCCCGATGGCCACCGAGACCTCCGAGAACCTGCTCGAGGACACGATCGAGATCGACGCGAGCCCCGACCAGGTGTGGCTGCTCGTCACCGACATCCCCCGGATGGCGCAGTGGAGCCCGCAGGTCGTCCGCTCCCGGGTCAAGGGTGGTGCCGTCCGGCTGGGCGCGACCTTCTCCAACCTCAACCGGCAAGGCATCAAGGTGTGGCCGACGTCGGGCGAGGTCGTGCGCCTCACCCCGCCGGCCGGGTCCGAGGCCGGCGAGTTCGCGTTCCGGATCAAGGAGAACCGCACCATCTGGTCCTTCCGCCTGGAGCCGACGGCGGCCGGCGGCACCCGGGTGACCGAGCGCCGCGAGACGCCGCAGGGCATCTCTGCCGTCTCGCTCGGCCTGACCAAGGTGGCCCTCGGCGGCCAGCAGAAGTTCACGGCCGAGCTGCGCGCCGGGATCAGGAGCACCCTCGAGCGGATCAAGGCCGAGGCCGAGAAATGAGAGAAGGGCCGGTCCCGTGGGACCGGCCCTCTCCTGGTTTCGTCGCGCCCGTCGCGGCTTCGTACCTCAGCCGCGGGGCTTGCTCAACCTGCGGGCGAGACGAGTGCGCGCTCGTTCCTCGCGCTCACTCTTCGCCCTTGATGAACGCCTCGACGCGGGCACGGCCCTCGTCGTCGGGCAGCTGCACCGGCGGGGACTTCATCAGGTACGACGACGCGGAGATGATCGGGCCGCCGATGCCGCGGTCCTTCGCGATCTTCGCCGCGCGGATCGCGTCGATGATGATGCCGGCGGAGTTGGGCGAGTCCCAGACCTCGAGCTTGTACTCGAGGTTGAGCGGCACGTCACCGAACGCGCGGCCCTCGAGGCGCACGTAGGCCCACTTGCGGTCGTCGAGCCACGCGACGTAGTCGGACGGGCCGATGTGCACGTTCTTGTCGTAGACCTTGCCGGCCAGCGAGCCGTTGAGGTTGGACGTGACGGCCTGGGTCTTGGAGACCTTCTTGGACTCCAGGCGCTCGCGCTCGAGCATGTTCTTGAAGTCCATGTTGCCGCCGACGTTGAGCTGGTAGGTGCGGTCCAGCGTCACGCCGCGGTCCTCGAACAGCTTCGCCATC
>DATMHR010000051.1:0-54886 GCA_035554955.1 Nocardioides sp. | reverse complement strand
GGCTCCTCGACGGTGAGGTCGAGGACGTCCACCCGGGTGCTGACCTCGGCGAGGACGCGCGCGGCCGTGGTCGCCCGTGCGTCGAACGCCAGGCGTTGCCGGAGGCCGCCGCCCTCCGACGCCAGGTGCCGGGTCTCGGGGATGCCGGTGAGGTCGTCGGTCGGCTCCGCGAGGTCGACGACGAGCACCCGCTCGGCGCCGACCGTGCGGGAGAGCCCGGGCAGGTCGCCGTCGTAGACCAGCCGGCCGTGGTCGAGCACGAGGACCCGGTCGCAGAGCCGCTCCACGTCGCCCATGTCGTGCGTGGTGAGCAGCAGGGTCGTGCCGTGCATCGCGCGCTCCTCGATCAGGAACTCCCGCAGCCGCTGCTTGGAGAGCACGTCCAGGCCGATGGTCGGCTCGTCGAGGATCACCAGCCGCGGCGAGTGCAGCAGCGCCGCCGCGACCTCGGCCCGCATCCGCTGACCGAGGGAGAGCTGCCGGACCGGGGTGCCGAGGAAGCCGTCCAGCTCGAGGCGGTCGACGAGCTCCTCGGTGCGCTCCCGCTCCGCCGCGGCGCTCAGCGCGTGGATGGCGGCGAGGATCCGGAACGACTCCCGGACCGGCAGGTCCCACCACAGCTGCGAGCGCTGGCCGAAGACCACACCGACCTGGCGCACCAGCGCCCGCCGGTCGGGGACCGGACGCAGCCCGCAGGTCGTCACCGTCCCGCGGGTGGGGACGAGGATCCCGGTCAGCATCTTGATCGTGGTCGACTTGCCCGCGCCGTTGGCGCCGATGTAGCCGACCGCCTCGCCGGCCCCGACCCGCACCGACAGGTCGTCGACGGCCACGACCGTCCGCCTCCGCAGGCCGTCCCGCACGCGGAACTCCCGCGCCAGCCCCTCGGTCACGATGATCGGTTCGCGGTCCCCGACCGTGTGGTCGCTCATCCGCCGCCTCCTTGATAGTGCCGTACGCCGAGTCGCCAGCTGGTCAGGGCGAGCGCCCACGCCCACAGCGCCGCCACCGGGGCGCACCAGCCCGCCCAGCCGGGGAGCCACGACGGACCGTCGATGCCGAGCAGGGTCAGTGCCGGGAGGAACCCGGTGAACGCCATCGGGAAGAAGAAGCCGAAGACCGCCCACAGCGGCCGGTCCCAGACGGTGGCGGGCTGGGTGGCGGCGTACCGGCCGCCGTACACGAACGCGTTGGTGGTCTCCGCGCCCTCCACGAGGAAGAACTGCATGCCGCCGGCCCACACGAACATCGCCGCGAAGGTCGCGTAGCCGCCCACCAGGGCCAGGCCGAGGAGCAGCACGTGCGCCGGTGTCCACGCCACGTCGTTGAGGAGGAGCGCGGCGACCAGTGCGCTCAGCCCGACCGTGGCCCGGGCCAGGCGGCGCAGCGAGACGTCGCTGGTGATCAGCTGGAGCAGGAGTGGCTGCGGGCGGAGGTAGAAGACGTCGAGCGTCCCGGCCCGGAGGTAGGTCGGCAGGGTGTCGCAGTGCCCGAACGAGAGGTCCGCCAGGGAGTAGCAGAGATCGGCCAGGCCGAACACCAGCAGGATCTGCGCGAAGTCCAGGCCGCCCAGCTCGACGACGTTGTGGAACAGCACCCAGATCTCGGCGAGCTCGACGAGGCCCACCAGCAGCGAGCTGCCCAGGTCGAGGGCGAAGCTCGCGCGGTAGGCCCGCTGCGCGCGGACCCGCGACGCGAGCACGGCCCGGTAGGGCCTCGTGACGGTCGCTGCGCGACCTCCGCGACCACCGGTCTCAGCCACCCTGCACCTCCAGGTGACGGCGTCCCGCCCGGGTCAGCAGCTGTCCCAGTGCAAGGGTGCCGGCCAGCCACGCGAGCTGGGCGCCGAGGAGCCCCACGGACCCGGTCACGCCGACCCGTCCGGACAGGATGTCGACCGGGTACATCAGCATCGCCGGGAACGGCGTCGCCTGGGCCAGCACCCGGAGCCAGTCGGGGAAGAGCCAGATGGGCACGAACAGCCCGGCCAGGAACCCGGACACGACCATGTAGAGGATCTGGAGCCCGCGCGTCTCCACCAGCCAGAAGCCGGGTGCGGCGACGACGAGGTAGACGGTGGCCGCCGAGATGGTGATGCCGAGCAGGATGCTGAGCGCGCCGAGCGGGTACGCCGCCGCGCTGTCCGGCAGCGCCATGCCCACGACCAGTGCGCCGATCGCGACCGACGGGATCCCCCGCGGGATCAGCGCGAACAGCGACCGGCCGACCTCGGTCACCACCGACGCCCCCTGCACGTCGAGCGGCCGCAGGAAGTCGACGGCGATGGTGCCGTCCTTGATCCGCTCGGCCACCTCGATCCGCCCGAAGAGGTTCACCGAGCCCAGCAGGCCCTGCGAGACCCAGATGTAGGTGCTCATCAGCCCGATGTCGTAGCCGTGGAGGTCGCCCCCGGCGGCACGCACCGTCGCGAACAGGAGCGCCACCTTCAGCAGCCCGAACGTCGTGTTGGCGACCAGCCCGCCGAACGCGGCGAGGAGGTACGCCGACTGCCGGCGGAACCCTGCGACGAGGATCCGCCAGTAGGTACGGACCGTCGCGCGCATAGGTGGAGCAGCCTACGTCGTAGCCCGGCCGTAGGGTCACGTCCGTGAGCATGGAATCGACCGCGTGGACCCAGCTCCACCGGCAGATGATGGCGCCGGACGAGCAGCGGGCCTTCAGCGCCGCGACCGCACGGCGGATCCTGGAGTTCGCCCGGCCGCACCGGCGCAAGCTGGTGGGCTTCCTCGTGCTCAGCGTGGCGAGCGCCGGGCTCGCGGTGGCCACGCCGGTGCTCGCGGGCCGCGTCGTCGACGCCATCGTCGGCTCCGAGGCCGAGCGCACGGTCGTCCTGCTGTCGGTGGCCATCGCCGTGGTCGCCGTCGCCGACGCGGCGATCGGCCTGGTGACCCGCTGGCTCTCCGCCCGGATCGGCGAGGGTCTGATCCTCGACCTGCGCACCGCCGTCTTCGACCACGTCCAGCGGATGCCGGTCGCCTTCTTCACCCGCACCCGCACGGGCGCGCTCGTGAGCCGGCTCAACAACGACGTGATCGGCGCCCAGCGCGCCTTCAGCACCACCCTGTCGGGCGTCGTGTCCAACGCCGTCATGCTCGTGCTCACCCTGGTCGTGATGCTCGGCATCTCGTGGCGGGTCACGCTGCTGGCGCTGGTCCTGCTGCCGGTCTTCTTCGTGCCCGCGCGGCGGATGGGGCGGCGGCTGGCCGGCATCCAGCGGGAGGCGGCCGAGCACAACGCCGCGATGGGCAACCAGATGACCGAGCGGTTCTCCGCTCCCGGGGCGACCCTGGTCAAGCTGTTCGGCCGACCCGAGCAGGAGTCCGCCGAGTTCGCGGCCCGCGCCCGACGGGTGGCCGAGATCGGCGTGCGCACCGCGATGGTGCAGACGACGTTCGTCACCGCGCTGACCCTGGTCTCGGCGCTGGCCGTCGCGCTCGTCTACGGCCTCGGCGGCTTCTACGCCCTGAGCGGCAGCCTGGACGCCGGCGACGTCGTCGCGCTCTCGCTGCTGCTGACCCGGCTGTACGCGCCGCTCACCGCGCTCGCCAGCGCGCGGATCGAGGTGATGGCCGCGCTGGTCAGCTTCGAGCGGGTCTTCGAGGTCCTCGACCTGGAGCCGCTGATCCAGGACCGTCCCGACGCCCGCGACGTGCCCGAAGGTCCGGTCGCGGTCGAGTTCGACGACGTCCGGTTCGCCTACCCGTCGGCCGACCGCGTCTCCCTCGCCTCCCTGGAAGCGGTCGCGACGCTGGACACCCGCGGCGGCGAGGAGGTGCTGCACGGCATTTCCTTCCGGGCCGAGCCCGGGCACGTCGTGGCGCTCGTCGGCTCCTCGGGAGCCGGGAAGTCGACCATCGCCTCGCTCGTCTCGCGGCTCTACGACGTCGACGCCGGCGCCGTGCGGCTCGCCGGCGTGGACGTGCGTGACCTCTCCGCCAGTGCCATCCGCGGTGCGGTGGGGATGGTGACCCAGGACGGGCACCTGTTCCACGACACGATCGGCGGCAACCTGCTGCTCGCCGACCCCGACGCGGGCGAGGCCGACCTGTGGGACGCCCTCGAGCGGGCCCGGCTCGCCGACCTGGTCCGGTCGCTCCCGGACGGGCTCGCGACCGTCGTGGGGGAGCGCGGCTACCGGCTCTCCGGGGGTGAGCGGCAGCGGCTGACGATCGCCCGCCTGCTGCTCAAGCGACCCCGGGTGGTGATCCTGGACGAGGCCACCGCCTCCCTCGACTCGACCTCCGAGGCCGCGGTGCAGGCGGCACTGGCGGAGGCGCTGACCGGGCGGACCGCGATCGTGATCGCGCACCGGCTGTCGACGGTCCGGGCCGCCGACCTGATCCTCGTGGTCGAGGACGGCGCCATCGTCGAGCGGGGCACCCACGCCGCCCTGATCGCGGCCGGCGGGCGCTACGAGGAGCTCTACCGCACCCAGTTCGCCGGGGACGAGGACCCCGGTGCGTTGACGGGCACCGCCGGGTAATATTATCTTGATATCAAGATAAACAGTGCGGGTGGCAGGATGGCCGGTGGACGGCAGGCCCCCTCGAGGACGGAGACGCGATGGCCAGCAAGGACAGCTTCGGAGCCAAGAGCACGCTGGAGGTGGGCGACTCGTCGTACGAGATCTTCCGTCTCGATGCGGTCACGGGGGAGGGGCTCGACGTGCAGAGCCTTCCCTACTCGCTCAAGGTCCTCCTGGAGAACCTCCTGCGCACCGAGGACGGCGCGGACATCACCGCCGACGACATCAAGGCGCTGGCCGGCTGGGACGAGACCGCGGACCCGGACAAGGAGATCCAGTTCACCCCGGCCCGGGTGATCATGCAGGACTTCACCGGTGTGCCGTGCGTCGTCGACCTGGCCACGATGCGCGAGGCGATGGCCGAGCTCGGCGGCGACGCCTCCAAGATCAACCCGCTGGCGCCTGCCGAGATGGTCATCGACCATTCCGTGATCGCCGACGTCTTCGGCAACCCCGAGGCGTTCCAGCGCAACGTCGACATCGAGTACGAGCGCAACCGCGAGCGCTACCAGTTCCTCCGCTGGGGACAGGGTGCCTTCGACGACTTCAAGGTCGTCCCCCCGGGCACCGGCATCGTGCACCAGGTCAACATCGAGCACCTGGCGCGGACCGTCTTCACCCGTGAGGTGGACGGCGTCACCCAGGCCTACCCGGACACCTGCGTCGGCACCGACTCCCACACCACGATGGTCAACGGCATCGGCGTGGTCGGGTGGGGCGTCGGCGGCATCGAGGCCGAGGCCGCCATGCTCGGCCAGCCGGTCTCCATGCTGATCCCGCGCGTCGTGGGGTTCAAGCTCAACGGCGACCTGCCCGAGGGCGCCACCGCCACCGACCTGGTGCTCACCATCACCGAGATGCTGCGCAAGCACGGCGTCGTCGGCAAGTTCGTCGAGTTCTACGGCCCCGGCGTCTCTGCGCTGCCGCTGGCCAACCGCGCCACGATCGGCAACATGAGCCCGGAGTTCGGCTCCACGATCGCGGTCTTCCCGATCGACGAGGAGACCGTCAAGTACCTCAAGCTCACCGGCCGCTCCGAGCAGCAGCTCGCTCTGGTCGAGAGCTACGCGAAGGAGCAGGGCCTCTGGCACGACCCGGAGGCCGAGCCGCGGTTCTCCGAGCGGCTGGAGCTCGACCTGGCGACGGTCGTCCCGTCGCTCGCGGGCCCGAAGCGTCCCCAGGACCGCGTCTCGCTGTCCAACGCCAAGGAGTCCTTCCGCGGCGCGCTGAAGGACTACGTCGACACCGAGGGTGACGAGAGCGGCTACGACGAGTCGGTCGCGGAGTCCTTCCCGGCCTCCGACCCGCCGTCGAACGGCCACGGCGAGGCCCCGCCGAAGGAGTTCGTCTCCGCGGCTCCCGCCGACGGCGGCCGGGCGAGCAACCCGGCGCTGGTCACGCTCGAGGACGGCACGAAGTTCGAGCTCGACCACGGCGCCGTGACGATCGCCGCGATCACCTCGTGCACCAACACCTCGAACCCGTCGGTGATGATCGGCGCGGCCCTGCTCGCCAAGAAGGCCGTCGAGAAGGGCCTGCAGCGCAAGCCGTGGGTCAAGACCACGCTGGCTCCGGGGTCCAAGGTCGTGTCGGACTACTACGAGAAGGCCGGGCTCACGCCGTACCTCGACAAGCTCGGCTTCAACCTGGTCGGCTACGGCTGCACGACCTGCATCGGCAACTCCGGGCCGCTGATCCCCGAGGTCTCCGCGGCGGTGCAGGAGAACGACCTGGCCGTGGTGTCGGTGCTCTCCGGCAACCGCAACTTCGAGGGCCGGATCAACCCGGACATCAAGATGAACTACCTCGCGTCGCCGCCGTTGGTCGTCGCCTACGCGCTGGCCGGCTCGATGGACGTCGACCTGTTCAACGAGCCGCTCGGCCAGGACACCGACGGCAACGACGTCTTCATGAAGGACATCTGGCCGACGGCGAAGGAGGTCGAGGACGTGATCGCGACCGCGATCACCTCCGAGATGTTCTCGACCGACTACGCCGACGTGTTCGCCGGCGACGAGCAGTGGAAGTCGCTGCCGACGCCCGAGGGCACCACGTTCGCGTGGGACGAGGAGTCGACGTACGTCCGGAAGCCTCCCTACTTCGAGGGCATGCCCGACGAGCCGGAGCCGGTGACCGACATCGACGGTGCGCGGGTGCTGCTCAAGCTGGGCGACTCGGTCACGACCGACCACATCAGCCCCGCCGGCGCGATCAAGAAGGACTCGCCCGCGGGCAAGTACCTCGCCGAGCACGGCGTCGAGCAGCGGGACTTCAACTCCTACGGCTCGCGGCGCGGCAACCACGAGGTGATGATCCGGGGCACGTTCGCCAACATCCGGCTGCGCAACCAGATCGCGCCCGGCACCGAGGGCGGCTTCACCCGCGACTTCACCCAGGACGACGGCCCGGTCACCACGGTCTACGACGCCTCGGTGAGCTACCAGGAGCAGGGCATCCCGCTGGTCGTCCTGGCCGGCAAGGAGTACGGCTCCGGCTCGTCGCGCGACTGGGCGGCCAAGGGCACCTCGCTGCTCGGGGTGAAGGCGGTCATCGCCGAGTCGTACGAGCGGATCCACCGGTCCAACCTGATCGGCATGGGCGTGATCCCGCTGCAGTTCCCCGAGGGCGAGAACGCCGACTCGCTGGGCCTCACCGGCGAGGAGACCTTCGCGATCTCCGGGATCACGGCGCTCAACGACGGCACCACGCCGCGGACGGTCAAGGTCAGCACCGACTCCGGCGTCGAGTTCGACGCGGTCGTCCGGATCGACACCCCCGGCGAGGCGAACTACTACCGCAACGGCGGCATCATGCAGTACGTCCTGAGGTCGCTCCTCAAGGCATAGTCCGGTGGTCGAGTAGCCGAGCGAGGAACGAGCGAGGCGTATCGAGACCCTCGACGGCCCGTCACCCGCGTGGTGGCGGGCCGTCGGCGTCCCCGGGTGCCACGATGGAGCCCATGCGCATCGCACGGATCCTCGGAGCCACGGTCCTGGTCGCCGGTCTCGGTCTCACCGCCGGCTGCGGCGGCGACGACTCGACCAGCGCGAGCGACGCGTCGTCGGCGCCCGAGATGACCACCTCGCCGGCGACCCCGCCCGCCACGCAGACCGCGCCGACGCCGACCGAGACCTCCTCGTCGGCGACGTCGCCGACGACGTCGATGGGCGCCTCGTCCTCGGCGCCGACGTCCGCGAGCACCCCGCCGGTGGACGTCAGCCAGCCGCCGACGACGTACGACGAGGCAGCGGCGCACCTGTCCGCGGTCGGGGCCGACACGGACGCGCCGATCACCGCCAACCGCTTCTCGACGCCGGGCGACGCCATCTACTGCGTGCTCCAGGCCAAGTACTTCGACCCGTCCTGCGAGCTGCTCTCCGGCGCGATCAAGGACCCGCAGGTCTGCGGCCAGGCCCCGACCGACTTCGTCGGCAGGGTCGCGATCCGCCCGACCGGTGCCGAGCCGGAGTGCAACACCGACACCATCCGGCAGCCCGGCGCGATGACCGTGCAGGCGCCCGCCATCGTCGGCAGCGCCCGGATCACCTGCGCGGTGGAGGACATCGGCGTGACCTGCGTCGACGCCCAGGCGCACACCGGGTTCTTCCTGACCCAGGGCCGCTACGAGGTCTTCTGAGCATGCTCGTCGCCTTCTCGGTCGCCCCCACCGCCGCGAGCTCCGACGACGGGTCGGTCGCCGACGCGGTCGCGGCCGCCGTCCGCATCGTCCGGGAGTCCGGGCTGCCCAACGAGACCAACGCGATGTTCACCAACATCGAGGGGGAGTGGGACGCGGTGATGGACGTGGTGAAGCGCGCGGTCGACGCCGTCGCGGCCGTGTCCCCGCGCGTCTCCCTGGTGCTCAAGGCGGACATCCGGCCCGGCTACGAAGGTCAGATCACCGCCAAGGTCGAGCGCGTCGAGCAGGTGCTCGCGGACGGGGAGGCCTGAGCGTGGACTCCGAGGTCAGGACCTACCGCACCGGCGGCGACGACGTCGTCCTCGACCTCACCCGCGACTGCTCCGCCTTCGTGGACGGTCGCGGCGACGGCCTGCTGCACGTCTTCGTCCCGCACGCGACCGCGGGCATCGCGATCATCGAGACCGGAGCGGGCAGCGACGACGACCTCCTCACGGCGCTCGGCGACCTCCTGCCCGCCGACGACCGCTGGCAGCACCGCCACGGCTCGCGCGGCCACGGCCGCTCGCACGTGATGCCCGCCCTGGTGCCGCCGTACGCCACCGTCCCCGTGCTCGGCGGCCGGCTCGCCCTCGGCACCTGGCAGAGCATCTGCCTGGTCGACCTCAACGTCGACAACCACCACCGGGACGTCCGGCTCAGCTTCCTGCGAGGATGAGGCGGATGCACCGGTTCGCCTGCGTGATCCTCGTGGACCCGCGCGGCTGGATCCTGCTCCAGGAGCGCGACGAGTACCCGGTGATCGACCCCGAGGCGTGGGGGTTCGTCGGCGGTCACGTCGACCCGGGCGAGGAGCCGGACGACGCGGCCTACCGGGAGCTGGAGGAGGAGACCGGGATCCGGCTGGAGCCGCCGGCGCTGCCGCGGTGGCGGGTCTTCGAGGTCTTCCACCCGGCCTACGACTCCCTCGACGAGGCCTACGTCTACACCGCGGCGACCGCGCTCACCGACGCGGACGTCGTCTGCGGCGAGGGACGGCAGATCGTCTTCGTCGACCCGGCAGGGGTGGCGGCGCTCCCGCTGACGGGGTCGGCGCGCAAGATCCTGCCCGAGTTCCTCGCCTCCGACCGCTACCGGGAGCTGCGCGGCTGACCGGGGCCGCCGACGTGGTCGATCGGCCCGGACCCCATAAACTCGGGTCCATGGCAGTCCTCGACCAGATCACCGGGCCCCGTGACCTCCGTGGCCTCTCCGAGGACCAGCTGACGACGCTCGCCGGGGAGATCCGCGACGTGCTGATCCGCACCGTCGCCACCAACTCCGGCCACCTCGGCCCCAACCTCGGCGTGGTCGAGCTCACGCTCGCGATCCACCGGGTCTTCGACTCCCCGCACGACAAGGTCGTCTTCGACACCGGCCACCAGTCCTACGTGCACAAGCTCGTCACCGGCCGCTACCCCGAGTTCGGCACGCTGCGCCGCGAGGGCGGCATCAGCGGCTACCCGAGCCAGGCGGAGTCCGAGCACGACATCGTCGAGAACTCGCACGCCTCCACCGCGCTGTCCTACGCCGACGGCCTCGCCAAGGCGTTCCACATCCGCGGCGAGGACCGGCACGTCGTGGCCGTGATCGGCGACGGCGCCCTCACCGGCGGCATGGCGTGGGAGGCCCTCAACAACATCGCGATCCAGCACGACAGCCGGCTCGTGATCGTGGTCAACGACAACGGCCGCTCCTACACCCCGACGATCGGCGGTCTCGCCACCGCGCTCGCCGGGCTGCGCACCAACCCGCGCTACGAGCAGGTCCTCGACCTGGTCAAGCGGCGGCTCAACGCGGTGCCCGGGGTGGGACCCGCCGCCTACGACGCCCTGCACGCCATGAAGAAGGGCATCAAGGACGCCGTGGCCCCGCAGGGCCTCTTCGAGGACCTCGGCCTCAAGTACGTCGGCCCGATCGACGGCCACGACCGCACGGCCATGGAGCACGCGCTCCAGCAGGCCAAGAAGTTCGGCGGGCCGGTGATCGTCCACGCGATCACCCGCAAGGGCTTCGGCTACGACCCGGCGGAGCGGCACGAGGCCGACCAGTTCCACGCGCCCGGCCCGTTCGACGTGCAGACCGGTGCCGAGAAGCCCAAGGGCCCGATCTGGACCGACTACTTCGCCGACCACATCGTCGACATCGGCGCCCGGCGGCCCGACGTCGTCGCGATCACGGCCGCGATGATGCACCCGGTGGGACTCGACAAGTTCCAGCGCGCCTACCCCGAGCGCACCTTCGACGTCGGCATCGCCGAGCAGCACGCGGCGACCTCGGCCGCCGGACTCGCGCTCGGCGGCCTGCACCCGGTGGTGGCGGTCTACGCGACGTTCCTCAACCGCGCCTTCGACCAGGTCCTCATGGACGTGGCGCTGCACCGCTGCGGCGTGACGTTCGTGCTGGACCGCTCCGGGGTGACCGGCGACGACGGCGCCAGCCACAACGGCATGTGGGACATGTCCTTCCTCCAGGTGGTCCCCGGCCTGCGGCTCGCCGCGCCGCGGGACGTCACCCGGATGGGCGAGCTGCTCGACGAGGCCGTCGAGGTCTCCGACGCCCCCACGGTGGTGCGGTTCCCGAAGGGCCCGCCGCCCGAGGACGTCGCGGCCGTCGACCGGGTCGGCGGTGTCGACGTGCTCGCGCGGGAGGGCGACCAGGACGTGCTCGTGGTCGCGGTCGGCGCGATGGCCGGCATCGGCCTCGACGTCGCGACCCGGCTCACCGCGCAGGGCGTGGGCGTCACCGTCGTCGACCCGCGCTGGGTGAAGCCGGTCGACCCTGCGCTGGTCGCCCTCGCCGCGCAGCACGGGCTCGTCGTCACGATCGAGGACAACGGGGTCGTCGGCGGCGTGGGTGCCGTCCTGCTGCAGACCCTCGCGGACGCCGGCGTCCGCACGCCGGTGCGGCTGCACGGCATCCCGCAGGAGTTCCTCGAGCACGCCAAGCGCGCCGTCATCCTCGAGCGGATCGGGCTGTCGGCCCAGGCGATCGCGCTCGACACCCTCCACCAGGTCGCCGCCGCCACTCCGGACCACGCCCTGCTCGACGTCGACGGGACCCGCTGACCCCGATGCCGCGCTCGCCCGCAGAGCGCGCTCTCGCCCCGCTCCTCGCCCTGCTGCTGGTCCCGCTCGCGGCCTGCTCGGACGACACCCCGGACTACTCCTACGACGCGGCCGCGGAGGCCGCGCGGGGCATCGGCAAGACGCTGCACGCGCGGGTCCGCGCGGTCCGCACCGGCAACGAGCGGGACTTCCTGGCGACCGTGGTCACCGATCCCGCGTTCGTCGACCAGCAGTCGACGTACTTCGAGAACCTGCAGCAGCTGCCGGTCGGCGTCTTCCGCTACCACCTCGACCGCTCGACCCTCGAGCGCGACGGTGACAGCGGTGCCTACTGGGGCGAGGTCGAGATCACCCTCCGGCTGGAGGGGTACGACGCCGCACCGGTGCACACGCGCGACCGCTTCCTGTTCCAGCCGGGGCGCAGCGGCCGCTACCGGCTCGCGTCGGCGACCGACGCGACCTGGGAGCAGAACCACCTGACGGGAAGCCAGCCGTGGGACGTCGGGCCGATCGAGGTCCGCGACGCCCCGGGCGTGCTCGGCATCTTCGACGACGCCACCGCGGGCGACGCCGGCACGGTCCTCGACGTGGTCGAGGCGGCGCGGGACGCCGACGTCCAGGTGGTCCCGGTCGACCGCACCCCCGACATCGTCGTCTACGCCACCTCCGACCCCTCCTACCTCGACGAGCTCGCGGGGCTCGCCGGTGGCGACCCCGAGCAGGCGGACGCGCTCACGGTCCCCGTCCCGGTGGACATGGCGGACCCCGGCGGCCGCGTGGCGTCGTACCGGATCCTGCTCAGCGACGACGTGCTCGACCAGCCGCGCGACGTGCTCGGCCGGCTGGTCCGGCACGAGCTCACCCACGTCCTGCTCGGCGACCGCGGCCACGGCGCGCCGCTGTGGCTGACCGAGGGGCTCGCGGAGTACGTCTCGGTCCAGCCCATGCCGACGTGGGACCGCAAGCTGCCGCCGTCCGCGCTGTCGCTGGCCGCGGGCGTCACCGACCTCCCGGCGGACGAGGACTTCAGCGGGCCGGACGCCCGCGCCTGGTACGCCGTGTCGTGGTGGGTGTGCGAGTACATCGCCCGCGACTACGGGCAGCAGACCCTGTTCTGGCTGCTGGACGAGCTGGCCGGCGGCACCGACCAGGCGGAGGTGCTGCACCGCGTCCTCGGGCTCACCTCGGCCCAGCTGGCGCTGCGCGGTGCCGCGCTGATACAACGCACCTACGGCTCCGGCTGAGGGGTCCCCGAGGCGGGAATGCCGCGCCACTAGGGTGGGTTGCGTGACCGTGCCGCCCCCGACCCCGCGCCTCGTCCACATCGTCGACGACGTCCCGGAGCTCTCCGGCACCGAGGCCGTGACGATGGTCGTCGCGCTCGACGGGTTCCTCGACGCCGGGAGCGCCGGCGCGGTGGCGTGCCGGCACCTGGTCGCCGAGGGCGCCTCCGGCGGTGGCGTGGTCGTGGCGACCTTCGACGTCGACCAGTTCCACGACTACCGCGCGCGCCGGCCCCCGATGTCCTTCGTGCGCGACCACTACGAGCAGTACGACGCCCCGCGGCTGGTGGTCCGCCTGCTCCACGACGCCGGCGGCACGCCGTACCTCCTCCTGCACGGGCCGGAGCCCGACAACCGGTGGGAGGCGTTCTGCCGCGCGGTCAAGGACGTCGTCGACCGGTTCGGCGTCACCCTCGTCGTCGGCATGGGTGCCGTGCCGATGGCCGTCCCGCACACCCGGCCCACCGCGATCACCCACCACGCCAACAACCCCGAGCTGCTGACGGGCGCCAGCCCGTGGCGGGGCGAGCTGCGGATCCCCAGCAGCGCCCAGGCGCTGCTCGAAGTGCGGCTGGGGGAGTGGGGCCGCGACGCCCTGGGGTTCGTCGCCCACGTGCCGCACTACCTCGCCCAGCTCGACTACCCGCGCGCGTCGATCGCGCTGCTGGAGCAGGTCGAGCTCGCCGGCCGGCTCACGATCGACCTGTCCGGGCTGATCACCCTCGCCGAGGAGCGGGACGAGGAGATCGCCCGCTACCTCGCCGCCAACATCGAGGTCGGCGAGGTGGTCACCGCGCTGGAGCAGCAGTACGACGCCTTCGAGCGCGCCGAGGAGTCCGGCGCGAGCCTCCTCGCCGAGGACCAGCCGCTGCCGACCGGTGAGGAGATCGGCCAGCAGTTCGAGCAGTTCCTGGCCGGGCTGGACCCGGAGGAGGGGGAGGGCCGTGAGTGACCAGAGCGCGGCGAACCTGGTCGCGCTGCTCGACCTCGAGCAGCTCGACGTCGACCTGTTCCGCGGCAAGCAGCCCGAGACCGTCCGCCAGCGGGTGTACGGCGGTCAGGTGGCCGCCCAGTCGCTGATCGCGGCCTCCCGCACGATCCCCGACGACTTCCACGTGCACTCGCTGCACTCCTACTTCCTGCTGCCCGGCGACTACAAGGTGCCGATCATCTACGACGTCGAGCGGATCCGGGACGGCCGGTCGTTCCTCACCCGCCGGGTCGTGGCGCGCCAGCACGGGCGCGCGATCTACTACCAGACGCTCAACTACCAGCGGCCCGAGGAGGGCTTCGAGCACCAGGACCGGATGCCGGAGGTGGGCTCGCCCGACGACGGCGTCAGCCTCTTCGAGCTGATGCAGGAGCGCGGCTCCGACGACGGGCTGAGCAAGGAGTGGGAGGCGCTCGACGTGCGGTGGCTCGGCAACTCCGCGCACGGGCTGCCCGAGGACCTCGACCGGCCGTCGAAGACGATGCTGTGGATGCGGATCGACGGACGGCTGTCCGACGACCCGCTCGAGCACCTGGCGACCTTCACCTACGCCAGCGACGTCTCGCTGCTCGGTGCCTCGCTCGCCGCGCACAAGGCCGACCCCACCAAGGTCCAGATGGCCTCGCTCGACCACACGATCTGGTTCCACCGTCCGTTCCGCGCGGACGAGTGGTGGCTCTACGACCAGTGGTCCCCGTCCGCCGGTGGCGGACGGGGACTCTCCCTCGGCCGGGTGTTCACCCAGGACGGCACGCTGGTCGCGACCGTCGCCCAGGAGGGCCTGATCCGGCCCATGGCCGAGGGCTAGAGGCTGCTGGTCCGGCCCAGGAGGTGCGGTGCGCCCGACTTGGGGTTCACCAGGGTGAAGCTCCAGCCGGTGTCGGTCTCGTCGGCGCCGAACTGCGCCTTGCCGGGCAGGAAGATCGGCTTCTTGAAGGCGACCTCGACCTTGACCGCGTCGGGCAGCCGGTTCTCCAGCGCCGCGATGCAGCGGGCCTTGCTCCACATGCCGTGCGCGATGTGGCGGGGGAACCCGAGGGCCTTGGCGGTGAGCGGGTGGAGGTGGATCGGGTTGCGGTCGCCGGAGACGGCGCCGTAGCGGCGGCCGAGGTTCTCGGGCAGGGACCACACCGGGCCCTTCGCCTCGACCGGGGCGAGGGACATCCCCGGGTCGCCGTTCTCCTTGTCGCCCTTGCCGACGCGCAGGTAGGTCGACACCGACTCCCAGACGACCTCGTCGCCGACGGTCGCGGTGACGTTCATGTCCCACGCGCGGCCCTTGGTGCTCGCCCGCAGGTTGTCCGCCCTCAGCCCGAAGCTGACGACCTCGCCGATCTCGACGGGACGGTGCTGGACGATCGTGTTCTCCAGGTGCACCGAGCCGATCGCGGGGAACGGGAAGGACGCGTCGGTCATCAGCGCCATGTGCAGCGGGAACGCCAGCATGTGCAGGTAGGGCACGGGGGCGACGTCCTTGGTCGGGAAGCCGCACACCTCGGCGTAGCGGTCGACCTCCGCGCGCGTGACCGGGACGTCCTCGCGGCGCAGCTCCAGGTCGGGCAGCCCGCCGCCGCTCTTCTTCACGCCGGGGATCTGGTTGACCCCCGGGACCGCCGGGAGGGCGGCCTTGAGCATGGTGCCCAGGCCGCCGCCCCCCTCGATGGTCTTCACGGCCATGTCAGGCGCCCAGCATCATCTGGCCGCAGACGCGGACCACGTTGCCGTTGACACCGGACGACGCGGGGTTGGCGTACCAGGCGATGGTCTCGGCGACGTCCACCGGCAGGCCGCCCTGCGACATCGCGTTGAGGCGCTGGCCGACCTCGCGGGTGGCGAACGGGACCGCGGCGGTCATCTGGGTGATGATGAAGCCCGGCGCGACCGCGTTGATGGTGATGCCGTTGGACAGGTCGTCGGCGAGCGAGTCGACGAAGCCGATCACGCCGGCCTTCGACGCGGCGTAGTTGGTCTGGCCGACGTTGCCCGCGATGCCCGCGATGCTCGCGACGCCGACCACGGAGCCGCCGTCGTTGATGACCTTCTGGTCGAGCAGCTCGCGGGTGATCAGCTCGGGAGCCGTCAGGTTGACCGCCATGACCGACGCCCAGCGGTCGCCCTTGTCGCTAGCCGCCATGTTGGCGAGCTTGCGGTCGCGGGTGATGCCAGCGTTGTGGACGACGACGTCGACCCCGCCGTGCTTCTCCTTCAGGTGGTGCGCGATCCGCTGGGGGGCGTCGGGCGCGGTGATGTCGAGGGTGAGCCAGTCGCCGTCGAGCTCCTTCATCAGGCCCTGGAGCTCGCTGGCCGCCTGCGGCACGTCGACACCGACGACCGTGGCGCCGTCGCGGTGCAGCACCCGGGCGATCGCCTCGCCGATGCCGCGGCTCGCGCCGGTGACCAGCGCGACCTTGCCGGCGAGCGGCCGGGTCCAGTCCTCGACGCTGGTGGTCGACGGCTTGCCGTGGGCGCCGATGCGGACCACCTGGCCGGAGACGTACGCCGACTTGGGGGAGAGCAGGAACCCGAGGGTGCTGGTCGCGGCGGCCTCGGAGCCCTCGGCGACGTAGACCAGCTGGACGGTGCCGCCCTTGCCGATCTCCTTGCCGAGGCTGCGGGTGAAGCCCTCGAGGGCGCGCTGCGCGACCCGCTCGGCGCCCTTGACCTGCTCCGGCGGGGTGCCGAGCACGACGACGTGCGGGCAGGTCTCGAGGCTGCGGAGCACCGGGGTGAAGAAGTCGCGGAGCGCGACCAGGTCGGCCGAGGTCTTCAGGCCGGTCGCGTCGAAGACGATGCCCTTGAACCGCTCGCCCTCGCCCGCGCTCGTGGCCGAGGCGATGCCGAGCTGGTCGAGCAGGCCCGGGAGCGACTCGGCGAGCCGCCCGACGCCGCCGACGAGGACGGTGCCGTCGACCAGGGGAGCGCCCTCGGTGTAGCGCTCCAGCTTGGTCGGGTTGGGGAGCCCGAGGTTCTTGACGAGCAGCTTGCCGATGGGGGTCGTGACGAAACCCTGGTACTTGTCAGTCATAGCCTCATGTAACTACTTGTGTAACTCTGAGTCCACATTTCGTGATCTGGCCCTCAAAGTGTTCTCTCGACGGGCCCTACGCGTGAGGATAGGCAGCATGGCAAACACTGTTCGTCGGGTGGCCGTGATCGGCGGCAACCGGATTCCCTTCGCTCGCTCCAACGGCGCGTACGCCACCGCCTCGAACCAGGAGATGCTGACCGCGGCCCTCGACGGCCTCGTCGCGCGCTTCGGCCTCGAGGGTGAACGACTCGGGGAGGTCGCGGGCGGTGCGGTGCTCAAGCACAGCCGTGACTTCAACCTGGTCCGCGAGTCGGTGCTCGGCACCAAGCTCGCGCCGGAGACGCCCGCGATCGACATGCAGCAGGCGTGCGGCACCGGCCTCCAGGCGATCAACTACATCGCCAACAAGATCGCGCTCGGCCAGATCGACTCGGGCGTCGGCGGCGGCGTCGACACCACCTCCGACGCGCCGATCGCGATCTCGGAGAAGCTCCGCAAGAAGCTGATCAAGGTCAACAACGCCAAGACCGCCAAGGACCGGCTGGCGGTCCTCGCCTCGATCCGCCCCGGCGACATCGGCCTCGCCGTCCCGTCGAACGGCGAGCCCCGCACCCGGCTGTCGATGGGTGACCACCAGGCGCTGACCGCGCTGGAGTGGCAGATCACCCGCGAGGCCCAGGACGAGCTCGCGGTGACCTCGCACCACAACATGGCGAAGGCCTACGACGAGGGCTGGCAGGACGACCTGGTGACGCCGTTCCGCGGCCTCGAGCGCGACAACAACCTGCGCGGCGACTCCTCGCTGGAGAAGCTGGCCAAGCTCAAGCCGGTCTTCGGCAAGGGCGAGGCGGCCACGATGACCGCCGCGAACTCGACCCCGCTGACCGACGGCGCCTCGGCCGTCCTCCTCGCCTCGGAGGAGTGGGCCCAGGAGCACGGCCTCGAGCCGCTGGCCTACTTCGTCGACTCCGAGGTCGCTGCGGTCGACTTCGTGAACGGCAAGGAGGGGCTGCTGATGGCCCCGGCGTACGCCGTGCCGCGGATGCTCGCCCGCCACGGCCTCTCGCTGCAGGACTTCGACTTCTACGAGATCCACGAGGCGTTCGCGTCCCAGGTGCTCTCGACGCTCGCCGCGTGGGAGAGCCCGGTGTTCTGCAAGGAGCGCCTCGGCCTCGACGCCCCGCTGGGCTCGATCGACCGCAGCAAGCTCAACGTCAAGGGCTCCTCGCTGGCCGCGGGTCACCCGTTCGCCGCGACCGGCGGCCGGATCGTCGCCAACGCCGCCAAGCTGCTGAAGGCCAACGGTGGCGGCCGGGCGCTGATCTCGGTCTGCGCCGCAGGCGGCCAGGGCGTCGTGGCGATCCTCGAGGCCTGATGAGCTGAGCTGCTGGACAGCTGCACGAAACAGCGGCCCGCCCGGAGATCCGGGCGGGCCGCTGTGCGTCGTGAGGCGGTGGGGGGTCAGGCGCTGCGCGTCGCCGGCGTGACCAGCGCCAGCGCCGAGGTGACCAGGTACTTCCGGACCTGCGCGGCGGTGACCTGGCCGACGGTCGGCACGCCGGGGGCGACCTCGTGCACCAGGATGCCGAGCCGGGCGAGCTGGAGCGCGCCGAGACCGCTCGCGTAGAGCGTGTTGGCGAGGAGGACCGGGTCGTCGGCCAGCTCGAACTCGCCGTCGTCGACGCCGGCGGCCAGGGTGTCGGACAGGATCGCCAGGCAGGACGTGATGCCGCGGCCGAGCCGGAACAGCGCGCCCTCGGAGATCTCGTCGAGCAGCTCGTCTCCCGGGCGGACCATCAGGGCCTGGGCGCAGTCGACGAACGCCGGATGCGCCACGCCGTAGTCGACGAACGCCCCGACCACCGCGGCCAGCTTGTCGGTGGGGGAGGCGTGCGCCTCGGCCGCGGCCTGGAGGGTCTCGCGCAGCTCGTCGAGGTAGCCGACCAGGGTGAGCGCGAAGAGCTCCTCCTTGCCGGTGAAGTGCCGGTAGACGATCGCGCGGTTGATGCCGACCGCCGAGGCGATCTCCTCGATCTGCACGTCGCGGACGCCGCGGGAGTCGAACAGCTCACGGGTCGCGGCGATGATCTCTGCCTCGCGGGCCCGACGGCGCGCCGCCGCGGCCTTGCGCCTACCGTCGACCCTGCCGACCTGGGCGGTCTCGGCAGCCCGGTCGCCGTGGGGTGGTCGTGTCGCCATGACGGTACTGTACGCGATGTGCAACTCGGAGTTGCACCACTTGTGACGGGTGCCGCACGCGCGTCGTGCGGGTCAAGACGGCGGCTCCACGACCCACCGCCCGCCCTGCGCGGCGAAGCACACCGCGCGTCCTCCGGGCGTCGTCGGGAAGGCCGTCGCGAGCGCGTCGAGGGCGTCGTCGGTCCGGTCCGGGTGGTGGTGGGTGAGGACCACCCGGCCCACCCGGCAGTGGTCGGCGTACTCCAGCGCCGCGGGGACGGTGCTGTGGCCGTAGGCCGTGGCGAGCTGTTCCTCGGCCGCCACGAACTGGCCGTCGTGGAGCAGGAGGTCGGCGTCGGCGGCGACCTCGGCCCCGTCGGTGCCGCCGTCGAGCAGCAGGTGGTCGGGCAGGTAGGCCGCCGTCCCTCCGGCGGGACCGGTGACCCGCAGGCCGTACGCCGGCCCGCCCTTGTGCCGGACCCGGCGGGCCTCCACGGCGAACCGCTCGTCGGCGAGGCGCACCGGCCCGGGCACCAGCGGCACGAGCTGCCAGTCGCCGAGCAGCTCGTCGGGCCCGATGGGGAAGTGCGGCGGGGACATCGCCCGCCGCAGCAGCCGCAGGGGATCGGTGCCGGCGTCGGGCACCGGCACGTGCAGGCGCACCCGTGACTCCGGGTGGTCGACCGCCCCGCTGAAGGGCAGCCCCTGGACGTGGTCCCAGTGCAGGTGGGTGAGTACGACGTCGCCGCGGAACGGACGCCCGTCGAGCAGCGTCCCGAGGTCGCGGAGCCCGGTGCCCGCGTCGAGCACGAGCGTCGGAGGGGCGCCGGGCTCGGAGACCGCCACGCAGCTCGTGTGCCCGCCGTACCGGACGAACCCGGCGCCCGGGGCGGCGGTGGAGCCGCGGACGCCGAGCAGGTCGAGGATCACTGCTCCTCGCGCCGGTGCCCCTTCGACAGCTGCGCCAGGGCGTCCTTGTCGATGGCGTCGGCGGGCGCGGCGGCGACCCGGACGGGGGTGAGCGCCTTGAGCGTGGCCGTGCGCGGCCGGTTCTCCAGCACGGCCCGCTCGCCGACCACCGCGCCGGGACCGAGCACGCCGAGGGCGTCGCCGCCGACGGAGACCTGGAGGACCCCGTCGAGGACGAGGAAGAGCTCCTTGCTCCACTCGCCCTCGTCGAGCAGCGTGTCGCCGACCTTGACCTCGCGGACCTTCGGCTTCGCCGCCCCGTGCATGAGGATGCCGGACAGCTGCCGCTCGAGCGCCGACTCTGCCTCGGCCACCACGACCGGGGAGTCCTGGTCGCCCCAGGGCGTCGCCTGCCACGACGGCTGGCCGAGCCAGCCGGCCCAGTCGGCGACGCCGGCCTTGAGCGCGATGTCGTCGTTGCCGTCGTAGACCCAGTGCCGCGGGAACGGGCTCGCGCCCGCCAGCTCCACCTCGGAGCGCCCGTCGGCGTGCAGGGTCAGCCGCAGGGTCGACCACACCAGCGGCGACTGGAGGCGGACGAAGGGGGGCTTGGACACCCGGCGGGGGAGCGGGAGCGCCGTACGGCCGCCGGAGGTCTGGGTGAACCGGACCCAGCCGTCGCCGACCTCCGGGTCGGGGCGCAGGTCGGGCATGGTGACGGCCGCGAACGTGACGCCGGCGCCGGCGACCTTGACGGTCGTCGAGCCCATCACGACGCCACCCTCCTGGGCGTAGCCGACGACGCGGTCGCCGTCGAACTCGGCCCAGCCCGCGATCCGGTTCGCGAACCGGAAGGCGTCGCCGTCCCGCATCGCGGCGAGGTCGTCGATGTGCGGCGGTGGCGGGGCGTCGTAGTGGCTCACGCCGGTGGCGAAGGCGCCCTTCATCATCCCCTTGACCGCCTCGGAGGGGATCCAGGAGACCGAGGTCGCGTGGGCCGCGACCCGGGTGGTTCCGGTGGTGCTGGACTGGGTGCTGGACATGCCACCGACGCTAGGCACGGAGGGCGGCCACCGGCAGCGCGGCAGCACGTCAACCCGGGGTGTGGCTAACCCCCCTCGCACGATTGGTCCTGGCACCGTTGCCGCCGGGCCCGGTCTGCGGGCCAATTGGACGGTGCCCACCGACGTCACCGCTCCGGACGCGATCACGGTCGTCCTCGCCGACGACAACCTGATCGTCCGCGAGGGGGTCCGCGCGCTGCTGGCCCGCGACCGCGCGATCACCGTCACCGGGGTCGCCGGCGACTACGACGAGCTGGTCGAGACCGCGGTCGAGCTGGCGCCCCAGGTCGTGGTCACCGACATCCGGATGCCGCCGAAGTTCCAGAACGAGGGCATCGAGGCGGCGCGCTACATCCGGCGGCGGCTCCCCGGCACCGCGGTGGTGGTGCTGAGCCAGTTCGACAGCCCCGAGTACGCGATCGAGCTGCTGAGCGACGGAGCCGCGGGCTACGCCTACCTGCTCAAGGACCGGGTCGCGGACGGTGACCGGCTGTCCCGCGCGATCCGCGAGGTCGCCACCGGCGGCTCCATGCTCGACCCGGAGATCGTCGCGGCGATGGTCTCCCCGGCGCGCCCCGAGGGCGGGCTCAGCCCCGAGCAGGAGGCGCTCCTCCAGCACGTGGCCGAGGGTCGCCCGGTCAAGGCGATCGCCGCGCAGACGGGCTCCACGCCGGAGGCGGTCAACGACGCCATCGAGGCGCTGTTCCTCGCGCTGGCGACCGGCGCCTCGGCGGGGCAGGTCGACGCGCTGCGCCGGCTCCGGATGCTGCACTCGGCCATCCTCGACCGCGAGGAGCAGGGCCAGACCCTCTCGCGCCTGCTCCCCGGTGGCATCGCCGAGAAGCTGCGCACCGACAAGGGCGCCGTGGAGCGCACCGAGAAGCTGACCGTCACCGTCCTGATGTCCGACGTGCGCGGCTACTCGACGATCGCCGAGTCCGCGGACCCCACGCTGCTGGCGCGCCAGCTCAACGAGCACCGGCGCGAGATGAACGCGGCGATCCTCGGCCGGGGCGGCACGGTCATGCAGTACGTCGGCGACGCCGTGATGGCGGTCTTCGGCGCCCCCGACCCGCGCCCCGACCACGCCCAGGAGGCGCTGCTGGCGGCCGCGGACATGCACGAGCGGCAGCGGGCCCTCGACCGCGCGTGGGGGGCCGAGGGCCTGCTGCCGTTCGGCCTCGGCATCGGGGTGTCCACCGGCGAGGTGGCGGCCGCGATGCTGGGCAGCGACGAGCGCCTGGAGTACACGCTCGTCGGCGACACCGTGAACCTCGCCCAGCGGCTCCAGGACCTCGCCCGTCCGGCCGGCACCACCGTCGCCTCCGCGCCGACCCTCGAAGCCGCCGGAAACGCCGACGACGGGTGGTCGGACCTGGGAGCCTGCGAGGTGAAGGGCCGGGTCAGCACGATCCGCGCCTTCGCGCGTTATCCAGAAACGGACCCTGTTCCCGAGCACCCCCGAGGACCCGTCACCGGAAGGCCCACACCATGACCGAGACCGTGCGCGACCCGTCGGCCGAGACCCTCCCTCGCCCCGGCGGCCCCGAGCATCCCGAGCACACCGACAGCGCGGTCAGCGTGCGTGGTGCGCGACGTACGTTCACCGCCGACCTGGCGCCGGTCCGGGCGTTGCGCGGGCTCGACCTCGACATCGCCCCGGGCGAGTTCGTCGCGATCACCGGCCCCTCGGGGTGCGGCAAGTCCACCCTCCTCAACGCGATCGCCGGCCTGGACCGGCTCGACGAGGGCACGATCGAGGTCGACGGGCAGCGGATCGACGGGCAGAGCGAGGCCTGGCTGGCGAAGTTCCGGCGCCACCACATCGGGATCGTCTTCCAGTTCTTCAACCTCTTCGACGGCGTCAGCGCCACCGAGAACATCGTGCTGCCGGCCGTGCTGGGCGGCATGAAGCGCAAGGCCGCCGTCGCCCGTGCCCACGAGCTGCTCGACCTCCTCGGCCTGTCCGACCGGCGCGAGCAGGTGCCCGCGGTCCTGTCCGGCGGTCAGCGGCAGCGGCTCGCGATCGCCCGGGCCCTGGTCAACCGGCCCACGGTGCTGCTGGCCGACGAGCCCACCGGCGCGCTCGACACCGAGGGCGGCCAGGAGGTGCTCGAGCTCTTCCGGCGGCTGCACAACGACGGGCAGACGATCATCATGGTGACGCACAGCCCGGACGTGGCGGCGGGCGCCGACCGCCAGGTGCAGATGCGTGACGGCCAGGTGGCCGACGCCGCCGCGACCGCCTGAGGCACGACGTGTCCGCGGCCCTGATCTGGCTGCGCCTGGACCTGGCGCGCCGGTGGCGGTCGCTGCTCGTGCTCACCCTGCTCGTCGCATTCGCAGGCGGTGTCGTGCTGACCGCCTTCGCCGGCGCCCACCGTGGCGACTCGGCACTCCAGCGGCTCCGCGACCGGACCCTGCCGGTCGACGCGCTGGCCGTGCCCAACCTGCCGGGCTTCGACTGGTCGGAGGTCGACGCCCTTCCGTACGTCGTGACCAGCACCCACTTCGTGCTGGGTGCCGACCCGAAGGTGGAGGAGCTCGCGGCGGAGGGGGCGAGCCCGGTGGGCGTCGACTTCGTGCGGGACGACGACACCTGGCTCCGTCAGGTCGAGCGCCCCGTGGTGCTGGACGGCCGGATGCTCGACGTGGACGACCCCGGCGAGGCGGTGGTCGTCGGCGACTTCGAGGGTGCGACAGGGTACGGCGTCGGGGACACGGTGCACGTGCGGCTCCCCACGCCGCAGCAGGCCGACGCCGGCTCGACGGACGAGATGAGCGTGGCCGACTACCGCGGGCCCGAGGTCCCGGTGCGGATCGTCGGCCGGGTGCTCAACCCCTGGGGGATCCAGGACGGGCCGGGCACCGCCAGCCTGGTCCTGTCACCGGCCATCTTCGAGCACTACCGCGCCAACTTCCTCGGCGCCAAGGGCCACGGCGGCTGGGAGAACGCCGGCTTCCGCCTCGAGCACGGCGCCGCCGACATCCCGCGCCTCCGCGCGGACCTGGAGCGGATCACCGGCAAGTCCATCGACGTCTGGGACTACGTCGCGGCCTACGACCACCTCCAGGCGACGAACCGCCACGAGGCCGGCTTCCTGGCGGCCTTCGGCCTCGCCGCCCTGGTCGCCGCGGTCGTGCTCGTCGGCCAGGCGATCGCCCGGTACGCCGCCGCCTCCACCACCGAGCTCGATACCGCCCGTGCCCTGGGGATGTCGCCCCGCCAGGTCCTCGCCGCGGCCACGGTCAACCCGGTCGTCGCCGGTGTGCTCGGCGTGGCCGTGGCCGTGACCGGGGCGGCCGTGGCGTCGCGGTTCTTCCCGATCGGCGCGGCCCGCCAGGCGGAGCCAGAGCCCGGGACGCGGTTCGACTGGGTGGTCCTGCCGGCCGGGGCGGCGCTGATCGTGCTGCTCGTCGTGGTCGGGGCGGTGCTCAGCTCGCTCGCCGCGTCGCGGCGGCGGTCCGCCGGCACCCCGCGCGTGTCGAGCGCGGCACGCGCGGCGGCGAACGCCGACGCGCCCGTCCCGGTCGTCGTCGGTGTCCGGTTCGCGCTGGAGCGCGGCGGCGGCCGGTCGGCGGTGCCGGTGCGACCCGCGCTGCTCGGCGCGGTCGTCGGCGTGCTCGGCGTCGTCGCGGTCGCGGTGCTCTCCCACGGCATCGACGACGCGGCCGACCACCCGGAGCGGTTCGGCCAGACCTACCAGGCCATGGGCTTCATCGGGTACGGCGGCCAGGACTTCCTCCCGTCCCGCGACCTGGTCGACGCGCTCGAGGGCCTCCCCGAGGTGACCGGGGTGAACGACTCCCGCGGCCAGGTGGCCGACCTCCCTCGCGGCGCCGGGTCGATCCAGCTCTGGAGCTGGACGCCCGGCTTGAAGCCGATCGCACCGACGGTCCTGGACGGACGGATGCCGGAGACCCCGGGGGAGGTGGCCCTCGCCACCGGCACGCTCGAGTCGACCGGTCTCGGTGTCGGGGACACGGTCTCGCTGTCGTCGGGCGAGGAGGACCGGACGCTGCACGTGGTGGGTGAGGTCTTCGTGCCGACCGGTCCGCACAACGGCTACGACGAGGGCGGCTGGATCACCGCGGACGGCTTCGACACGCTGTTCACCGATTTCAAGTTCCACGTCCTGCACGTCGCCCTCGCCCCGGGCTCCCGGGACGCCGAGGGCCTGCGCCGGGTGAACGCCGACCTGGTCGCCGCCGATCCCGACCTTCCGAAGGGCACCCAGGCGATCACCGAGCTGGCCGACTTCGACGTGCGCAAGAACGGCACGGTTCAGGTGCTCGAGGAGGTACGGCGGCTCCCGGTCGCGCTCGCCGCGTTCCTCGTCCTGCTCGCCGTGGGCGCCATCGGGCACGCCCTCGCGACCGCCGTGCGCCGGCGCGCCGTGGACCTCGCCGTGCTGCGCGCCCTCGGGCTCACGCCCGGCCAGAGCCGGTTCGTCGTCGTCGTCCAGGCGTGCGTGCTCGCTCTCGTGGGACTGGCGTTCGGCATCCCCGTCGGGGTGGCGCTCGGCCGGGTGGCGTGGCGCTGGATCGCCGGCTTCACCCCCGTCGAGTACCTGCCGCCCACGCCCCTGCTGGTCCTGCTGCTCGTCGTGCCCGCGGCGCTGGTCGTCGTCAACGCGCTCGCGGCGCTGCCCGCCCGTCGCGCGGGCCGTGCCCGGGTCGCCGCCGTGCTGAGGGCCGAGTGATGGGCGCCGTGCTGCTGTGGGCGCGGCAGGACCTGCGGCGGCGCTGGGCGGCGTCGGTCGCCCTCGCGTTGCTCGTGGCCGTCGCGTCCGGGACGGTGGCGACTGCCCTCGCGGGAGCGGCCAGGGGAGCGACGGCCCTGGACCGGCTGGTCGAGGACACGGGAGGCGTCAACGCCCTGATCCCGGTCAACCCGGGCATCACCTATCCGTGGGCGGAGTTCGACGACCTGCCCTACGTCGAGGCACGTGCCGGGCTCGGGGTGGTCGCCGGCGCCGAACCGGTCGACCTGCGGCTGTCCTCGGACGACTGGCTCACCACACCCGCCGACGACCACTGGTTCCGCACGATCGACCGGCCGGTGGTGCTCGCCGGGCGTCCCTACGACCCCGCGACCCCGGACGAGCTCGTCGTGACCCCGGAGTTCGCGGCGGCCAACGACGTCGCGGTGGGCGACGACGTCCGGGTCCGGCTGCCCACGCCCGCGCAGGCCCGGCACGCGGTCCGGGTCTTCGAACCGGTCCGGAAGCCCGCGGGCCCGGTGGTCGCCTGGCACGTCGTCGGCGTCGTCCGGAGCCTCTGGCTCACTCCCGAGAAGTCGGCGCCGGACGGCAAAGCCGCCCTCTCCCCGGCCACCCTGAGGACCTACGCCCCCAACCTCCTCGGTGGCCGGAGCCTCGCGGAGATGACGCCGGCCTCGATCTTCCGGCTGCGCGACCGCTCCGACCTCGCGGCTCTCACCCAGGACGCCCGCCGGCTCACGGGTCGCACCGACGTCGACACGTGGGACCTGGAGACGAAGTACTACCGCCCGGCACGCGACAGCATGCGGTTCGAGTCGCGGACCCTGGCTGCCTTCGGCCTCACGGCGCTGGTCGCCGGAGTCTTCCTCGTCGGCGGCGTTCTCGCCCGCACCGCCACGGCCGCCGCGGGCCGCCTGGACCCGGCCCGCGGGGTCGGGATGTCTCCGGTCCAGGTCGCGGTCGCGGCCGCCGGCCCGTCGGCGGTCGCTGGTGCGCTCGGAGCCGTGCTCGGTGTCATCGGGGCCTGGGTCGCCTCGGGGTGGTTCCCCCTCGGCTCGGCCCGCGACTACGAGCCCGCTCCCGGGCGTGACGTCGACTGGCTCGTCCTCCCCCTCGCGCTCGTCGGGACCGCCGCGTTCTGCGCGGCCGTCACCCTGGTGACGTCCTACCGAACGGCCACCAGGTCGCGGAGCGAGGCGCCCGCTCGGGTGTCGAGGGTGGCCTCCTGGCTGGTCGGGGCGTCCGCGCCGGTCCCGGTGGTGCTCGGTGCCCGCCTCGCCCTGGAGCCGCAGCGCGGCCGGAACGGGGTCCCCGTGCGGCCGGCGCAGATCGGTGCCGTCGCCGCGGTCTCCGGAGCCGTCGCCGCGCTCGTCTTCTCCCACGGCATCGACGACGCGATCTCGCACCCGGAGCGGTTCGGGGAGATCCAGCAGGCCGAGCTGTTCCTGGGCTACGGCGGCCGGGACTACGTCGACACGGACGCCGTGGTCCGGGACGTCCGCCGCCTCGACTACGTCTCGGGTGTCCTCGACGCCCGGCAGGGCAACGCCACCGCCGACGACGACCGCGCCTCGCTCGTCGTCTACAGCGGGGGCGCGGGGCCCAAGGCCATGGGGCCGGTGGTCACCCACGGCCGGGCGCCGACGGGCACGGACGAGGTGATGCTCGGTGTCCGGACCGCGGACGCGCTCGGCGCCGGGGTCGGCGATCCGGTCACGCTCACCGGGTCGGCGGCGACGCGGACCTTCACGGTGGTGGGCACGGGCTTCCTCCCCCCGGGGGCGCACAACGGCTACACCGACGGTGCCTGGGTGGCCCACGACTCCTACCCCGCGCTCTTCGACGACTTCCACTTCCACACCCTGCTGGTGCACAGCGACACCCTCGGCACCGAGCGGCTCCTCGAGCGCCTCAGTTCCGACACGGGCCAGCAATTCGCACCGCCCGCGCCCGTCGACGTGGTCGACAACCTGCACGGCGTGAGAAGGTTCCCCGCGGCCCTGGCCGTGTTCCTCGCGGTCCTCGGCGTGGGGGTGGTGGCCAACGCGCTCGTGCTCGCCGTGCGCCGGCGCGAGGGGGACCTCGCGGTCGTCCGCGCGTTGGGCATGACCGGTGGCCAGGCGGCCGCGACGGTCGCCGTCCAGGCCCTCACCTTCGTCGCGCTCGGGCTGCTCTACGGCGTGCCGCTCGGCCTGGTCCTCGGCCGGTCGCTCTGGCGCACCGTCGCCGACACCGTTCCGCTGCAGTTCGTCGCGCCGGCATCGTGGTCCGCGGCCCTGTGGGTGGCGCTCGTCTCGCTGGGTCTCACAGCGCTGCTGGCCGCGCTACCGGCCCGGCGGGCGTCCCGGATCCCCCTCGCCGCCGTGCTGAGGGCCGAGTGATGGGCGCGGTGCGCGCGTGGGCGCGGGTCGACGTACGCCGCTGGGGCTCGCTGGCCGTGCTCCTGCTGCTCGTCGCCGTCTCCGCCGGCGCCGTGCTCTCGGCGGCAACCGCGGTCCACCGCGGGGTGACGGCGCTCGGCCGGCTCGAAGAGAGGTCACTCCCCGCGACCGTCCAGATCCCCAATTTCGACGCGCGGGTCGACCTCACGAAGGTCAGGACGTTGCCGTACGTCGAGGCGGTGGCCCCGGTCGCGGGCGGGGGGATCGGGCTGCTCGAGGACGGCCACCACGGAAGCACCGAGCAGAACTCCCCGGTCGATGCGACCTTGTTCACCGACGTCGCTCGACCAGTGGTCCTCGACGGGCGGCTCTTCGACCCGGAGTCCCCGGACGAGGCAGTCGTGACGCCGCAGTGGGCGGAGGACATGAACCGGGGAGTCGGCGACACCGCCACGGTCCGCCTGCCCACGCCCCGCCAGCAGGCGACCGGGACCGAGGACGTGCCGCGCGGACCGGTGGTGACCGTGCGCATCGTCGGCATCGTGCTGGCGCCCGGGTTCGTCGACTGGCCCGGCGCGGCCGGACGATTCATCCCGTCGCCGGGGCTGGCGGCGACCTACCGCGCGAACTGGGACACCGCGCTGACGAATCCGCGCTGCGCGTGCCAGTGGGCGTCCGTCGGTGCTCTCGTCCGGCTCGAGCACGGGGCTGCCGACATCCCTGAGCTGCGTTCGGACCTGGTCCAGCTGTACCCGGGCTACTCGTTCAACCTGGTCAACCTGGACGAGGACGCGCAGGTCCACCAGCACGACATCGTCGTCCAGTCGTGGGGCCTGGCGATCTTCGGCGCGGCCGCGCTGCTGGCGTCCGTGGTGCTGGTGGGCCAGGCGGTGGCACGCCACGTGGTCGGCGCGGCCGACCACCTCCGGACCGGCCAGGCGTTGGGATTCACGCGGTCCCAGCTGGTGATCGCCGCCGCGTCCGGCCCGGTGGTCGCGGGTGCCCTGGGGGCTGCGATCGGAGCCGGCGGCGCGGTGGTCGCCTCGCGGTGGACGCCGATCGGAGTCGCCCGCGCCGTCGAACCGAGCCCGGGAGTGGCGGTCGATGTCGCGATCCTCGCGCCCGGCATCCTCGTCGCGGTGGCGCTCATCGCGCTGGTCGCTGCCGCGACCGTGGTCCGGTCGACCGGGACGCGCGAACGGACCCTGTCGGCGCGCCGCTCGCGCGTCGCCGCGTGGGCCTCGCGGACCGGTCTGCCCGTACCGCTCCAGGTCGGGGCGCGCCTCGCGCTCGAGCCCGGCCGCGCACGCCGGTCCTTGCCTGTCACGCAGACGGTGGCCGCGGTCGCACTCGCGGTGGCCGGGACCAGCGCCGCGCTGGTGATCGACGATGGGGTGCAGGACGCGCTCGGCCATCCCGAGCGGTACGGGCAGACGTTCCAGGCGGTCTCCTTCGTCGGGTTCGGCAGCACCGACTTCCTCGATCCCGACCAGGTCGAGGCGGCGGTCGCCCCGATCGACTACGTCGACGGACTCGCGCTCCCGCGGCAGAAGTCAGCAGGTGCGGACAACGACCGCGTCGGCGTCGCCCTGTTCAGCTACACGAGCGGCGACAAGCCGCTTCCGACGGTCGTGCTCGCGGGCCGCATGCCCGAAGCGGCGAACGAGGTCGCGCTCGCCCCCGCGGCCCTGCGCTCGCTCGACGCGGACGTCGGCGACCCGGTCACGCTCGAGGGGGACCGCGGGTCGAGCACCTTGCGGATCGTGGGACGGGTGTTGACGCCCGCGACCGACAACAGCCGCTACGACCAGGGCGGCTGGGTGACCGACGCCGGCTACGACCGGCTCTTCTCGGGGTTCGACGCGCACTGGGTGCTCGTCTCCACCGACTCGTCGGCCGGCTCCGGTCCCGCGCTCGACCGGCGCCTCACCGAGGACGCCGCGGCGACCCTCGGCGCGGGCTGGGCTCGGACCGCCGCGTTCGACGAGATGGGAACGACAGGACTGACGACCGAACCGCTGCGCCAGGTGCGGTGGTTCCCCACCGCGCTCGGAGGCCTCGTGGTCCTGCTGGCGGTCGCGGCGCTCGCCCATGCGGGCGCGGCCGCGATCCGCCGGCGGGCCGGGGACCTCGCGAACCTGCGTGCGCTGGGCATGACCCGGGCGGGGGTGAGCCTCACCGTCGTCGCGCAGGGCGCGGTCCTGGCCGGCACCGGGCTGCTCGTGGGCCTCCCGGTGGGTGCGGCGCTCGGTCGCACGCTCTGGCGCGCGATCGCCGACGGCGTCCCGCTCGAGCTCGTGCCGCCGTCGCTCGGCGTGCTCTGGCTGGTGGGACCCGCTGCCGTCGCCGTGGCCGTCGTGCTCGCGGTCGTCCCCGCCGTGCGGGCCGCACGACTTCCGGTCGCCGACCTGCTGAGGGCGGAGTGATGGCGATGATCCGGACCTGGCTGCGCTGGGACGTCCGACGACGGTGGCGCTCGCTCGTGGTGCTCGTGCTGCTCACCGCCGGGTCCGGGGCCGTCGTGCTCACCGCGGCCGCCGGCGCGCACCGAGGGGTGACCGCCCCGGACCGGATCGAGTCCGCGACCCTCGCAGCCGATGCGTTCGTGCTCCCGAACAGCCCCGACTTCGACTGGGACGCCGTCCGTCGGCTGCCCTACGTCACCGCGGTCGCCGAGCTCGCGATCACCGATCCCCTCGCCGTCGTCGGCGACTACTCGCCGGACGTGGTCGCCTATCCGCCGGTGGGTGCGGACGACCTCTTCACCGTCGAGCGGCCGGTGGTCCTCCACGGCCGGATGCTCGACCCGGACGCCGTCGACGAGGTCGTCGTCACCCCCGGCTTCCTCAGCCGGTACGGCGACCAGGTGGGCGACCACCTCACCCTCGCGCTGCCGGCCCCGCGGGAGGTCAACGACGACAACGTCCCGGCCGACCAGCTGCACGGGCCCCGGCTCGACGTGCGGATCGTCGGGGTCATCCGCTCGGCGTGGAACTACGACCTGCCGGGCCGGCACGGGCTCCTCGTCGTGTCGCCGGCGGTCGCGGCGACGTACCCGAGGAACATCCTCGGGCCGGGCGACCCCCACCACCCCGAGTTCGACTCCTACACCAACGCCCAGGTCCGGTTGGCGCACGGAGCCGCCGACATCCCGCAGCTCCGGCAGGACCTCCAGGACCTCACCGGCCGGTCGGACATCGACGTCTGGGACATCCAGGCCAGGGACCGGGTCGGCCGCCACCGGATCGACTTCGAGTCGGCCTGTCTCGCGGGCTTCGCGGGGGCGGCCCTGCTCGCGGCGCTGTTCCTGGTCGGGCAGGCGATCGGGCGGCACGTGGCCTACGGCGCCTCCGACCTGCCGACCGCGATGGCGCTCGGCGCGACGCCGGGCCGCCTGGCGCTCGCGGGGTCCGTCGGACCGGTGCTCGCCGCGGGGAGCGGGCTGGTGCTCGCCGTCGCCGCGAGCGTCGTCGCCTCCCGCTGGTTCCCGATCGGGTCCGCCGCCCTCGTCGAGCCGGACCCGGGGGTCGACGTGGACGTGCCCGTGCTGGTCGGGGGTTCGGTGCTGCTGCTGCTCGTGGCCGCCCTGCTGACCACGGCAGCGGCGGCCCGCGCCGTGCGTTCCGCCACGGCGGACCGGCCCGCCCGCCGGTCCCGGACCGCGGCGGCGGTCGCCGGCTCCGGTCTGCCGGTCCCGCTCGCGATCGGCACCCGCTTCGCGCTCGAGGCGGGGCGGGGGCGCTCAGCGGTGCCGGTCCGCCCGGCGCTCGTCGGCGCGGTCGTCGGCGTCCTGGGCACCACCGGTGTGCTGGTCTTCGACGGCGCGATCACCGACGCGATCGACAACCCCGAGCGGTTCGGCCAGACCGCGACGGCGGTGAGCTACGTCGGCTTCCAGAACTACGACTACGACCCGGAGGACCGGGTCAAGGCGACGATCGAGGACCTCGAGCACGTGACCGGCGTGGCCAGCACGACGTCGGCGATCGCCAGCAACCCGGGAGGCACGGCGTCGGTCCAGCTCTTCACCGACGACGGCGACTACCGGGCCGTGGTGCTCCACGGCCGGATGCCCGTGTCGCCGGGGGAGGTCGCGCTCGCCCCCGACAGCCTGGAGGAGCTGGGCGTCGAGGTCGGTGACCCGGTGGACCTGACCGGCGACGGCGGGTCGGTCTCGCTCCGCGTGGTCGGCGAGGCCCTCACTCCCGAGGCCGGCGGCACCAACAGCTACCACGACGGCGGGTGGGTGACGACCGGAGGATGGGACCGTCTGTTCGACACGTTCATCTTCCGGGTGCTGCTGATCTCCACCGACGACTCGGCAGGCCCCGCCACTGCGGTGGCCCGCCTCCGGGAGGACGTCGCCGCGGCCATGCCGGGCCTCGTCCGTTCCGGGCTCACGGTGGAACCGGTCGACCTCGCCGACCGGCGCAGCTCGCTCGAGCAGGTCCGCGCGCTGCCCCGTGCGCTGGGGGCGTTCCTGGTCCTGCTCTCCGTGGGCGCGCTGGGTCACGCGCTGGCGATGGCGGTCCGTCGCCGCTCGAGCGAGATCGCCGTGCTCCGCGCGCTCGGGCTGACGCCCCGGCAGACACGCGGTGTGGTCACCACCCACGCGACGGTGATCATGCTCGTCGGCCTCGTGGCCGGGATCCCGCTGGGCATCGCCGCCGGCCGCACCCTGTGGCGGCCCGTGGCGGCGTACACGCCGCTGCAGTACGCCGCCCCGACCCCGCTGGTCGCGATCCTGCTCGTCGTCCCCGCGGCGCTCGTGACCGGGGTCCTGCTGGCCGTCCTCCCGGCGCGTCGTGCCGCCCGCACCCGGGCCGCAGCGATCCTGAGGGCCGAGTGATGGGCGCGGTGCGGGCCTGGGCCGCCATCGACGTCCGCCGCCGGTGGCGGACCCTGGTGGTCCTGGTGCTGCTCGTCGGCCTGTCCGCAGGGACGGTGATGACGACGGTCGCCGGCGCACGCCGGGGGGACAGCTCCCTCGACCGGCTGCTCGACCGGACCCGGCCGGCGACCGCGGTGGTGCAGCCCAACTTCGGGACGGTCGACTACGACGCGATCGCCCGGCTCCCGTACGTCGAGGCGCTGAGCCGGTTCGTCCTCGCGTTCACGCCGGCGATCCGCGGCGTCTCCTGGCGGACCATGGACAACCCTCGCCTGGACGACGCGATGATGACCGACCTGGAGCGCCCCGTCGTGCTCGAGGGGCGCGGCTACCGGCCGTCGGCCACGGACGAGGCGGTCGTGACCGAGCGGTTCCGCGACCGCTACGGCCTCGGGGTGGGCGACGAGGTCCGGCTGCACCTCAGCACCTCCGAGCAGGTCGACCGGGCGTTCAACCAGGAGCTGCCGGTCGGCCGGCTGGACGGAGCCGTCGTTCCCGTGACCGTCGTCGGCGTCGTCCGCACGCCGGCCCTGGACCTGCCCGACGACGAGGGCCGGATCAGCTTCTCCCCAGGGCTGGCGCGGGCGCACCTCGCCGACCTCACCGGCACCCGGGGCTACGCCCCCGTCGCCGCGCTCGTGCGGCTGCGAGGCGGTGCCTCCGACCTTCCCCGGCTGCGGGAGGACATCGCGGCGATCAGCGGGCGTGCTGACGTCGAGGTGACCGACCTCGGCGTGGCGTACCAGCGCGCGGACGAAGGGCTCCGGTTCGAGGCGGCGTGGCTCGCCGGCTTCGGGGCAGCCGTGCTGCTCGCGGCCGCGGTCCTCGTCGGCCAGGCGATCGCGCGCTCGGCCACGGTGACGGCGCGGGAGCTCGAGGTGGGGCGGGCACTCGGCATGACGGCCGGTCAGACCCGGCTGGCAGCCGCGAGCCTGCCCGCGCTCGCGGGCCTCGTGGGGGCAGCGCTGGCGGTCCTCCTCGCCGTCGTGGCCTCGGGATGGTTCCCCATCGGCCGCGCCGCGGACCTCGAGCCCGCGCCCGGGACCGACGTCGACGTCCTCGTGCTGGTGCCGGGCTTCGTGCTGTGCGTGCTGGCGGTGGCCGGCGTCGCGTACGGCGCCGCGGTCCTCGCCGGGCGACCGGACCGACCGCTGACGAGGCCCTCGCTCCTCCACTCCGCCGAGGCCCGGCTGGGCCTGCCGGTTCCGGTCGTCGTCGGCGCCCGGTTCGCCTTCGAGCGAGGCCGCGGACGCAACGCGCTCCCGGTGTGGCCGACCTACATCGCGGCGGCGGTCGGCGTGCTGGGAACCGTCGCGGTCGGTTGCGTCGCGGCCGGAGTCGCGGACGCGACCGCCCACCCGGAGCGCTTCGGCCAGTCCTACCAGCTGGTCGGGTTCGTCGGCGGTGAGGGCACGGACGTGGGCCCGGTCGATCGGCTCGTCGCCCGGCTGGCCGCCCGCGACGACGTCACCTCGCTCCACCGGATGTGGGCCGGCGTCGTCACCCGGGCCGGCGGCAGCGGCTCGTTCGCCCTGTGGGGGCCCGCACCCGGGGGTGGAGGACCCGTCCCCGCGACCGTCCTGAGCGGCCGGATGCCGGAGTCGCCCGGCGAGGTGACGCTGACGCCCGGGACGCAGGACGCGCTCGACGTCGGGCTCGGCGAGACGGTCCGCGTCGTCGGGGACCGCGGCGAGAGGTCGCTGCGGGTCGTCGGCACGGCGTTCGTCCCGACCGGGGCCGGCAACGAGTACAACGAAGGCGGCTGGCTCACCACGCGCGGGTTCGGCCGGCTCTTCGACGCGTTCACGTTCGACATGCTCTTCGCGTCGGTGACACCCGCCGCGGACGACGCGGGGCTCGCGGACCGGATCGACGCCTACCTGGAGGCCGACCCGCGCACGGCGGTCTTCGCCGGCGCGGTCGGAACCCCGGCCACCGAGGACTTCGACGCCTCCGCGGCGACCGACGAGCTCGACCGGGTGCGGACGCTCCCGCTCGCCCTCGGTGCGTTCCTCGGCGTCCTCGGCACGGCGGCGGTCGGGCACGCCCTGGTCCTCGCCGTGCGCAGGCGCGCGCGGGACGTCGCGGTGCTCCGCGCGGTCGGGATGACGCCCGCGGGAGCGCGAGTCATCGTGCTCGTCCAGGCACTCGCGCTGGCCGCGGTCGGCCTCGTCCCCGGGATCCCGCTCGGGATCGCTGCCGGCCGCTCGATCTGGCGGGTGGTGGCCGACTACGTCCCGCTCGCGTACGTCGACCCGGCCGCCTGGGCGTTCACGGGTGCGCTCGTGGTCGTGGCTCTGGTGGTCGCGGTGCTTCTCGCCCAGCTCCCGGCCCGGCGCGCCGCCCGGACCTCGATCGCGACGACACTGGCGGCGGAATGATGCAGGAGGGAGTGGTCGGGATGGCTCGCGACAGGGTCCTGGTGACCCGGATCCAGCTGCGCTGGTTCCTGGCGACGGTGGCTGCCGGGCTGGGCTCGGGCGCCTCGATGTGGGCGCTGCACCTGATGACCGGGCTGCCCGAGCACCCCGGGCGGTGGTTCCTCGTCTGGGTCGCGCTCGCGCCGGTCGCGCTCGTCGCCTCCCGGTGGTCGCGCAGCGACCGCGCGTCCGCAGGGGCGCTGGTGCACTCGGCCTCGATCTCGGGGGCGGCACTGGTGGTGGTCGGCGTCTACCTCGTCCTCGTCGTCGGGATCAACGGCAGCCCGTCCGGCAGCGAGCGCGACCTGATGCTGTCGAGCCTGTTCGCGGCCCTGGTCGCTGCCCTCCTCGTGCCGCCCGTGCGCGCCCGGGTGGCGGAGTCGGTGCGCTCGGTCCTGCACCAGGAGAAGCCCTCCACCGGGGACGTGGTCTCCGCGTTCGGGACCCGGATGAGCCGCTCGGTGCCGATGGACGAGCTCATGCTCCAGCTGGCGGAGTCGCTGCGCGAGACCGTGCCCGGCACCCGGGCCGAGATCTGGACCGGGACGGCGGACGCGCTCCGTCGTACGACGAGCGTGCCGACGCTGCCTCCCGCCACCCTCCGGGTCAGCGGCGCCGAGGCGACGACCGTGGCGCGGGCGCGGATCGGTGGACCCGCGTGGGTCAGCGTCTGGCTGCCGTCGCTGGTGCCCGAGGAGCCGCACGGCGACTTCCGGGTCGTGCCCGTCGCGCACCTCGGCGAGCTGCACGGCCTGCTGGTGGTGGTCCGGCCGCCGGGCAGCGAGGACTTCGCCGACGCCGACGACGACGCGCTCGTCGAGCTCGCGCACCAGCTCGGTCTCGCGCTGCACAACGTCCAGCTGGACTCCGCCCTCCAGGCGTCGCTGGAGGAGCTCGCCGAGCGCAACGAGGAGCTCCAGGCCTCGCGGCTGCGCATCGTCACCGCGTCCGACGCGGCCCGGCGCGGCATCGAGCGCAACCTGCACGACGGCGCCCAGCAGCACCTGGTCGCGCTCGCGGTCAAGATCGGTCTCGTCGCCGGCATCGCCGAGGACGGCGACGCGGCGCTGGTCGGCCAGATGCTCGGCGACCTCCGCAAGGACGTCCAGGCCACCATCGACGAGGTGCGGGCGCTGGCCCACGGCATCTACCCGCCGCTGCTGCGCGACCGGGGTCTCGGCGAGGCGCTGCGCACCGCCGCCAACCGGGCCGCCCTGCCCTGCCGGGTCGAGGTGGACCTTCCGGGTCGCTACCCGGAGACGGTGGAGTCGGCGGCCTACTTCTGCTCGACCGAGGCGCTGCAGAACGCCGGCAAGTACGCCGGCGACGGCGCCACGGTCACGCTGACCGTGCGCGGCGGCGACGGGCAGGTGATCGTCGAGATCGCCGACGACGGACCGGGCTTCGACCCCGCGGAGCACGCCGAGGGCCACGGGTTCACCAACATGCGCGACCGGCTCGGCGCGATCGGCGGCACGCTCGACCTGCGCTCGGCGCCGGGGGAGGGGACCCGGCTGGTGCTCACGATCCCGGCCGAGCCGCTTCCCGCGGAGGTCCCGGCCTGAGGGGTGCTCAGGCGATGAGCTCGCGGAGGACCCGCGGGGTCAGGTCCTCCTTGTGCACGTAGGCCAGCGCCCCGCAGTCCCGGGCGTCGGCCGGCAGGTCCTCCTCGGCGTACGTCGAGAGCAGCACGACGCGCACGTCGGGCATCTCGTCGGTGATCTTGCGGGTCGCCTCGATGCCGCTGATCCCGGGGAGGTTGATGTCCATGAGCACCACCTCCGGGTGGAGGGTGCGGGCGACCTCCACGGCCGACTCCCCGGACTCGGCCTCGGCAGCGAGCTGCCAGCCGATGAGCGAGACGAGCTGACCGGCGACCGCACGGAACGGAGGCTGGTCGTCGACGATGAGAACCCTCACCACTCAAGTCTCGCTGGTCACCCGACCTGCCACCAGTGTGGGTAGCCACACCTCGGACCGGGTGCTGGCTCAGCCGCCCCGGTGCTCGGCCAGGTGGAGCAGGACGGCGGACACCCGGCGGTTGGTGTCGGGCGCCATCTCGAGGCCGAGCTTGGAGAAGACGGCGTTGATGTGCTTCTCCACCGAGCGCTCCGTCAGGAACAGCGCGGCGGCGACGCCGGCGTTGGACTTGCCCTGCGCCACGTGGTCGAGCACCTCGCGCTCGCGCGGCGTCAGCGTGGCGAGCGGCGAGCGGTCCGAGGGCGGGTTGACGAGCAGCTCCACGATCCGCGGGTCCACGACCGAGCGCTGCTGGGCGACGGCCCGGATGGCCGAGGCCAGCTCGTCCGGCTCGCTCACCCGCTCCTTGAGCAGGTAGGCCCGCCCGGCGCTCCCGTCGGCCAGCAGGTCGCGGGCGTAGGCCGCCTCGGCGTACTGCGAGAGCACGACGACCCCGACCGCGGGGTGCGAGTGGCGCAGCTCCACGGCGAGCCGGATCCCCTCGTCGGTGAAGGTCGGCGGCATCCGCACGTCGGTCACGACGACGTCGACGGGAGCGTCGTCGGGCCGCTCCTCCAGCTCGGAGCGCAGGCCGTCGAGGTCCTCGGCGGCGGCGACCACGGACAGGTCGGGCTGCCGCTCGATGACCTGGCGAACCCCCTCGCGCACCAGCATCGAGTCCTCGGCGATGGCGACCCGCAGCACCCCCATGCCCGCGGAGCCTAGTGCGAGATACCGGCCACGTCTCGAAGTGTCGCGAGGCTGTCGGCCTGGTCCGCGGTCTTGTCGTCGCGGTAGCGGACGACCCGGGCGAACCGCAGCGCCAGCCCGCCGGGATAGCGGGTCGACCGCTGGACCCCGTCGAAGGCGATCTCGACGACCTGCTCGGGCCGGACGTGGACCACGTGGCCCTCGCGACCGGTCTCGAGCTCCAGGAACCGCTCGGTCTGCCAGGCCAGCATCGCGTCGGTCATCCCCTTGAAGGTCTTCCCGAGCATCACGAACCCGCCCGGCGCGGTGTCGTCGCGGGCGCCGAGGTGGATGTTGGACAGCCAGCCGCGGCGCCGGCCCGAGCCCCACTCGACCGCGAGCACCACCAGGTCGAGGGTGTGCACCGGCTTGACCTTGACCCAGGCGGCGCCCCGCCGGCCCGCCTCGTAGGTCGCGGCCGCGTCCTTGACGACCACGCCCTCGTGCCCGTCGGCCAGGACCAGCTCGGTGAACGCCTCGGCCGCCTCGGTGTCGCCGGCGGCGCCGCGCCACCGGGGCACCCGGTGCCGCTCGGGGACGAGCGCCTCGAGCGCCGCCCACCGCTCGGCCGCGGGGAGGTCGAGCAGGTCGCGGCCGTCGACGTGCAGCACGTCGAAGAAGTACGGCGTCACCGCCGTCCCCTCGCCCCGTGCGGTGCGCGACGCGGTCTCCTGGAACGGACGCGGCCGGCCGTCCTCGTCGAGCGCGATCGCCTCGCCGTCGAGCACCAGCCGCTCGGCGGGCAGCGCCAGCACAGCGTCGACGACCTCGGGGAGCCGGTGCGTGATCGGGTCCAGGCTCCGGGTCGCGATCACCACGTCGTCGCCGTCCCGGTGGACCTGGATCCGGATCCCGTCGAGCTTGGCGTCGACGGCCACGTCGTCGGCGCCGAAGCGGTCGAGCGCCGCGTCGAGGTCGGGCGCCGAGGACGCCAGCATGGGCAGCACCGGGCGACCCACGGTCAGCCCGATCGAGCGCAGCGCTTCCACGCCGGAGAACGCCTCGTCGACGACGTACGTCGCCCCGCCGGCGAGCATCGCCGCGCGACGTACCTCGGCCACAGGGACCGCCGCGGCTGCTGCCAGCGCCTCGACCACCACCGCGTCCAGCGCGCCCTGGCGCACCTCGCCGACCGTGATCGCCCGGAGCCAGGCCTGCTCGTCGGGAGTGGCCCGCCCGAACAGGTCGGCGACGGCTGCGGCGCGAGCCGCTGCCGACCCGGCGCCGGACAGCAGCGAGAGCGCCTGGAACGCGGCGTCGACCTCGGCGACCGTGAGCGTCCCCGGCGGCTCGGCCGGAGCAGGGAGCTCCTGGAGGCCGCGCCAGCCGATCCCGGTGCGGCGCTGGCGCAGCCGCCCGGAGAGGTAGTGGGCGACCAGGGCCCGCTCGCCGGGCCCGGCGCGGGAGAGGAGGTCCGCGATCAGCGCGGTCTTCTCCTTGCGCGACCGGGTCGCCGCGACCGCGGCGGAGACGGCGACGAGGTCGCCCAGCCTCACTGGTGGGTTGCTTCCAGCACCGCGGCGGTCACCGCGCCGCGCACGACCATCTCGTAGACGTCGTCGAGGCCACCCTCCACGCTGTCGAAGTAGCCCGCGACCTCCAGCGAGACGAAGCCGTGCAGCGCGGCGAAGACGGCCATTCCCGTGGGGAGCAGGCGCTCCTCGGGAAGACCGGCGGAGCGGACCATCACGGCCAGCGTCTCGATCGTGTCGGTGGCCGCGCCGAAGAACGCCTCCGGGTCGATGGCCGGACGGGTGATCGCGGCGTAGCGCTGGGGATGGGAGCGCGCGAAGGACCGGAGGGCGTGGCTGAGCACGCGCAGGCCGTCCGCGCCGGCGTGCCCGACCGCGGCCGCCCGCACCTCCTCCCCGAGCAGCCGCATCGCGCGCAGCTGGATCAGCGACCGGAGGTCCTCGAGGTTGGCGACGTGGTTGTAGAGGGAGGAGACGCGCGCGTCGAGCGCGCCGGCCAGCAGGGTCATCGTCAGCGCGTCGTAGCCGTCGCGGTCGACGATCTCCTCGGCAGCGGCCAGCACCGCCTCCTGGTCGAGGCGGGCCCGGCGACCACGGGTGGTCTCGATCGTCACGTCGCTCCTCGGGTCGGGTCCGGAGGACACTAGTGTCCAACGACAGTGCCCAACGACCCAGGTGGTCGTAGTGTCCCGCCCCATGAGGTGCCCATGACCGCGCGAGCGACACGGGTGTGGCGGCCGGACTGGCCGTGCCCGGTGCCGGCGATCCTGCGGCAGCAGCGTCGGGGGAGCGGCGACCCGACCCTGCGCCTCGACGTCCGCGGCCGGCACTGGCGCGCGAGCCGGACCCCCGCCGGGCCGGCGACGCTGGCGATCGGCGTACGTCCCCGGGACGGGGAGGTCGTCGCCGAGGCGTGGGGCGACGGGGCGGAGTGGGCGCTGGAGCAGCTGCCCGACCTCCTCGGCGCGAGCGACGACTGGACCGGCTTCGAGCCGCGGCACCCCGAGGTGGCCGAGGCCCGGCGCCACCACCCGCACCTCCGGCTGGGCCGGACCGGACTCGTGCTGGAGTCCCTGGTGCCCTCGGCCATCGAGCAGCGGGTCACCGGCAAGCAGGCGTTCAGCGGGTTCCGGGCCCTGGTCCGCAAGCACGGCGAGCGGGCGCCCGGTCCGGACGTCGACCTGTGGCTCCAGCCCTCCCCGGCGACCCTGCGGGTCATCCCGTCGTGGGCCTGGCTGGGGCTGGGCATCGACCCGGCGCGGTCGAGGGTGGTGGTCACCGCGGCGCGGCACGCCGACGCTCTCGCGCGGGTCCCCGCCCACGGCGCGACCGCCGACCGGAGGCTGCGCTCGCTGCCGGGCGTGGGCGCGTGGACGAGCGCCGAGGTGCGGCAGCGCGCGCTGGGCGACCCCGACGCCGTCTCGTTCGGCGACTACCACGTCGCCAAGGACATCGGCTGGGCCCTTACCGGGGCCCCGGTCGACGACCTGCGGCTCGCCGAGCTGCTCGAGCCCTACCGACCGCACCGGGGCCGCGTCCAGCTCCTCCTCGGCGCCGCGGGACTGCGCCGTCCCCGGCGCGGACCGCGTCTCGAACTTCCCGAACACCTGCCTCGCGTGACTTAATACCGTGATAACTGTTACACCGAGCAACAGGCAGAAGTACTGCGGCTCGGGGGGACGACTCAGCCGCCGGCTCCGCGGCGAGGGAAGGGCGTGCGCATGGGATTCGTGCTGCTCGACGAGCTGTCACGGGCCTCGGCCGACGAGGCCGCGGTGCTCCTGGCCGGTGCCGACCCGGTCGAGCTGATCGACGCCGTCCGGTCGACGCCCGACCTCGCGCTGGTCGCCCTGATCGAGCGGGACGAGATCCTGCCCGCCCTCACCGCGGGCATCATGGGGCGGCTGGACGACGTCGTAGAGCCCGACGCCCTCACCGGCATCACCGGTACGGCGCGCCTCGACCTCGAGCACCGTGGCCGCCTGGTCGGCCACCACGAGCTGAGGGTCACCGACGGCGCGCTGGGCCACCAGGTCGACGTACCCGCCGACCACCCGGCGACCGTCGTGCTGCGCACGACCGCCCTCCGCTTCGTGCGGCTGGTGTCGGGAGAGCTCAACGCCGGGCTGGAGTACCTCGGCGGGACGCTCGACATCATCGGCGACGCCCACCTGGCGCTCGCCCTCGGCGGCATGTTCCGGTCCGCGCGCGACCACGGTGCCCGGGTCGACCCGCGGGCCCTGGACCCGGTGGAGGTCGCCGGCGTCCTCGGCCGGGTCAGCGCCGACCACCTGCGCTCGGTGATGGCGTCGGACTTCCGGCACGTCGTCCTCGACGAGGTCTTCCGTCGGCTCCCTGCCTTCGTGAACGTCCGCAAGGCGAGCGGCCTCCGGCTGACCGTCGGCTTCCGGATCACCGGGCGGCCCGACGGCGAGGTCGACCGCTACGTGGTGACGCTCGCCGACAACCGCGCCACCGTCACGTCGGGGCCGGCCGTGGAGGCGCTCGGTGCCGAGGCCCGCAACGCGACGGTCACCTGCGACGCGTGCGACTTCCTGCGGCTGGTCACGGGGCACATCGGCGCGGTCACCGGCGTGCTCCGCGGGCAGCTCAAGGTGCGGGGCGACAAGACGGCGGCGCTCCGGCTCAACTCTGCATTCGACATCCCGACGGCGGTGGCGTGACGTGACGACAGTGGCAGCGACCGGCAAGTCGATCGTCGACAACTTCACCGACCGCTTCAAGAAGGGGATCAACACCTCGGGCGAGCTGGTGAAGCTCGGCCTGGAGTCGGTCCAGTGGGGCGTGGCCGACATCATCGCGCGCCGGTTCTCCTGGACCGAGTTCCTGCTCCAGTGCCTGTTCATGATCCGGGTGTCCCTGCTGCCGACGATCCTGGTGTCGATCCCGTTCGGCGTCATCACCTCGGTGCAGATCGGGGCCGCGGCCAACCAGATCGGCGCCAACAGCTTCATCGGCGCCGTCAACGGCATCGGCGTGCTGCGCCAGGGCGCGCCCCTGGTCACCTCGCTGATGATCGCGGGTGCCGTCGGGTCGGCCGTCTGCGCGGACCTCGGCGCGCGCACCGCGCGCGAGGAGATCGACGCCCTCAAGGTCATGGGCATCTCGCCGATCCAGCGGCTCGTCGCGCCGCGCATCCTCTCCGCGCTGCTGGTCGCCGTGCTGCTGACCGTGATCGTGGCGATGACCGCGATGACCACCGCGTTCATCATGGTCGTCGGCACCGGCCAGATCTCGTCCGGCACCTACATCGACTCGTTCGTCGGGCTGTCGCAGCCGATGGACCTCCTCGTCGCCGAGCTGAAGGCACTGATCTTCGGCTTCATCGCCATCGTCGTCGCCGCGCAGAAGGGCCTCAACGCCCGCGGCGGACCGAAGGCGGTGGCGGACGCCGTCAACCAGGCGGTCGTCCTGAGCGTGATCCTGCTCGCCGTCGTCAACGTCGGTCTCACCCAGGCCTACGTGATGCTCTTCCCGGCTGGAGGCTGACATGGCCGACGTGCAACCGCGAGCCCGCTCGGTCGGGGACCGGGTGGCCGACTCCGTGGTCGGTGTCGCCGACACGCTGATGGACGCGCTGAGCAAGCTCGGCTCGTTCGCGACCTTCGCGTTCGACGTGATCCGGGCGATCCCGTCGACGCTGGCGCTCTACCCCAAGGAGGTGCTGCGCCAGCTCAAGGACATCGCCTGGGGCAGCGGCGCGCTCCTGGTCGGCGGCGGCACGGTCGGCGTGATGGTCCTGCTCTCGCTCGCCGCGGGCACCTCGCTCGGCATCGAGGGCTTCAACGGCCTCGAGCTGGTCGGGCTGGCGCCGATCACCGGCTTCATCTCCGCCAGCGCCAACACTCGCGAGCTCGCGCCGCTGATCGCGGCGCTCGCCCTCGGTGCGCAGGTCGGCTGCCGGTTCACCGCCCAGCTGGGGTCGATGAAGATCCACGAGGAGATCGACGCCCTCGAGGTGATGGCGGTGAGCCCGATGCGCTACGTCGTGGCGTCCCGGGTGATCGCCGCGATGGCGGCGATCGTCCCGCTCTACCTGATCGGCCTGATCGGCAGCTACATCGCGAGCCAGATCTCGGTCGTGGTGCTCTTCGGCCAGTCGCCGGGCCAGTACGACCATTACTTCGCCGCCTTCATCCAAGGGCGGGACATCCTGCTGTCGGTGGTGAAGATCGTCGTCTTCGCGGCGATGGTCGCCCTGATCCACTGCTGGTACGGCATGAACGTGGGCGGTGGCCCGCAGGCCGTGGGCGAGGCCACGGGTACGGCGATCCGCGCCAGCATCGTGTCGGTGGTCATCATCGACATGGTGCTCACGCTGATCTTCTGGGGCGGGGATCCGGGCTTCCGGATCTCCGGGTGAGGGAGGGCTGATGGCACGCGGAGTCACCCGTCAGCAGCTGGCCCGGCGAGGCATCCTCGTCCTGGTCGGCATCGTCCTGGTCGGTGTCCTGGTCTCCCTGCGGAGCAACGGCACGTTCGGCCAGTCGCCGCACGTCACCGCCGAGGTCGCGACCGCGGGCGGCGCCCTGCGCAAGGGCTCGGACGTGAAGATGAACGGCGTCATCGTCGGCAAGGTCAGCCGGATCGCCCGGGCCGACGACGGTGCGGTCAGCGTCGACATGGAGATGTCGGAGGAAGACCTCGGCCACGTCCCCGCCAACGTGGTCGCCCGGATCCTCCCGGCCACCGTGTTCGGCACGACGTACGTCGACCTGGTCGTCCACGGCGAGGGGTCCAGCGACCACCTCGAGGCCGGGGACGTGGTCCAGCCCGACCGCACCCAGAGCACGCTGGAGCTCCAGCAGGCGCTCGACGACATCGACCGGCTGACCAAGGCGCTCGGGCCCAAGGAGCTCGCATCGGCCATCGGGTCCGCGGCGGACGCGCTCGACGGCCGCGGCGGACAGCTCAACGCGTCGGTGCGGACCATCAACTCCTACCTCGACCGGATCAACGGCCGGATGCCCGCGATCCGCAGCGACCTCGAGGGCCTCGCGACCACCTCCGACGTCCTCGACGAGGTGGCTCCCGGCCTGCTCGACGCGACCGACGACAGCCTCGTGTTCCTCCACACCGTCGTGACCCAGGAGGCGGCCCTGACGTCCCTCATCTCCGGCGGCACCGCGCTCGCGGAGACCGCCGACCGGTTCCTCACCAGGAACCAGCGCGACCTGGTCGCCTGGATCAACGACACCGGGCGGTTCGTGGACGCGATCTACGACAACCGGCGCGCCGGCATCACCGACGCGGTCACCGTCAACCTGGCCGCCGGCCGGGTCCTGCAGGCGGCCGTCGACCACGGGTTCGTGAAGACCGACGGCGTCATGCGCACCGACCTCCCGCCCTACTACGCGAGCCGCCCGACCTACGCGCGCTCGACCGGGCCGTCCGACGCCGGGCTCTCCGCGATCGTGGGTGACGGCCAGTGACCGGCATCCGCACCGTCGCGGCGAAGGTCGTCGCCTTCGCCGTCGCCAGCATCCTGCTGCTCATCCTCCTGGTGAACACGATGCACAACGGGGTCAAGGGCGACACCATCGGCTACACGGCCGAGTTCAGCGACGTCAACGGCCTGCGCGTCGGCGACGACGTCAAGGCCGCCGGGGTCCGCGTCGGCCAGGTGACCCACATCGAGGCCACCGAGAAGGGCGCGTCGGTCACGATGGAGGTGGAGGAGGACCAGCCGATCCTCGACAACACCGAGATCAGCATGCGCTACCAGAACCTCCTCGGCCAGCGGTACGTCGCGCTGACGCCGAAGGCGGGCCAGCCCCTCGGCAAGGCGCTCCCGGACGGCACCGAGATCTCGATGGACCACACCGACCCGGGCTTCGACCTGACCGAGCTGCTCAACGGCTTCCGGCCGCTGTTCGAGATCCTCAAGCCCGCCGACGTCAACACCCTGGCCACCTCGATCATCAAGGTGCTGCAGGGCGAGGGCGGCACCGTCGAGTCGCTGCTGCGCCAGACGTCCCAGCTGACCAACTTCCTGGCCGACCGCGACCAGGTGATCGGCGAGGTGATGACCAACCTCAAGCCGGTCCTCGACAACCTCACCGGCCAGAAGGACCAGATCTCCTCGACGGTGGTCGAGCTCAAGAACCTCATGACCGGCCTCGCGCGCGACCGCAAGTCGATCGGCGCGTCCATCGACGGCATCAGCCAGCTGGTCGGCTCGACCAGCTCGCTGCTCCAGCAGGCCCGCCAGCCGCTGACCGGCACCGCGCGCGAGCTGCGGGCGGTCGCCGGCAAGCTGAGCGAGTCCCGTGGCGAGCTGCAGAAGGCGCTTCCCGCCTTCGGCCTGCTGTTCGAGTCGCTCGGCCGCGCCGGGTCCTACGAGAACGCGCTGAACGTCTACGTGTGCTCGTTCGCCATCGCGATCGGCAACTCGGCGACGATCCCGCTCAACCCGCGCGGCGGCAACGGTCCCTGGTCGGAGGTGTGCTCATGAAGCCGGTCAACGAGTGGAACTCGTTCCGGGTCGGCCTGGTCGCGATCGCCATCGGACTGGTGGTGGCCGGCAGCGTGGTCGTGCTCAGCGTGGCCAACTTCGGCACCAAGACCTACACCGCGCAGCTCGAGCACACGGCGGGGCTGCGCACGGGCGAGGACGTCCAGGTGCACGGCGTCATCGAGGGCGAGGTCACCGGCGTGGAGCTCCAGGACGACCACGTGCTGGTCACCTTCGCGCTCAGCTCCGACATCGAGCTCGGCTCGCGGAGCCGGGCGACCGTGAAGGTCGCCACCCTGCTCGGCACCCACTACCTCGAGGTCGACCCGGAAGGCTCGGGGACCCTCGCGGACAACCAGATCCCCCTCGACCGCACCGAGGTCCCGTTCAACCTGCAGGACGTCATCGAGAGCGGCTCCAAGGCGCTCGACACGCTCCAGCCGCGGCTGCTGGCCAAGGCGCTCACGGCGATGGCCGACACCCTCGGGACGAGCTCGGACGCGATCGGGCCCGCCCTCCAGGGAGTCGCCCGTCTCTCGGAGGTCGTCGCGAACCGGTCCGACCAGGCCGGCGAGCTGCTGAAGTCGGCCCGCGAGGTCTCCGACCAGCTCTCCGACAGCAGTGACGACATCGTCGGCCTCATGCGGCAGACCAACCTGGTGGTGTCGGAGGTGACCGCACGACGCCAGGCCATCCACCGGCTGCTCGTCGAGACCACGACCCTGTCCCAGGCACTGTCCGCGGTCGTCCGGTCGACGAAGGGCCAGCTGCAGCCGGCCCTCCGCGACCTCAACGACGTGATCGACTTCCTCAACGGGGAGAAGGACACCCTCGACCGGGTCCTCACGACGATGGCCCCGGCCGTGCGCTACGTCGCCAACGCCACGGGCAACGGCCCGTGGGTGGACCTCTACGTCAAGGAGCCCGCGCTGCCTGCCGACGACATGATGTGCGGATCGCGAGGTGGGTGCCAGTGAGCGCGCGCCTCCTCCGCCGGCTGGCCCTCGCGATCATCGCGGCCGTGCTGCTCTCGACCTCCGGTTGCAGCGTCGTGCCCGGCGCGCAGTCGATGACCGTGACCGCCTACCTCCGCGACTCCGCGGGCCTCTTCGAGGGCAACGACGTCGGGATCCTCGGCGTCGTGGTCGGGAAGATCACCGACATCTCGCCCGACGGCGACCAGGTCAAGGTGACCATGGAGATCGACGGTGACTACAAGATCCCCGCGGACGCGGGCGCCGTCGTGGTCGCGCGGTCGGTGGCGACCGACCGCTACATCGAGCTCACGCCGGTCTACAAGAGCGGCCCGGAGCTGGCGGACGGCGCCGAGATCCCCGTCGCGCGCACCCGGACGCCGGTCGACTTCGACCAGGTGCTGGAGTCGCTCAACCGGTTCGCCACCGGCATCGCCGGCTCGAAGACGACGATCCGTGCCGTGCAACGGTTCATCGACGCGGGCACGAAGGCTCTCAACGGCCGCGGCCCGCTGCTCAACCAGACCATCCACGCGCTGGCCGACGGGGTGAACGGCATCGACGCCCAGCGCGAGGACGTGGCCGCGACGATCAAGTCGCTCGACGTGCTCCTCGGGACGGTCGCGCAGAACGAGGGCACGGCGCGCACCTTCATCCACCAGGTCGCCGAGGCCAGCGACCTGCTCGCGTCGGAGCGCACCAACTTCCGCACCGCGCTGCGCTCGCTCAACCGAGCGGTCACCGAGGTCGCCCGGTTCGCGGTCGACAACCGCGACCAGATCGTGAAGGCGCTCGGCGGCTCGACCAGGTTGATGCGCAACGTGCTGGGCAAGCAGAGCGAGCTCCAGGAGATCCTCCGCGTGATGCCGCTGACCCTGCAGAACGTGCAGCTGGCCAAGACCCCGGACGACAGGCTGCCGGTGGTCTTCGACCCGGTCGCGCTCGACCCGCTGGGCGGCCTGCTCCGCAACGTCTGCGACTCGCTGCCCGCCGCGGTGTGCGACCTGCTCAGCCTCGACCCGCTCGGGCGCCCGGCGCCCGGCAAGGCGCTCGCCGGAGGTGGCCGATGACCGCCCGCCGCTGGGTGGCCGCGGTGACCGCGGCCGCTGCCCTCGTCGTCACCGGCGCGGGCTGCAGCACGACGATGCGCGACCTGCCGATCCCCGGGACCGGCGTGTCCGGTGACACGATCGAGCTCAACGCCGACTTCCACGACGCCCTCAACCTCGCCGAGGGCGCACCGGTGAAGGTGAACGGCGTGGACAGCGGCAAGGTCACCGGCATCACCGTCGACCACTACACCGCGCACGTGACGATGGACGTGAAGTCGGACGCCGAGATCCGCGACGGCGCGACCGCACGACTCCGCTACACCACGCCGCTCGGCGAGCTGTTCATCGACGTCACCAACCCGACCACGGGGAAGTCCCTCCACGACGGCGACACCCTCGGCCTGCACGACACCGAGACCGCGCCCACCGTCGAGGACGCGCTCGCCCAGGCCTCGCTGCTCATCAACGGCGGCGGCCTCGACCAGCTCCGGATCATCACCGACGAGCTGAACAAGGCGCTCGGCGGCAACGAGGGCAACGTGCGGGGCCTGCTCGACCGCGCCAGCACCTTCCTCACCCAGGCGAACTCGACGACCCGCAGCATCGACGCGGTCCTCACGTCGCTGAACTCGCTCTCCCAGACGCTCAACGCGCGCAAGGACACGATCAACCGCGCGATGCGGCAGATCCGGCCGGCGGCCGCCGTCCTGCGCCGCGCGACGCCGGGCTTCACCAAGCTGCTGCAGGCCGTCGAGCGGTTCAGCGGAGCCGCCAACAGCACCGTCAACGCGACCCGCACCCAGCTGCTCAACCTGCTGAGCGAGGTGCAGCCGGTCCTCGCCGAGCTCTCCTCCAACAGCGGACGGTTCGACGCGATGCTGAGGTCGATCGAGCAGGCCGCCGACGCCGCACGGCAGGCGGTGCCGGGCGACTACCTCAACATCACCCTGGACCTGCACCTGGACGGGATCACCGGCAGCGGGCCGCTGGGCGGCCTGCTGGACCTCCTGGACACGATCGGCGTGGTCCTGCCGACCGACCAGGTGAACCAGATCCTCGACGGCCTCGGCCTCGGGGGGCTGCTGCCCAGGCCGAAGACCGCTGACCCGTCGACCACCCGGGGGGCCGCAGGGCCGTCGGGGTCCACGGACGACGGGAACGACGTGCTCGGCCTCGAGGGCCTGCTGGGCGGACTGACCGGGGGAGGTTCCTGACATGGTGCGCAAGATCCTGGGAGACCGGCTGCTGCTGAGCGCCGTCGGCGTCGTCGTCGTCTTCGCGCTCGCCGTGATGTACATCTTCGCGGCGGTCCTCGACCAGCCGTTGACGTCGCGACCGGTCACCGTCGACGTCGAGCTGCCGCAGTCGGGCGGCCTGTTCGAGGGGTCCAACGTGACCTACCGCGGCGTCCAGGTCGGCAAGGTGACCTCGGTCGTCCCCTCCGACCACGGCGTCGTCGCCACGATCCGGATCCTCTCCGGCACGAAGATCCCGGCGGACGCCAAGGCGTACGTCCGCAGCCTGTCGCCGGTCGGCGAGCAGTACCTCGACTTCCAGCCGAGCTCCGCGGACGGGCCCTACCTCGAGAGCGGCGACACCATCCCCGCCTCCTCGACCAACCTCCCGAAGAGCCTGAGCTCCACCGTCGTGGCGATCAACGACGTCCTGCGCCAGATCGACGACAAGAAGCTGAAGATCGTGCTCCACGACCTCAGCACCGGCCTCGCCGGTACCGGTGACGACCTCGGCATGATCCTCGACCAGGGCAACCAGATCCTGCGGACCCTCGACGAGGTGTGGCCCGAGACCGACCGGGTGATCAGCAACGGCGGCCGGGTCCTCGGGATCGTCAACGACAACGCGACCTCGCTGCGGACCCTGGCCAGCCGGTCGAAGGAGTTCGCGGCGTTCCTGCGCGACTACTCGCCCGAGTTCCGCGACGTGCTCGACCGCACGCCCGGGCAGCTCCAGCAGCTCCAGGCCCTGGTGAAGGACGCGGACGAGGTGCTCCCGGGCTTCCTCTCGGTGGGCGTGAGCTTCGACGACATGTTCATGTCCTACGAGCCGCACCTGCGCGCGCTCCTCCAGGCCTACGCCCCGGGGATCCGCTCGGTCATCGACGTGCTGCACGGCGGTCGCCTGAACATCCAGGTGATCGCGCACCGGACCACGCGCTGCGACTACGGGACCACCCGTCACATCCCGTGGGACCCCGAGCGCCACCCGTTCCAGACCGACGGCCGGTGCTCGGCGTCCTTCGCCAACCTGCAGCGCGGCGCGGCCCACGCACCGGGGCCGGTACGGTGACGCGGGTGGAAGGACCGGACAGCCAGCTCAAGCGGTTCCAGATCCTCTCGGCCGTCCTCGCGGCCGCCGTCGTCCTCGCGCTGGTGGCGATGTTCCTGCTCTACCAGGCCAAGCAGGACGCCGACGACAAGGCGGACGCGGCCAAGGGGAGGCTGGGCGACCTGGACGCCGCGGAGGCGGCGGCGCGCGAGCTGCTGGTCGACATGACGACCTACGACTACCAGCACCTCGGCGACACCTTCGACTGGCTGGACCAGATCACCAACGCCGACCTGCGCAAGAGCCTGGGCTCGCGGAAGGACGACCTGGAGAAGGTGATCCGCCTCGGGAAGGTCACCGCCGAGGGGGAGGTGCAGGAGTCGGCCTACCGACCCGGTGCCGACGACAAGTCGGTCGTCGTCATCGCCTTCGTGCACCAGACCATCCGGGACGACTCCCACCAGGGCGCGAAGACCGAGGACCAGTGGGCGACGCTCACCATGGTGCAGGGCGACAGCGACTCCGGTTGGGTCGCCGAGGACATCCAGCTGTCGGGCATCCCGAACCCCGATGGCACGGTCACCCAGCAGTGACCCACTAGATTTGCCGTCGTGGCGCGGCGCGGCGGGATCACGGTGACGGCGAGGGTATCGACCTTCCTGCGTCGCCTGCTGCTGGCCGTGCTCGGCCTCCAGATCGGGCTGGCGATCGGGATGTCGGTGGTCGACAGCTACCGCCGGCGCGGCAAGCGCCCGACGCCGTTCCCGACCCGGGCGCCCGGCGCCGTGGCCGTCGGCGACGGCGAGGTGACGACGTACACGTTCGGCCGCGACCTCTACGAGGACATGCTCGCCGCCATCGAGGGCGCCGAGCGGCAGATCCTCTTCGAGACCTACATCTGGAAGGGCGACGCGACGGGGGAGCGGTTCAAGCAGGCGCTGGCCGCCGCGGCCGCCCGCGGTGTCGAGGTCTACTGCATCTACGACGCGTTCGCGAACCTCGTGGTGTCGCCGTCCTTCCAGCGGTTCCCCGCGACGATGAAGGTCCTGCGCTATCCCGTCTACGCGGCAGGCTGGCGGTTCTTCGACCTGCGTCGCTACGGGCGCGACCACCGCAAGATCCTCGTGGTCGACGACGAGGTGGGCTTCATCGGCGGCTACAACATCGGGTCGGCCTACGAGACGGAGTGGCGGGACACCCACGTCCGGATCACCGGGCCGGCGGTCTGGGACCTCAAGCGCGCGTTCGCCGACTTCTGGAACCTCAACCGGCGACGTCGCTTCCGCGCCTCGGAGCGACCGCTCCTGCTCGAGACGGCCTCGACCTGGGAGCCGAGCATCCGGTTCCAGCGCAACGTGCCGCGGTTGTGGATGTTCCCGATCCGGTCGATGTACCTCGAGGCGATCAACCGGGCCAGCCGCAACGTGTGGATGACCCAGGCCTACTTCCTGCCCGACCAGGACTTCGTCGACGCGCTCAAGGACGCCGCGCGCCGCGGCGTCGACGTCCGGCTCCTGCTCCCGCTGAAGTCCAACCACATCGTGGCCGACTGGATCTCCCGCGGCTACTTCAGCCAGCTGCTCGACGCCGGCGTGCGCATCCTGCGGTTCCGGGACGCGATGGTGCACGCCAAGACCGCGACCGTCGACGGCACCTGGTCCACCGTCGGCACCGCCAACATCGACCGGCTGAGCCTGCAGGGCAACTACGAGATCAACGTCGAGGTCATCGACAACGGCCTCGCCAAGGAGTTCGAGGAGATCTTCCTCGTCGACGAGTCCAACTGCCTCGAGCTGACGAGCGGTGAGTGGGAAGCCCGCGACCTGCACCGCAAGTTCACCGAGATGGTCCTGGCCCCGCTGCGACCCCTGCTCTAGGAGGACGATCGATGAAGCCCCCGGTCCGGGACCTCGCCGGCCGCAACGTGCTGGTCACCGGCGCCGCCAGCGGCATCGGCCGCGCCGTCGCCCTGCAGGCCGCCCGCGCGGGCGCGGTCCTGCACCTGACCGACGTCAACGCGACCGCGCTGCAGGCGGTGGCCGACGAGATCGTCGCTGCCGGCGGGCGGGTCGCCGTGGCCGAGCCGGCCGACGTGGCCGACCACGACGCCGTACGCCGGCTGGCGGCCACGGTGGGGGCGCGCTCGGGGGCGATGGACGTCGTCCTCAACGTCGCCGGGATCGCCCGCTGGGGCACCGTCCGCAGCCTCGAGCACGACGACTGGCGGCAGCTGGTCGAGGTCAACCTGATGGGCCCGATCCACGTGATCGAGGAGTTCGTGCCGCCGATGATCGAGGCGGGACGCGGCGGCCAGCTCGTGAACGTCTCGTCGGCGGCCGGGATCATCGGCATGCCGTGGCACGCGGCCTACAGCGCGAGCAAGTTCGGGCTGCGCGGCGTGTCCGAGGTGCTGCGGTTCGACCTGCGGCGGCACGGCATCGGCGTCTCCCTGGTCTGCCCCGGCGGCGTCGACACGGGCCTGGTCGAGTCGATCCGGATCGCTGGCGTCGACAGCGAGAGCCGTGCGTTCCGCCGCGCCCGCAAGGGGTTCCAGCGGAGGGCGGTCACGCCCGAGCACGCGGCCGAGGCGATCTGGAAGGGCGTGCGGCGCAACCGCTACTGGGTCTACACCTCGCCCGACATCCGGGTCGTCCACGCGCTCCAGCGCTTCTTCCCGCCCGGCTACGCGCTGGCCATGCGGGTCCTCGGCTACGGCGCCAACCGCGCCCTGCCGGCCGTGGAACAGGCCCGGCGCAGCGACCTGGCGGGCACCCGGTGACCGACGAGGCGCGGGTCCCGCCCGGGTCGTGGCGAGAGACCGGGCCGGCCGTCGCGGCGTTCGCCTGGGCCGCGGGCAGGGTCACCGGCACCGAGCCGCCCGCCGTCTTCCGGACGCTCGGCCGCCACCGGCGGCTGTTCTGGGGCTGGCTGCACTTCGCCGGCCGGCTGATGCCGGGCGGTCGGCTCGCCCGCCGTGAGGCCGAGCTGGTGATCCTGCGGGTCGCGGCGCGGCTGGGCTCGCAGTACGAGCTGGTCCAGCACCGGCGGCTCGGCCGGCGTGCCGGTCTCGACGCGGCGGAGGTCGCCGCGGCCGAGGACCTCGCCGCCACCCCGGACAGCCTGAGCCCTCGTGAGCGGGCCCTGCTCCGCGCTGCCGACGAGCTGCTCGCCGAGCAGGACCTGTCGGACGTGCTGTGGGCCGAGCTCGGCCGGCTGCTCGACGAGAACGAGCGGATCGAGCTGGTCCTGCTGGTCGGTCACTACGCCATGCTGGCCACGGTGCTCAAGACGCTGCGGGTGCAGCCCGACGCGCCGCGCTGAGGTCACGTGACGGTCGCTGCGCGACCTCCTCGACCACCGGGTGTCGGTGGGGCGCCGTACGCTGAAAGTCATGCGCCCCGTCACCGATCTCGAGCGCCGCGTCGCCCCGTTCCAGGTCACCTCCGACTACCAGCCGTCCGGCGACCAGCCGGCGGCGATCAAGGAGATCTCACGCCGGATCCAGGCGGGGGAGCAGGACGTCGTCCTGCTCGGTGCGACCGGCACCGGAAAGACCGCCACGGTCGCCTGGGTCGCCGAGCAGGTCCAGCGACCGATGCTGGTGCTGCAGCCCAACAAGACGCTCGCCGCGCAGTTCGCCAACGAGCTGCGCCAGCTGTTCCCCAAGAACGCGATCGAGTACTTCGTCTCCTACTACGACTACTACCAGCCCGAGGCATACGTCCCGCAGACCGACACCTACATCGAGAAGGACTCCTCGATCAACGAGGAGGTCGAGCGGCTGCGCCACTCCGCGACCAACAGCCTGCTCACCCGCCGCGACGTGATCGTGGTGTCCACGGTGTCCTGCATCTACGGCCTCGGCACGCCCCAGGAGTACGTCGACCGGATGGTGCGGCTGCGCGTGGGCGAGGAGCACGACCGCGACACGGTGCTGCGCCGGCTGGTCGAGATCCAGTACACCCGCAACGACCTGGCGTTCACCCGGGGCACGTTCCGGGTCCGGGGCGACACCCTGGAGATCTTCCCGGTCTACGAGGAGATGGCCGTCCGCATCGAGTTCTTCGGCGACGAGATCGAGCGGCTGATGACGCTGCACCCGGTGACCGGCGAGGTCCTCACCGAGGACTCCGAGCTCTACATCTTCCCGGCCAGCCACTACGTCGCCGGTCACGACCGGATGGAGCGGGCCATCGCCGGCATCGAGACCGAGCTGGAGGCCCAGCTCGCCCGGTTCGAGCAGCAGGGCAAGCTGCTCGAGGCGCAGCGGCTGCGGATGCGGACCACCTACGACGTGGAGATGATGCGTCAGGTCGGCTCCTGCTCCGGGATCGAGAACTACTCGATGCACATCGACGGCCGGCAGCGCGGGTCCGCCCCGAACTGCCTGCTCGACTACTTCCCCGAGGACTTCCTGCTCGTCGTCGACGAGTCCCACGTCGCGGTGCCGCAGATCGGCGGCATGTACGAGGGCGACATGTCCCGCAAGCGGAACCTGGTCGACCACGGCTTCCGGCTGCCCAGCGCCATGGACAACCGGCCGCTGCGCTGGGAGGAGTTCCTCGACCGGATCGGCCAGACGATCTACCTGTCCGCCACCCCCGGCAACTACGAGCTGAGCCGGGTCACCGGTTCGGACGGCGTGCCTCAGGTGGTCGAGCAGATCATCCGGCCGACCGGGCAGGTCGACCCCGAGGTGATCGTCAAGCCGACAAAGGGCCAGATCGACGACCTGATCCACGAGATCAACACGCGC
>DATMHR010000050.1:0-41584 GCA_035554955.1 Nocardioides sp. | reverse complement strand
TCGAGGTCGATGGTGCTGCCGACGTAGTAGGTGTCGTCGGCGCAGCGCAGCAGGTAGGTCCAGGCCATCGTCCTCAGCGTTCGGACGGGCCGGAGGTTTCGAGGCTCGGCGCTGGGGCGCCTCGCACCTCAACCACCGGCGTCGGTCCGCCGGGGCCGGGGGTTTCGAGGCTCGGCGCTGGGGCGCCTCGCACCTCAACCACCGGCGCTGCTTCGGCGACGAGGCGTTCGATCTGCGCCCACGTGCAGGTGGAGACGACGGGGCCGAGCTGGCGGTCGATGAAGTCGGTCGCCTCCTCCGGCAGGCCGAGGGTGAGGTCGGCGAGCCGCAGTGCCCGCCAGACCTCGCAGCGTCCTTCGATGACGGCGGTGAAGACCTCGGGGAGGCGCCAGGTGACCTCCAGGATCCGGCCCACGTACAACCGGCCCGAGTCGTGGGAGCGGCCGAGGACGGCGATGAGCTCCATCAGCTTGAACTCACTCACGAGCGGTGCGCCGGGGCCGGCGATCGGGACCGCGGTGTCCACGATCCCGTCCCAGATCGTCGCCGCGTCCTCCGGGGCGTCGACGACGTTGGCGTCGGCCCACGCGACGATCCCGGCCCACTCGTCGAGCTTGGCGTCACGCTGACGCCGAAGAGACGCCTCGATCCCGTCCAGCACCTCACCGACAGAGCAGCCGTCGTACCGCTCCATCGGCGAGGGCGTGTTCCCGAGATCCATAAACGAATTCAAGCACCACCCACCGACACAACGACGAGCCCGAAACCAGCCTGTGGACTAGCGATTCTCGATGACCTGGCTGTGGATCACAGGCGGTGCGCCGGGGGTTTCGAGGCTCGGCGCTGGGGCGCCTCGCACCTCAACCACCGGCGACCTTCAACCCCGCGGCGAGCGCCCACGTCAATCTCCGAAATGCTTGAACAGAGGTCCCTCGGGTACCGCGCACGAGGACAGAGATGCGAAGGAGGAAACCCATGCCCGGCAAGAAGCACGGTCCCGGTGTCAAGAACCCCGACACCTACGAGGCACTGCGCGACGAAGGTGCCAGCAAGGAGAAGGCCGCCCGGATCTCCAACGCCCAGAAGGCCCAGGGCTCGAAGGTCGGCGAGCGCGGCGGGAAGGCCGGTTCCTACGAGGACTGGTCGGTCGACAAGCTCCGCAAGCGCGCGTCCGAGATCGGCATCGAGGGCCGGTCCGGGATGCGCAAGGGCGAGCTCATCGACGCCCTGCGCAACCACTAGGGCATTACGCCGCGGGGAACCCGCTCTCCTTGAGCAGACGCGCGAGGTGGGCGGTGTTCGCCGCGGCGGTCCGCGTCGTGGCGGTGGTCTTCTCCGAGCCCTTCTCCAGGTCCATGTAGTCCGTGGTGTGCATGGCCTCGCCCACCCAGTACGTCGACCCGTTGGCAGCGATGCTGAACCCGGTGTCGTTGAGCGCCTGCAGGCACTCGGCGGTCACGTGGTGCGCACCGTCCTCGTTGCCGACGACCGCGACCGCGGCGACCTTGCCGTAGGTCTCCATCCGGCCCTCGTCGTCGGTCTCGGAGATCTCGGCGTCGAGCCGCTCGAGCACCATCTTGCAGACCGCGGACGGCTGCCCCAGCCAGATCGGCGTGGCGATGACCAGGATGTCGGCGGCCAGCATCCGCTGCCGGATGACCGGCCACGCGTCGCCGTCGCCCTCGTCGGTGGAGACCCCGAACTTCACGGGGTGGTCCGCGACCCGCACGACCGAGCCGTCGACGTCGTGCTCGCGCAGCGCCTCGAGGAACTCCTCGCCGAGCTGCACCGAGCTCGACGGGTCGGGGGAGGGCTTGAGCGTGCAGACGAGCACCAGGGCCTTGAGGTCGGTCATGGCAGGCACGGTGCCCAGCGGCGGCGGTTTGATCCTGGCGTGCTCGGATCCCGGACGGCCGGACGTCACTCCCGTCGCAGCCGCGCGACGACCCGCGCCCGGCGGGCGGACATCCGCGACCACACCGCCTGCTGGAACGCGAGGGTGAGCCACCCGGCAAGCACCATCCCGCTGACGTTGAGCACGAGCTGGAGCGAGCTGCCCCCGATCTCGTGCCAGACCCCGAACGCCAGCCCGAGCGCGACGTTCCCTGCAGCGGGGACGGTGGTGACCGAGATGAAGACGCCCGACAGGCCACCGACCTTCGACGACGTCAGCGCCAGGACGCCGGCGGCCGCCGCGATCACGGCCACGACGAACGACCACTTGTCGGGGTGGTAGATGAACGACGTGCTGGCCCTGCCTGCCGTGAGGTCGTCGGCACTCACCCAGCCGACCGCCCGCGCCCCGAGCGCAGCGAGCGCCGTCAGCCCGATCGCGACGACGAAGCCCAGGACCAGCGTCCCCCCGGCCACCCGGAACAGCGACCACCGACGTCGTACGACGGCCAGGCCCAGCGCCGCGATCGCGACGAACTCCGGGCCGAGCACCATCGCGCCGATCACCAGGATCTGGGAGTCGAGCACGATCGCGATGCTCGCGATCATCGTCGCGAGCACCATGAACGAGAGGTAGGTCCAGTTGAGCTCGGACTCCTCGTAGGCGCGCTGGGTGACCTCGGCCCACACGACGGCGTCGGCGCTGCTGCCAGGCGTACGTCGCTCGGCGTCGAAGCCGGCCCGGGAGACCCAGGTGGGCACCCGCTCGACGTGGATGCTGCCCTCGTGCTGGAGGCCGAGGTCGAGCAGCCGGTCGATGACCTCGTTGGCGGCCTCGCGGGCGACGTCCGCGAGGACCAGGTCGCCGACCGGGTCGAGGGCGGCGCCGGGCAGGTGCACGAGGTTGGTGACCGCCGGGTCGTCGGCGAGGAACCGGACCGCCTGCCCGGTCAGGTCGGCCGGGCCGGTGATCCGCAGGTGCAGCATGGGCGACAGTGTGCCAACCGCGAGCCGACGGCTCCCGCATACCCAGCCCGGTCCTTGACAGACGGCCTATGGTGAAAGTGGTCAAGCAGTGGCCGGCGGTGTTCACACCGCATTCAGGCTTCATCCGCTCGGGAAGTCCTCCTATGACCAGCTCGACCACCCTTTTCTTCTGTTCGCAGGTCGGTGCCCTCCGTCACCCGCCGCGTGGCCCGAGCGCCGACTCATGACGCTCCAGCAGAGCGGCAGCGACAGCGGCGAGGCCCGCGTCGCCGCCGCGGACGAGTTCCCCATCCTCGACGTGCGGATCAGGTTCAACCCGTCGCTCCCGCTGGTGCGGTTGGTGGGCGAGCTCGACCTGAACTCGCTGCACCTGCTCGCGGACGCCATGTACTCCGTCACGGCCAGGCCCTCCGAGAACGACCTCGTGCTGCTCGACCTGGCCGGCGTGACGTTCTGCGACCTCGCCGGGCTGCGGGCCATCGAGGCGTGCGCGCTCAACCTCGAGACGACCGCGGCGAAGCGGCTGATCCTCTACCGCCCGTCGCGGCAGGTCGCGAAGCTGATCAGGATCAGCGGCGTGGCCGCCGGCCTCGAGCGCCGCTGACGGCGCTCAGACCCCGGCGCTCAGACCCAGCGGGAGAACCAGATCCGGTCGAGCCACTCGCTGTGGGTGAGCAGCCCGTTGGTCCAGATCGGCCAGAACCACGCGAAGTTCACCAGGGTGAGCACCACGAACGCGCCGCTCACCACGACGCCGACCGTGCGTCGCGGTGACGGCCGTCGTTCGGGTCCGATCAGGGTGCCGATCGCCAGGGTCAGCGCGATGACGACGAACGGCAGGATCGCCGAGGCGTAGAACAGGAAGATCGGCCGGTCGTCGTACTGCGTCCACGGCAGCCAGGTGGACAGCGTCCCGACGACGGCGACGCCGAACCGCCAGTCGCGGGCACCGATCCACATCAGCACCGCGAAGATCAGCGCGATGCAGCCGCCCCACCAGATCGTGGGCGTGCCGATCAGCAGCACCTGCCGGATGCAGTCGCTGCCGAGCGGCGCGTGGCAGCCGTCGTCACCGGGCTGGATGTCGTTGGTGACCGCGACGCCGACCGGCCGGTTGAGCACCAGCCAGCCCGACGGCTTGGACTCGTAGGTGTGCGTCGCGCAGTTGAGGAAGTGGGTGTGGAACGTCCACACGTCCTGGTGGTAGTACCAGAGCGAGCGCAGCGACTGCCACGCCTCGGCCGGTCCGTGCGCGTCGGGCTCGTCGGCCGTGGGCCAGTGCTTGCTGCTGTCGAGCTGGGTGGCCACGTAGGAGTCGTCGTCCTTCGCGCAGTGGCCGTGGCCGGTGTACTGGCGGTACTGCGTCGAGCTCAGGTGCTCCTCGTACTGGCCGGCGTGGGCGAGCCAGCCCGCCCAGGTCGCGATGTAGACCATCGTGCCGAGGACGACGAGTGACAGGAACGCCGGTACGGCGTCCAGGAGCAGGCTCCTGAGCACCGGGCGCCGTGCGCCGAACGAGCGCCGGGCGCCCGCGCTCCACAGCCAGACCATGACGCCGAACGCGGCCAGCGGGTAGATCGCGGTCCACTTCGTGCCCGCCGCGAGCCCGAAGCACACCCCGCCCGCGAGCAGCCACGGGCGCCACAGCACCCAGAGTCCGGTGGTCCGCCTCCCGGACCGCAGCCGCTCACGCAGCCAGTCGCGGTCGGCGACCAGGCAGTGCACCGCGCACAGCAGGAAGAACGCGAGGAAGATGTCGAGCAGCGCGAGCCGGGACAGGACCAGCTGCAGGCCGTCGAGCATCAGCAGCAGGCCGGCGACGCAACCGAGCAGCGTCGACCCGGTCATCCGGCGCACCAGCCGGCACATCACCAGGATCATCAGCGACCCGACGACGGCCGACACGATCCGCCAGCCGAACGGGTCCATCCCGAACGCCTTCTCGCCGAGCGCGATCAGCCACTTGCCGACGTCGGGGTGCACCGCGAGCGACGGGTCGCCGGTCCAGATCCCGTGGGTGTGGCCGGCGATGATGTCGGCGTTGATGTCGGTCTTGGTGTTGCCGTCGGCGTCGTCCAGGTACGTCTGGATGTAGCCGTTGTTGAGCAGCGACCACGCGTCCTTGGCGTAGTAGGTCTCGTCGAACTCGAACCGCTTCGGCGAGCCCAGGTGGTAGACCCGCAGGCCGAACGCAAGGAGGGTCAGCCCGATCGGTGCCAGCCACCCCACCAGCCGCTGCCGGCCGCTGATCCAGGCGAGGGTGCCGCGGGCCCGCTGCGCCGCCGGTGGCACCGGTGCGCCGCCGGCGGTGCGGGACAGGCCCACGGTCGGCTCGGCGGTCACGTGCACGAACTGTACGTGCCGCTCGTTCAGGCTCGATGATGAGTTGAGGACACTCCGAGGGAGGGGGTGTGATGGCGACCGAGCTGGACGACGCCGCTGTCCGTGACGCGCAACCCGACGTGCCGCAGGTGTGGTGGGCGGCGCCGGTCGACGACGTGCTCCACCGGCTGGGGATCACCCCCGCGGGGCTGAGCGAGCGGGAGGCCGAGGAGCGGCTGGACGTGCTCGGGCTCAACCGGCTCGGCCCGCCGCGGCGCAGGAGCGTGGTCCGCGAGCTCGTCCGTCAGTTCAGCGAGCCGATCGTGCTCATCCTGGTCGCGGCCACCGGCATCTCGCTGCTGGCCGGCGACCACGTCGACGCTTTCATCATCCTGACCATCGTGGTGCTGAGCGGGCTGCTGGGCTTCGTCCAGGAGCACCGTGCGTCCGTCATCGTGGAGCGGCTGCTGGACCAGGTCCAGATCCAGGTCGAGGTGCGCCGGCGCGGCAAGGTGGTCTCGGTCCTGCCCGAGCGGGTGGCGCCGGGCGACGTCGTCGTCCTCAACGCGGGCGACATCGTGCCGTGCGACTGCCGGGTGATCTCGGCCGAGGCGCTCGAGCTCGACGAGTCGGCGCTCACCGGCGAGACCTACCCGCGGCACAAGCGCGCCGACCCCGCGCCCGCCGACGCGGCGCTGACCGAGCGCCACAGCGCGCTGTTCCAGGGCACGCACGTCGTCAGCGGCAAGGGCGAGGCGGTCGCCGTGGTGACCGGCGCCGGCACCGAGCTCGGTCAGGCGGCCAAGTCCCTGGCGGCGACGAGCCCGCGGACCAGCTTCGAGCTGGGGTCGCGCCGCCTCGGCCTGCTGCTGGCGCGGGTCACCGTGGTGCTCTCCACCGCGATCCTGCTGCTCAACATCGGGCTGGGCCGGCCGCTGATCGAGGCGCTGCTCTTCTCGCTGGCGCTGGCGGTCGGCGTGACCCCGCAGATGCTCCCGGCGATCGTGGCGGTCAGCCTGTCCGCCGGGGCCCGCCGCCTGGCCCGCCAGAAGGTGATCGTCCGCCGGCTCGACGCGATCGAGGACCTCGGCAGCATGGACGTGCTCTGCACGGACAAGACCGGCACGCTCACCGAGGGCCGGATCACGCTCGCGTCCGCGGTCGACCTCGAGGGGCGTCCGGACGACGTCGTGGCCGAGCGGGCCGCGGTGAACGCCCAGCTGCAGAGCGGGTTCACCAACCCGCTGGACGTCGCGGTGCTCGCGCACCGCACGCCGGCCGCCGGGTGGCACCTGGTCGCCGAGCTGCCGTTCGACTTCGACCGCAAGCGCCTCTCGGTCCTCGCCGACGACCCCGACGGCCACCGGGTCCTGGTGACCAAGGGCGCGTTCACCAAGGTGCTCGACGTCTGCGCCACCGTCGCGACGGGCGGGGGCGTCGAGCCGCTGTCCGCGCACCGGGAGCGGGTCGAGGAGCTCTACCGCTCGCTGAGCGCCCAGGGCTACCGCGTCCTCGCCGTCGCCGAGCGCGACCTCGCCGGCCGGACGTCGGTCGACGTGACCGACGAGCAGGGGCTCACCCTGCGCGGCCTGCTCGCCTTCGACGACCCGCCCAAGGAGCAGGCCGGGGAGACGGTACGGCGGCTGCGCGCGCTCGGCGTACGGCTCTGCGTCCTGACGGGGGACAACGCGCTCGCCGCGGCGCACGTCGCCGAGGTGCTGGGGGAGGAGCGGCCCACGGTGCTGACCGGCCCGGAGATCGACGCGATGGACGACCGCGCGCTGGCCCACGCGGTGGCGCGGACCGACGTCTTCGCCGAGCTGACCCCGGCGCAGAAGGAGCGGCTCATCGAGGCGGTCCGCTCGACCGGCTCGGTCGTCGGCTACCTCGGGGACGGGATCAACGACGCCGGGCCGCTGCACCTCGCGGACGTCGGCATCTCGGTCGACACGGCCGTGGACGTGGCGAAGTCGGCGGCCGCGCTGGTCCTGCTCGACAAGGACCTCCAGGTCGTGGTCGAGGGCATCCGCCTCGGGCGGCAGACGTTCACCAACACGCTCAAGTACGTCTACACGACGGTGAGCGCCAACTTCGGCAACACCGCGAGCATGGCCGCCGCCTCGGCGTTCCTGCCGTTCCTGCCGCTGCTCCCGCGGCAGATCCTGCTGCTGAACTTCCTCAGCGACCTGCCCAGCGTGACCCTGGCCGAGGACCGGGTCGACGACGAGGACGTCGCCCGTCCCCGCCGCTGGGACGTGCACGCGGTGCGCAACTTCATGGTCACCTTCGGGCTCCTGAGCAGCGCGTTCGACCTCGCGACGTTCGCGGTGCTGCTCCGGGTCTTCGACGCGGGCGAGAGCCTGTTCCAGACCGGGTGGTTCATCGGCTCGACCCTGACCGAGATCTGCGTGCTGCTCGTGCTCCGCACCCGCCGGCGGTTCTACCGGAGCCGGCCGGGGTGGGCGCTGGTGCTGTCGTCGGTCCTCGTCGCGGTCGTGGTCGTGGCGTTCCCCTACGTCCCCGACGTCGGCGACTGGCTCGGCCTCGTCCACGTGCGGTGGCCGCTGGTGGCGACCCTGGTCGGCATCACCGCCGCGTACGTCGTGGCGGCCGAGGTGACCAAGCGGTTCTACTACCGCAGCGCGCCCTCCGGCTTCACCACCGCGGTGAGCGGCCCGCCGCCGGTCTCGAGCTACCACCGCCGGCTCGCCAAGGTGGCCCACGAGCACGGCCGGACGGTGCCGACCGCGCCGACCGGTCGCCGAGGTCGCCGGGCTAGGGAGCGGCAGGCCGCTCGACGACACGGTCGCGCAGCCTGATCCGCAGCCAGACGTAGGTCCCGGCGGCGACCGGCACCGGCAGCCAGAACTGGAACAGCCGCCAGGTGAGGACGCCGAGCAGGGCCGCGCCGTTCGGCGTGCCGAAGGAGACCAGTGCCGGGACGGCGACGCCCTCGACGAGGCCGAGCCCGCCGGGGGTCAGCGGGAGCAGCGCGAGCAGCGACACCAGCGCGTACGTCGTGAGCAGGCCGCCCGGGCTGGGCGAGGCGCCGTATGCCGCGACGCTGAGGTAGAGGCACGCCGCGTCCAGCGACCAGTTCGCGAGCCCCCAGAACACGACCCGTCCGGTCTGCACCCGGCTGCTGAGCAGGAGGTGGACCTGACCGATCAGGCTGCGCACGAACCGCTCGAAGGCCTGCGGACGGAGCAGCGGCAGCCGGCCGGCCACGGCGTGGGTCACGGTCACGACCTGGTCGGGGCGGGCCATGAGCACCGCCACCAGTCCGCCGAAGGTGATCAGCAGGACCACCGCGAGCACCGACGCCGTCTTGAGCAGCGGCTGGGTCTGCGGGCTGGGGACCGCGACGACCAGGCCGACCACGAAGGCGGTGACGAGCCAGAGCACGGCGACCGCCGACTGGATCGCGCCGACCCCGACCGCCAGCGCGGTCGGCACGCCGGCCCGGCCGAGCAGCCGGAACCGGAGCGCCGTCGCCGTCGCGCCGCCACCGGGCACGACGTGGCTCAGCCCGAAGCCGGTCAGGTCCGTCGCCAGCACGGTCGCGTAGGGCACGCCCGCGTCCCGCGGCAGCAGCACCATGGTGAGGCAGCTGAACGAGGCGAGCGCCAGGGCCTCGGCGACGAACGCGGCGACGAGGGCGAGCGGCGCCGCGGACGAGGCCGACGCCCACGACTCGCGCGCCCCGGCGAGCAGGTGCACCGCGGCGTACTCCGCGACGAGGACCGCCACGAGGAACAGCCCCATCCGGCGCACCCACCTCCACACGAGACGCTGCGTCGAGGACGTCACCCCTCCACTGTCCCGCCGCCGGCCGTGGGACGGGGCGAGTCGGCGGAAACTCGCGGGCTGCCATGATCGGGGGCGTGACCGAGGAGCGGGGTGTGCTGGTGCTGGCCGGCACGCCGATCGGCCAGGTGGGCGACGCGCCGCCGCGGCTCGCGGCCGAGCTGTCCGGCGCCGACGTGGTCGCCGCCGAGGACACCCGCCGCCTGCGGCGGCTGGCGACCGAGCTCGGGATCGAGATCGGCGGACGGGTGGTCTCCTACTTCGAGGGCAACGAGGCCGCCCGGACGCCCGCGCTGGTCGAGGCGCTCGAGGCGGGGGAACGGGTCGTCCTCGTGACCGACGCCGGGATGCCGAGCGTCTCCGACCCGGGCTACCGGCTCGTCGCCGCCGCGGTTGAGCGCGGCATCCGCGTCACCGCCGTGCCCGGCCCCAGCGCGGTGCTCACCGCGCTGGCCGTCAGCGGCCTCCCGGTCGACCGGTTCTGCTTCGAGGGGTTCCTCCCGCGCAAGGCGGGGGAGCGGTCGCGCCGGCTGACCGCCCTCGCCGACGAGCAGCGGACGATGGTCTTCTTCGAGGCCCCGCACCGCACCGCGGCAGCTCTCACCGCGATGGCCGAGGCGCTCGGCGGTGACCGGCCGGCTGCGGTCTGCCGCGAGCTGACCAAGACCTACGAGGAGGTCCGCCGCGGAGGCTTGGCGGAGCTGGCCGCGTGGGCCGAGGATGGGGTGCGTGGCGAGGTCACCATCGTGGTCTCGGGCGCCGCGGCCGCTCCCGCCGTGGCGACGGATCCGGCGAGCCTGCGCGCGGCGGTGGCCGCGCTCGAGGAGGACGGCATGAGGCGCAAGGATGCGATCGCGCAGGTCGCCGTCGAGGCGGGACTGCCCAAGCGAGAGGTCTACCAGGTGGTGCATGTCGATGGCTGAGGTCAACGCAGGGAAGAGCAGGATCACGACGGTCGAGCGGGCAGGGCTCACCTTCGACGTCCTCGACGAGGGGCCGCTCGACGGCGAGCCCGTCGTGCTGCTCCACGGCTTCCCAGAGCGCGCCACGTCGTGGCGGTACGTCGCCCCGATCCTCAACGCCGCGGGCTACCGCACGCTGGCCATGGACCAGCGCGGCTACTCGCCGGGCGCGCGCCCGAAGCGGCGCCGCGACTACCGGGTCCCCGAGCTGGTGGCGGACGTCAAGACGCTCATCGACGCGGTTGGCGGGAGCGCCCACGTCGTGGGTCACGACTGGGGAGCCATGGTCGCCTGGTCCGTCGCGGCCGACCACCCGGCCGCCGTCCGCACCCTGACGGCGGTCTCGGTACCGCATCCTGCGGCGTTCCTGAAGTCGTTCGTGAGGTCCCGCCAGGTGCTGATGTCCTGGTACATGGCGATGTTCAACCTGCCGCGCGTCCCCGAGCTCCTGGTGCGGCGGAAGCCCGAGTTCTTCGACCTCCAGCTGCGCAAGGGCGGCATGACCGCGGACGACGTCGAGCGCTTCCACCGCGAGATCGTCGACGACGGCGCCCTCACCGGCGGGCTCAACTGGTACCGCGCCCTGCCGCTCAGCGACCCCCGTGACGTGCGGCGGAAGGTCACCGTGCCGACGACCCTCGTCTGGAGCGACGGAGACGTGGCGCTGCACCGCTGGGGCGCCGAGCACACCGTCGAGTGGGTCGACGCGCCCTACCGGTTCGTCGAGCTCGACGGCGTCTCGCACTGGATCCCGACCGAGGCGCCCGACGCGCTCGCGGACGCGATCCTCTCCCGCGTCTCCGGCAAGGACCTGTGACCCAGATCCCCGAGGGGCTGCCGCCCGTCCCCGAGCCGCTGCCGCACCCGGTCGTCGACAACCACTGCCACCTCGACATCGCCCGGGACACCGGGGACGGCGCAGCGGCCTGGGACGCCGGCGAGGCCATCGCGGCGGCGGCCGCGGTCGGCGTACCCCGGATCGTGCAGATCGGCTGCGACCTGCCCGGGGCGCGGTGGGCAGTCCGGGCAGCGGCGGAGCACGACGCCCTGGTGGCCGGGGTGGCGCTGCACCCCAACGAGGCGCCCCGGCTGGCCGCGCGCGGCGAGCTCGAGGCGGCGTGGGCCGAGATCGAGGAGCTCGCCGGCACGCACGACCGGGTCCGCGCGGTGGGGGAGACCGGGCTCGACGCGTTCCGCACCGGCGAGGACGGTCGGGCCGTGCAGGTGACCTCCTTCGCCCGGCACATCGACCTCGCCAAGCGACTGGGCAAGACCCTGGTCATCCACGACCGCGACACCCACGCCGAGGTGCTCGACGTGATCGACGCCGAGGGTGCGCCCGAGCGGTGGGTGATGCACTGCTTCTCCGGCGACGCCGCGTTCGCCCGGGAGTGCCTCGACCGCGGCGCCTACCTGTCCTTCGCCGGGACCGTGACCTTCAAGAACGCCGAGCCGCAGCGCGAGGCGCTCCGGCTCGCGCCACGCGACCGGGTGCTCGTCGAGACCGACGCCCCCTACCTGACCCCGGCGCCCCACCGCGGCCGCACCAACGCGTCGTACCTCGTCCCGCTGACGGTGCGCCGGATGGCCGAGGAGCGCGGCGACGACCTCGCCGAGCTGTGCGCCGCGATCGAGCAGAACACCTTCGCCGCGTTCGGCGGCGCCTGGTAGCCGGTGAGCGGCACTTGCGAGCAGAGTGCAAACTTTTGCAAGCAGCGCGCTGTGACCATTGGGGCTGGTGGGGCGATATCCGGGTGAGACGAGTCACGTCCACGCCTGGACCTGCGTCTCCCGGTTTGCGTTCTCGCGCTTGCTCTTGTTTCCGTAGAGCGCAGACGGCCGGGATCGGGAACCGATACGGCCAGCGCCGGAGCCGCCACGTGCGGCCTCCGAGTCGCCCGGGTCAGGGGGCGCGGCCGCCGTACGTATGAGGTACGGCGGCCTCCCTCCGGACCGGGCTGTGCTGGCGCCCGAGGCCCGGGGAGTACGACGTTCGGAGAATCGTGCCCTCCAGTGAGCACACCACCCAGACCCCCGAAGCTGCGACCAGCACGAGCCTGAAGGCCCGGCTGGCCGCCCTGATCGCCAGCCGCACCGTGCTGGTCGCGACCGTCGTGGTCGTGGCCCTCGCTGTCATGGGCGCCACCTACGGCTACCAGACGATGCGCACGTCGGTGACCCTCTCGGTCGACGGCCAGGAGCGCAACGTCGCCGGCCTCGGCGACCACACCGTCGGCGACGTCCTGAAGTCCCAGGGCATCACCATCGGCGAGCACGACTACGTGCAGCCCGACCTCGCGGAGCCCGTCGAGGACGGCGACCACATCTCGGTGCGCTACGGCCGCCCGATCACGCTGACCGTCGACGGCAGGACCACCACGCAGTGGGTCCTCGCCACCGACGTCAACGACGCGGTCGACGAGCTCAACGGCATCACCGCGGGCGACCGCGTGGTCACCAGCCGTAGCCTCGACATCCCGCGCGACGGCACCGACATCCGCGTGGTGACGCCGAAGAAGCTGACCCTCGCGATCGCCGGCCGCAAGCCGGTGACCAAGGAGGTGCCGGCCTACACCGTGCGCGACGCGCTGCGCTCGCTGCACGTCAAGGCCGACAAGAACGACGAGGTGTCGCCCGCGCTGGGCGCGACGCTCGCCGACGGCGACCGCGTCACCTTCACCCGCGTCGACGTGAAGCAGAAGCACGTGAAGCACGAGGACTACGACGTGCCGACCGTCTACCGCGACGACGACACCGCCTACGAGGGCGACGACACCGTCGTCCGCGAGGGCCAGTCCGGCGTGCGCAACGTGACCTACCGCCTGCGCTACGAGAACGGCAAGGTCGTCAAGCGCGTCGTCCTGCACCAGAAGGTCCTGAACCCCGCGGTCGCCGAGATCGTGGCGCAGGGCACCAAGGAGCAGCCGACCACCAACTACGCGAGCGGCAGCACCGTCTGGGACGCCATCGCGCAGTGCGAGTCCGGCGGCAACTGGGCGATCAACACCGGCAACGGCTACTACGGCGGCCTGCAGTTCAACCTGTCGACCTGGCAGGCGTACGGCGGCACCGGTCTCCCGAGCGACGCCAGCCGCGAGGAGCAGATCGCGATCGCCGAGAAGGTGCGGGCCGCGTCCGGCGGCTACGGCGCCTGGCCCGTCTGCGGTGCCCCGTACTGACCGATAGCCTCACCTGCATGACGAGCTCCGCCGGTCCGAGACTCCTCGGGCCGGCGGAGGTCCGTTCTCTGGCCGAGAAGCTCGGCATCCGGCCGACCAAGCAGCGCGGCCAGAACTTCGTCATCGACGCCAACACCGTGCGCCGGATCGTGCGCGAGTCCGGCGTCACCGAGGGCGAGGTCGTCGTCGAGGTCGGGCCCGGTCTCGGTTCGCTGACCCTGGCGCTGCTCGAGGTCGGCGCGGAGGTCACCGCCATCGAGGTCGACCCGCTGCTCGCCGAGGCACTGCCGGGGACGGTCGCCGAGCACGCCCCCGACCAGGCAGGCCGCCTGCGTGTCGTACTCGCGGACGCGCTGCGGGTCGCCGAGCTGCCCGGGCCGCCGCCGACGGCGCTCGTCGCCAACCTGCCCTACAACGTGTCGGTGCCGGTGCTGCTGCACCTGCTGGCCCTCCTGCCGAGCCTCGAGCACGGCCTGGTGATGGTGCAGTCGGAGGTCGCCGACCGGCTGGCCGCGCCGCCGGGCTCGAAGGTCTACGGCGTCCCGTCGGTCAAGGCCGCCTGGTACGCCGACGTGCGCCGCGCGGGCGCGATCGGCCGCAACGTCTTCTGGCCGGCGCCCAACGTCGACTCGGGCCTGGTCGCGTGGACCCGGCGCGAGCCGCCCACCACGGCCGTCTCCCGCGAGCGGGTCTTCGCCGTCATCGACGCGGCGTTCGCGCAGCGGCGCAAGGCGCTGCGCGGCGTGCTCCGCGGGCTGGCCGGCAGCAGCGAGGCCGCCGAGGCCGCCCTGGTCGCCGCGGGCATCGACCCTCTGGCCCGGGGGGAGTCGCTCGACATCCACGGGTTCGTCCGGATCGCCGAGGCGCTGGGAGGATCGACCGCGTGAGCGCAGCCGAGCCCCTGGCGGACCCGTTGTCGGTGACCGTCCGCGCGCCCGCCAAGATCAACCTCTACCTCGGCGTCGGCCGGGTGCGTCCCGACGGCTTCCACCCGCTGGAGACGATCTACCAGGCGGTCTCCCTCTACGACGACGTCACCGTCACCACCGCGGACGAGTGGTCGGTGCTGACGGTCTCCGACGACCCGCACGTCGACCTGGCCGGCGTACCCGACGACGAGGACAACATCGCGATCCGCGCCGGCAAGGCGCTGGCCGCCCACCACGACCTCGACCGGGCGGCCGCGATCGAGGTCCGCAAGGGCATCCCGGTCGCCGGCGGGATGGCGGGCGGCTCCGCCGACGCGGCGGCGACGCTGCTGGCCCTCGACCGGCTGTGGGAGCTCGAGACGTCCGACGAGGACCTGCTCGCGCTCGCGGCGGGGCTGGGCTCGGACGTCCCGTTCGCCCTCGTCGGCGGCACCGCGCACGGCACGGGCCGCGGCGAGATCGTCACGCCCGTCGAGGACAACGGCACCTGGTGGTGGGTGGTGGTGTTCGACGAGGTCGGCCTCGCGACCCCCTCGGTCTACGCCGCCTTCGACGTCGGGGAGTACGCCGACCGCTGCGGCCCGCTCGAGGTCGACGACCTGCGCTACCAGCTGCTCCGCGAGGCGGACCCGAGCACGATGGCCGTCCTGCTGCGCAACGACCTCGAGGAGCCCGCGTTCGACCTGCGCCAGGACCTCGAGCGCACCGCCGAGCTGCTCTACGAGTGCCGCGCGACCGCGGTGGCGCTCTCGGGCTCCGGCCCGACCCTGCTCGGCGCCGCCCGCGACGCGGCGCACGCCCGCGACATCGTGGCCCGGCTGGCCGAGCACGGCCGCGACCGGGTGGTCATCGTCAACGGCCCGGTCGCCGGCGCCCACGTGGTGAGCTACGACTGATGCCCAACCTGTTGAACCTCGAGCGGGTGTCGAAGGCCTACGGCGTCCGCCCGCTCCTCACCGACGTCTCGCTCGGCGTCGGCGCCGGGGAGCGGATCGGCATCGTCGGCCGCAACGGCGACGGGAAGACCACCCTGCTGCGGGTGATGACCGGCGAGGAGCCGGCCGACGAAGGCAGGGTCTCGCGGCAGCGCGGCCTGCTCGTGGGCTTCCTGCGGCAGAGCGACGACTTCCCGGAGGACCACTCCGTGCGGGAGGTCGTGCTCCAGGGCAAGGCCGACCACGAGTGGGCAGCCGACCCGCTGCTGCGCGAGATCGTGGAGGAGCTGCTCGCCGGCCTCGACCTCGACCGCGCGATCGCCGGCCTCTCCGGTGGCGAGCGGCGCCGCTGCGCGCTGGCCGGGCTGCTGCTCGGCGAGCACGACCTGATCGTGCTCGACGAGCCGACCAACCACCTCGACGTCGAGGCCGTCGCGTGGCTCGCCGCGCACCTCGCCGCCCGGTCGTCCGCGCTCGTCGTCGTCACCCACGACCGCTGGTTCCTCGACGCGGTCTGCCAGCAGACCTGGGAGGTCCACGACGGGGTCGTGGACGCCTACGAGGGCGGGTACGCCGCGTTCGTGCTCGCCAAGGCGGAGCGCCAGCGACAGGCGGCGTCCTCCGAGGCGCGGCGGCAGAACCTGGTCCGCAAGGAGCTCGCCTGGCTGCGCCGCGGCGCACCGGCGCGGACGTCGAAGCCGAAGTTCCGCATCGACGCGGCCAACGCGCTGATCGAGGACGTGCCCCCGCCGCGCGACCGGCTGGAGCTGCAGAAGTTCGCCACCCAGCGCCTCGGGAAGGACGTCATCGACGTCGAGGACGTCGACCTGCGGCGCGGGGAGCGGGTCCTGCTCGACCACGCCACCTGGCGGCTCGGGCCGGGCGACCGGGTCGGCATCGTCGGGGTCAACGGTGCGGGCAAGACCTCGGTGCTGTCGCTGCTGGCGGGCGAGCTGGCTCCCCAGCACGGCAAGGTGCGCCACGGGCGGACCGTCGCGCTCCAGCACCTGTCGCAGGACGTCGACTTCGCGGACCCCGAGTCGCGGGTGCTCGCCACCGTCGAGTCGATCCGGCGGGTCACCCGCACCGCGGACGGCGAGATCTCGGCGACGTCGCTCCTCGAGCGGTTCGGGTTCACCGGCGACAAGCTCACCGCCCGGCTCGGCGACCTCTCCGGCGGCGAGCGCCGCCGCTTCCAGCTGCTCCGCCTGCTGCTCACCGAGCCCAACGTGCTGCTCCTCGACGAGCCCACCAACGACCTCGACATCGAGACCCTCAACGTGCTCGAGGACTTCCTCGACGGCTGGCCCGGCACCCTCGTCGTCGTCTCCCACGACCGCTACTTCCTCGAGCGGGTCACCGACTCCGTCTGGGCCCTCCTCGGCGACGGCCAGATCTCCATGCTCCCCCGGGGCGTCGACGAGTACCTCGAGCGGCGCCACTCCGCCGAATCGCAGGAACTGGCGGCGCGAATCGCAGGAAATGGCGGGCCGAATCGCACGGAACGGTCGTCGGCGCCCGCCACTTCCGACGATTCGAACGACCACAACATGGGATTCGACGCGCCATTACCTGCGATTCGGCAGAAGGCACGGGCGGGCTCGGCGGAGGAGCGTACGGCGCGCAAGGCGCTCGCGCGGCTGGACAAGCAGCTGGAGCGGCTCGCCGAGCGGGAGGCCGAGCTGACTGAGGCGATCGCGGCGCACGCGACCGACCCGGAGCGGCTGACCGAGCTGGCGGCCGAGCTCGCCGCGGTGCACGAGGAGAAGGAGGCCGCCGAGCTGGAGTGGCTCGAGGCGGCCGAGGTGCTCGAGTAGGTCAGTCCTCGAAGGGCAGGAGCAGCCGGCGCAGCAGCCCGGCGAGCGACTTCTGGTCACCGGTCGACAGGTCGGCGAGCAGGTCGTGCTCGGCGTCGATGAGGGCGGTGAACGCCCCGTCGACGGCCTTCTTGCCCTCGGGGGTCAGCCGCACCAGCACGCCGCGGCGGTCCGACGGGTCGGGGTGCCGCTCGACGAGCCCGCGGGCGGTGAGCCGGTCGACCCGGTTGGTCATCGTCCCGCTGGTCACCAGCGTCTCCCGGATCAGCCGGCCGGGGGAGAGCTCGTACGGCGACCCGGCGCGGCGCAGGGCCGCGAGCACGTCGAACTCCCACGGCTCGATCTCGTGGGCGGTGAACGCCTGCCGGCGCGCGCGGTCGACGTGGTGCGCGAGGCGCGAGATCCGGCTGAACACCGCGACCGGGCGCAGGTCGAGGTCGCTGCGCTCGCGAGCCCACGCCTCGAGCAGCTCGTCGACCTCGTCGCCGGACATGGCGTCACTCTATCCCACGTCTCAAGAATCTTGACATCAAGATATATGCCGTTAGGCTCGGATCCGTGGACACCGTGACCACCGACCTCGAGCAGCTCCAGCTGGTCAGCCTCGCGTGGGGCGACCTCGACGACCACGACCGGCCGCTCGCCGTGCTGCTGCACGGGTTCCCCGACACGGCGCACACGTGGCGCCACCTCGGGCCGACGATGGCCGAGCACGGCTACCGGGTGGTCGCGCCGTTCACCCGCGGCTACGCGCCGTCGGGCCTGCCGGCCGACCGCAGCTACCACGTGCCGGCCCTGATGTCCGACGTGCTCGGCCTCCACGCGGCCCTCGGCGGGGACGAGCGGGCCGTGCTCGTCGGGCACGACTGGGGCGCGATCACCGCCAACGGGCTCGCGGCCCACGCCGGCAGCCCGTTCGCACGCGTGGTCGCGCTCGCCGTACCTCCGCTCGCCGCGATGAACCCCGACCGCGCCGACGTGCTCGGCTGGGCGCGGATCCTGCCGCGGCAGGCCGCGCTCAGCTGGTACACCGTCTTCAACCAGCTGCCCGTGCTCCCGGAGCGCACCTTCGACCGGCTGGTGGCGCACCTGTGGCGGCGGTGGTCGCCGGGCTACGACGCGAGCGAGGACCTCGCCCACCTGGCCGAGTCGATGCCGGACGACGAGCACCGGTCCGCGGCGATCGGCTACTACCGCGCCCAGCCGCGGCAGTGGCGGCTTCCGGACCGCTACCGCGACCTGGCCTCCGACTGGGTCAAGGCGCCGCGGGTCCCGCTGCTCTACCTGCACGGCGCCGACGACGGCTGCCTCGACCCGCGGTGGGCCGACCGGGTCGCGCCGCGGCTGCCCGTCGGAAGCGAGGTGTCGCTCGTGACCGGCGCCGGCCACTTCCTCCAGCTCGAGCAGCCGCATGTGGTCGCCGAGGCCGTCCTCGACTTCCTCGGCACGCCGGCATGACGCACCGCTGGGACCCCGACCGCTACCTCGCGTACGCCGACGAGCGCGGCCGCCCGTTCGTCGAGCTCCTGGCGCGGGTCGCCGTCGCGGACCCCGAGCGCGTCGTCGACCTCGGCTGCGGGCCCGGAAACCTGACCGCGCTGCTGAAGCAGCGGTGGCCCCACGCCGAGGTGCTCGGCGTGGACAGCAGCGCCGAGATGGTCGAGCGGGCGCGGCGGGACGTCGACGGGGTGCGGTTCGAGGTCGGGGACGTTCGGGACTGGTCGGGTCTCGATACGCCGTCGCTCGTCCCTCGCGACGGCTACTCGACCAGCGGTGTTGCCGACGTGCTGGTCTCCAACGCCACCCTGCAGTGGGTGCCGGGCCACCTCGACCTGCTGCCCGGCCTGCTCGCGAACATCCGCCCCGGCGGGGTCCTCGCCTTCCAGGTGCCCGGCAACTTCGACCAGCCGAGCCACACGATCCGGGCCGAGCTGGCCGCGCAGGAGCCCTATGCAGCACACACGGCGCGCGTCGCCGTACCTTCCGCGCACGACGCGGCGACCTACCTGCGCGCACTCGCCACGCTGGGCTGCGAGGTCGACGCGTGGGAGACGACCTACCTGCACGTGCTGGACAGCAGCGCCGACCCCGACCCGGTGTTCACCTGGATCTCCGGCACCGGCGCCCGGCCCACGCTGCAGGCGCTGCCGGACGACCTGCGGCCGGGGTTCGAGGCCGAGCTCAAGCGGCGGCTGCGCGAGGCCTACCCCGACGAGGGGCGGGGCGTGGTGCTGCCGTTCCGCCGGGTGTTCGTCGTCGCGAGGAAGGCCGCGTGATGAGGCTGCACCACGTCCAGGTCGCCTGCCCGCCGGGCGGCGAGGACGCCGCGCGCCGCTTCTACGGCGCCGGTCTGGGCATGACCGAGGTCGCCAAGCCGGAGGCGCTCGCTGCGCGCGGCGGCTGCTGGTTCCGGGCGTACGACGACGCCGGCGCCGTCGCCGCGGAGATCCACATCGGCGTCGAGGACCCGTGCGCGCCGGCGCGCAAGGCCCACCCGGCGCTGGTGCTCGACGCCGTCGCCGACCTGGAGGCGGTCGCCGGGCGGATCGACGCCGGGGGGTTCGACGTCGACTGGTCCCAGCGCACGACGTTCGACGGCTACGAGCGGTTCCACGCCTTCGACGGCGCCGGCAACCGGGTCGAGGTGCTCGCGCCGGTCGGCGTACAGACTTGACGGGCAAAACTCACGCTGGACGGCCATCGTTTTGGCCGTCCAGCATGTGATTCGCCGGTTAACCGGCGAATCACGCACTCCGCGGTTGCCGACCGTTGTTACTCACGAGTAATGTCCCGCCCATGAGCGCAGTCAAGAAGCTGTGGAACGTCACGACCGGCGTGCCGGTCATCGGTGACACGGTCGGCAAGCGGGTCTTCTCCTTCGCGTTCGCCCAGAAGGCGCCCTACTTCGCGACCATCCACCCGCGGTTCACCATCGTCGAGCCCAACCACGTCGAGCTGGTGATCCCCAAGCGGCGCAGCGTGCAGAACCACATCGGCACCGTGCACGCGATCGCGCTGTGCAACGGCATGGAGTCGGCGATGGGCGCCCTCGCCGAGGTCACCATCTCCCCGGACCTGCGCTGGATCCCCAAGGGGATGGAGGTCGCCTACACCGCCAAGGCGTCGACCGACATCACCGTGGTCGCCGAGACCGACCAGGCCCAGTGGGACGGCGCCAGTGGTGACCTCCCCGTGCGGGTGAAGTGCGTGCGCGCCGACGGCACCGTGGTGGCCGAGGGCAAGATCAACCTCTGGATCAGCAAGAAGAAGTAGCCGGTCCGGCTGCGATTCGGGCGGCCGCCGCGGGCCGCCGTACCCTTTTCCGGTCATGAGCACCGCAGCCGCGCAGCCGCGCACCTACGAGGTCCGCACCTACGGGTGCCAGATGAACGTCCACGACTCCGAGCGGTTGGGCGGTCTGCTCGAGGGCGCCGGGTACGTCGCGGCGGTCGAGGGCGAGCAGGCCGATGTGGTCGTGTTCAACACCTGCGCGGTGCGGGAGAACGCCGACAACCGGCTCTACGGCAACCTCGGGCACCTGGCGCCGGTCAAGGCCGCGCGGCCGGGGATGCAGATCGCGGTCGGCGGGTGCCTGGCGCAGAAGGACCGGGACACGATCACCCGGCGCGCGCCGTGGGTCGACGTCGTGTTCGGCACCCACAACATCGGGTCGCTGCCGGTGCTGCTGGAGCGCGCGCGGGTGCAGGAGGAGGCGCAGGTGGAGATCCTCGAGTCGCTCGAGGTGTTCCCGTCCACGCTGCCCACCAAGCGCGAGTCGGCGTACGCCGCCTGGGTGTCGGTGTCGGTCGGCTGCAACAACACCTGCACGTTCTGCATCGTGCCGAGCCTGCGCGGCAAGGAGAAGGACCGGCGGCCCGGCGAGATCCTCGCCGAGATCCAGGCGCTCGTCGCCGAGGGCGTCTCCGAGATCACCCTGCTCGGTCAGAACGTCAACTCCTACGGCGTGGAGTTCGGCGACCGGCAGGCGTTCTCCAAGCTGCTGCGCGCGTGCGGCGACATCGACGGCCTCGAGCGGGTGCGGTTCACCAGCCCGCACCCGGCCGAGTTCACCGACGACGTCATCGAGGCGATGGCGCAGACGCCCAACGTGATGCCGCAGCTGCACATGCCGCTGCAGTCGGGCTCCGACCGGGTCCTCAAGGCGATGCGGCGCTCCTACCGCCAGTCCCGCTACCTCGGGATCATCGACCGGGTGCGCGCAGCGATGCCGGAGGCGGCGATCACCACCGACATCATCGTGGGCTTCCCGGGCGAGACCGAGGAGGACTTCCAGGCGACGCTGGACGTCGTGCGGCAGGCGAGGTTCTCCGGGGCGTTCACGTTCCAGTACTCCAAGCGACCCGGCACCCCCGCCGCCACGCTCGAGGACCAGGTGCCCCCGGCCGTCGTCACCGACCGCTACAACCGGCTGGTCGAGCTGGTCAACGAGATCGCCTGGGAGGAGAACAAGGCGCTCGTCGGGCGCGAGGTCGAGCTGATGGTCGCCGAGGGCGAGGGCAAGAAGGACGCCGCCACCCACCGGCTCTCGGGGCGCGGCCCCGACAACCGGCTGGTGCACTTCGAGGCCGACTTCTCGCAGGTTTCGAGGCTCGGCCCCGGGGGGCCTCGCACCTCAACCAGCGGCGACGAGGGGGCGCGGCCGGGCGACCTGGTCACCGTCGGCATCACGTACGCCGCCCCGCACCACCTGGTCGCGGACGGGCCGGTGCGGGCGCTGCGTCGCACCCGGTCCGGCGACGCGTGGGAGGCGCGGCAGGGCAAGGCGGCCGAGGCCCGCGCGGTCGGGTTGGGGATGCCGGCGGTCGGCGTACCCGCACCGCTGCCGGACGCGCCCGTCTGCGGCTGAGCGTGGACCTCTTCGCGGAGGCCGGTGCCTCGCTGGAGCCGCTGGCGGGCGGCTGGTCGGGCGAGACCTTCCTCGCGGACGTCCGCGGTGAGCGCTCGGTCGTGCGGATCCTCGCCGCCCCGCGGCACCCGCCGCAGGCCGCGGAGGTGCTCGCCGCGCTGCACCGGCTGGTGCGAGGCCTGGTGCCGGTCCCCGAGGTGCGGGAGGCGCGTCGTCCCGACGCCGACGCGGGGACGCCGGGCCTGCTCGTCACCGAGTTCCTCCCCGGGGTGCGGGGCGACCTGCTGCTGCCCGGCCTCGACGAGGACGGCCTGCGCCGGGTCGGCGCCGCGACCGGCGGGATCGCCGCCACGCTCGCCGGCATGCCGACCCTGCGACCCGGCGCCTGGGCCGACGCCGACCTCCGGATCGACCCGTTCCACCTCGTCCTCAGCGACTGGGTCGACGCGCACGCCGCGCGGCTGACGGGATGGACGCCGCCGGAGCTCGACGGGCTGGCTCGGGTCGCGAACACCGCTCAGGACGTCCTGGACGGCGTCGACCGCACCTGCGTCGTGCACAGCGACCTGAACGCCAAGAACCTGCTGGTCGACCCGGAGACCCTGGGCGTGACCGGCGTCCTCGACTGGGAGTACTCCCACAGCGGCCACCCCGCGACCGACCTGGGCAACCTGCTGCGCTTCGACCGCGCCCCGGCGTACGTCGACGCGGTCCTCGGCGCCTGGAGCGACCGCCACGGCACCACGGCCGCCGAGGCCCTCGACCTGGCCCGCAGCGCCGACCTGTTCGCGCTCGTCGACCTGGCCGCCCGGGCCGGCGCCCACCCGGTCGCGGACGCGGCGCACGACCTGCTCCGCGCGATCGCCCGCACCGGCGACGTGCACGCCCTGGCCTGAAAAGCGAGGAAGACCCACCCGCCGCGAGCGCCCCCCTCCAGCGCTCGCGACGGGCGGGTCCCCGCCCCCCTGGCTCCCCGCGGTCAGTCGGTCCGTGGCGCCCCCCAGACGCCCCGGGCCCGCCCCGCAGGGAGCCCCACCTGTCAGCCCACCGCGCGCGGCGCACGCCTCCCTGGGACCGACAGGAGCCAACGTCGGCCGGGCGGGTCGAGCGCCGCCCGGCGCTGGAGCGCGGCGGACGTCCGCGCGATCCGCAGCATCTGCGCCGCCGACGGCATGACCGCGCCCGACGCCCAGCTCTCCAGGTGCCCGGGCACCAGGCCCGCCCGGCCCGCGAGCTCGTCCGCAGGCACGCCGCTCGACCGCACGAGCCGACCGACCTCCCGCGCGACCTCGTCGCGCTCGGCCTGCTCCTGCTCCGCCCGGCACAGGTCGACCAGCGCCGCGACCACCGAGGCCGCGTGCGGCCGGCCGGACGCAGCGGCGAGCTCGACCAGCTGCTGCGTCTCCGGCGACCACGGGCTCTCGAGCACCATCGCCAGCAGCTGGCGCCACTCGGTGATCGTGCCGTCCTCGGCCAGGTCGACGTACTCCTCCAGCGACTCCAGCGGCGGCGCGACCCGCGTGGGGTCGACCCCCTGCCGCAGCAGCGCGTACGCCGCGCGCAGGCACGTGTCCGCCACCGCGTCGGCGCGGTCCCGGACCTCCTCGCCGAGGAGCGTGCGCACGGCCGCGGTCGCGACGGGCAGGGTCGGGTCGCTCTCCAGCTGCCACCCGTGCCGGTGCTGCAGGCGGGCGAGGCGCTCGTGGCCGAGCAGGCCGGCGAGCTCGCTCGTGGCGATCAGGTCGGCGGTGTCGCCGAGGACGCCCAGCCCGACCAGGTTGGCCGTCGCCGCGCAGGCGGCGGCGACGCCGGGGTCGGCCGCTCTGTCACGCTGGTCGGCGACCATCCGCCCGAGGCGGGCCCGGGCCGTGCGGTGCGCCGCCGGTGCGGTCTCCAGCCCGAGGACCCGCTCGGCCCGGGCGAGGACGTCACCGACGATGTCGACCAGCGGGTCGGGCCTCGTCGTGCTCGTCATCGCGTCCGTCCTGGGTGTGGGGCCCGGCCGTCCGGCCGAGCGAGTCACCTGTCCAGACGGAGCCGATGCGCGAACATCACGCGATTTCTGAGATCTTTTTCCCGAAACGCGTTGGACTGGACCAGCAGCTCCGTGTCCCGAGGGGCTGCGACGCGTTGTGCATGGGGGTGCCGACCGGCACGAGAGGGAGACCGATGGCGGAGGAGACGGCCAGCCCGGCCGACGAGCAGCTGCTCGCCCGGGTCCGCGCCGGGGACGACGCTGCCTACGAGGAGCTCTACCGAGAGCACGTGGGCGCCGCGAGCCACCTCGCCCGGATCCTGGTCGGCCCGATCGACGCCGAGGAGCTGGTCGCCGAGTCGTTCGCCAAGGTGCTCGCCGCGCTGCGCAACGGCGGCGGCCCGACCAGCAACTTCCGCTCCTACCTCCACGTCACCGTCCGCAACGGCTACCGCGACGGGCTGCGCGCGACGTCCGCAGCCCCGGTCTCCGACCAGCCGTGGCTGCTCGACGGCGCGGAGCCCGCCCCGGAGGAGATGGTCGAGGGGCTCGACGAGACCGTCGCCGTCGACGCGCTCTCCAGCCTCCCGGACAGCTGGCAGAAGGTGCTGTGGCACGTCGAGGTCGAGGGCCGCAAGCCGGCCGAGGTGGCCGAGCTGATGGACATGCGCGCCGGCGCGGTGTCGTCGCTGGCCCACCGCGCCCGCGAGGGCCTGAAGAAGGCCTACCTCGACCTGCACGCCGGCCCGGCGCCGGCGGCCGCCGCCTGCCAGTGGACCCACGCCCGCATGGGCCAGCACGCCCGCGGGGACCTGAGCCCTCGCGCCGAGCAGAAGTTCTCCGAGCACCTCGCCGACTGCCCGTCCTGCCAGGCGTCGTTCCTCGCGGTCGAGGCGGTCAACAGCCGGCTCGCCGCGTACGTCGTCCCGATCGTGCTGCTCGGCGGCGCCGCCGGGACCCACGGGCTGCTGTTCCTCTTCGGCGGCCTCGGCACCGGCGGTGCGGCGGGTGCGGCCGGCAGCCGGATGTCGTCGGTCCGCTCCCGCCTGCTCGGCAGCACGATCGCGCTGGGCGCCGCGGCGGCTCTCGTCGTCGGAGGGATGAGCGTCGCCTCCTGGATGGTGACCAGCGCCGACCACGCGGACGAGCCGCTGCCCCCGATCGGGGCCGGTGCCGGCCCGGCGGAGATCCGCACGAGCGTCGCCCCCGCGCCGGTGAAGCCGACCCTGCCCGCCCCGTCGGGCGAGCGGGCGCCGGACAACCCGTCGCCGCGGAACCAGCAGCCCGGCGACAACCAGGCGGACCGGGGCGGGCAGGACAGCGCGACCGGCGCGCCGATCGTCGTACCGCCCCCGGAGCCCACGCCGACGCCGACGCCGACCCCGACGCCCACCCCGACGCCCGAGCCGACCCCGACCGAGGTCACCCCCGTCCCGCCGGAGGCGCACCCGATCACCGAGTGCGGCGTCGACTCCGGCTCGCTCGACCTGCCGACCGGGCCGATGGGCGTCGACTACGCGCTCACCGTCGGAGACGGGCACACCGGCCCGTGGGAGGTGACCGCGACCGCGCAGCCGGGCTTCGCCATCGCCCCGGGCGCACCGTCGACCTTCAGCGGCGACCTCGGGCAGCCGTTCCCCTGCACCGACCTGGTCGGCGTCACGGCCACCCACGACGGCCAGTCCGTGCACTGGGACGTCCAGGCCGACGTGGCCGTGAACGGCGGGCCGAACCGGCTGATCGAGGTCGTCTTCGACTTCGACGACGCCCTGGCCTTGGTCGGCACGGGCAACCCCGGCGAGGGCTGGTCCTGCGACAGCCTCCTCCTGGGCGCGCTGGCGGTGACCTGCCACTACGACTACGCGGGCGTCCCGCCGCCGCTGCTGACGGTCAGCGTCAACACCCACCTCCTGGCGCCCGACCCGTCGGGCACCGCGACGCTGCGCTCGGCCGGCGAGGTGGTCGAGAGCCAGCGCTTCGGCGACTAGCCCCGCGGGGGCTGGAACCCGAAGTGCGTCAGCGCCGGCAGCGTCCCGGCGTGCAGCCCCTCGAGCACGACCCGCTCGTGCGGCACGACCGGCTCGGGCAGCGCGTCGAGGGCGAACCAGCGCAGGTCCGCGCACTTCGACGGCTCCACGATCCGCGGCTCGCCCGACCACGACCGCGCGGTGAAGAAGAAGTCGACCCGCTCGTCGATCGGCAGGTCGTGCGCCGTGCGCTGCATCGCGGTCGCGAACCGCAGCGCGACGTCGCCGATCGCCAGCTCCTCGCGCGCCTCGCGCGCCGCGGCGACCTCGGCGGTCTCGCCGCGCTCGACGTGCCCCGCCGCCGCGGCGGCCCAGTGCTCGTCCATGTAGCCCGTCCCGCGCCGCAGCTGCAGCAGCACCTCGGTCCCGTCCGGGCCCTCACGCAGGAGGAACACGTACGCCGCCGGCACGATGACGAAGCGCTCGGCCCCGGTCGCCGGGTCATGAACCGTCACCGGCTCAACCTAGCGGCCTTGGCAGACTGCCTCTCATGCAGCCGGTGGTCCCGATCGTCGCCCTGGTCGGCCCGACGGCCGCCGGCAAGACCAGCCTCTCCCTGGACCTCGCCGAGCGCCTGGGCGGCGAGGTCGTCAACACCGACGCGATGCAGGTCTACCGCGGGATGGACATCGGCACGGCGAAGCTCCCGCCCGCCGAGCGCCACGGCATCCCGCACCACCTGCTCGACCTGCTCGAGGTCAGCGAGCCGGCGACGGTCGCGGAGTTCCAGCGCTGGGCACGCGTCGCGATCGCCGGGCTGCGCTCGCGCGAGGTGACCCCGGTCCTCGTCGGCGGTTCGGCGCTCTACACCCGGGCGGTCCTGGACCGCTTCGACTTCCCCGGGACCGACCCGGAGGTGCGCGCCCGGCTCGAGGACGAGCTCGCGCAGGTCGGCAGCGCCGCGCTGCACCGGCGCCTGCACGACCTCGACCCCGGCGCCGCCGAGCGGATCGAGGCGTCCAACGGCCGCCGGATCGTGCGCGCGCTCGAGGTCGTCGAGATCACCGGTCGGCCGTTCAGCGCGAGCCTCCCCGTGCAGGAGTACGTCGACCCGCACACCGTCCAGGTCGGCATCGCCATCGACCGTGACGAGCTCGAGCCGCGGATCCGGCAGCGCGTGGACGCGATGTTCGACGCGGGTCTCGTCGACGAGGTGCGCGGCCTGCTCGACCACGGTCTTTCCGGGAGCCGCACCGCCTCGCGCGCGATCGGCTACCAGCAGGTGCTCGCGCACCTCGAGGGCCGGCTCACCCTTGACGAGGCGCGTGAACGGACCGTGATCGCGACCCGTCAGTTCGCCCGTCGCCAGATGGCGTGGTGGCGCGACGACCCGCGGATCACCTGGGTGCCCTACGACGCACCCGACCGCGTCGAGCAGGCGCTGTCGGCGGTCCGCGCCATGCTCGGCTCGTGACCCGGCTGACCTACTACACCGCCACCACGCTCGACGGCTTCATCGCCGACCCCGACGACTCCCTGGACTGGCTGATGCGCCAGCCGCAGGACGAGCAGGGGCCGCTCAACTACGAGGAGTTCATCGCCGGCATCGGCGCGATCGTGATGGGCTCGACCACCTACGAGTGGGTGATGCGCCACGAGGGCGGCCGCTGGCCCTACGCCATGCCGGCCTGGGTGATGACCAGCCGCGAGCTCGCGGCGCCGGACACCGACGGTGCCGACGTGCGGTTCGCCTCCGGCGAGGTGCAGCCGGTCCACGAGGCGATGGTCGCCGCGGCCAACGGCAACGACCTCTGGGTCGTCGGCGGGGGAGACCTGGTCGGCCAGTTCGCCGACGCGGGCCTCCTCGACGAGGTGATCACCTACGTCGCCCCGGTGACGCTCGGCTCCGGGCGCCCGCTGCTGCCCCGTCGCCTCGACCTCGAGCTGGTCGAGGCCACGCAGAACAAGGCCTTCGTCGCCGCCCGCTACCGCGTGGTCGGCCCGCTCGCCGAGGACCGCTGACGACTACGCTTGGAAACGTGAACCTGCCCGCGCCGTACCCCTTCCTCAAGGGCCACGGCACCGAGAACGACTTCGTGCTGCTGCCCGACGTCGACGGCAGCGTGCACGGCTCGTTGGGCGCCGAGCGCGTCCGGGCGCTGTGCGACCGCCGGGCCGGCATCGGCGGGGACGGGGTCCTGCGGGTGATCCGCACCGCGGCGAGCGACGACGCCCGCGGCCAGGACGCTGAGTGGTTCATGGACTACCGCAACAGTGACGGGTCGCTGTCGGAGATGTGCGGCAACGGAGTGCGGGTCTTCGGGCGCTACCTCGCGCTCGAGGGCCTGGTCGACCCCACCCGGCCGGTGCCCGTCGCGACCCGTGCCGGCGTGAAGACGCTGACCTTCGCCGACGGCCGCGCCGACGGGGAGATCACCGTCGACATGGGCACCCCCAAGGTGCTGGAGGAGACCGAGGTCGAGGTCGTCGTCAACGGCGTCGAGCGGATCTGGCCGGCGCTCCACGTCGACATGGGCAACCCGCACGCCGTCGCCTTCGTCGAGGACCTGGCCGACCCGGGCCCGCTGCTCGACGCGCCGATCCACGACGAGGACGTCTACCCCGACGGGGTCAACGTCGAGTTCGTCGTACGCCGCGCACGGGCCCACGTGGCCATGCGGGTCCACGAGCGCGGCTCGGGGGAGACCCGCTCCTGCGGCACCGGTGCCTGCGCGGTCATGGTCGCCACCGCCCTCGCCGACCGCGCCGAGCGCGGGACGCCGTACCGCATCGACCTGCCCGGCGGCACCCTGACGATCACCTGGACCGCCGACGACCGCGTCCTGATGACCGGCCCGGCCGTGATCGTGGCCGAGGGCTCCACCGCCCTCTGAGCACCCGCTGAGCACGGGCTTGACCGACCGTGCCCGGTTGAACCGGCCGGTGCTGGGCACCGCTCCCGCCGTAGTCCACGGAGGGAGCAGTCGTGAACCAAGGATCGTCGGAGATCAGGCGACCGAAGCCCAAGATCGAGCCGCCCGACCCCGCACCCGGCGGCGCCACCGCAGTGCCGACCGCCGGCGGGTCCGGGATCTTCTCCCGGGTCGGCCGCGACCCGAACCCCGACCACAACCCGGAGACCGACGAGATCCCCGCGGCGGCCAAGGAGCCCGACGACACCGACACCGAGGCCACCAAGGGTGGCGAGGAGGAGCCGTCGGAGAGCGAGCCGTCCGGGTAGAAGGACCCGGCCCCGACTGGCCCGATCGGGCCGGTCAGAACTGGCCGATCGGCGTCCCCGAACCGCCTCTCGACACCCGGGCTCCGGGATAACTTCGAGTGTCGAGGGCCCCAGCGCCGTGGTCCCGGGGAGAGGCCTGAGGGGAGCCCCGAATTTGAGCGCCAGTGACATCGCGGTCGCGCCGGGCGCGCGTGCGTCGTCGCACGCCGCGGCGCAAACTCTCGCGAGCGCGCGGGCGGCGTACGCGAGCCTGGGCCTCGGCCTCCTGCTGACCGTCGGCTACCTGCTGTGCAGCGAGGACGGCGTCGGCTCGGTCGTCTACCTGGTGGTCGGCGCCTACGGCACCGGGCTGACGTTCCTGGGAGCGAGCCGGGTCCCGCGGGCCGTGCGGCGACCCTGGTCGTACTTCGCCCTCGCGCAGCTCCTCGCGCTCATCGGGGACAGCCTCTACACGCTCTTCGACGAGGTGCTCCACGTCCCGCCGCAGCCGTCGGCCGCGGACGTCGCGTTCATCCTGGAGTACCCCGTGTTCGCCCTCGGCGTCCTGTGGCTCGTCCGCAGCCGGCGGCACGGCGACCGGGCTGCGTTCCTCGACGCGGCGATCCTCAGCACGGGCTGCATCGTCGTCGGCTGGGTGTTCTTCATCGCTCCGGCAGCGGAGTCCGGCGGGGCCACGCTGCTCAGCCAGGTGGTCGTGGCGGCCTACCCCGCCGGCGACCTGCTGGTGCTGACGCTCGTCGTCCGCCTGTTCACGAGCGGGCTGGTGCGGAACACGGCCGTCTGGGCGATGTTCGGCTCCGTCACGACCTTGCTGGTCGCCGATCTCTCCTACGTGAACAGCGTCGTGCGGGACGTGCCGTCGCCCGGCTGGCTCGACGGCTTCTACCTGCTCTCCTACGTCGCCCTCGGGTTCGCGGCCCTCCACCCGTCGGCGCAGCGCACGGGCGGCCCGACCCCCCACGCCGCGACGGGCATCACGACCGGGCGGCTCGTCTGGCTCGGCATCGCGCTCGTGGTCGCACCGCTGACCTTCCAGGTCGGCCGGCTGACCGGGTTCGAGCACGGCTCCTGGGTGGTCGTGGGCGGTGGCTGCGTCGTCGCCGGGCTGGTGGTCGTCCGGCTCGCCGACCTGGTGAAGGACCTGCAGTACTCCGCGGACCAGCTGGCTGCGCTCGCCCGCCGCGACGGGCTCACCGGGGTGCCCAACCGGCGCACCTGGGACCACGAGCTGGCCCGCGCGCACGAGCAGGCGGCCGAGCACGGCACGCCGCTGACGGCGGCGCTCCTCGACATGGACCGGTTCAAGGAGTTCAACGACACGTTCGGGCACCTGAGCGGCGACCGGGTGCTCCACGAGACCGCGACCGCGTGGGCCTCGATCCTGGAGGACCGCGGCTTCCTCGCCCGCTACGGCGGCGAGGAGTTCACCGTGCTGCTGCCCGGGCTCACCCCGGACGATGCCCTGCCGCTGCTGGAACGGCTCCGGCTGGCCGTCACCGACGGGATGACCTGCTCCATCGGGGTGGCGGGCTGGAACGGCGCCGAGGCCCCCGCCGACCTCGTGGCTCGCGCCGACGAGGCGCTCTACCACGCGAAGCGGGCCGGCCGGGACCGGATCGCGGTCCACGACGGCACGAGCACGTCGGTCGCGACCGGCCGCGCCTGGGAGGACCAGGCGCTGCAGTCGCTGCAGTCGGTCTACCAGCCCATCGTGGACCTGCGCACCGGCGAGGTGGTCGGTCGGGAGGCGCTGAGCCGGTTCGAGGCCCAGGGCACTGCGGAGGTGTTCGCCCGTGCCCACCGGGAGGGTTCTGCGGTGGTGCTGGAGACCGCAGCCCTTTGGTCGGCGCTGGCGGGCTGGGACGGGTCGGGCTGGCTCTCCCTCAACACGAGCCTGGCGACCCTGGTCAGTCCCCAGCTCGACGAGGTCCTCCCCGAGGACCTCTCCGCCATCGTCCTCGAGCTCACCGAGGAGGACATCGCGTGCAGCACGGTCGACGTCCTGCGCGTCGTCGAGGCGCTGCGCGCGCGAGGGGCCCGGATCGCGATCGACGACTACGGCGTCGGCTCGTCCAACGTCCAGCGGATCGTGTCCTTCCGGCCCGACATCGTCAAGCTGGACATGTCGATCATCGAGGACGTCGACACCGACCCGATGCGGCAGGCCGTCGTCGCGGCGGTGCTGCACTTTGCGTCGCTCACCCAGGCGCTCGTCCTCGCCGAGGGGATCGAGACGGTCGCGCAACGGGACACGGTGGCGCGGCTGGGCGTCCACCTCGGCCAGGGCTTCCTCCTGGGCCGGCCCGAGCCTGCGGCCGTTGACGCACGACCGGCCGCAGGGTAAAGACATCACGCAGGGGTACTGGTCATCTTGCCCCCGCACCGGGGGACCTTCCTGACGGACAGCCAGAAGGGACGTGCCTGGCGTGAGCGACACCGAGGTCGCCGAGCGAGGACCCGCGACGGCCGACGAGACGACGACAACCACGGACAGCGGTGCGCGGACGGCGTACCTGCCCCTGCTGGTGGGGCTCGTGCTCGCGGCCGTCTTCGTCGCGCGGAGCGGGGCGGGCGACGCGCCCGTGGTCTTCCTCGTGGTCGCCGCGTACGGCACCGTGCTGACCTACGTCGGCGCGCTGCGGATGCCGCCCGGGCTGCGCCGGCCGTGGTGGTTCTTCGCCGCCGCGCAGACCCTGGCGCTCACCGGCGACAGCCTGCTGCGGCTCTACACCGAGGTGCTGCACGTGACGTCGACGCCGACGCCGGCCGATGTCGCGTTCCTGCTGGAGTACCCGGCGCTCGCCCTCGGGTTCCTGTGGCTGGTGCGCGCCCGGCGGCGCGGCGACCGCGCGGCCTTCCTCGACGCCGCGATCCTCAGCACCGGGTTCATCGTGGTCGGCTCGGTGTTCGCCGTCGCGCCGGCCGCCGTGCACGGTGGCACCACGCTGCTCAGCCAGGTCGTCGCCGGCGCCTATCCCGCGGGCGACCTGCTGGTGCTGACCCTGCTCGTCCGGCTGTTCACCAACGGGATGGGCCGGAACCCCGCGCTCTGGGTGATGCTCGGGTCCATCGCGACCCTGCTCGTCGGCGACGTCTGCTACGTGATGAGCGTGGCGCGGGACGTGCCCTACGCGGGCTGGGTCGACGCGTTCTACCTGCTGTCCTACCTGCTCCTGGGGGTCGCGGCCCTGCACCCGGGAGCCCGCCGGCTCACCGAGCCTGCCGAGGAGGAGTCGACCGGCATCACGACGGGGCGGCTGATGTGGCTCGGCGGCGCGCTGATGGTCGCGCCGGTGACCTCGGAGGTCGCCCGGCTGACCGGGTTCGAGCACGGCTCGTGGGTGGTGCTGCTCGGTGGGTGCGTGGTCGCCGTACTGGTGGTGCTGCGGCTGGCCGACCTGGTGAGCGACCTGCAGTCCACCGCGGTGCAGCTGGCGGCGCTCGCCCGCCGGGACGGGCTCACCGGGGTGCCCAACCGGCGCACCTGGGACCACGAGCTGGTGCGTGCCTGTGCGCGGGCCCGCGACCACGGGACGCCGTTGACGGCGGCGGTCCTCGACCTCGACCGGTTCAAGGACTACAACGACACCCACGGGCACCTGAGCGGCGACCGGGTGCTGAAGGAGACGGCGGCGGCCTGGAGCCAGGTGCTCGACGACCGCGGCTTCCTCGCGCGCTACGGCGGCGAGGAGTTCACCGTCCTGCTGCCGGACCTGAGCCCGACCGACGCCCTGCCGGTGCTCGAGCAGCTGCGGCTCTCGGTCGCCGACGGGCAGACCTGCTCGGTCGGAGCGGCCGGCTGGGATCGGGTCGAGTCGCCGGCCGCGATGGTCGCGCGGGCCGACCAGGCGCTCTACCACGCCAAGCGCGCGGGCCGGGACCGGATCGCGATCCACGACGGGGAGTCGTCGGCGGTGGTCACCGGTCGCGCCTGGGAGGACCGGGCACTGCAGTCGCTGCGGACGGTCTACCAGCCGATCGTCGACCTCGAGACCGGCGAGCTGGTGGGCCGGGAGGCGCTGAGCCGGTTCGAGGGCCAGAGCACCTGGCACGTCTTCGAACGAGCCCGCCGGGACGGCTCGGCCGTCGCGCTCGAGGCGGCGGCGATCCGCTCCGCGCTGGAGGGGTGGGACGGCCACGGCTGGCTCTCGGTCAACGTGAGCCTTGGCAGCCTGGTCAGCTCCCGGATCCGCGAGGTCTTCCCCGCCGACATGTCCGCGATCGTGGTCGAGCTGACCGAGGAGGAGGTGGAGTGCCACCCCGGCGAGGTCCAGCGTGCGCTCGACCTCCTCCGGGCGCGCGGCGCCCGGATCGCGCTCGACGACTACGGCATGGGCTCCTCGGGCGTCCAGCGGGCGATCACGTTCCACCCCGACCTGGTCAAGCTGGACATGTCCCTGGTCCGCGACCTCGACCACGACCGCTACCGCCGCGCCGTGGTCTCCGCGGTGGTGTCGTACGCCGAGCAGACGGGCACGACCGTGCTGGCCGAGGGGATCGAGACCGAGGCCGAGCGCGACGCCGCGCGCCGGCTCGGCGTGACCCTCGGGCAGGGCTACCTGCTCGGCCGGCCTGCGCCGCTGCCGACGACCGCCGAGCGACCTGGAACCGGTTCTCGCTAGTCTCCGGGCCATGGAACTCACCGGATCATCCGCCATCGTCACCGGCGGCGCGTCGGGCATCGGCGCCGCCTGCGCCCGCCAGCTCGCCGCCCGCGGGGCCACCGTCGTCGTCGCCGACCTCCAGGCCGAGAAGGGCGAGGCCCTCGCCCAGGAGATCAACGGCGTCTTCGCCCAGGTCGACGTCACCAACACCGAGCAGATCGCCGGCGCGGTCAAGGCCGCCGCCGAGATCGCCCCGCTCCGCGCCGTGGTCAACTCCGCCGGCATCGGCTGGGCCCAGCGCACCATCGGCCGCGACGGCCAGGTCGAGTCGGCGCACTCGCTGGAGGCCTTCACCAAGGTCATCCAGATCAACCTGATCGGCACCTTCGACATGGTCCGCCAGGCCGCGACCGCGATGAGCCAGAACGACCCCGACGAGGACGGCTGCCGCGGCGCGATCGTCAACCTCGCCTCGGTGGCGGCGTTCGACGGCCAGATCGGCCAGGCGTCGTACTCCGCCTCCAAGGGCGGCGTCGTCGGCATGACCCTCCCGGTCGCGCGCGACCTGTCGGCCGCCGGCATCCGGCTCAACACCGTCGCGCCCGGCCTGATCGACACCCCGATCTACGGCGAGGGCGAGGCCGCCGACGCGTTCAAGGCCAACCTCGGCCAGAACGTCCTCTTCCCCAAGCGCCTCGGCACCGGCGACGAGCTCGCCTCGATGGTGCTCGAGTGCCTCACCAACTCCTACATGAACGCCGAGGTCATCCGCGTCGACGGCGGCATCCGGATGCCTCCCAAGTAACGCCGAGTCGGCAGAAGTTCGCGGCTCAGCAAGGTCGAGTCGGCAGAAGTTCGCAGCTCAGGAAGGTCGAGTCGGCAGAAGTTCTGCCGACTCGGCCTGTTTTTCGTGCGAACTTCTGCCGACTCGCGCTTCACGCAGGCGTCACCGGACATTCCGGGGGCGGTCGCGGGGTGATCGGCGGGCGGTCGCCGTACGCCGGTTGCCTGGGGGCCCGTGGCGTCGTTCTCCGACAAGCTGTCCGACCTGCGGGTCGGGCGCCGATCGACCATCGTGAGCGGGCTCTCGGCCGGCCTGGTGCCTGCTGCCGCCCTGCTCGGGCCGTCGCTGGTCCGCCGCGACGACGAGATCGTGGCCGGCGCCCGCAGCGGCGAGGTGACCACCAGCTCGGCGGTGGTCTGGTCGCGTGCGCCGAAGCCGGGCCGGATGGTGGTGCGGGTCCGCAGCGGCGGCTTCGACCGGCTGGTGCGAGGCCCGTGGGCCACGCCGGACACCGACCTGACCGCGCGGGTCCACCTGACCGGGCTGCCGCCCGGCCGGGAGTACGACGCGCGCGTCTGGTTCGAGAGCCCGGGCGGCTCCCGCAGCGCGCCCACCCGGCTCAGCTTCCGCACGGCGCCGATCCACGCCGCGGCCCAGTCGATCGTGTGGAGCGGCGACACCTGCGGCCAGGGCTGGGGCATCGACCGGGCCAGGGGCGGGCTCACGACGTACCGCGCCATGCTGCGGCTGCGGCCCGACCTCTTCGTCCACGCCGGCGACACGATCTACGCCGACGAGCCGATGAGCGAGACCGTCGAGCTCGACGACGGGTCGACCTGGCGCAACCACCTCACCGACGCGGTCACCAAGGTCGCCGAGACGCTGGCAGAGTTCCGCGGGCGGCACCAGTACCCGCTGCTCGACGACAACGTCCGCGCCCTCTACGCCGCGGTGCCGACCGTGGCGCTGTGGGACGACCACGAGACGTGCAACAACTGGTGGCCGGGGGAGGTGATCGACGACGAGCGCTACGACGAGCGCCGCGCCGACGTGCTGGCGGTGCGGGGGCGGCGGGCGTGGCAGGAGTACCAGCCGGTCCCGGTGCGCAGGCTGGTGCCCGCCGACGGGGACGGGTTCGTGGCGACCCGGCTCTTCCGCAAGGTGCCGCGGGGCCAGCACCTCGACCTGTTCTGCCTCGACATGCGCAGCTGGCGCGGGCCCAACCCGGACACCGACCCCGCGGTCGTGCGGGACCGGGTGCAGGCGGGGCTGCTCGGCCGCCAGCAGGAGGAGTGGCTCAAGGCCGAGCTGCGCGCCTCGACCGCCACGTGGAAGGTCGTCGTCGCCGACATGCCGCTCTCGGCACCGACCACCCACGCCGACGACCTCGACGGCTACGCCAACGGCGTCGACGGGCGGCCGCACGGCCGGGAGCCCGAGCTGGCGCGGATCCTCTCCTCGATCAAGCACGACGGCGTGCGCAACGTGGTCTTCCTGACCGCCGACGTGCACTACACGGCCGCCCACCACTACCGCCCGGAGCGGGCGACGTACACCGACTTCGAGCCGTTCTGGGAGTTCATCTCCGGCCCGCTCGCCTCCTCGCCCTTCTGGCGCAAGGACGACGAGCTGGACCGGACCTTCGGGCCCGAGGTCGTGTGGTCGCAGGGCGAGGCGGAGGTCGGCCGGCTCGACATCGCGCCGCGGCCGACCAACCAGTACTTCGGTCACCTCGGCCTCGCCGCCACCGGCGAGCTCACTGTCACCCTCCACGACGGCACCGGCGCCGCGCTGTGGCGGCGGACGCTGGAGCCGGAGGTGTGACGCGTCAGTCGGCCAGCGAGGCGCGCTCCTCCTCGGTGAAGGCGGCGACGGCGGGCGCGGGCGCGCCGGCGGGGGCGGCGGCCTTGGCGGCGCGGTAGGCGCTCAGCTTGGCGCCGCTCATCGCCATGGCCTCGCGCGCCTTGCCGCGCCCGTAGGTCACCGACGCGGCGGCGGCGACGCCGATCGACTGGCCGACCTCGACCGCGTCCTGGTCGGCGCCCATGTAGAGGAACTGCCAGGCGTAGTCCTTGGTCTGCTGCTCCACCAGCGCCTTGATCGCCGGGTGGGTCCACTCGTGGCTGGCGTTCTCGAGGCCGTCGGTCATGATCGCGACGATGACCGTCCCGGGCCGCTCGTCCTCGGGCAGCGCGGCGAGCTCGGCGCCGGCGGAGGTGATCAGCCGGCCCATCGCGTCGAGCAGCGCGGTCATGTTGCGCGGGCGGAGGTCGAGCGGCGGCACCGTCTCCAGCGGCACGGAGGAGTAGACGACCTCGTACTCGTCGTCGAACTGCGCGAGCGTCACCCGGCACTGACCCGGAGCCTTGCGCTGCTCCTCGACGAACGCGGCGAAGCCGCCCTCGATGTCGGACTTGATCGACTGCATCGACCCGCTCCGGTCGAGCAGGAAGTAGAGGTGGGTGAGGTCCGCTCGCGTCATCGTCACTCCGTTCCGCGCGGGTGGTCGGCCCGCGCCACTCAGCCCCTCACGAGGAGGGCCGACGCGGCTTGAACCGCATCGGGGTGGGCGCCGCGGCCGGTTGCCGCGGCGTGCCCTGCTCCAGGTCGTACTTCGCCCGCTCCACGCCCGCCGCCGTCACCCGGCCGCGCTCGTCGGCGTAGGCGCCGAGGGTGCGGGTCCGCGCCAGGCGCGGGCCGACGGCGTTCTCGGTCAGCCCGGCGCTGGCGCCGGCGGCGCGCAGCGACGCGTTCTTCTTGAGCACGGCGGCCGCCATCGACTCGTCGATCAGCTCGGTCAGCCGGTCGGCCGCCTCCCGCAGGTGGGGGAGCGCGCCGACGGTGTCCTCCCGTGCGGCGGCGTCCAGCGCTCGGCGTACGTCGTCCAGCGCCTGCGGGTCGGGGTGGTCGTCCTGGGTCATTCCTCCACGATACGCAGAAACTGCGGATACGCAAGAAGTGCGGGAACAACGCTGCGGTGAAACCCGTTCGCACTACCAACGATGCAGACCTACGCTGAACGGCATATGACGAACCACGCAGAAGACTTCTCCCTGGCCGACGAGCTCGCGCAGACCGCCGGCTGGGACGAGGCGGACGAGGCCGACGACTTCGAGTCGGGCTACGTCTCGCCCGACGGCGAGGACCCCGAGGAGACCACGGGCGCGCTCGACCTGGCCGAGCGCCACCAGCTCCGCCGGGTCGCCGGCATCCGCACCGAGCTCGAGGACATCACCGAGGTCGAGTACCGCCAGCTCCGGCTGGAGAAGGTCGTCCTCGTCGGCGTCTGGACCGACGGCACCGTGCAGGACGCCGAGAACTCCCTCGCCGAGCTCGCGCTGCTCGCCGAGACGGCCGGCGCGGAGGTGCTCGAGGGCATCTACCAGCGCCGCCAGAACCCCGACCCCGCGACGTACGTCGGCCGCGGCAAGGTCGAGGCGATCCGCGAGATCGTCCAGGCGACCGGTGCCGACACCGTCATCTGCGACGGTGAGCTCGCGCCCTCGCAGCTGAGGAACCTCGAGGACCGGGTCAAGGTCAAGGTCGTCGACCGGACCGCGCTGATCCTCGACATCTTCGCCCAGCACGCGAAGTCCAAGGAGGGCAAGGCGCAGGTCGAGCTCGCGCAGCTCAACTACATGAAGCAGCGGCTGCGCGGCTGGGGCGGCAACCTGTCCCGCCAGGTCGGTGGCCGGGTGGCGGGCGGTGCCGGTATCGGTGGCCGTGGTCCCGGTGAGACCAAGATCGAGACCGACCGGCGCCGGATCAACGACCGGATCGCCAAGCTGCGCCGCGACCTCAAGGCGCTGCGCGGCACCCGCGCGACCATGCGCCAGGAGCGACGCCGCAACCAGGTGCCGAGCGTGGCGATCGCGGGCTACACCAACGCCGGCAAGTCCAGCCTGCTCAACCGGCTCACCGGCGCAGGCGTGCTCGTCGAGAACGCCCTGTTCGCCACCCTCGACCCGACCACGCGGCGCACCCAGACCAAGGACGGCCGCGTCTACACGCTCTCCGACACCGTCGGCTTCGTGCGGCACCTGCCGCACCAGCTGGTCGAGGCGTTCCGCTCCACGCTGGAGGAGGTCGCCGACGCGGACCTGATCGTCCACGTCGTCGACGGCTCCGACCCCGACCCGGAGGGGCAGCTCTCCGCGGTGCGCGAGGTGCTCGCCGAGATCGGCGCGGGCGACGTGCCCGAGCTGGTCGTCGTCAACAAGACCGACGTCGCCGACCCGCTCGTCGTGCAGCGGCTGCTGCGCTCCGAGCCGCACTCGGTCGCCGTGTCCGCCCGCAGCGGGCACGGGATCGCCGACGTCGTCGCCGCCATCGAGGCCGACCTGCCGCGACCCGAGCACGCCTTCGACGCGCTGGTGCCCTACGCCCGTGGCGACCTCGTCGACCGGATCCACCGGGACGGCGAGATCGACACGCTCGAGCACACCGCCCACGGCACCCGGATCACCGGTCGCGCCAGCGAGGCGCTCGCGGGCGAGCTGGCGGCGTACGCGGTCTGACCCTCCGGCGGTCGAGTAGCCCGAGCCGCCAGGCGAGGGCGTATCGAGACCTTCGTCCCAACTTCCCCGAATCGTCAGACAACTCCCGGGTGCGGACCGCACGATTCGGTCGTGCAGACTCGGGGAAAGGTCGTCGCGAGCGCGGTCGTCGCCGTGCTCGTCGCCGTGGTGATCGCGGTGCTGACGACGCGAGCGGGCGCCGACGACGCGTGCGCGCGCTTCCACGACGCTGCCGACGAGCGGAGGGCACTGGTGACCGGATCCGGACGTGAGGTCCTGGTCATCGGCGACTCCTACTCGGTCGGTCTCGGGGTGAAGCCGGCGGAGAGCTGGCCGACCCGGCTGCCGGGCCAGGTGCGGGTCGACGGGTTCTCCGGCTCCGGGTTCTCGTACGCCGCCAGCGGCTGCCCGGGCGTCGACTTCGCCACCCGCGCCGAGACCTCCGTGCGTCCCTCGACGGGGCTGGTGGTCGTCGAGGGTGGGCTCAACGACTACGACCAGCCGCCGGCAGAGGTCGAGGCGGGCTTCCGGCGGCTGATGAAGGTGCTCGGCGACCACCAGGTGCTCGTCGTCGGCCCGCCGGACGCGCCCAGCCGCGAGGCCGAGGTGCCGGCGCTGGACGCGCAGCTGTCCCGGCTGAGCGAGGAGTACGGCGCGACGTACCTCTCGATGCGCGGGGTCCCCCTGACCTACCTCGACGACGACCTCCACCCCACGGTCGAGGGACACCGGGTCTTCGGCGACCGGGTCGCCGAGGTCGTCGCCTCTCTTCCCTGACCTTGCCCCAGGTCGGGCTGCCCGTGGCAGGCTGGGGGGATGCTCCCCCGCCTTCTCGGGTCGGCGCTCCTCGGCGCGGCCTTGCTCACCTTCGTCCCTGCTCCCGCTCACGCGGCTGCCCTCTACTGCGACGGCGAGCTGGTCTCGATCGACCTCAACGACCCGTCGCACGAGGACCCCAACCGCAACACGCCCGACGTCATCCTCGGCACGCCGGGCAACGACACCATCGAGTCCGGCCGCGGTGATGACCTCATCTGTGCTGGCGACGGCGACGACACGGTGCTGTCCGGGCCGGGCGCCGACCGGGTCCTGGGCGAGGGCGGCAGCGACGACCTCACCGGCGGCAACCTGGGTGACGAGCTGCTCGGCGGGGCCGACGACGACGTGCTCTTCGGGCAGACGGGTGACGACCTGCTCGACGGTGGGGACGGGGTCGACCGGATCGGGTTCGGCGGCGCGAACGTTGGCATCACGATCGACCTCCGCGTCACCGACCCGCAGGCCAACGGCGGCAACGTCGGTACCGACACGGTGCTCAACGTCGAGAACATCGACGACACCCGCTTCGACGACGTCCTGATGGGCAACGACGCTCCCAACGTGTTCGACAGCCGCGACGGTGACGACGTGATCTACGGCTACGGCGGCGCCGACGTGATCACCAGTGGCGATGGTGCCGACGACCTGTGGGGCGGCGGCGGTTCCGATCGGCTCAGCTCGGGCGCGGGTGCCGACTCGCTCGCGGGCGGCGCGGGGGACGACGTCCTCCTGAGCGGGGGCGACGACGACGTGCTCTCGCCGGGGGAGGGCGACGACGACGTCGTGAGCGGGTTCGGGCACGACTGGCTGATCGGCGACGGCGGTGCCGACTACCTCAACGGCGGACCCGGTCCCGACGTCCTCACCTACGAGGCAGCGCCGAGCGGGGTCAGGGTCGACCTCTCCGAGGACGCCGCGCAGCACACCGGCGGCGCCGGACTCGACACGGTCCGCAGCATCGAGTGGCTGACCGGTTCGGTCCACGACGACACGCTGCTCGGCTCGCGGCGGGACGAGACGCTCGACGGCAACGACGGCGACGACCTGCTGCGCGGCCGGCGCGGCGACGACGAGCTGATCGGTCACGGCGGGTTCGACACCTGCGTCGGCGGACCGGGCCACGACGAGATCTACAGCTGCGAGCGCTGACCCTGTGGAACCACCCGCCTGACTGACGGCGGGCTCCCTTAGGGTGCTCCGGTGAGCGCAGAGCCGGTGCCGTCCAGTCCCGTCCGGGACACCCTGGCGGCCGCGGTCGCGGCGCTCGGCGGGCAGGAGCGCGCCGGTCAGGTGCAGATGGCCGAGGCCGTCGCGCACGCGCTGGAGGAGAAGCAGCACCTGCTCGTGCAGGCCGGCACCGGCACCGGAAAGTCGCTGGGCTACCTGGTCCCGGCGCTGCACCACGACAAGCGCGTCGTCGTCGCGACCGCGACCCTCGCCCTCCAGCACCAGCTGGTCGAGCGCGACCTGCCGCGCCTCGTCGACGCCGTCGGCACGCGGCCGGGCCTCGACGCGTCGTACGCCGTCCTGAAGGGGCGCTCCAACTACGCCTGCCTGCACCGGGTCCGCGAGGGCGCGCCCGACGACCAGGGCGAGCTGATCCAGGCCGCCGACGCGCTGGGGCCACTGGGCAAGAAGGTCCTCGAGCTGCGCAAATGGGCCGAGGAGGAGGCCGAGGGCGGCGGCACGGGGGAGAAGGACGCGGCGCCGCGGCACACCGAGAAGGAGTGGCGGCAGGTCAGCGTCACCGCGCGGGAGTGCCTGAGCGCGGCGAAGTGCCCGTTCGGCGACGAGTGCTTCGCCGAGCGCGCGCGGGAGAAGGCCCAGCGCTCCCACCTGATCGTCACCAACCACTCGCTGCTCGCGATCGACGCGATCGAGGGCGTGCCGATGATCCCGGAGTACGACGCCGTGGTGATCGACGAGGCGCACGAGCTCACCGCCCGGGTGACCCAGGCGGCCACCGACGAGCTGTGGGC
>DATMHR010000049.1:0-143514 GCA_035554955.1 Nocardioides sp. | reverse complement strand
TCGCAGGGCTTCCAGCAGCTGGGCGTGCCGATGACCATCAGCGGCGTGTCGGGCAACCGGGTCGACGAGGGCGCCAAGCGCGGCTACCTGGTGGACTCCGCGACCCGCAGCGGCTCCTCGGCCAGCGAGGGCGCGGCCGGTGCGGACACCCTCGTGGCCGGCGGGAGCCTGGCCGCGGTGATGTCGACGGGCGACGTCACCTACGCGGGTGTCGGCACGGTCACCGCCGTGTGCGACGGCCGGGTCGTGGGCTTCGGCCACCCGATGCAGGCGATCGGTGACTCGTCCTACGGGCTCGGCGCCGCGGACGTGGTCATGGTCCAGGAGGACCCGCTGGGCGTGCCCTTCAAGGCCTCGAACATCGGGGACGTCGCGGGCACCATCGACTCCGACCGGCTCTCCGGCATCGCCGGCAACCTCGGGCCCGCGCCCGCGTCGACGTCGGTCGTGTCCAACCTGACCTACGGGTCCAAGAGCCGCACGGGGCAGAGCGACGTCTACCTGCCCGACGCGCTCGCCAGCGTCGCGTTCTACGGCCAGCTCGGCAACCACGACTCGGTGCTCGACCACTACGGCGTCGGTTCGGAGACGCAGAGCTGGGTGATCGAGGGCACCGACGAGAACGGTGACCCGTTCACGATCAACTACGACGAGCGCTACCAGTCGTCGTACGACATCGCGGTCGAGGGCTCCTACCCGCTCGCCGACACCCTCTGGGCGCTGACCAACGCCGGCGCGACCGTCACCTCGGTCACCAGCACCGCCGACGTCTCCGACGACGACTCGGTCTACCGGGTCAAGCGCGTCGAGCAGAAGGTCGACGGCAAGTGGGAGAACGTCACCAACGACGTGGCCAAGGTCGCGCCCGGTGACGACCTCAAGCTGCGGGCGCTGGTCCTGACCGGCGACACCAGCCAGTACGTCGACTACACCGTCACGATCCCGCAGCGGGTCGCGGGCGGCCGCGGCTACATCTCGATGTTCGGCGGCGGCTCGGACTACCTCGACGTCTACGGGCTCGACAGCACCGCCGAGGTCATGGAGGCCCTGGAGCAGGACCCGGGCAACGACACCGTCGGCGCCAAGACCAAGATCGTCGGCGACCACGGCCGGCTCACCGACCGCTTCGAGAGCGCCCCGTTCGACCTCGTGGTCAACGGCCGCAAGTACGTCGAGGTCAAGGTCAAGGGCGGCAGCGGGGGTGGCGGCAGCAACCCGTGCGCCCGCGTCTCGGCCCGGGGATGCCGTTCCTGAGGTGACGACCGCTGTGGCACGCTGACCGCGTGCGACCGTGGACCGAAGTGCCGCCCCAACCGGGGCGGCACTTCGTCGTCACGGGTGCCAACAGCGGGATCGGGCTGGAGGTGGCCCGGATCCTCGGCTCGCGAGGCGCCCGGGTGACGCTCGCCTGCCGCAGCGTCGAGCGCGGCGAGGCTGCCGCACGCAAGGTGCCGGGCCACGACACGGGCCGGGTGGTCGTCCGCGAGCTCGACGTCTCCTCGCTCGCGTCGGTGCGCGCCTTCGCCGACCGCCTCGTGCAGGAGGAGGGCGGCCTCGACGTACTGGTGAACAACGCGGGCATCCTCGGGGTGCCGTTCGGGCTCAGCGAGGACGGGATCGAGCTCCACTTCGCGACCAACCACCTCGGCCACTTCGCGCTGACCAACCTGCTGCTGCCGCACCTGCGCGACCGGGTGGTCGTCACCAGCTCCCGCAACCACCGCGGTGCCGACCTCGACCTGGACGACCTCGCCTGGGAACGCCGCAAGTACGGCGCCTTCCCGGCCTACGGTGCGTCCAAGCTCGCCAACCTGCTCTTCCTGGACGAGCTGCAGCGCCGGCTCGAGGCGGCGGGATCACCGGTGCGCGCCGTCGGCGCGCACCCGGGCTCGACCGCGAGCCACATCGCCAGCACCAGCGCGCCGCGGTGGGCGGCCCCGATCGTGCAGTGGGGGCACGAGCTGGTCAGCATGCCCGGGTGGCGCGGCGCGCTGAACACCGTCTACGCCGCCACGATGGACGTCCCCGGCGGCACCTACATCGGGCCGCACGGGCGGCTGGAGATGCACGGGTGGCCGAGCGTGGCCCGCCGGTCGCGGGCCGCGACGGACGCCGTGGCGGCCCGACGCCTCTGGGACGTGTCCGAGAAGCTGAGCGGCGTGTCGTTCCCGCTCTGACCCGCTGGCCCGCTCAGTCGACCCCGCTCAGTCGACGGAGACCGACGAGATGTCGACCGGCGTGTTCGGCGCGCCGTCCTGGGGCGGGTTGGTCCCGTCCTTGGCGACGTCCTTCAGCAGGTCGACGGTCGCCTGGTCGACCTCGCCGAAGACGGTGTAGGCGGGCGGCAGCGGGCTGTCGTCGTAGACGATGAAGAACTGGGAGCCGTTGGTGTTGGGTCCGGCGTTCGCCATCGCGAGCGTGCCCGGGCCGTAGGTCTCCTTGCCCGACAGCTCGTCGTCGAAGGAGTAGCCCGGGCCACCGGTCCCGGTGCCGGTCGGGTCGCCGCACTGCAGGACGTAGATGCCCGAGGTCGTCATCCGGTGGCAGGTGGTGCCGTCGAAGTAGCCCTGGCCCGCCAGCGAGACGAAGGAGCTGACGGTGCACGGCGTCTTCGCGGCGTCGAGCGTGGCGTGGAACGTCCCGACGGAGGTGTCGATGGTGACGGCGACGTCGCCGCCGACGGTGGGCGACGCCGGGGGAGGGGTCACGTCGGGGTTCGTGCCGTCGTCGTTGTAGGTGCACGACGCGTCCGTGGCGGTGCTGGAGCTCTCTGTCGTCTCGGTGGACGAGGAGGACGACGAGGTCGTCGGGCTGCTGTCGTCGGAGGCGGAGCCGGAGTCGTCGCTGCCGCACCCGGCGAGGCCGAGGGCGAGGACGAGGGCCGGTGCGGCCAGGAGGGTCCGGGCGAGGGGGGTCCGGGCGAGGGGGCGGGAGAGCATGCGGGCGATGCTAGCGGCCGCCCCCAGCGCACCCGACCTAGTGGGCCCCGAGGACCTGCTCGGCGGAGACGGCGGCGTGCTCGTCCTCGATGGCGTCGGCCAGCCGGCGGACCTCGTCGTCGGTCATCTCGACCCCGACCTCGTCCGCGCCGCGGCGCAGCTCCTTCTCGACGGTGCCCTCGGGAGCGCCGTCCTGCCAGGAGGTGACCCGGTCGACGACGGCCTGGATAGCGGTGAGCCTGTCCTGATCGTTCATGGCTGGCGCGGTACCCACCGGCCGCCGATGGAACCGGCGGCCGGCGGGTCGCAGATCAGGCCTGCTGGCCGAGCGCGAACTGCAGGTTGCCCGAGCCGTCGACCCCGGCGTCGAGGATCTTGTCGTCGAGCTGGGCCGCAGCGTTCTGGTCGAGGTAGATCGTCGCGCCGTCCTGCTCCACGACCTGGTCGTCGGCCTCGGGGCCGGACGCCGTGGAGACGCCGAACGCGGACTCGGGGCTGCCGTCGCTGGTGATCCGCAGTCCGGTGGTGTCGGGCTGCTCCGCGATCGACTTGACGATCGTCGTGGCGTTGTCGGTGAGGGTGAGCAATGTTCTGCCTTCCGAGTGGGGCATGGACCCTTCCACCTGAACATGTCCGGCGCCGTCGTTCAAGGCGAGCGTGGCCTCCGCGCCTGCCTCGGAACCGTTGTGCAACCAAGGGTTGCGCATTCCGGCCGAGCAGGCTAGCGTCAGACGCAACCAAACGTTGCGTGTTGAGGAGCTGGGCAGATGGAGTACGCGAGCATCGAGCGCGAGCTGCGGATCGACGCCTCGCCGGAGATCGTCTTCGAGGTCGTGAGCGACCCGGTGCACGTGACCCGGTGGTGGCCCGAGGAGGCCGACTACGAGGTCGAGGAGGGGAGTGCGGGCGAGCTGGTCTTCGTGCACGAGGGGGAGCGGATCACCGTCGCCTTCGAGGTGGTCGACGCGGTGCCCGGCCGGCTGTTCTCGTTCCGGTGGACGCACCCCGAGGGGGAGCGGCCGCGCCGGGACAACTCGTTCCTGGTGACCTTCGAGCTGTCGCCCGACGGCGACGGCACGCTCCTGCGGATGACCGAGACCGGGTTCCGCGAGCGGGGCTGGGAGGTGGCCGTGCTCGAGGCGGCCTACCGCGACCACAGCGAGGGCTGGGACCACCACCTCGCACGGCTCGCGCCGTACGTCGCGACGTACGTCGCCGCGGGGGCGGCGCGATGACCGTGACGGTCGACGACGACCTGTGGTCGGCCGTCGGCGACCCGGTGCGGCGGAGGCTGATCGACCTGCTGCTCGACGGGGGAGCGACGACCGTGACCGGGCTCAGCGGCCAGCTGCCGATCACGCGGCAGGCCGTCGCCAAGCACCTCGTCGTGTTGGACCGGGCCGGGCTCGTGCACGGCGAGGCGGCCGGACGCGAGAAGCACTACCGGGTCGACTCCGCGCAGCTCGCGCGCGCGGTGGCGCAGCTCGCCGACGTCGGCGCCACCTGGGACCGGCGGCTCGACCGGATCAAGGAGATCGCCGAGGCGATCCAGAGGAAGGAGAAGGACTGATGGTGGAGATCCTGCACCGCGTCGGCGCGAAGGGCGCCACGCCGGAGAAGGTCTACGAGGCGCTCACGACGATCGAGGGCCTGTCGGGGTGGTGGACGCGCGACACGTCGGGCGTCGCCGACGAGGTCGGGGGAGTCATCCGGTTCCGGTTCCCACCCTTCGGCGGCTTCGACATCGAGGTCGAGGAGCTGGTGCCGGGCAAGCGCGTCGTGTGGCGGGTGGTCGGCGAGGAGCCCGCGGAGTGGCTCGGCACGACGATCGAGTTCGACCTGCGCCAGGACGGTGACTTCGCGATCGTCCTGTTCACCCACGCGGGCTGGCGGGAGCCGGTCGAGTTCATGCACCACTGCAGCACGAAGTGGGCGACCTTCCTGCTCAGCCTGGTCGCGCTCGTCGAGTCGGGCACCGGTGCGCCGGCACCTAATGACGTGCGGGTCAGCGACTGGCACTGAGACACTGGGGCCGTGCCGTCGTCCAACCAGCTGCTCGCGTTCCTCGTGGCCTCGATCCTGTTCATCCAGGTGCCCGGGCCGAGCCTGCTGTTCACGATCGGCAGGGCCCTGACCGTCGGGCGGCGCGAGGCGTTGCTGTCGGTGGTCGGCAACGCGCTCGGCCTGGTGGTGCAGGTGCTCCTCGTGGCCCTGGGGCTGGGTGCCGTGGTGGCCGCCAGCGCGTCGGCGTACATCGTGCTCAAGCTCGTGGGCGCGGCGTACGTCGTCTGGCTGGGGATCGGGGCGATCCGGCACCGCGGTGACGCGCGGGTCGCCCTCGAGCACCCCGAGCAGGCGCCGTCCACGCACGGCCACGCGATCCGCACCGGCCTGGTCGTCGGCGTCACCAACCCGAAGACCATCGTGTTCTTCGCGGCGTTCCTGCCGCAGTTCATCGACGAGTCCGGCTCGGCGGGGCTGCAGATCGCGCTGCTCGGCGTGGTCTTCGGCGTGATGGCGGCGTGCTCGGACAGCGTGTGGGCGCTCGGTGCGGCACGCGCCCGCCAGTGGTTCGCGCGGAAACCGCGGCGCCTGGACGCCCTGGGGGCGACCGGAGGCGGGATGATGATCGCCCTCGGCATCACCCTGGTCGCGACCGACGCCTAGCCCTCCTGCGGGGCCGGCGGGATCGCCGCGTCCGGGAGCACGACCGGGCCGAGCGTCGGCCGCTTGGCCAGCCGGTTGTCGCCGGTGGAGCGGCCGCGCAGGTGGCGCGCGAGCCAGGGGACCCAGTAGCGGGCGACCCAGTCGGCGTCCTCGACGCGGCTCAGCCACCAGGCGCGGGGGGAGAGCGGCGGCAGCGGCTCCCGCCAGGACGGGTCGGGACGCACCCCGAGCACGTCGGCGAAGGCCGTGGCCAGACGCGTGTGGCCGGCGGTGTTGAGGTGCAGCCGGTCGCGGCTCCACCAGCGCGGGTCGGCCACTGCCGGGTGGGCCTCGAAGTCGACGAGGACCACGCCGTGGCGCGACGCCGCTTCGCGGATCGCCTCGTTGAGCGCGCGGACGCGCGGGGTGAGCCGACGGGCGATCGGGAACGTGGCACCCGGGTCCGGGAAGGTGCACCCGAGCACGGTCGCGCCGGCCGCGCGCAGCTGCTCGTACATGGCCTCGAGATCGCGCATCGTCACGGCGAGGTCGAAGGAGCCCAGGACGTCGTTGGCGCCGGCCATGACGCTGACCAGGTCGGGCCGGAGCGCGAGCGCCGGCTCGAGCTGGTCGGCCCGGATGCGTGCGGTCCGGCGGCCGCGGATCGCCAGGTTGGCGTAGAGCACGTCGGGATTGTGCTCGGCCAGGTACGACGCGAACCGGTCCGCCCAGCCCCGGATGCCGCCGTGCGGGTCGAGGTCGTTCATGCCCTCGGTCTGGCTGTCCCCGATGGCAACGTACCGATGGAAGCGCACGGCCTCATGATGACTCGGAGGAGGGGTTCACGGAGGAAGAACCGGTACCAGATGACATAATGTCACTTATCGGCGTTGCTTCGTGAGGTCTGCCTCTTTCCAGGCCCGGGTGACCGTCGGCCGGGGCTGACCTGCAGGCGGGGCGGTACCGGCCGCGAGTGCCGCGGCGTCGTGACGACGCTCACGGCCGGGTCACCGTCTCCACCCGTCGGAGCAGGGTACGGACCCGGGTAGCAATCGATCGACGGCCCGAAGGGATCCATGCTCGACCTCCTGACCGCACGACCGACCCTCGTCCTCCTCGGCACGTTCGCCGGCGCCATCGCCCTCGGGTGGCTCACCAGCCGGGTGCTCGTCCTGGTCGCCCGCCTGGCGCGGAGACCGTTCCTCGAGCGCGCGCACGAACGGTGCCACCGTGCCTGGCTGTTGACCCTGGTCTCGGCCGGTGAGCTGGGTGCGATCAGCTCCGCCGGGCTGCCCGGCGGCCTGGAACGGAACCTCCACCACGGCCTGGTCATCGCGACGATCGGGGCGGTCTCCTGGCTGGTGGCCAGCATCGCGTTCCTCGTCGAGGACGGCGTGCTCAACCGGGTGCGCCTCGACGTGCGGGACAACCGGCGCGCACGGCGCGTCCGGACCCAGCTGAGCATCCTCCGACGGCTGACGGCAGTGCTGATCACGATCATCGGGATCGCCGCCGCCCTGATGACGTTCGACACGATGCGCACCTACGGCGCGTCCGTGCTGGCGTCGGCCGGCCTGGTCGGTGTCGTCGCCGGTCTCGCGGCGCAGACCACGCTCAGCAACGTCTTCGCCGGCCTGCAGCTCGTCTTCACCGACGCGCTGCGCTACGACGACATCGTCGTCGTCGAGGGCCAGTGGGGACGGATCGAGGAGCTGACCCTCACCTACGTGGTCGTCCACCTGTGGGACGAGCGGCGCCTGGTGCTGCCGGCGACGTACTTCACCACGACCCCGTTCGAGAACTGGACCCGGTCGGAGTCGCGCGTGATCGCCGCGCTGGAGCTCCACCTCGACCCGTCCGCCCCGGTCGGCGCGATCCGCGCGAAGACCCGCGAGCTCGTCGAGGCGAACCCGCTGTGGGACCGGCGCGAGTGGGTCCTGCAGGTCACCGACAACACCGAGCTGACGATGGTGGTCCGCGTGACCGCCTCGGCCGCCGACGCGTCGTCGGCGTGGGACCTCAAGTGCGACCTGCGCGAGGAGCTGCTCGCGTGGATCCACGAGCAGCACCCCTCGGCGTTCCCGCGGGTGCGGACCGACGAGCTCGACGGCGACGCCGAGCGGGTCAGCGGTGGACCAGCACGGCCGCTCCGGGCGCCACGACGACCGGCTCCGCGACGGGACCCGTCCCCGGCTCACCGGTAGTGCTGAAGAGCACCTCCGAGGCGGGGACCTGCCACTCCTCGGGGCCCAGGTTGAGGTGGACCGAGAGCGCGCCGCGCTCCAGGGTCAGCCGCAGCCGGTCCCCGTCGACCGTCGCGACACCGAACCGCGGGTCGGTGAGCTCCGGGTGCTCGCGGCGCAGGGCGGCGAGCCGGCGGTAGCCGTCCAGCACGCGCTGGTGCTGCTCCCCCGCCAGCTCCTCCCAGCGCAGGACGCTGCGCCGGAACGTATCGGGATCCTGCGGGTCGAGCACCTGGTCGGGGTCCCAGCCCATCTGCTCGAACTCCGCGAGCCGACCCTCGGCCGTCGCGCGCGCGAGCTCCGGCTCCGGGTGCGAGCTGAAGAACGCGAACGGCGTGCTCGCGCCCCACTCCTCGCCCTGGAACAGCATCGGCGTGAACGGCGAGGTCAGGGTCAGCAGCGCCGCGCAGAGCAGTCGACTGGTGTCGAGGTGCTCGGTGGTGCGGTCGCCCCGGGCCCGGTTGCCGACCTGGTCGTGGTTCTGCGCGCAGACGACCAGCCGCCAGGCGGGCATCCGCTCGGTGTCGACCGGACGTCCGTGGTCGCGGCCGCGGAAGCTCGAGAAGGTGCCGTCGTGGAAGAAGCCGCGGTCGAGGACCTTGGCCAGCGCACCCAGCTCGGCGAAGTCGGCGTAGTAGCCGTCGGTCTCCCCGGTCAGGACGCTGTGGACCGCGTGGTGGAAGTCGTCGCTCCACTGCGCGTCCATGCCGTGGCCGCCGCACTCCCGGGGGGTGACCATCCGGGTGTCGTTGAGGTCGGACTCCGCGATCAGCGTCAGCGGGCGGTTGAGGTGGGCCGACAGGGCGTCCACCTCACCGGCGAGCTCCGCCAGCAGGTGCACCTCGGAGGAGTCCTCCAGGGCGTGCACCGCGTCGAGCCGCAGCCCGTCGACGTGGAAGTCCCGCAGCCACATCAGGGCGTTGTCGATGATGAACCGGCGCACCTCGGTGCTGCCGTCGCCGTCGAGGTTGACCAGGTCGCCCCAGGTGTTGCGCCCGTCCTTGAGGTACGGCGCGAAGCGCGGCAGGTAGTTGCCCGACGGCCCGAGGTGGTTGTAGACGACGTCCTGGATGACGCCGATCCCGACGCGGTGGCAGGCGTCGACGAGTCGCTGGTAGGCACGCGGGCCGCCGTACGGCTCGTGGACGGCCGACCAGAGCACGCCGTCGTAGCCCCAGCCGTGCTCCCCGTTGAACGCGTTGACGGGCATCAGCTCGACGAACCCGACGCCGAGCGAGGCCAGGTGCTCGAGCTTCCCCACGACGGCGTCGAGGGTGCCCTCCGGCGTGAACGTCCCGACGTGCAGCTCGTAGACGAGCGCGCCGGCCAGCCGCCGTCCCGTCCAGCGCTGGTCGGTCCAGGCGAAGGCACCTGGGTCGAACGTCGCGGACCGCTCGTGCACGCCCTCGGGCTGGCACCGCGACCGGGGATCGGGCAGCGGCGACTCGTCCTCGTCGAGGAGGTAGCCGTAGCGGGTTCCCTCGGGCACCGGGGGCACCTCCTCCGCCGGCGCCCACCAGTCGCCGCTCCCCCTCGTCATCGGCACCACGCCGTCACCCAGGCTGAGCCGCACCTGCGACGCGCGCGGCGCCCACACCTCGAACGTCACCGGTCCTCCCCCACCAGGACCGCCACCGGCAACGTGTCCAGCAGGCCGCCGAGCTCACCGTCGGCCGGCCGGTCGGTGAGGACGTCGCGCCAGGTGCCCGGCGGCAGCTGCAGCCGGGTGTCCTGCCAGCCGCCGGCCCGTTCCAGGCCGAGCGGCAACCGGGTCGCCACGGCGACCACACCGCCCCGGTCGAACGCGAGCACGTGGTCGGCTGCCGCCCCGGTCGCCGGGACCGGCGTGTAGCCCTCGAAGAGGTCGGGGCGCTCGCAGCGCAGCCGCAGGACCGTGCGGACCACGTGCAGCTTGGCGCGTCCCTCGTCGTCCACGGCGGTCGGCCGCACCCCGGGGCCGGGATCGTCGAGCAGCGCGCGCCGGCGGTCGTAGTCGACCGGACGCCGGTTGTCGGGGTCGACCAGGCTCAGGTCCCACAGCTCGGTGCCCTGGTAGACGTCGGGGACGCCGGGCACGGTCAGCGCGACGAGCTTGGCGGCGAGCGCGTTGCTCCAGCCGGGCGCGGCGAGCCGGGCGGCGGCGCCGTCGAGGACGGAGCGCACGGCGTCGTCGTCGTACGCCGCGTCGACCAGCGCGTGCACCGCCTTCTCGTACGACGTGTCCGGGTCGGTCCACGCGGTGCGGTCCCCCGCCTCCCGCATGGCCTTCTCCGCGTAGGCGTGCAGGCGCTCGCGCGAGAGCGGCCAGGCGCCGACGGCCGCCTGCCACAGCAGGTTGGCGAACCCGGGGTCAGGCGCCGGGGCCGCCGCCAGCAGGGCGTCGAGCGTGTCCGCCCACCAGCCGGGGTCCTCGGCGAGCACCGAGATCCGGGCCCGCACGTCCTCCGACCGCTTGGTGTCGTGCGTGGTGAGCGCCGTCATCGCCGTCGGCCGGGTGTCCTGGCGACGGCGCATCGCGGCGTGGAACTCGTCGACACCGACGGCGAAGTGGTCCGGGTCGGCGCCGACCTCGTTGAGCGAGGTCAGCCGGCTCCACCGGTAGAACGCGCGGTCCTCGACGCCCTTGGCCATGACCATCCCGCTGGTCTGCTGGAAGCGCAGGGCCGGCGCGCGCAGCGGGTCCGCGAGCAGCGGCAGGACGATGTCGAGCGCGGACGCGAGGTCCGCGCGGTCGCGCCGGACGGCAGTCGCCGCGTGCTCGAGGTCGGCCGCCCCGTCCGGCAGGTAGCTGCGGTAGACGGGGAACGCCGCGAGCAGCTCCACCAGGACCTCCTCGACGTCCGTGCGCCAGTCGGGCGTCGGCTCCACGGCGAGCTCGCGGGCGACCTCCCGCGCGATCCGGCGAACCTCGGCGTTCAGCATCGTGGCGGAGACGTCCCGCTTGCTGTCCCGGACCAGGTCCGGCCACGCCGGCCGGCCCGGTCGGAGCCGGTCGTCGAGCGCGCCCAAGCCGGCCTCGCCCGAGGGGTCCACGAGGACCCGGTCGACGAGGGCCAGCACGTCGTAGCCCGTGGTGCCCGCCGTCCGCCACCGTTCGGGCAGCTCCTCCCCCGGCTCGAGGATCTTCTCCACGACCACCCAGGCGCCGTCGGTGAGACCGGCGAGGTCGTCGAGGTACGCCGCGGGGTGGCGCAGGCCGTCGGGGTGGTCGATGCGGAGGCCGTCGACGAGCCCCTCGCGGAACCAGCGGCCGATCTCGGCGTGGGCCGCCTCGAAGACGTCCCGGTCCTCGACCCGCACCCCGGCCAGCGTGTTCACCGTGAAGAACCGGCGGTAGTTCAGGTGCTGGTCGGCCGCCCGCCAGTGCACCAGCCGGTAGTGCTGGCGCTCGTGGACCGCCTGGGGGTCGTCGGTGCCGGTCCCGGGGGCGATCGGGAAGCGGTGGTCGTGGTAGGCGAGCTGCCCGTCGACGACCCGCAGGTTCCCGATGCGCCCGTCCTCGCCGTCGACGTCGTCGTCGCCGACGACCGGGACGAGGACCCGCCCGTCGCCGGCCTCCCAGTCGATGTCGAAGGAGGTCGCGTAGCGGGAAGCGCGGCCGTGCGCGAGCACGTCCCACCACCAGGCGTTGGTGGCCGGGCTCTCGATGCCCACGTGGTTGGGCACGACGTCGACGACGACACCGATCCCGCGGCCGTGCGCCGCCTCCGCGAGACGCGCCAGCGCCGCCCCTCCCCCGCGGGCCGGGTCGACCCGCCCCGGGTCGACGACGTCGTAGCCGTGCGTGCTCCCGGGGTGTGCCTCGAGCAGGGGCGAGAGGTAGAGCCAGCTGACGCCGAGGTCGTCCAGGTAGGGCAGCACGTCGCGGGCCGCGTCGAGGTCGAAGTCGGCGGTGACCTGCAACCGGTAGGTGCTGCTCGGGACCGGCCCCGTCATGCTTCGGCGGCCATGGACGCGACGGAGGCAGCCGGGCTGGAGTCGATCTCCGGCTCCTCGCTGCGCGAGTCGCGGAGCACGACGACGCTGCGATAGGGCAGCTGGACCACGCTCCCCGCGTCGAGGTCGTCGGTCGGGCACTCGCCGCTCGTGTCCAGCACCACCCGCCAGCGGGCCGCGTACTCCTTGTCGGGCAGGGTCAGCGACCGCTCGTCACCACCGTTGAAGAGGATGAGGAAGTGGTCGTCGGTGATCGGCTGCCCGCGCTGGTCACGTCCGGCGATGCCGTCGCCGTTCAGGTACATCCCGAGCGCGCGCAGGTCGGTCTGCCAGTCGTGGTCCTCCATGGGGCGACCGTCGGGGTGCAGCCAGACGATGTCGTTGAGCCGACCGCCCTCCGCGGTGCGGACCGACCTGCCGGTGAAGAACCGTTGGCGGCGGAGCGACGGATGCTCACGTCGCAGCTGCACCAGCTCGGCGACGAACTCGAGCAGCGGCCGGTCGACCCGCTCCCAGTCGATCCAGCTGATCGCCGAGTCCTGGGCGTAGGTGTTGTTGTTGCCGTCCTGGGTGCGGCCCACCTCGTCGCCGTGCAGGACCATCGGCACGCCCTGGCTCAGCAGCAGCGTCGCGAGCAGGTTGCGCTGGTCGCGGGCCCGTACGGCGATCACGTCCTCCTTGTCGGTCGGGCCCTCGACACCGTGGTTCCACGACCGGTTGTCGTCGGAGCCGTCGCGCCCGTCCTCACCGTTCGCCTCGTTGTGCTTGTGCTCGTAGGACACCAGGTCGCGCAGGGTGAACCCGTCGTGCGCGGTGACGAAGTTGATGCTCGCCACCGGTCGCCGACCCGAGTGCTCGTAGAGGTCGGAGGAGCCCGAGATCCGGCTCGCGAACTGTCCGAGGTCGGCCGCACCGCGCCAGAAGTCGCGGACGGTGTCGCGGTAGGCGCCGTTCCACTCCGTCCACTGGGGCGGGAAGTTGCCGACCTGGTAGCCCCCGGGACCGACGTCCCACGGCTCGGCGATCAGCTTGACCTGGCTGACCACCGGGTCCTGCTGGACGAGCTCGAAGAACGCGGCGAGCCGGTCGACGTCGTAGAACTCGCGCGCCAGCGCGGAGGCCAGGTCGAAGCGGAACCCGTCGACGTGCATCTCGGTCACCCAGTAGCGCAGCGAGTCCATGATCAGCTGCAGCGAGTGGGGATGACCGACGTTCAAGGAGTTCCCCGTGCCCGTGTAGTCCATGTAGTACTTCCGGTCGTCGTCGACCAGGCGGTAGTAGGCAGGGTTGTCGATGCCCTTGAAGCTGATCGTCGGGCCGAGGTGGTTCCCCTCCGCCGTGTGGTTGTAGACCACGTCGAGGATCACCTCGATGCCGGCGTCGTGGAGTGTCCGCACCATCGCCTTGAACTCCTGCACCTGCTGGCCGGGGGCGCCGGACGCCGCGTAGCCGTCGTGCGGGGCGAGGAAGCCGATGGTGTTGTAGCCCCAGTAGTTGCGCAGCCCCCGCTGCAGGAGCACGTCGTCGTGGACGAACTGGTGGACGGGCATCAGCTCGATCGCGGTCACACCCAGCTTCTGGAGGTGCTCGATCACCGCTTCGTGGGCGATGCCGGCGTAGGTGCCTCGCAGGTTCTCCGGGACGCCGGGGTGGGTCGCGGTCAGGCCCTTGACGTGCGCCTCGTAGATGACGCTCTCGGCGTACGGCGTCCGCGGGGCGCGGTCGCCCTCCCAGTCGAAGTAGGGGTTGATGACGACGCCGAGCATCGTGTGCTGCAGCGAGTCGTCGTCGTTGCGCGAGTCCTCCTCGCCGAAGTCGTAGCCGAACAGCGACTGGTCCCAGTCGATGGTCCCGTCCGTCGCCTTGGCGTAGGGGTCGAGCAGCAGCTTCGCGGGGTTGCAGCGCAGGCCCTGCGCGGGGTCCCACGGGCCGTGGACGCGGTAGCCGTAGCGCTGGCCGGGCTGGACCTCCGGCAGGAAGGCGTGCCACACGTAGGCGTCGACCTCGGTGAGGTCGACGCGGGTCTCGGTCCGCAGGCCGTCCTCCCCGACGTCGATCAGGCACAGCTCGACGCGTTCAGCGACCTCGCTGAACAGCGCGAAGTTCGTCCCACTGCCGTCGAACGTCGCCCCCAGCGGGTACGCCGATCCTGGCCAGGTCTCCACCACCGTGCACTCGCCTCCCGAGCCGGGGCGTGCGCCCGGCCACCCCACCCTTGTACCCGATCGTCACGAATTCGTGCGGGGCGGAGCGGAGTCGGTGAGCGTCAGCTGGCCTCCAGCCAGGAGCCGGTGCTCGACACGACGACCCGGCGGTGGTGGTCGCACATGCCGCCGGCGGTCACGGCGGCCTCCTCGCAGGTCGGGAAGCGGCACTCGACGTGCGACACTGCCCGGTCGGTGCGGATGTTCCGGAACGATCCGGTCCCTGCCATGGCGTCCACCTCCTCGATGTGACTTCCCTCATGCTCGTCCCGCGGGGCCGGCAAACACGACGGGTGTTTGTCCACAGGCGGCGTGGTCACAACGGGTCATCCCGGGCTGCGACCGGCCGGGGTCGCGAGGGGTCACGGCCGCCGGTAGGTGCCCGTCAGCCGCCCCCAGCCGATCGCGTGGTCGTCGACGGCGGCGAGCGCATCGGCCAGGTCGGCGCCCTCCTCGAGGCCGGTCGGCTCGTCGAGCGCGTAGACGGTGAACCGGTAGTGGTGCGTGCCGCTCGGCGGGCAGGGGCCGGCGTACGCCGTGGTGCCCGCGGAGCTCGTCGCCGCGACACCTGCGCGTAGCTCCAGTCCGCGCTGGTCACCGCGAGCGCCGAGGGCCCGTCGACGACGGGTTGCGGTGGTTCGCTGCCGCTGCAGGCGCCGAGGAGCGACGCACCGACGACCAGCGTGGTCACCGTCGTGCCGCGCACCCCGGGCCGGACGACCATGCCGCCACCGTAGCCGCGGCGAGCATCGCTGTCGGTGACCGTGGCTACGGTCGCCGGATGAGCACGACCAGGGAAGTCCAGGTGACCTTCGACTGCGCCGACCCGTGGAGCCAGTCCCTGTTCTGGAACGAGGTGCTCGGCTACGAGCACCCGCCACCGCCGCCGGGCTTCGGCTCCTGGGACGACTTCCGGTCGACCCTCCCGCCCGAGCAGCGGAACTCCGCGTCGGCGTCGGAGGACCCGACCGGCAAGGGGCCGCGGGTGTTCTTCCAGCGGGTGCCCGAGGGCAAGACCGTGAAGAACCGGGTGCACCTCGACGTCCGCGCTGCTCCGGGTCTCCAGGGTGACGAGCGGATGGCCGCGCTCGAGGCGGAGTGCGCCCGGCTCGTCGCGCTCGGCGCCACGCGGGTCCAGCGGTTCGAGCCCGCCCCGCCGATGGGCTCGGGGCACATCGTGATGCAGGACCCCGAGGGCAACGAGTTCTGCCTGGACTGACCGGCCCTCCTCCGGACGGATCCGCGTCCTCCTCGCGACGGATATCCGGCCGATCCGCCGCGCCGGGACGTGCGGACGGTGTGGAATGACGGCTCTGTCCGTCTGCGGAGGTGGGAACCATGGCTCGCTGGGTCCGGTGGTGGGTGTGCGCGGCCGTCGCGACGGCTCTGGCCGTCCCCGCGGCTCCGGAGGCCTCGGCAGCGGGAGGCAGGGCGCCCGACCTGACCGTGGTGTCCGTCGCGGCGCCGTCGACGGTGGCTGCCGGCTCGACGGCGAAGGTCCGGGTCAAGGTCCGCAACGGCGGCACGAGCAGGGCTGCGTCCTCGGTGACCGCCTTCCGGCTCTCGGCCGACAAGCGGGTCGGTGACGACCGGCTGCTGAAGCCCGCGGCGGCGACGCCGGCCCTCTCCCCGGGCAGGTCGTGGTCCGGCCGCGTCGGCCTGTCCGTGCCGCCGGCCACGGCGGCAGGCGGCTACTACGTGCTGGCCTGCGCGGACGCGAAGCGCCGGGTCCGGGAGAAGAGCGAGGGCAACAACTGCCGCCCGTCGGCGCGGGTCACCGTGACCGCGGCCGCCACCAGCCACGACCTGATCGACGCCGATGTCGCTGCCGGCGTCCTCACCGAGGAGCAGGGCCTGGTCTACAAGGTCTACTCCGACTTCAGGGACCCGCGGCTGCCGGACAGGTACGCCGCGGCGACGGACGGCCTCGAGGAGGGCGCGCTCACCGAGGCCGCCCAGAGCTGGGACAGCCTCTCCCCCGCGGCCCAGGACGAGCTGCGTCCGTTCCTGGTCCCGGCGTTCTACCCGGGGAGCCACTGGACGCCGGCCCCACCGGGCAGGCCTGTCGCGCCCCGTCGGGGCGTCTCCCTCGACGCGCCCTGGTGCAGCGGCAGCGCCGACGTCCAGCCGGCCTACGAGACCTGGGACCACCTCGACAGCGCCGGCGGCAACTTCCGGGTGTGGTGGCTGCACCGGAACCCCGGTGACTCCGCCCTCGCCGCGCGGCTGGCCGGTGTCCTGGACTCGACGATCCTGCCCGAGCTGGTGAAGCTGATGGGCCACTCCTACAAGCCCGACGGGGGCGGCTTCTGCGACGGGGGCACCGGCGCGGTCGACATCGCGCTCGTCGACGCAGCGACCGCGATGACGTACCCCGACGGCCCGTGCGGCGCCGGCGGTACGTCGACCCACCTGGTGTGGCCGCGCACCAAGCCGGCCCCCTGGGCCGACATCGAGCCCTACCTGGCCCACGAGGTCATGCACATGATCCAGTTCGGGATGCCGGTCGCCGGCTCGTGCGGCGACTCCTCGTGGCTGCGGGAGATGACCGCCGAGTGGGTCCAGGACTACGTCACCGACCCGGCCTACGGGATCGGGCTCGCGCCCGACGACACCGAGCACCTGGCCGCTCCGCTCTACCTCGACCGCCCGAAGGTGTCGCTGGACGCGGACACGCCGCCGAAGCACGACTACGGCTCCTACCTGCTGCCGTTCTTCGCCGCGCGCAAGACGGGGCCGGACATCGTCCGCGACATGTGGGTCAACGCTGCGACCATGAACCCCACCGCGGCGGTCGACGCCGCGCTCCCCGGAGGCTTCGAGGCCGTCTGGCCGGAGTTCGCGCTCGACAATTGGAACCGCGGACCGGTGCACGACTACCAGGACTGGGACCAGCTGGGCCTGGGCGCGAAGGCGATCGGGCCCGAGCCGATGCCCGTCGGCACCCGGACCCCGACGGTCCACGTCGAGCACCTCGCCGCGCAGTACCTGACCCTCGACATCGACCCCGGCGTCACCGAGCTCGAGGTGACCAACGACCTCGCCGGTGACGCCGACGCGAGCCTCCAGGCGGTCATCGAGTACGACGACGGCAGCACCAAGGTCGTCCCGATGTCGACCCAGCAGAAGACGACGATCTGCATCGACGACGGCAACCGGAGGGCGACCTCGGTCGTGCTGGTCTTCGCCGACTCCGGCCTGACCGCGCCCGTCGACTTCGCGCCCACGCTGGTCGGCAAGGCCAGCTGCGGCTGCCAGGCCTCGTCGCCGAAGACGGCGGCCCGCGCCGGCGCGACCTGCACCGGCAACGTCACGTTCAGCTGGCACGAGGAGATCACCGACGTGAAGCCCGAGGGCGTGGCCGGGCGCACCACCGTCACGGGTGAGGGCACGCTGGCGATCGGGTTCCTGCCGCCCGACCCCGACGACCCTGGCGCCTGGTACAGCGACCCGGCCTCGACCTACTCGGTCAGCAGGACCTGGCACTCGGAGAGCTACCGGTCGTGCGGGACCGAGACCGGGGACACCAGCGAGACGGGGAGCGGCACGTTCGGGCAGACGCCGACGTTCGCCTACCACGACCCGGACTCGGACGCCGTCCTGCTCAGCACGATCTTCCTGATGGACACGACGAAGACCGAGCACTTCGTCAGCTGCGTCGGAACGACCGACGACACGGTCGCCGGCCACCTGACTCCCCCGCAGTGCCCGCCGGACCCCACCAAGGGCAACGTCGCGTGGACGTTCGAACCGGTCTCCGCCGGGTCGGACACCTACCGGATCGACTGCTCGGGGACAGCGACGTGGGAGGACGGCCTGGGCCAGCACGTCCTCACCGGCACCGTCTCGGGCACGATCACCCTCCCCTGAGCCGTCAGCGGCGGACGCGGGCGGACGCGGTCCGCCCGCGGTCCAGGGCCCGCCAGACCCGGGCGGTGACGACCGTGTCCGGGCGCAGGCCGACCCGCGCCCGGTAGTGCCGCACGGCGCGGGCGGTGCCCTTGCCGAAATCGCCGTCGACCGCGAGCCGGGGGCCGTCCAGCGCGACGTTGAGCGTGCGTTGCAGGCGTCGTACGTCGTCCCCGGACGAGCCGTCCCGGAGCACCGGGTCGCGCCCCCTGGCCAGCAGCGAGGTCCAGGTCGGCCGGTCGACCGTCCCCGTGGCCGGCAGGCCCCGACGCTGCTGGAAGCGCCGGACCGCCCGCACCGTCGCGCCGTCGAAGCGGCCGCTGGTCTTCAACGGGTGCGGCCGGCCGGGGAGCACCAGGCACTGCGCGACCCGCACGAGCGGCCCCCGCGCACCCGGGGCCAGCCGGCGCGGGCGCACCCGCGCCGCGCGGGCGTCGCAGCCGGCGGCGGAGGTGGGGGTGCTGGTGGCGCCGAGGCTCACGTAGTCCCAGTCGATGTCCATCCGGACGCCGCCGAACTCGACCGGCGTGTCCAGCGCGTACTGGTGCACCCGGCTGCTGCGCGGGAACGCCGCTGCGGCGACGTACTCGTGCGGTGAGCTGCCCGCCGGCTCGATCCAGGCGTACCAGGCCGCGTCGGGGCGGGTGTAGGACGGGTGCGTGCGGCTGAGGAGGGCGATCGCGGAGCCCACGTAGGAGTAGACGCCCGACCGGTAGCCCTGCCGGTGCAGCTCCTCGGTCCACTCCTCCAGGAACCCCAGCGACGACCACTTGCACTTGGGCAGGTCGGTGGAGAACGGCTCGATGTCGTAGAACAGCACCTGCCCGGCCGGCAGCCCGAGGGCGTGGGCCGCGGCGGCCGCCCGGCGCGCCTGGTGGAGCCCCTGGGCGCGGGCGTTGCCGTAGCCGTCCCGCGGACCGGGGCGGCTGTCGATGCGGTGGTCGTAGCCCGTGCAGGACGCCTGGGGCCCGACCCAGATCGGCAAGAGGTTCCAGCCCGTCCGGCGCTGCCGGGTCACCCAGCCGGCCGTCAGGTAGCGCTGCTCGCAGGCGCGGTGGATGCCGCCGAGGTAGATGCCCACGCCGGTGAACGGCGACGTCACCCACCAGCGGTCCATCACGGCCTGGCTCGGCGCGCGGCAGGCGTCGAACGCGTAACCGCTCCAGCTGGTGGTCGCCCGGGGCGCGGGCACCCGCTCGAGGCGGAGCACCCGGTGGCCGTGCCGCGGATGGTCCGCCTCGGCTCCCGGCCCGGGGACGCGCTCCGGGGTGTTGCTCAGCAGGGCGATCACGAGCAGGAACAGCATGAGGGGCGCCAGCGCGATCGCGGCGGCGGGTGGCGCGGGTCGGCCGCGGCGGTGCGCGGGTCGGCCATTGAGGTGCATGGGACGTCAATCACGAGGTGGCAAGGCCGAAGAATCGTAAGCACGACGTGCCGCTCCGCGGACCCGAACCCACAGATCAGACGGCCGCCCCGACGTACGACGCGAGGTGCTGGCCGGTGAGCGTGGAGCGGTCGGCGACGAGGTCGGCGGGCGTTCCCTCGAAGACGACCCGGCCGCCGTCGTGGCCGGCGCCCGGTCCCAGGTCGATGATCCAGTCGGCGTGCGCCATCACGGCCTGGTGGTGCTCGATCACGATCACCGACTTGCCGGCGTCGACCAGCCGGTCCAGCAGCCGGAGCAGGTTCTCGACGTCGGCGAGGTGCAGCCCGCTGGTCGGCTCGTCGAGGACGAAGGTGCCGCCCTCGTCCTTCATGTGCATCGCCAGCTTGACCCGCTGGCGCTCGCCGCCGGACAGCGTGGTGAGCGGCTGGCCCAGCGTGAGGTAGCCGAGGCCGACGTCCTCCAGCCGGGCGAGGACCGCCGCGGCCGCGGGCGTCCGGGCGTCGCCCTCGGAGAAGAACGCGTGCGCCTCGGCGACGGGCAGGTCGAGGACCTCGGCGATGTTGAGCCCGCCGAGCCGCAGGTCGAGGACGGCTGCCTGGAAGCGTCGACCGCCGCAGTCCTCGCACGGGGTCGCGACGGTCTCCATGAAGCCCAGCTCGGTGTAGATCATCCCGTTGCCGTTGCACGTCGGGCAGGCGCCCTCCGAGTTCGCGCTGAACAGCGCCGGCTTGACGCCGTTGGCCTTGGCGAACGCCTTGCGGATCGGCTCCAGCAGGCCGGTGTAGGTCGCCGGGTTGGACCGGCGCGAACCCCGGATGGCCGACTGGTCGACGTACTCCACCCCGGCGCCCGGGGGGATCGAGTCCTCGATCAGCGACGACTTCCCGGAGCCCGCGACGCCGGTGACGACGCACAGCACGCCGAGGGGCACGTCGACGTCGACGTCCTGGAGGTTGTTGCTCGAGGCGCCGCGGATCTCCAGGACGCCGGTCCGCGTGCGGACCTCCGGCTTGAGGGCGGCCCGGTAGGTCAGGTGCCGGCCGGTCAGGGTGTCGGAGCCGCGCAGCCCGGCGACGTCACCCTCGAAGCAGACCGTGCCGCCGCCGGTGCCGGCTCCCGGGCCCATGTCGACGACGTGGTCGGCGATGGCGATCGTCTCCGGCTTGTGCTCGACGACGAGGACGGTGTTGCCCTTGTCGCGCAGCTCCAGGAGCAGCCGGTTCATCCGCTCGATGTCGTGCGGGTGGAGCCCGATGGTGGGCTCGTCGAACACGTAGGTGACGTCGGTGAGGGCCGAGCCGAGGTGCCGCACCATCTTCGTCCGCTGGGCCTCGCCGCCGGAGAGGGTGCCGGACGGACGGTCCAGCGAGAGGTACCCGAGCCCGATCTCGACGAACGAGTCGAGCAGGTGCAGCAGGTTGCCGACGAGCGGCGCGACCCCGGGGGCGTCGATGCCGCGCAACCACGCGGCGAGGTCCGTCACCTGCATCGCGCACGCCTGACCGATGTCCACGCCGTTGATCCGCGACGACCGTGCGGAGCCGTTGAGCCGGGTGCCCTCACACGCCGGGCAGGTCGTGAAGACGGCCGCCCGCTCGACGAAGGCCCTGATGTGCGGCTGGAGCGAGTCGACGTCCTTGCCGAACATCGACTTGCGGAGCTTCGGGATCAGCCCGTCGTAGGTGACGTTGATGCCCTTGGCCCTGACCTTCGTCGTCTGCTTGTAGAGGAGGTCGTGCCGCTCCTTCTCGGAGTAGTCCTCGATCGGCTTGTCCGGGTCGACGAAGCCGGACTCGGCGTAGGTCCGCACCATCCACCCGTCGGCCGTGTACCCGGGCACCAGGATGGCGCCCTCGTTGAGCGACTTCGACTCGTCGACGATCACCGACAGGTCGAGGTCGGAGACCGTGCCCCGGCCCTCGCACTCGGGGCACATGCCGCCGAGGTAGACCGCATCCTTCACGATCTTCTTCTCGCCCTTCGGGCCGGTCATCACGCCGCTGGCCCGGGTGGTGGGGATGTTGAAGGAGAACGCGGTCGGTCCACCGATGAACGGCTCGCCCAGCCGGCTGAACAGGCTCCGGAGCATCGCGTTGGCGTCGGTGACGGTGCCGAGGGTCGAGCGTGGGTTCGCGCCCATCCGCTCCTGGTCGACCAGGATCGCCGTGGTCAGCCCCTCGAGGAGGTCCACCTCGGGACGCGGCAGGGAGGGCATGAAGCCCTGGACGAACGTCGAGTACGTCTCGTCGATGAGGCGGCGGGACTCGGCCGCGATGGTGCCGAACACCAGGGAGCTCTTGCCCGAGCCCGAGACGCCGGTGAACACCGTCAGCCGCCGCTTGGGGATCTCGACGCTGAGGTCCTTCAGGTTGTTCACGCGGGCGCCCTGGACCCGGATCAGGTCGTGGCTGTCGGCGACGTGCGGCACTGGCGGTCTCCCTCGATGTCGTGGTGTCGGCAGTCACCCCCTTGACGCCCGAGCTGTGCTCATCGTGACATCCCGGTCGGCGCTGCACCGCCCCTTGGCACACTGGATCGATGCTGCACCGACATCCGCTGCTGAGCCTGCTGACCGGCGGTTACCTGCTGTTCGTGGCCTGGCTGACCCTGACGCCGGCCGACATGCACACCTCGCAGGCCGCCTTCGTGCAGCGGGTCCTCGACGCGCTGCACCGGCGCGGCTACGTCGAGTCGCTCGACTACAGCCGGTTCGAGCTGCTCGCCAACGTGGCGCTGTTCGTGCCGGTCGGGATGTTCCTCCTGCTGCTCTTCGGTGCGGGCGGCTGGTGGGTCGCGGCCGCGTCCTCCTTCGCGATGACGGCCGGCATCGAGACGCTCCAGACGCAGATCCCCGGTCGCGTCCCGGACGACCGCGACCTCCTCGCCAACGGCGCGGGGGCACTGATCGGCATCGCCGTCGCGCTGGTCCTCACCATGCCGGAGACCATCCGCCGCCACCGGCGGCGCCAGCGCGCCCAGCGGACCGGCACCGTCGGGCGGGCCGGCTGGGAGCGCACTACGCGCTGAGGAGCTCGACCCCGGTGCGGTTGCGGCCGTCCTCCTTGGCCCGGAACAGGGCCCGGTCGGCGGCCGTGAGGACCCGGACGAGCTCGCTGGGATCGGTCTCCGCAGGAGCCGCGGCGATCCCCACGCTGATCGTCACCCACGAGCCGCTGCCGACCGGGGTCGACCCGACGGCGCACCGGATGCGCTCGGCGACGGCGAGACCCGCCTCGGCGGACGTGTCGGGGAGGAAGACGCAGAACTCCTCGCCACCGAACCGGGCGAGCAGGTCGGCGGAGCGCAGCTCGGCGCGGATCGCGTCGGCGACGGCGACCAGCGCGCGGTCGCCCACGAGGTGCCCCCAGGTGTCGTTGAAGGCCTTGAAGTGGTCCAGGTCGGCGAAGAGCACGCACCAGGGCCGCTGGCCGCGGTGGCAGCGCTCGACGCCGGCCAGTGCCATCCGGCGCCACGACTCGAACCGCAGGACCCCGGTCTTGTCGTCGTGGTCGGCGCGCTCCCGCAACGGCTCGTGCAAGGCCGCGCGCTGGGTCAGCGCGTAGACCGGGGCGAGGAGCAGCACGAACCAGGCGCCGCCGGTCCAGATCGCGGCGGAGAGGCCGCCGACGAGGAGGACAGCCGCCTCGGTGAGGTAGAACGAGGGGCTGGCGAGGGTCTGGCGCAGCCACACCTCGTCGGCCGGGTCGTTGAGGTAGGCGCTCCCGTGGAACAGGACCGTCTGCACGACGAGGAAGACGGCGGCGCCCACCAGCACGCCCGCCAGGCCGCGACCGCCCGCGCCGAGCATCAGGTCGCGCTGGTCGCCGAGGACCGCGTACGCGGCCAGCGCACCGGCGAGCCCCGCGAGGACGACGTACGCCGCCGAGCCGATCCACTTCCACAGGGTGACGCGCATCCCGCGCCACCGGGCGTGGGCGTAGGTGACCGCCGCCACCAGGAGCAGCCACCCGGTCGGCAGGAGGAGGGCGGCGGCGAACACCCAGGCGGAGAGCGCCTTGTGGGGTCGCTGGCTGTTGGAGATGCCACGCTCGAGGAGCCGGCCGATCTCGACGTTGACGATCGAGAGCCCCACCAGCAGGACGCCGGTCGCGGTGTCGCTCTGCCAGGTGTGCTGGTGGCCGAGCGGGGCGAGCACGAACGGGAGCACGCAGGCGGCGAGCACCGTCGCCGAGATCCACGCGCGGCAGGGCCACGGGGTGTCGAGGAAGGCGAACCGCCGGGGTGCGGCCGCCGAGTGGTGCTGCGCCATGACCGCCACGCTACGGCGTGGTGCACGCGGTCACTCCCTAACACGCGACCAGCCCGCGGGTCTGACCTCCGGGACCTCCGGCATGGCCCGGACGGGCCATGCCGGCATGCGCCGGTCGGGTGGTTGTGGGCTTTTGTCGGCGGTTCCGCGACGAAATGCAGGTCGCCCGACCTACCTTGAAATTCACTCAGGGACAAGTGAAAGCCGTTAGCCATGTGGGACATCGAGCCGACCAAGCAGGAACACCTCTCGCACGACCTGCCGTGCCCCTACTGCGGGCACGCCGGCCACCGCTACCTCCCCTGCGACCGCGAGTGCGGCTGCCGGGTGGACGGCAGCGGAGCCAAGGCCGATCGGCCGCGCGCGGCCGGATGAGGCCTGCGGCGCACTAGCCTGACCGGGTGACCGGTCTCGTGGAGGACCTCCGCGCCGCCCTCCCGGACGGCTGCGTGGTCGACGAGCCCGACCGGATGGCGGGCTACCGCTGGGACCGCGCCAACGACCCGGACGCAGGTCTCCCCCAGGCCGTCGTCCGCGCGACCTGCACCGACGACGTGAGCGCGACGCTGCGGATCGCCGCGCGGCACCGGGTCGCCGTGGTCCCGCGGGGAGCCGGCACCGGCCTGTCCGGGGGGTCGTCCGCGGTCGACGGCTGCATCGTGCTGTCGACCGAGCGGATGCGCCGGATCGAGGTCGACCCGGCGACGCGCACCTGCACCGTCGAGCCCGGTCTGCTCAACGCCGAGGTCAAGGCGGCGGCCGCCGAGCACGGGCTCTGGTACCCGCCCGATCCGTCCTCCTACGAGATCTGCTCGATCGGGGGGAACATCGCCACCAACGCCGGCGGCCTGTGCTGCGTGAAGTACGGCGTCACCACCGACTACGTCCTCGGCCTGACCGTCGTGCTGGCCGACGGGACGGTGGTGGAGCTGGGCGGCCCGCGGCTCAAGGACGTCGCCGGCCTGTCGCTCACCAAGCTCTTCGTCGGGAGCGAGGGCACCCTCGGCGTCATCACCCGGATCGTGCTGCGCCTGCTGCCGGCGGCGCGGCCGCCGTCGACCCTCGTCGCGTCGTTCGCCTCGCTGACCGACGCCACCGACGCCGTGCTGGGGATCACCCGCGTGCTCCGGCCGTCGATGCTGGAGCTCATGGACGGGCCGTCGATCAACGCCGTCGAGGACGTCACCCGGATGGGCCTCGACCGGGCCGCGGCGGCGCTGCTCGTGATCCAGTCGGACGAGGCGCAGCCGACCGCCGCCGAGGAGATCGCCACGATCGGCGCGCTCTGCAAGGAGCACGCTGCGGCCGAGGTCTTCGCCACCGACGACCTCGACGAGGGGCAGGCGTTCGTGGCGGCCCGGCGGATGGTGATCCCCGCCGTCGAGCGACGCGGCTCGCTGCTCCTGGAGGACGTCGGCGTGCCACTCCCCCGGCTCGGGGCACTCGTCGACGGGATCGCGCGGATCGCCGCCCGGCAGGACCTCGAGATCGCCGTCGTCGCGCACGCCGGCGACGGCAACACCCATCCCCTGGTCGTGTTCGACCCGGCCGACGCCGCGCAGCACGCCCGCGCGTCCACGGCGTACGGCGAGATCATGGAGCTCGCGATCGGGCTCGGCGGGACGATCACCGGCGAGCACGGCGTCGGCCGGCTCAAGCGGCCCTGGCTCGGCGACTACCTCGGCCCGGAGGCCCTCGAGCTCAACCGACGGATCAAGCAGGCCCTCGACCCGCAGGGGATCCTCAACCCCGGCGCCGTCTTCTGAGCCTCCCGGTGGCGCTCAGCGCCACCCGAGCGCGGGAGCGACGTACCGGACCACGCTGTCGAGCAGGTGCGCGTTGTAGTCGACACCGAGCTGGTTGGGCACGGTGAGCAGGAGCGTGTCCGCCGCGGCGACCGCCTGGTCCTCCGCCAGCTGCTCGACGAGCCGGTCGGGCTCGCCCGCGTAGGTCTTCCCGAACCGGGCGACGCCGCCGTCGATGTGGCCGACCTGGTCGGTGCTGCGGCTCTCGAGACCGAAGTAGCGCCGGTCGAGGTCGGTCACCAGCGGGAAGATGCTCCGGCTCACCGAGACCCGCGGCTCCCGCTCGTGCCCCGCCGCGGCCCACGCGTCACGGAAGCGCTGGATCTGCTCGGCCTGCAGCTCGTGGAACGGCACGCCCGTGTCCTCGGTGAGCAGGGTCGAGCTCATCAGGTTCATGCCCTGCTGCGCGGTCCACTCCGCCGTCGCGCGGGTGCCGGCCCCCCACCAGATGCGGTCCCGCAGCCCGGGGGCGTACGGCTCGAGCCGGAGCAGGCCCGGCGGGTTCGGGAACATCGGTCGCGGGTTGGGCGCCGCGAACCCCTCGCCCTCGATCACCTCGAGGAACCGGCGCGCGTGGTCCCGGGCCAGGTCCGCGTCGCTGCGCCCCTCACCGGGCTCGTGCCCGAAGTGCCGCCAGCCGTCGACCACCTGCTCCGGTGAGCCGCGGCTGATGCCCAGCTGGAGCCGGCCGCCGGCGAGGAGGTCCGCGGCGCCCGCGTTCTCGGCCATCGCGAGCGGGTTCTCGTAGCGCATGTCGATCACCCCGGTGCCGATCTCGATCCGGCTGGTCCGGGCCCCGACCGCGGCGAGCAGCGGGAACGGCGAGGCGAGCTGGCGGGCGAAGTGGTGGACGCGGAAGTAGGCACCGTCCGCCCCGACCTCCTCGGCGGCCTCGGCGAGCTCGACGGACTGCAGCAGGGCGTCCGCCGCCGTGCGGACCTGCGACCCGGGCGACGGCGACCAGTGGCCGAAGGACAAGAACCCGATGGACTTCACGTGCATCCAACACATGTCGGCCGAGGACATTCCCTCGACCGGACCCGGACCGAGCCCGGCGGATCGACAGCGGACCGATGACCCGTCCGAACTAGTCAGGTCCGTACGGGTAACCGGTTCGGGGCAACGGGGTACCGAACCATCATGGGCAACGAAGGAGGTGAGAGCGATGTGGGAAACACTCACGACGACGCACGGTCACCTGTCGCACGACCTGCCCTGCCCCAGCTGTGGCCACGCGGTGCACACCTTCCTCGCGTGCAGCGACAGCTGCGACTGCCCGCCCGTGGTGATGCCCGGGTCCCAGGCCGCGTGAGCCGCTCCGCGGCCTCCGACCGGGATACCGTGGACGCATGAGGGAACCCGCAGCCCGTGCCGGACGTCGCACAGGCATGCGGACCGCTCTTCCCCTGTCGACCGTGGCCCTGGCCGCCGTGCTCACGGCGTGCTCCGGCTCGACCACGGCCCACGACCCCACCACCGGCTCGTCGTCGGCGGTGACCCTCGACGACCTCGCGACGGGTGCCTGGGTCGCGAGCGCCCCGGACGGTCTCGCGGGGCCGGACGGACCGCTCGTCGCGCACAGCCGGGTGACCCTGGCCTTCACCGACGGGGAGCTCCACGCCAGCGCGGGGTGCAACTCGCTGACCGGGAAGGCGGCCGTCGAGGACGGTCAGCTCGTGGTCACCGGGCTCGGTGGCACCGAGATGGCCTGCGCCGACGCGCTGATGGCCCAGGAGGAGTGGTTCTCCGGCTTCCTGGCCGCCTCCCCCGCGGTCGCGCTGTCGACCGGTGACACCCTGACGCTCACCGGCGACGACGACACGCTGACCCTGACCCGCCTCACGGACGAAGCATCACCTTGATCGCCCGGCGCTCGTCCATCGCCCGGTAGCCCTCCGCCGACTCCGCCATCGGCAGGGTCAGGTCGAAGACCTTGCCCGGGTCGATCCGGCCCTCGCGCACCAGGTCGAGCAGCTCGGGCAGGTAGCGGCGCACCGGCGCCATCCCGCCGCGCAGCCCGACGTTGCGCGAGAACATGCGCCCGACCGGCAGCTCGACCCCGTGCGGCACGCCGACGAACCCGACCGTCGCGCCGGGGCGGGCGACCGCGAAGGCCGTCTTGATGGCCGCGTCGGTGCCGACGCACTCCAGCACGGCGTCCGCGCCGATCCCGCCGGTGATCTCGGCGACCGCCTTCTCGGCCTCGGCGCCGCGCTCGGCGACGACGTGCGTGGCGCCGTACTCCTTCGCGATCTGCTGGCGCGGCTCGTGCCGCGAGAGCGCGACGATCGTCTCCGCGCCCATCACCGAGGCCGCGAGCACGCCGCACAGGCCCACCGCGCCGTCGCCGACGACGACGACGCTGCCGCCCTCCCGGACGTCGGCGCTCACCGCGGCGTGCCAGCCGGTCGGCATCACGTCGCTCAGCGCGAGCAACGAGGCGAGGTCGTCCTCGCCGGGCGTGTCGCCGGTGCGGACCAGGGACCCGTCCGCCTGGCTCACCAGGGCGAGCTCGCCCTGCCCGCTGGTGGTCATCGCGACGTTCACGCACGCGGACTGGACCCCGGCCCGGCAGTGGGCGCAGGTGTTGTCGCAGTGGCAGAACGGCACGACCACGAAGTCGCCGGGGCGCACCTCCCGCACCTCGGACCCGACCTCCTCGACCACGCCGATGCACTCGTGCCCGATGGTGCTGCCCGCACGCACCGGGTTCTCGCCGCGGTAGGGCCACAGGTCCGAGCCGCAGATGCAGCCGGCCACGACACGGACGATCGCGTCGGTGGGCTTGCGGAGGACGGGGTCGCGGACCTCCTCGAAGCGGATGTCGCGGGGTCCGTGGATCGTCGTGGCGCGCATGGCGCCCATCCTTGCAGGCGGGCCCACGACACACCCGCGGCCGTGGGTTTCTTCTATCTCATATGTGAGTTACCGTCGACGTCATGACTCCTCCCGTCAGCGACGCCGACTACAAGGGTCGGATCGGCAACCTCATCCGCGACGCGCGCAAGCACCGCGGGCTGACCCAGACCCAGCTCGCCGAGCGGCTGGGCACCAGCCAGAGCGCGATCAACCGGATCGAGAAGGGCCACCAGAACCTGTCGCTGGAGATGCTGGCCCGGATCGGTGCCGCCGTCGACTCCGAGATCGTCGCGGTGGGCGCCGGGCCGACCCACCTGCGGGTCAAGGGACCGACCACGCTCTCGGGGAGCATCGACGTCAAGACCTCCAAGAACGCCGGGGTGGCGCTGCTGTGCGCCTCCCTGCTCAACCGGGGCCGCACCACGCTGCGCAAGGTGGCCCGGATCGAGGAGGTCAACCGGCTGCTGGAGGTGCTCGGGAGCCTCGGCGTGCAGACTCGCTGGATCAACGACGACAACGACCTCGAGATCGTGCCGCCCAAGGTGCTCGACCTCTCCAACATCGACGCCGACGCCGCCCGGCGCACCCGCTCGGTGATCATGTTCCTCGGTCCCCTCCTCCACCGCGCCGAGGACACCTTCGAGCTCCCCTACGCGGGCGGCTGCAACCTCGGGACGCGCACCGTCGAGCCGCACATGTCCGCGCTGCGCCCGTTCGGCCTCGAGGTGAAGGCGACCGACGGGTGGTACCACGCGCAGGCCAACCGCGCGATCGTCCCCGGCCGGCCGATCGTGCTCACCGAGCGCGGCGACACGGTGACCGAGAACGCCCTGATGGCGGCGGCCCTGCACCCCGGCACGACCGTGATCCGCAACGCCTCGTCCAACTACATGGTCCAGGACCTCTGCTTCTACCTGCAGGCGCTCGGCGTCGACGTCGAGGGCATCGGCACCACCACCCTGACCGTCACCGGCCGGGCGGAGATCGACGTCGACGTCGACTACTCCCCCAGCGAGGACCCCATCGAGGCGATGTCCCTGCTGGCCGCGGCGATCGTCACGAAGTCCCGGATCACCATCCGGCGCGCGCCCATCGAGTTCCTCGAGATCGAACTGGCCATGCTGGAGGAGATGGGCTTCACCTACGACCGCTCCGAGGAGTACGTCGCCGCCAACGGCCGCACCCGCCTGGTCGACATCGTGACCCACCCCTCCGACCTGGTGGCGCCGCGCGACAAGATCCACCCGATGCCCTTCCCGGGCCTCAACATCGACAACCTCCCGTTCTTCGCGGTCATCGCCGCCACGGCGCACGGGCAGACCTACATCCACGACTGGGTCTACGACAACCGCGCCATCTACCTCACCGAGCTCAACAAGCTCGGTGGCCGGGTGAGCCTGCTCGACCCGCACCGGGTGATGATCGAGGGCCCGACGTCGTGGACGGGGGCCGAGCTGATGTGCCCGCCCGCGCTGCGCCCGGCGGTCGTGGTGCTGCTTGCGATGCTGGCGAGCAAGGGCACCTCCGTGCTGCGCGGCACCTACGTGATCCATCGCGGCTACGAGGACCTCGCGGAGCGCCTCGGGTCGCTGGGCGCCGACATCGAGACCTTCCGCGACATCTGAGCTCGCCGCCGCCGAGTTTCGAGGCGGCGGACCGAGAGCCAGATCGAGTAGCGCCGCGGCCGAGCTTGCGAGGCCGCGACGCGCGTATCGAGATCTCATCTGCCATCGTCTGGACATGAGCTACTTGCGAGCCGGCCGGGTGCTGGCGTTCGCCCACCGCGGCGGCGCCTACCACCCCGAGATCGAGGGCCTCGAGAACACCCTGGCCGCGTTCCGGCACGCCGCCGAGCTCGGCTACGACTACCTCGAGACCGACGTGCACGTCACGCGCGACGGCGTGCTGCTCGCCTTCCACGACGAGGTGCTGGACCGGGTCACCGACCGCGCCGGGGCGATCGGCGAGCTCGACCTCGCCGAGATCCGCGAGGCCCGGATCGGCGGCCGCGAGCAGGTGCCGACGCTGGCCGAGCTGGTCGACGCCTTCCCGGAGGCGCGCTTCAACATCGACATCAAGTCCGAGCGCGCCGTCGAGGAGCTCGCCGGGTTCGTCACGGCGCGGCGGCTGTGGGACCGGGTCCTGGTGGGCTCCTTCTCCCCCGCCCGGACCCGGCGGTTCCGCAGGCTGACCGGCGGCCGGGTGCCGACGGCCGCGCACCCGCTGGAGGTGCTCGCCTACCGGCTGCTGCCCAGCGCCCGCCTCGCCGAGCGGCTCGCCGGTGCCGACTTCGCGGCGTTCCAGGTGCCCCACCGGCGTGGCCGCTTCCGGGTCGTCACCCCGGGCTTCGTACGTCGCGCGCACGCCGCCGGCCTGCACGTGCACGTGTGGACCGTCGACGATCCCGCGGAGATGGCCGAGCTGCTGGAGCGGGGCGTCGACGGGCTGTTCACCGACCGCACCGACCTGCTGAAGGAGTTCCTCGTCGCACGAGGTCTGTGGCAGTAGTGTCCCGATCGCCGGGAGAGGGAGGGACGCATGGCAGGGATCGCTGATCTCGGACCGCTGAACCGCGCCCGTGAGCAGCGGGCCTGGTACTTCTACGACTGGGCCAACTCGGCGTTCGCGACGACCGTGGCGGGCGTGCTCTTCGCGCCGTACCTGATCTCGATCGCCGAGCAGGCCGCGTGCGGGTTCGTCGGCGACGAGGACCGCAAGTGCCACGGGACGATCAGCCTGCTCGGGCTCGCCATCTCCCCCGGTTCGCTGCCGTCCTACGTCATCACCTTCTCGACGATCCTCGGGGCCGTCCTCTACCCCCTCGTCGGAGCGATGGCCGACCGCACCGCTCGCAAGACCACGCTGCTCGGCGGCCTCGCCTGGAGCGGCGCGGCCGCCGCCGCCCTGCTGTTCTTCCTCAGCGGGGACCACTGGCTCTTCGGCAGCCTGGTGTTCGTCGCGGCCAACCTCCTCTTCGGCGCGTCCATCGTGGTCAGCGACGCGCTGCTCAACCTGATCGCGGAGGAGAGCGAGCGCGACCGCGTGTCGTCGACCGGCTGGGCCTACGGCTACGCCGGCGGCGGGTTGCTGCTGGCCGCCAACTTCGCCCTGGTGAACCTGCACGACGCGTTCGGCCTCAGCACCGGGACGGCGGTGCGGATCAGCATGCTCTCGGCCGCGGTCTGGTGGGCGGTCTTCACGCTGATCCCCGTGCGCGGGATCAAGAACCGGCCGCCCCAGGCCGTCGAGGCGACCCACGGCGGCCTGCTGGCCCGGTCGTTCGGCCAGCTGTGGATCACGATCCGGGAGCTGCGCAGCTACCCGGTCGCGCTCACCTTCCTGCTCGCCTACCTGTTCTTCAACGACGGCATCCAGACGGTGATCTACTCCGCGGCGACCTTCGGCGAGAAGGAGCTCGGGTTCAGCACCGGGACGGTCCTGGGCACCTACCTGCTCGTCCAGTTCGTGGCGGTCGCCGGTGCCGTCGTCTTCGGGCGCGCCGCGAAGCGCTGGGGTGCCAAGCACGTGATCCTCGCCGGCCTCCTCGTGTGGATGGTGATCGTGACCGTCGCGCTCGTGGTGCCGGAGGAGCAGCTGGTCGCCTTCCTGCTGCTCGCCACCGCGATCGGCGTCGTGCTCGGAGGGACCCAGGCGCTGGCCCGGTCCTACTTCTCGCTCTTCATCCCGCGTGGCAAGGAGGCCGAGTACTTCAGCCTCTACCACGCCATGGACCGGGGCACGTCGTGGCTGGGGACGCTCACCTTCGGTCTGGTGCACCAGTTCACCGACTCCTACCGGCCGGCGGTCTTCGCCCTCATCCTGTTCTTCGTCGTCGGGGCGGTCGTGCTCGCCCGGGTCGACACCGAGCGGGGCATCCGGGAGGCGGCGGCGGAGCCCGCGCCCGTGTGAGTCGCAGAAATCACTGTCGTGTGTGAACTTTCCGTGCGGGGGTAGCGTTGTACTGATGAGGCGGCGCGTCCTCCGCGATCGGGGAGATCCCCCGGCGACGACCGCCCGCGGAACATGGGGTGGGGAGACGACATGGCCGAACGCACGTTGCGCGGCGCCCGACTGGGTGGCCAGTCCTTCGAGGACGAGCGCGGGATCGAGTTCGCCGCCCGCCAGCAGGTGGGCTACCGGTGCCCGCAGGGGCACGACTTCGAGATCACGATGTCGGTCGAGGCGGAGGTCCCGGCCGTCTGGGAGTGCCCGCGCTGCGGGCTCGAGGCGACGAGCACCTCGGGCATCGAGCGCGAGGAGAAGGTCGAGAAGCCGCAGCGCACCCACTGGGACATGCTGCTCGAGCGGCGCTCGGAGAAGGAGCTCGAGGAGATCCTGACCGAGCGGCTGGAGCTGCTGCGCGGCGGCGAGATCGGCCCGGCGCACCTGCACCGCGCCAACGCCCGCAAGCGGAAGACCGCGCGCACCTGACGCAGCCGCTCAGCGCTGGTCGTCGATGACCTCGCCCCGGACCACGGAGCCGTCCCCCGCCGCCGGTCCGGGGCGTCGCTGCGTCCGGACCCCGAACCGGGAGGTCGCGTAGACCGTGGTCCGGCTGGCGGCGTACGACGACAGCAGCCTGCGGAACACGGGGCGGGTGAGCGGGAGGATCAGCAGGATCCCGAAGACGTCGGTGACGAAGCCGGGACTCAGCATCAGCGCCCCGCCGAGCACGATCAGGGCGCCGTCCGCGAGCTCGCGGGCGGGCATCCTGCCCTCCTCGAGGGCGGTCCGCAGCGCCAGCCACGCGCGCGTGCCCTCGTGGCGGATCAGCCAGCCGCCGAGGATGCTGTCGGCGACCAGCAGCAGGATCGTCCAGCCGATGCCGATCACGTGGCCGACCTGGATCAGGACGTAGATCTCGAGCAGCGGCATGACGAGGAAGGCGATCGCGAGGACCGCCAGCCAGCGTCGTGCGTTCACACGTCGATCATGGCACGCGGACGGTTGCGCCGGGCCCGGGCCTTCGCCCGGGTCCACCGCTCGCGCAGGCCCCACTGGGTGACCCGCTTGAGGGACTCGACGGCGACGTCGCCGCTCATCTTCGAGTCTCCGCGGACCCGCTCGACGAACTCGATCGGCACCTCCACGACCCGCAGCCCGGCGTGCAGGGTGCGGCTGACCAGGTCGGTCTGGAAGACGTAGCCGGTCGAGGCGACCGAACCGAGGTCGATCGCCTCCAGCGTGCTCCGCCGGAACAGCCGGTAGCCGGCGGTGGCGTCCCTGACGTCGATGCCGAGCAGCATCCGGACGTACCAGTTGCCGCCGCGGGAGAGCGCCTCGCGCTGCCAGGGCCAGTTGACGACCGATCCGCCCGGCACCCAGCGGGACCCGATCACCAGGTCGGCGCCGTCGGCCAGCGCGGCCAGCAGGCGGCCGAGCTGCTCGGGCTGGTGGGAGCCGTCGGCGTCCATCTCCCCCACCACGTCGTAGCCCTCGGCCAGCGCCCACGCGAAGCCGGCGAGGTAGGCGGCTCCGAGCCCCTCCTTGCCCGCACGGTGCAGCACGTGCACCCGGGGGTCGCCGGCCGCGAGGGCGTCCGCGAGGTCCCCGGTGCCGTCGGGCGAGGCGTCGTCGACGACCAGCACGTCGACGCCGGGCTGGGCCTGGCGGACGCGCCGGACGATCCAGGCGACGTTGTCCGCCTCGTTGTAGGTCGGGATGACCATCACCACGCGGCCGCCGGTCTCGCCGGCGCGGTCGGCGGTGGATTCGCTCGTCACTGCAGAACCTCGCTCTGGTCGGGTGCGCCCCCCAGCACTCCGGGCGACCCGGCATCTTCCCGTCGTCGACGGTACGCCATGGCGCCCAGCACGAGGCCGAGGGCCGACACTACGGTGAACAGTCGACCGGGCCAGGGGCCGAGCCGCGTCGCGGGCGTCACCTGCGTCACCAGGCCCACCCGCTCGTCGAGGACGGCCTCGGTCCGCAGCGGGGCGGATGCGACGACCGAGCCGTCGGGTGCGATCACCCCGGACCGGCCGTTGGGCGAGGCGACGACCAGCCAGCGCCCGGCCTCCATGGCGCGCAGGCGGGTGATCGCGAACTGCTGGGCCACCTGGTTGGTGTAGATGAAGCTGGCGTTGCTGGTCTGCACGGTCAGCAGCCGGGCTCCCTCCAGGACCTGGTCGTGGACGACGTCGTCGTAGGCGATGTCGAAGCAGATCGCGTCCCCCACCTCGATGCCGGCGACGCGCAGCGGGCTGGTGCGGGTGCCGCTCTCCATGTCCCGGCTGATCAGGGCGAGCTGCCCGAAGTTCGGGTCCCACAGGTCGCGGAACGGGATGTACTCGCCGTAGGGCACCGGGTGCTGCTTGGTGTAACGGTCCCCGGGCCCGGAGTCCGGGTCCCAAACGATGCCCTGGTTCAGCACGTGCGCGGGCCCGTCGTCCACGATCGCGCCGACGACGACCGGGACGCCGATCGCCGCCACCGCACGGCGGATGCCGTTGTTGATCCCCTCGTCGAGGAACGGGTCGACCGCCGTCGCGTTCTCGGGCCACAGCACGAAGTCCGGGGCAGGCTCCCGCCCCGCCGCGACGTCCCGCGCGAGCTGCTCGGTCGCCTCGACGTGGTTCTCCGTCACCGCGCGGTGGTCCCACAAGATGTTGTTGGCCGGGCCCGGCAGGTTGCCCTGGACGAGGGCGACCACAGCGCTGCCGCTCTCGTCGACGTCGTAGGGGTCCACCGCGGGCACCAGCAGGAGCCCGACCACGGCGACCAGGCCGGCCGCGGGGGCGGCGGCGCGGCGGCGCTGCTCGAGCACCGCGGCGAGGAGGAACCCGGTGAGCGCCAGCAGGAACGAGATGCACGTCAGGCCCACGTACGGCGCCGCGGGCGCGACCGGTGTGTCGACCACGGCGAACGCCAACCGGCCCCAGGGCATCCCGCTGAGCGGCCACGTGCTGTGCAGCTGCTCCATCGTCGTCCACGCCGCGGCCAGCCAGACCGGCCAGGCGGGAAGCCTGCGCAGCAGCGGGACCGCGAGCCCCAGTGCGCCGTAGAACAAGGAGACCGCGGCCGAGAGCGCGAGCCAGGCGTCGGGGCCGATCGAGCGGCGCATCCACTCGATGTGCACGAAGTAGAAGGCGACCCCGAAGGCCAGGCCGACGAGGCCCGCGCGCGGCACGCTCAGGTCCTTGGTGGCGAGGGCGAACGCCGCGAGGCCGAACGGGATCACGTAGGGCACGGCGATCGGCTCGAACGCGGTGGTGAGGAGCAGTCCTCCGGCGACCGCGACGAGGAGGCGGGGGCCGAGTCCGAGCCCAGAGTCCGCCACGAGGAGAGGTTACTCAATGGCCGAGGGCAAACGAGAGGGCCGCTGGCACCTTCGGTCCATCCCCACCTCCGACCGGTTGCCGGGGCAGGGATGTTGTCTAGGGGGACAGCGGCCCTCTCGTGTCGCTCTCGAGGGGCGAACCGACCTCCGCGAACCACGGCGGGTGGATGTTGGCGCTACATCCCCCGGCCCCGGCCACTCGGACGTCGGTCCGCGTTCCCACGACCTGCACGAGCGAACGCCTCCGTACTCTGGCGACCTCCCCCACTGGTGTCAACCGCCTCCTGACCTGCGGGAACACACGAAACCGCAGGTCAGGGAGGGGTCCGCCGGCCCGGAATTCGATCGAGAAAATCCCGATTGCTCCGGCGTGTCGCTTGCGACATGCCGGGAGCGGCGCACGGTCAGGGGACGACGACGGTGCCGACGGCCGTCGTGGCGAGCAGCGGCGGGTCGAGGACCTCGGCGGCGCCCGGCCGCTCGTCGGTGCCGGAGCCGCGCGCGACGACGTGGAGCCGGAACTCGATCCGGCGCGACCGCGTGCCGGCCCGGACCAGCTCCGCCGTCGCCTCCACGACGTCACCGGCCCGCACCGGGGCGAGGAACTGGACGTCGTCGTAGGAGGCGAACAGGCCCTCGTCGCCGTCGCTGCGGATGCACAGCTCGGTCGCCACGTCGCCGAACAGGCCGAGGCCGTACGCGCCGTCCACGAGGTTGCCGGCGTAGTGCGCGTGCGCGTAGGGGACGTAACGCCGCTGGGTGACCTTCAGGCCCACGGTCGGGTTGCTCATCGGTTCTCCATCCGGTGGACCAGGTAGGACGCGACCTCGCCGGGCGTGGTGCCGCGCCCGAAGATCCGGTCGACGCCGAGCTCGCCTGCCATGGCCTCGTCGAAGCGGGGCCCGCCCACGACCAGCAGCGGACGGCGCTCGGCCGGGAAGGCCTCGGAGAAGGCCGCAGCCATCTCCCGGGTGTTGAGGAGGTGCGCATCACGCTGGGTCACCACCTGGGAGACCAGGACGGCGTCGGCACCCTCGGCGACCGCCCGGTCGACCAGCTGGGGCACGGCGACCTGGGCACCGAGGTTGACCACCTTGATCTCCCGGTAGTACTCCAGCCCCTTCTCCCCCGCGAAGCCCTTGATGTTGAGGATCGCGTCGATGCCCACGGTGTGCGCGTCGGTGCCGATGCAGGCGCCGATGACGACCAGCCGGCGGCGCAGCAGCCGCTTGATCGCCGCGTTGACCTCCTTGGGCGTCAACAGCGGGTAGTCGCGCTCGACCACGGTGACGGCGTCGAGGTCGACGAGGTGGTGGACCCGGCCGTAGACGACGAAGAACGTGAAGTCGGGCCCGATCGGGCGGGCGTGGACGACCAGGGCCGGGTCCATCCCCATCCGGTTGGCCAGCTGCTGGGCGGCGCCCTCGGCCCGCTTGGAGTGAGCGACCGGCAGGGTGAAGCTGACCTGCACCATCCCGTCGCCGGTGGTGTCGCCGTAGGGGCGGACCAGGCGGGGTTCCGACTCTCGCTGCGCTTGCACCTCAACCACCGTTCCCTTCCAGCGCCTCCGAGGCGGGGTTGAAGTAGCCGGGTGCCTTGCGGGCGACGCCGTCGAGACCCTTGCCGCCGTCGGCGGGGCGTCGCATGAGGCCGAACGTGCCGTCCGCGATGGCCTCGAGCAGGCCCTCGTCGGCGATCCGGTCGAGCAGGTCGATCGTCTCGGCCAGGACCTGGCGTGCCCGGGTGGCGATGAGGCCGTCGGGAGCCGGGCGGAAGTCCTCGTGCAGCCCACCGGCGGCGTCGAGGACGTAGCGGACGTTCTGGAGGGCGAGGTCGCGGTCGGAGAGCCACGGCGTCACGACCGCCTCGGTCATCATGCCGACCAGGAGGATCCCCTGGCCGGTCATCGCGCCGGCCAGGTTGAAGAACCCGTCCAGGAGGTAGCCGCGGAACACGTCGCCGGTCATGTGCCGCGTCGGCGGCATCCACTTGAGCGGCGCGCCCGGGAACAGCTCGCGGGCAAGGAGCGCGTGCGCGAGCTCGAGCCGGAACGACTCGGGCACGGCGGGATCGATCTCGAACGCGTGGCCGAGGCCGAGCTGCCAGTCCTCGAGCCCCGCCTCCTTGGCGAAGTACTCGTTGAGCAGCTGGCTGGTCGTGACGGTGTGGGCGGCCTCGACCGCGTCGGCGGTGGTGAGGTAGTTGTCCTCGCCGGTGTTGATGATGATGCCGGCGCGGGCGTGGACCTGGCGGCTGAACCGCTGGTCGACGAAGGTGCGCACCGGGTTGATGTCGCGGAAGAGGATCCCGTACATCGAGTCGTTCAGCATCATGTCGAGGCGCTCGAGGCCCGCGAGGGCCGCGATCTCCGGCATGCACAGCCCGCTGGCGTAGTTGGTGAGCCGGACGTAGCGGCCGAGCTCCCTGCTCGAGTCGTCCAGGGCGGCGCGCATCAGGCGGAAGTTCTCCTGGGTCGCGTAGGTGCCGGCGAAGCCCTCACGGGTGGCACCCTCCGGCACGAAGTCGAGCAGGCTCTGGCCGGTGCTGCGGATGACCGCGATCACGTCGGCGCCCTCGCGCGCGGCGAGCTGTGCCTGCGGGATGTCCTCGTGGATGTCGCCGGTCGCCACGATCAGGTAGATCCACGGCTTGCCTGGCGCGTCGCCGTGCTTCTTGATCAGGCGGTCGCGCTCGCGCCGACGGGCGTCGATGGTGCGCAGCCCGCGCCCCACCGCCCGGGTGCTCGCCGTCCGCGCCCGCCTCGCGTCACTGCCCTCGGGGAGCCGGAACGCGACCGACCCGGCGGCCGCCTTCTGGGCGAGCGTCGGCAGGTCCTCGGCCGCACCCCGCAGCAGCGCGTCCCAGACCGGGAGGGCGAGGCCGTGCTCGAGCCCCACGTCGGCGCGCACCGCGTCCGCCAGCCGGTTGACCCAGGGCGTGCCCTCGGCGTCGGCGCCGGTGAGTCCGGCGAGGCGGAGCGTGGCTCGTTCCACCGCGACCGTGGTGTGCCGCTGGGCGAGCCGGACGATGGGACGCCCCGCCTTGCGGGCCAGGGAGCGCGCCTTGCGGACCGCGACCGGGTCGAGGTCGAGCTTCGAGCCCCTCACCTGACCCGCTCCTCGAACATCGCCCGCAGTGCGGGCGTGCGGCGGACCAGGTCGAGGGCGAGGTCCGCGTGCCCGGGCACGTAGCCGTTGCCCACGAGCATCGTGACGTCGGCGGCCAGGCCCTCGGCACCGAGCGCGGCGGCGGAGAAGGAGGTGGCCATCGAGAAGAACACGATCGTGCCGCCGTCGGCCGTCGCGAGGATCGCACCGCCCTCGCAGCCGGGGACGTCGACGCAGACGACGGTCACGTCGGCGGGACCGCCCGCGGCGACCACCGCCGCGCGGAGCGCCACCGGGTCGCGTGCGTCGGCCACCGCGACCAGGTCGGCGATGCCGGCGGAGCGGACCCGCTCGGCCTCGGCCTCCGTGGGGCAGACGGCGATCGTGTGGGCCGCGCCCGCCTCCTGCGCCGCCACCAGGCTCAGCGAGCCCGACTTCCCCCCGCCCCCGATCACAGCGACCCGGGGCGGCCGCTCGGCGGCCGCGTAGCGGGCGACCACCCGGGCCGTGAGCGCAGGGGCGCCGCACACGTCGAGCACCGCCAGGCTGAGGCCGTCGGGCAGGTCGTCGGGCAGCGGCGCGGCGATCGAGCGGCCGAACAGCACCGCGTAGCCGTCGCAGGGCACCTGCTCGGAGCGGCCGTCCCAGCGCGCCAGCCCGTCGGTGATCACCAACGGGGTCAGGGTCAGCGAGACGAGGGTCGCGACCCGTTGGCCCGGCTCCAGGCCGAGCGGTGACTCGGGCCCGACCTCCTCCACGGTGCCGATCAGCATCCCGCCGGAGCCGGTGACCGGGTTCTGCATCTTGCCGCGCTCGGCGACGATCGCGAGCACGGCGTCGCGCACGGCTGCCCCGTCGCCGCCGTGCTCCTGCTCGAGCTGCCGGAACGACGCGGCGTCGAGGTTGAGCCGTTCCACGCGGATCCGCACCTCGTCGCGTCGCAGCTCGCGGGAGGTGTCCAGCCGCTGCGCGGCCTGGGGCAGCACGGCGCCGCCATCGAGCACCCGGTGCAGCCCCGTCGGGTCGGTCCTGTCGGTCACGAGAGACACCTTCGACTCCTCCGAGGTTCCACCGCAAATTCTACGGCGCGGCATTGGCCTTGCCGCATGATCTTCACGTAGTCTGGCACTGCCGTGGGCCGGATCACAAACGACACACCAGGAGTCATGATGACCATCGAGAGCTCGATCGCGGGTCAGCTGGCGGCTGCCGGTGGCCAGCCGTACGTCTATCGTCGCACCGAGCTGGTCGAGCCGGACTGGACCCGGTTCCCGGGCTGGCGCGACGTCACCCCTGCGGAGTGGGCCTCCGTGCAGTGGCAGCGCGCGCACTGCGTGAAGAACATCGCGCAGCTGCGCGACCTGCTGGGCGACCTGGTCGACGAGCGCTTCTACGCCGACCTCGAGCGCGACCAGGCGGAGCGGGCGACCATGTCGATGCTGGTCCCCCCACAGATGCTCAACACGATGGTGCCCGACGCGGCCGTCGGCGGACCGGGCTCGCTGACCGACGCGTTCTACGCCGACCCGATCCGGCACTACATGCTGCCGGTCTTCTCCGACCGGCGCACCGACTGGCCGTCCCATCCGCACGCGACCCGCGACTCGCTGCACGAGCACGACATGTGGGTGGCCGAGGGCCTGACCCACCGCTACCCGACCAAGGTGCTCGCCGAGCTGCTGCCGACCTGCCCGCAGTACTGCGGGCACTGCACCCGGATGGACCTCGTGGGCAACTCGACGCCGACGGTGGAGAAGCTGAAGCTGGCCGGCAAGCCGGCCGACCGGCTCGGCGCCATGCTCGACTACCTGCGCCACAACCCGGCCGTGCGCGACGTCGTCGTGTCCGGCGGCGACGTGGCGAACATGCCGTGGCCGCGCCTGGAGTCGTTCCTCGACTCGCTCCTCGAGATCGAGAACATCCGCGACGTCCGGCTCGCGACCAAGGCTCTGACCGGCCTCCCCCAGCACTGGAGCCAGCCCGAGGTCGTCGAGGGCATGGCCCGGGTCGCGACGACGGCCCGCAAGCGCGGCGTCTCCCTGGCGATCCACACCCACACCAACCACGCCCAGTCGGTGACGCCGGCGGTCGCGGCGGCGGCGTCCGCGATGCTCGAGGCGGGCGTGCGCGACGTACGCAACCAGGGCGTGCTGCTCAACGGCGTCAACGCCGATCCGCACGTGCTGCTGGACCTCTGCTTCGCGCTGCTCGACGGCGCCCGGATCATGCCCTACTACTTCTACATGTGCGACCTGATCCCCTACTCGGAGCACTGGCGGGTCTCCGTCGCGCAGGCGCAGCACCTCCAGCACCAGATCATGGGCTACCTGCCGGGCTTCGCGACGCCGCGGATCGTGTGCGACGTTCCGTTCGTCGGCAAGCGCTGGGTGCACCAGGTCGCTTCCTACGACACCGAGCGCGGGATCTCCCACTGGACCAAGAACTACCTGACGTCGATCGAGGCCGGTGACCCCGAGGCGCTCTCGCGCACCTACGAGTACTACGACCCGATCCACACGCTGCCGGCCGCGGGACAGGCGTGGTGGGCCCGGCACGCGGACCTCGACGAGACGGCCCTGCGCGCGGCCGAGGTCGCCGAGGCGTCCCGGCGGACGGCGGCGTTGCAGGCCCACTGAGCCCTGATCGCGCCGGATGGCCCGAACGGGCCAGCCCGATCGGGCCAGCCCGTTCGGGCCATACCCGCGGGGGGCCGACTTCGCAAGGATCGCGAGGTCGGGACGCCGCCGGGTTGCGTCCCCGGAAGAAGGGTCATCCCCATGCGCAAGAAGATCGTCGTAGCGCTCGCGGTCGTGGTCGCGGCACTGCTGTTCGTCACCAATCCCCTCGTGGCGCGCGCCAGCGGCCTGCTCACCGGCGCGGACATCAAGGACAACTCCCTCAAGGGCGTCGACATCCGGGAGGGCAGCCTCGGCGCCGTCCCGAAGGCCAACAACCTGACGCCGCTTCCGTCCGGGAAGAGCCAGTCCGGCACGTTCAGCGCGGCTGCCGGAAACTCCGCCTCCGGTGGTTGGCTCGGCTTCTCGATCACCTACCCCCGGCCGCTGGCGACGGCGATCGACCCCGCGAACATCGTCGACACCGCGTTCGCCGCCGACGCCACCCACTGCCCGGGTCCTGGACAGGCGGCACCGGGCTACCTGTGCCTCTACGGCAACGCCCGCAGCGGTGTGGGCGAGGCCTACGGGTACTCGGACAGCGGGCCCTACTCAGCCGCCACCGCGCACCTCGGGTACTCGGTCGGCGTCGGTCTCTACGACCCCGTGACCGGCAACAACCCCTACTACGACGGCGTCTGGACGGTGACCGCGCCCTGATTCAACGACCTGGTGACCGGCCGGCGGCGCTCGGGCGCTGCTAGCCGGTGACCGGCCGGTTCTCGTAGTAGGTCGACAGCACGATCGTCGTGCGGGTCGAGACGTTCGCGGCGATCCGGATCCGGGCGAGCAGGTCCTCCAGCTCGGCCGGCGACGTCGTGCGGACCTTGATGACGTAGGACTCCTCGCCGGCGACCGACCAGCACGACTCGATCTCCGGCATCCCCTCGAGCCGGCCCGGCGCGTCGTCGGGCTGGGAGGGGTCGATCGGCCGGATCGCGATGAACGCGGTCAGGGGCAGCCCGATCTCGGCGTGGTTGACCGTCGCGCCGTAGCCCAGGATCAGGCCCCGCTGCTCGAGACGCTTGACCCGCTGGTGCACCGCGGAGGTCGAGAGGCCGGTCGCCTTGCCGAGGTCGGTGTAGGACATCCGGCCGTCCTTCGCGAGCAGCTCGAGGATCTGGCGGTCGGTGCTCTCGACGCCACCTGGACTCTGGCTCACGTCGGTCACCCTAGGGCATCCGTGCCGCGGCAGACCCTACGATTCAGCGGGTGAACAGGGACCCGGGCCGTCTGATGCTCCTCGACACCGCCAGCATGTACTTCCGTGCCTACTTCGGGTCGCCGGAGATCCTCTCGCCCGACGGCACCAACGTGAACGCCGTCCGCGGCCTGCTCGGGTACATCTCCCAGCTCGTCGAGCAGTACCGGCCCAGCCACCTGGTGTGCTGCTGGGACGAGGACTGGCGCCCGGGGTGGCGGGTCGAGCTGCTGCCGACCTACAAGGCGCACCGGGTCGTGGAGGAGGTCGACATCGGTCCGGACGTCGAGGAGGTCCCGGACCCGCTGGAGGCCCAGCTGCCGGTCATCCTGGACGTGCTCGGCGCGTTCGGCATCGCGGTGGTGGGTGCGCCGGGCTACGAGGCCGACGACGTGATCGGGACGCTGGCCACCGGCGCCGGGCAACCGGTCGACGTCGTCACCGGTGACCGCGACCTCTTCCAGCTCGTCGACGACGCGGGCGGGGTCCGGGTCCTCTACATCGGCAAGGGGGTGGGTCGGCACGAGCGGGTCGACGAGGCGTGGGTGCTGGAGAAGTACGGCGTCGCCGCGCGCCAGTACGCCGACTTCGCGACCCTGCGCGGCGATCCCTCCGACGGGCTTCCCGGCGTCAAGGGCGTCGGCGAGAAGACGGCCGCCACGCTCCTCCAGCGGTTCGGCGACCTGCCGAGCCTGGTCGCCGCGGTCGAGGACCCGGCCAGCGACCTCGCCCCGGGGCCGCGCCTGAAGCTGCGGGACGCCGCCGACTACCTCCTGCTCGCGCCCAAGGTGGTCGCGGTCGCGCGCGACCTGGACCTCCCGCGCGGCGACGCGCTCGCCCTGCCCACCGAGCCGGCCGATCCGGGACGGCTGGCGGACCTGACCGAGCGGTGGGGCCTCAACAGCCCGGTCGCGCGGCTCACCCAGGTGCTCGGGACCCCGGAGCCGAGCTAGCCGCCGGGTCGAGGAGGGGCGGCCGGCGCAGGACGGGGATGGCCCGCAGCTCACCCGCGTCGGCCAGGACGATCGTCTCCGACCCTCCCGACGCCGCGACGACGGCCGCCAGCTCCTCGACCGACCACACCTGCGGCGCGACGTCGCGCCGCGTCCAGGCCCAGACCATCGCGCCGGTGCTCCGTCCGAGTGCCGCAGCGGTGCCGACGTCGGCGACGCCCAGGAGCAGGACGAAGGCCGGACCGTGCCGCGCAGGGAGCACGTGGCGCTCTCGGTCACTGCGGTAGACGGCCCAGTGGTAGGCGGCCACCGCGGCGGCGGTCGCCAGGATCCCGACCGGGTAGCGGATGCTGCGCACGCTCGCCGCCGCGTCGTCACCCTGCAGGATCCGGTCGACCAGGATCCAGGCTCCCGCGAGGAGCGCAGCGACCGTGGCGACGCTGGTCAGGCCCAGCAGGAGGAACAGGTAGAGACGACGGGTCAGCGAGGCGGTCTCGTCGGCACCTGCCGCCGCCCGCTGTCCCCGGCGCCAGAACAGCTGCCAGACCGGCGCTCCGACGCCGATCAGGGTCACGGCGGCGAGCAGCGTGTTGACCGCTCCCCCGCCGACCACCGACGGGTCCGCGGCTGCCTCCACCAGGGCGACGACGACGATCGTCGAGCCGACGCTCGCCGCGGCCAGCCCGACACCGGCCAGCAGGTAGTCACGCACCCGGTCCAGCTCGGTCCGCCGCGGGTGCTCGACCGAGCGGAGCACCGACTGGTGGTAGGCGAAGGTCAGCAGGCCGACCGTCGTCGCGGCGATCGTCGCGGGCATGGCGTCGAAGTAGCGGCGCGCGTCGTCCGACCAGGGCTCGCCCACCAGCCAGACCAGCACCCGGTCCAGCGCGACGCTCGCCGCGGTCACCGCGACGACCAGGCCCACGGTGACGCCCGCCAGCAGGACGTAGGCGTGCCAGAGCAGGTTGCGCTCGGAGCGCACGCCCGCGAGGAGCCAGTACCGGAGCCACACGGCAGCGGCCAGGACGAAGGTGACGGCTCCCTCGAGGATCGGCTCGTGGCGGCCGACGAGAGCGCTCGCCCCGGCCAGCCCCAACCACTCGTCGAGGGTGCCCGCCAGCAGCACGCCGAGACCGACGAGCCCGAGCGCGAGCCCGAGCAGCGACCCCGCCAGGAGGGCGGGCTGCAACGGTCGCTGGTCGGTCAGGCGGCTGCCGAGCCACCAGTGGACCGCCCACGCCGCTGTCCAGACCACCGCGTTCGCCGACGCCAGGGGGTCGTGCGGACGCAGCCCCAGCGCCCAGCTCGCGGTGGCGTGCAGCGCGACCAGGGCGACGAAGAGGGACACCAGACCGGCCGCGGACAGGTAGACGACCCAGGGCAGCCCGTTGGCCTCGGCCGGATCACCGGCGTGCGTGCGCCGGGTCAGCAGGGCGAGCGCGAGGAGCAGCGGTACGCCGACCACCGTGAACGCCACGCTCCGCGCGAGCGCGGTGTCGCTGACGGCCAGCGTCGTGCCGCTTGCCAGGGCCGCCTCGACGAGACCGGCCACGCCGACGGCGCTGACGACGAGGAGGACGAGCAGCAACAGGTACTGGAAGAGCTGGCGCACGACGTGCCCCTCCGGCGTCGTGGCCGCCGCGGCGGGCCGGGCCATCCGGCGGACGCCGACGGCGACCCCCGCGACGATCGCGAGGAGCAGCAGGAGGATGACGGCACCGATCATCGGAGGACCCCACAGTCGAAGAGCGGCCACGGGCTGCCGGTGATCCGCCACTCCCCTCCGGTCCGGACCAGCCGGAACGTGGCCGCATCGGTCCACTCCGACGGGAACAGCCCGCCCGATCCCGACGTGATGGTGACGTCCACGCGCGCGGCGGTGCCGGACACCTCCACGTCCTCCAGCGACACCCGCAGGTCGTCGTCGACGTAGGCGTGGTCGAGGTCCTCGACGTCGCAGGGGCTGTCGGGGGCCAGCAGGCCGACGGCGGCCTCGCTGTCGTGGTCGAGCACGGCCTCGACGTACTGCTGGACGGTTGCCTCCGGGGCGCCGTCCGCGGGCTCGACCGCATCGCGCCGGGACAGCACGGCGGTCACCAGGGCCGCCACGACGAGGACGGCGACCACGGCCGCCAGCACCCAGGCCGGGCTCCTCTTCACACCCCCACGCTGGCCGCCGATCTCCTGCACGGCCAGAGCCCTCGGCCGCCGGCGGGGAGGCCGAAGGTCCCTGCGCCCTCAGGTCTGCGTGATCAGCCCGGTAGCACGATCCCGCGACGGATCAGGCCGATCAGGTCGCGCGCGGTCCCGCGCACGGGGGTGCCCGCGGCTGCGTCGGCGATCTGGCCCGCGAAGTCGACCAGCTGCTTCATCTGGCGCACGAAGTCGCCGGCGGTCAGGTCGGCCCGGCCCAGGAGGTCGTCGAGGTCGTCGCCCTCCGCCCACCGGTACGCCGTCCACGCGAAGCCGGCGTCGGGGCGGCGGAGGAAGTCGAGGTGGTGGTCCCGCTCGAGCCGCTCCAGGTCGGCCCACAGGCGGTGCATGGCGTCGATGGTGTGCGCCACCTTGCCGCCGGGCACCGAGGGAGGCGCCTCGTCCGGGCGGCGCGACTCGAACACCAGGACCGAGAGCACGGCGCCGAGCTGCGAGGGCGAGAGCTCGTCCCACAGCCCGACCCGGATCGCCTCCGCGGCGACCAGGTCGAGCTCGGAGTAGATCCGCATCAGTCCCCGGCCGCGGTCGGTGACGGCGTCCCCGTCGAGGTAGCCGAGCGCGTCGAGCACCTCGCAGACCCGGTCGAACTGGCGGGCGACGGTGTTGGTGCGCCGCTCGATCCGGCGGGCCAGCACCTGACTGTCGCGGTCGAGCTTGTACCACCGCTCCGCCCACCGGGCGTGGTCCTCGCGCTCCGCGCAGCCGTGGCACGGGTGGGCGCGCACCTGCGCCCGCAGCTCCGCGACCTCCCGAGCGGTGCGGTCGTCCACCGCCCCCTTCTCGGCGCGGGGGTGGGTGACCGAGTGCGGGAGCGCGTGCACGGCCTGCTGGACGTTGTCGGCGAGCTGCCGGCGCTGCGCGGCGTTGCGGGTGTCGAGCTTCTTGGGCACCGTGACCCGGGCCACCGGCTCCACCGGGGTCGGAAAGTCCGGCAGGGCGAGCCGTCGCGCCTGACGCCCGGTCGTGACCACCAGCGGCCGGTGGCCGTGCTCGGAGAGTCCGGGGTCGACGACGACCGCCGGGCCGGCGTACTTGCCGGCGGGGACGACGATCACGTCGCCGGGGCGCAGCCGCTCCAGGGCGGCGGCGGCCTCGGCCCGCCGGTCCGACCGCCGGTTGCGGCTGGCCTCCTTCTCAAGGTCGGAGATCTGCCGCCGCAGGGCGGCGTACTCCATGAAGTCGCCGAGGTGGCAGGTCGCGGCCTCCGCGTAGCCGGCGAGCGCGTCCTCGGCCTTCTTCAGCTGCCGGGCCAGCCCGACGACCGCCCGGTCGGCCTGGAACTGCGCGAAGGACTGCTCGAGCAGCTCGCGCGCGCGGTGGCGGCCGAACTGGTGCACCAGGTTGACGGCCATGTTGTAGGACGGCCGGAAGCTCGAGCGGAGCGGGTAGGTCCGGGTCGAGGCGAGACCGGCCAGCTCCCGCGGGTTCATGCCCGGCTGCCAGAGCACCACCGCGTGGCCCTCGACGTCGAGGCCCCGGCGGCCCGCGCGGCCGGTGAGCTGGGTGTACTCCCCCGGCGTGATGTCGGCGTGGGTCTCGCCGTTCCACTTCGTCAGCTTCTCGAGCACGACGGTGCGCGCCGGCATGTTGATGCCGAGCGCGAGGGTCTCCGTGGCGAAGACGACCTTGACGAGGCCGCGCAGGTAGAGCGCTTCGACGATCTCCTTGAACGCCGGCAGCATCCCGGCGTGGTGGGCCGCCACGCCGCGTGAGAGCGCGTCGAGGAACTCGTGGTAGCCGAGCACGTCCAGGTCGGCGCTCGGGAGCGTGGCGACCGCGTCCTCGACGTAGGCGATCACCTCGTCGCGCTCCTCGGCGGTGGTGAGCCGCAGGTTGGCGTCGAGGCACTGCTGGACGGCGCCGTCGCAGCCCGCGCGGCTGAAGATGAACACGAGCGCGGGCAGGAGGCGCTCGCGCTCCAGGCGGTCGATCACGTCGACCCGGCTCGGGATCCAGACGCGGCGCCCGTTGCCGACCGCCCGCGGGTTCTTCGACGAGCCCGGCCTCCCCTTGCGCGGCGAGCGGCGGTCGCGCATCAGCCGGCTGCTGGCCCAGTCGTCGCGGGCAATCCGCATCAGCTCGTCGTTGACCGGGGCGCCCTCGCGGACGAACCCCGCAGCGGCGTCGACGTCGGAGGACGCGAACAGGTCGAGGAGCCGGCGGCCGACCATCACGTGCTGGTAGAGCGGCACGGGCCGCCGCTCCGCCACGATCGTGGTGGTCTCGCCGCGCACGGTCTCGAGCCACTCGCCGAACTCCTCGGCGTTGGAGACGGTCGCCGACAGCGACACCACGGCCACCGACTCCGGGAGGTGGATGATGACCTCCTCCCAGACGGCGCCGCGGGACCGGTCGGCGAGGTAGTGCACCTCGTCCATCACGACGAAGCCGAGGTCGAGGAGGGTCCGCGAACCGGCGTAGAGCATGTTGCGGAGCACCTCGGTGGTCATGACCACCACCGGTGCCTCCCCGTTCACCGTGGTGTCGCCGGTGAGGAGACCGACCTGGTCCTCGCCGTAGCGGTCGACCAGGTCGTGGTACTTCTGGTTGGACAGGGCCTTGATCGGCGTGGTGTAGAAGGCCTTGCGCCCCGTCTGCAGCCCGAGGTGGACCGCGAACTCCCCCACCAGGGTCTTGCCCGACCCCGTCGGGGCGGCCACCAGCACGCCACGCCCGTCCTCGATCTCCTTGCACGCCTGGACCTGGAAGTCGTCGAGGTCGAAGTCGTAGCCGGCCACGAAGTCGCGGAACACGGGATGACGGGCGTCGCGCCGGTACGACGCGTACCGCTCGGCGGGCGACGGGTCGGTCATGAGAGCACCTGGACCGCGCGCGGGACGCACTCGACGGTCATCGGCAGCGGGCCGAGGCGCTCGCCGTCGGCGTAGCCGACGATGCCCGGCGAGGCGAGCGTGACCCGGCGCACCCGGTGCCGCTGGAAGGCCGGGTGGGTGACGTGGGTCCCCTGGAAGAGCCGGGGGTAGGTGCGGACCAGCTCGGGCTTGCTCAACGGCCCGATCACGACGACGTCGAGCAGGCCGTCGTCGAGGACGGCGCCGTGGGCGATCCGCAGGCCGCCACCGAAGGACGGGCCGTTCCCGACCGCCACGAGCATCGCCTCGAGGCCGACCCGTCGACCGTCGAGGTCGAGCTCGTAGCGGAGCGGCTCGAAGACGCGCAGCTCGGAGAGCGTCGCCAGGTTGTAGCGCATCTGACCGCGGGGCCAGCGCATCCGGTTGGCCCGCTCGTTCACCTTGGCGTCGAACCCGGCGGCGAGGACCGTGCCGTACCACCGGTCGCCCGCACGGGCCAGGTCCATCGGCCGTGGGCGCCAGGCGACGACCCGGTCCGCCGCCGCGACGGGGTCGCCGAGCGGGAGGCCGATCGAGCGCGCGGTGTCGTTGCCCGTGCCTGCGGGGAGGATGCCGAGCGGCACGTCGGTGCCGGCCAGCGCCTGGAGCGCGATCGCGACCATGCCGTCACCCCCGCAGACCACCAGGGCGTCGGGCTCGTCGACGACCGCCTTGCGCGCGAGGTCCAGCGCCTCGTCCGGGTCGCGGCCGGCCAGGGAGCGGACCCGGTGCCCGGCCGCGCGGAGGCGGGCCTCGCCCACGTCCCGCACCCGGACGGCGCGGCCCTTGCCGGCGACCGGGTTGGTGAGGACGACGAGGTCACGCGGCACGTGGCCAGCCTAGTGGCCGGACCCCGACGGTCCGTCAGCCGCCGCGGTCCCAGCCGCCGCCCTCGCGGGCGACCCGGAGCCGGACCGCGAAGTGGTCGGGCGGGGCGCCGACGGCCTTGGCCAGCCGGCCGACGGCGTCGAGCACGCGCGGGGCGGAGAAGTCGGTGCCCGGCGCGCCGAGGGTGAGCCGGCCGTCGTGGGCGACGAGGTGCACCTGTCCGTGGCGCCAGGCCTCATGGATCCGGACGCGGGTCGGGCCGTCGACGACCGTCCGCGGGTAGGCGACGTCGCCCGCCAGCAGGTCGCAGGCCAGCTCGGCGGCGCCCGTGTCGCTGCGGAGCACCCCGGGCAGCACCCCGGAGGTCAGCCGGCCCACGGCCGACCAGGTGACGGACTCGACGCCGAGCCACTCGGGCAGCTCGAACGGGTCGACCTGCGTCCACGCGGCCCCGGTGTAGCTGTCGGTCACAGGGGGGACGCCTCGTCGGGCGAGAGGCCCGCGTTGAGGTCGTCCCGGCCGCGGCGCCGGTCGTTGATCCGGGCGATCACCTCGGAGATGCCGAAGAGGAGCACCATCGGGACCGCCATGAACGTCATCGTGAACGGGTCGGTCGACGGCGTCATCACAGCGGCGAAGACGAAGACGCCGACGATGATGAAGGGGCGCTGCTGGCCGAGCGCCCGTCCGCTGACGATGCCGGCCAGGTTGAGCAGCACGACGAAGACCGGGATCTCGAACGCGATGCCGAAGCCGAGCAGCGTGCGGCTGAAGAAGGTCAGGTAGTCGTTGAACTCGACCAGGTTGGTGACGTGCTCGGGCGTGAAGCCGATCAGGACCTCGAGGCCCTTGGGGAGCGTGACGTAGCCGAGCACGATCCCGAGGAGGAAGAGCGGTCCCGCCACCGCGAAGAAGATCCGGCTCCACTTCTTCTCGCTCGCGTGCAGGCCCGGGAGGATGAACGCCCAGATCTGGTAGAGCCACAGCGGCGCGGTGCCGATCACCGCAGCCAGGCCCGAGAGCTTGAAGAACAGGATGAAGCCGCCGGCGGCGCCGTTGGTCGTCGCCTCGGTCTGGCCGTTGGGCAGCGCGTCCTGCGCCTGGCGGTAGGGACCCATCACCAGGTCGAGGAGCTGCTCGTAGAAGAACGCGGCGGCGATGAAGCCGATGAGCAGGATCAGCCCGGACTTGAGGATCCGCGCCCGGAGCTCACGGAGGTGGTCGGAGAGCGCCATCCGGCCGTCGGCGCCGACCGGGTGGACCGGACGGCCGACGAAGAGCTGGACGACGCCGGTGAGGGACAACGCAGGTGGTCGGGCGTCAGCCGTTGGTGGTGTCGCGGCGCGGCTCGACGATCTCGCCCTCGGCCACGTCGTCGGCGGGGGTCGCGCCGGCCGGGGGAAGCTCGGGCTTCGCCGGCTCGGGCGTCGCCTCCTCGTCGTCCCGCAGGCCCTTGGTCTCGGCCTTGAAGATGCGCAGGGCCTGGCCGGTGCCGCGAGCGAACTCGGGCAGCTTCTTGGCGCCGAACAGCAACAGGATCACGAGCACGATCAGGACGAGCTCCCAACCGCCGGGGAACGCGACTAGCGCTGTGGTCATGGCTTCCTCACATCCGTGGACTTACCGACGTCCATGGTACGCGGTGGTCATCGGTAGTGCGCGAGCGTGTCCCGCGCAGCGGCGGTGAACATCTCGGTGAACATCTCGGGACGGAGCACGGTGGCGTGGGGGGCCAGCCGCAGCAGCAGGCGGGTCAGCCAGCGCGGGTCGGCGACGACGAGGTCGACCTCGAGCGCGCCGTCCGCCAGCCTGCGGACCTCCTGCACCGGGTAGTAGTCGGGGACCCAGTCGGCCTCGGACTGCAGGAGCAGGGTCACCGTGGTGCCGCTGGTGGGCGACTCCCCGGCCAGGAGGCCGCTGGTCACCTCGCGCGGGGGCGCGGGATCGGTTGCTACCGGCGTGTCGAGGAGCACGGCGCTGTCGATGCGGTCGAGCCGGAAGAACCGCATCCCTCCGGCCGCGTGGCACCACGCGTCGAGGTAGGAGAACCGGCCGTGGGTCACGATGCCGCGCGGGTCGACGGCGCGCTCGGACAGCTCGTCGCGGGACGGCACGTGGTAGGCGATGCGCAGCTGGCGTCCGTCGTCGAGGGCGCGCTGGATCGTTCCGGCGAGAGCGGCCAGCTGGGTCTCGCTCGGCTCGGTCGCGACCGCGATCGTGCGGGCCCGGGCCGCGGTCGCCGCGGCCCGGTCGAGCTTCGCGAGCACCGAGTCCACGACGGCCTGGGTCGCGGGCGGGGACGTCTCGCGCAGGCTGTGCAGGGCGACGGTCACCGCGGCCGCCTCGGTGGGGCTGAGCCGCATCGGCCGCGCCAGGTAGTCGGCGTTGTCGATCCGGATCACGCCGCCGGCGACCGGGCCACCGTCCTCGGTCTCGATCGCGTCGAGGTCGACGTCGATCAGGTCGTCGGGCAGGCCGCCCGGGAGGCCGCACATGAACAGCACCTTGAGGTCGCGCAGCACCTCCCCCGGCGTGGTGCCGAGCAGCTCGGCGGCGTCGTCGAGGCGGACCTGGTCGCGGTGGTGCAGGTAGGGCACGAGCGTCAGCAGCCGCGCGACCTGGTCGCGGGCGCCCGGGGTGGGGGTCGTGCGCGTCGTCGTCATGCCAGCACCGCCGTGAGCCGGGAGACGAGCTCGTCGCGGAGCGACGTCGGCTCGAGGATGACGACGTCCGGGCCGTGGTGGAGCAGCTCGTCGACGAATCCACGACCGGGGCGGGCGAGCTCCAGGCAGTCCCACTCGGCGGTGCCGTCGGGCCCGGACACGCCCTCGAGCACGCTCGTCGCGCGTCGCCGGAAGGAGTGGCCGGTCCCCTTGCGGGCGAGGACCACCGCGCGTTGCGCGGCCGGCTCGGGCGCGAGACGGTCGATCACCGCCCGCAGGTCGGTGTCCGCGGGGACCGTGTAGGCGTGCGGCGGGCCGACGCACTCGACCTCGCCGATCACGCGGTCGAGCCGGAACACCCGCTCGGCCTCCCGGTCGGTGTCGTAGCCCACGACGTACCACCGTCCCGAGGACCGTACGACGCCCCAGGGCTGGACGTGCCGCAGCCGCGACTCCGCCTCCATCGGCCGTTGGTAGCGGAACTCGATCGCGGTGCGGTCGCACACCGCCTCCCAGCACCGGGCGAAGGCGGGCTCGTCAGCGGTGAGCGGCGGCTGGGAGAGCTCCAGGGCCTCGAGGTCGACGTCGACCCCCGCCGCGGTCAGCTTCCGCACGGCGTCGGTGGTCGCCTGGGCCGTGGTGGCGTGCTGCCAGGCCCGCGAGGCGAGGCCGACCACGGCGGCCTCCTCCGACGTCAGCTCGACGTCGGGCAGCGCGAACTCGTCGGCGGGGATCCGGTAGCCGACCTCGTCGTCGAACAGCGGGTCGATCGCGGCGACCTCGACCGGCACGCCGAGGCTGCGCAGCTCGTCCTTGTCGCGCTCGAACATCTTCTCGAAGGCGTCGGGGCGCGAGTCGGCGTAGAGGAGCTCCCGGATGCGGTCCTTGCCGATCGGGTGCCGCTGCACCAGCAGCATGATCAGCAGGTTGAGCAGCCGCTCGCTCTTGGGGGCGGGCATGCCGCCGATTCTTCCCTGCCGAGGCCGGGAAGACGAAGTCGATAACGACTCGGCGGCGGAACGGTCTCAGGTCAGGCGGTGCCGAGCACGTCGATGACGAAGTAGAGGATGTCGTCGCCCTTGATCGCCGGCGGGTTGCCCTTCGCGCCGTAGCCCTTGGCCGGCGGGATCTCGACGACGATCCGGCTGCCGACCGGGACGCCCACGAGCGCGTCGGACCAGCCGTCGACGACGGTGGTGCCGCCGCCCTTCACCGCCGGTGCGATGTTCACCGCGAGCGTGGAGCCGCGGCTGTAGCTGTCGTCGAAGGCCTCCGCGCCGCCCCAGGTCTGCCCGAGGTAGTTGACGACCGTCAGGTCGCCCTTCTCGACCTTCGGCCCGTTGCCCTCGAGCAGGGTGGTGACCTTCACGTCCTTCGCCTTGACGTCGGGCTTCGGCAGGCCGGCGCTGTCCAGGCCGATCGGCACGCCCTTGTCGTCCTTCTCGAGCGTCGGGGCCCACGACGCGGGCTTCGCGGGCTTCGGCGTCGGGCCGGAGCGGACCGTCGACTCGAGGTCGGCGACGAACGCGATGCCGTCCTGGTTGCCGATGCCGAGGTCGGTCAGCGAGGTGGCGTAGTCGGGCCACTCCTCCTCGACGCTGGCGACGCCCTCGATGCGGGTGCCGAGGGTCGTCTTGCCGGGCTCGATCTCGGCGGCCACCAGCTGGGTGATCAGGTCGATGGCCTTCTGCGGCTGTGCCTCCTTGCCGACCGTGATCTCCACGCCCGAGGCGTCCTGGCCGTAGGTGTCGAAGTTGACCTCCTGCGTGCCGTCGTTGGAGATCGCGAGGTTGACCAGGACGCTGTCGCCCTTCTCCAGGGTCGCGCCGTCGCCCTCGGAGGCCACCTTGGTCTCGGCCTTCTGCGGCTCGAGCATGCCCTTCCAGTCGAACGTCGGCGTGGAGCCGACGTCACCGGAGATCGTGACGGCGTCGAAGCCCTTCTCCGTGTCCTCCGACGGCGAGCCGCCGCAGCCGGCGAGGGTCAGCGCGAGGGCGGGGACGACGAGCAGGGCGAGGGAGCGTCTGAGCACGGCGAAACCCTACAAGGTCTCGTGACGGTCGCTGCGCGACCTCCTCGACCACCGGGGTCGTGCTACATCCCGTCGATGAGGCGCTGGACGCGCTCGTCGTAGGCCCGGAACGGGTCCTTGCAGAGCACCGTGCGCTGCGCCTGGTCGTTGAGCTTGAGGTGCACCCAGTCGACGGTGAAGTCGCGGCGGCGCTCCTGGGCCTTGCGGATGAACTCGCCGCGCAGCCGGGCCCGGGTGTTCTGCGGCGGCACCGACTTGGCCTCGAAGATCTTCAGGTCGGTGGTGACCCGGGCGACGGCGCCACGCTTCTCGAGCAGGTAGTAGAGGCCCCGGCCGCGGTGGATGTCGTGGTAGGCCAGGTCGAGCTGGGCGACCCGCGGGTGGCTCAGCGGCAGGCCGTGCTTGGCGCGGTAGCGGTCGATCAGCTTCCACTTGATCACCCAGTCGATCTCGCGGTCGACCAGGCCGAGGTCGTCGGACTCCACCGCCTTGAGCCCGCGCTCCCACAGGTCGAGAGCGCGCTCGATGGTCGGCGTGCCGACGCCGCGCCGGTCGACGAAGTCGCGGGCCTTGGCGAGGTACTCGCCCTGGATCTCCAGGGCACTGGCCTCGCGGCCGTTGGCGAGCCGGATCTTGCGCCGGCCGGTCACGTCGTGGGAGATCTCGCGGATCGCGCGGATCGGGTTCTCCATCGTGAGGTCGCGCATCACCACGCCCTCCTCGATCATCCGCAGCACCAGGTCGCAGGAGGCGACCTTGAGGAGGGTGGTCGTCTCGCTCATGTTGGAGTCACCGACGATCACGTGGAGCCGGCGGTACTTCTCGGCGTCGGCGTGGGGCTCGTCGCGGGTGTTGATGATCGGCCGGCTGCGCGTGGTGGCGCTGGAGACGCCCTCCCAGATGTGCTCCGCCCGCTGGCTGACGGAGTACGTCGTGCCGCGCGGCGTCTGGGTGATCTTGCCCGCGCCGACGACGATCTGCCGGGTGACGAGGAACGGGATCAGCACGTCGGCGAGCCTGCTGAACTCCCCCGTGCGCCCGACGAGGTAGTTCTCGTGACAGCCGTAGGAGTTCCCGGCGGAGTCGGTGTTGTTCTTGAAGAGGTAGATCTCGCCGGCGATGCCCTCGTCGTGGAGCCGCTGCTCGGCGTCGAGCAGGAGTCCCTCGAGGACCCGCTCCCCCGCCTTGTCGTGGGTGACCAGGTCGACGACCTCGTCGCACTCGGGCGTGGCGTACTCGGGGTGGCTGCCGACGTCGAGGTAGAGCCGGGCGCCGTTGCGGAGGAACACGTTGCTGGACCGGCCCCACGACACCACCTTGCGGAACAGGTAGCGAGCCACCTCGTCCGGGCTCAGCCTCCGCTGACCGCGGAACGTGCAGGTGACGCCGTACTCGTTCTCGATACCGAAGATCCGGCGGTCCATGTCTGAACACTACGGGGTGTGGGGGTGCTCCGGGGGGTACTGCGCAGGGCATGCCTGAGACGACTTCGGTGTGGCTCGACCGCCCGCGTGCCTCCCATCCCCCGCTGACCGGGAACGCGACCTTCGACGTGGTGGTGGTCGGCGGGGGCCTGACCGGTCTGCTGACCGGTCTGCTGCTGGCCCGGGGCGGTGCCTCGACGGCGGTGCTGGAGGCGCGGCAGGTGGGCGACGGCGCCACCGGAAACACGACCGGGAAGGTGAGCCTGCTGCAGGGCACCAAGCTGAGCCGGATCCTGGAGAGCAACCCGCCCTCGGTCGCGCGCGACTACGTCACCGCCAACGAGGAGGGGCAGGCGTGGCTGGCCCGCTTCGCCAAGGACCACGACGTGGCCGTCCAGACGCGGCCGGCGTACACCTACGGGACCACCCGGGTGGGCGAGCTGCGCGCACGCGCCGAGCACGCCGCGGCGGACCTCCTGGGCCTCGACGTGACCTGGGAGACCGCGACCGAGCTGCCGTTCCGGGTCCGCGGCGCGGTGCGCCTCCCCGACCAGCTCCAGCTGCACGCGATGGACCTGGTCGACGCCCTCGCGGCCGAGCTCATCGCCGAGGGTGGGGCGCTGCACGAGCACACCCGGGTGCTCGACGTACGCCGGGGCGGACCGGAGGTCCACGTCGCGACCTCCGAGGGGTCCGTGACCGCAAGCTCGGTGGTCCTCGCCACCAACCAGCCGATCCTGCTGCGGCACGGGTTCTTCTCCCGGCTGAAGGTGCAGCGCTCCTACGCGGCCGCGCTGCGCTCCTCGTGGACACCGGAGGGCATGTACCTGGGCTCCGACCCCGTCGCCCACTCCGTCCGCTCGCTGCCGGTCCCGGGCGGCGACGAGCTGCTGCTCGTCGGCGGCCACGGCCACCCCACCGGGCGCACGTCCTCGACGGAGCGGCACCTGGACGACCTGCTCTCCTGGGCGCGCTCGGAGTTCCCGGCCACCGAGGTCACCCACACCTGGTCCGCGCAGGACCAGCGGCCGATGGGCTCGCTCCCCTACGTCGGTCCGGCGTTCCCCGGCGACAAGCAGCTGTTCGTGGCCACCGGCTACGACAAGTGGGGCTTCACGAACGCCCCCGCCGCTGCGCTGCTGCTCGCCAAGACGATCCTGGGGGCGCCGGTCGAGGCCGAGCTGCCCTCGTGGCGCCGGGCCTTCGCGACCTGGACGCCGCGCGAGGTCGCGGCGCTCTGGCGGGGCCTGATGTACAACATCGAGGTCGGCGGCCGCCTCGCCGGCGGCTACGTCCGCAACGGGCCTCGCCGGCCGGTCGCCCGGTCCACGGTCGACGGCGTCGAGCGTGAGGTCTCCGCGATCTGCTCGCACCTCGGCGGAGTGGTCCGTTGGAACGACGCCGCCCGCTCCTGGGACTGCCCGCTGCACGGGTCGCGGTTCGGACCGGACGGCGAGGTCCTCGACGGGCCCGCCGTGTGCGGGCTGAAGAGGCTGGGCGCGGAGGACTGAGCCCGCGCGCCGCCGCTACCTACAGCGGCGGCGCGACCGGGGGCCCGTCGTCGCCGTTGCCGGGCGGCGGGACCTCCTGCGGAGCGACCTCGGAAGCCGTCTCGGCGGGAGCCGCCTGGGCCGGCCCGCGGTCGCCGAGCAGCTCGTCGAGCCGGGCGGGCCGGATCCGCGCGAACTTCCGCGGCTGGGTCCGGGTCCGGTCGAGGACGGCGACCTCGAGGTCGCCGGTCGGGATGACGCGGTCCTCGCTCGAGGAGTGGCCGAGCGCGGCAACGGCCACCGCGAGCGCCTCGTCGAGCGATGCGCCCTGGACGTAGTGCTCCTCGAGGTAGGTCGTGACCGTCTCGGCGTCGCCGCCCATCACGGCGTAGCCGTGCTCGTCGGCGACCCTCCCCTCGTAGGTGAGGCGGTAGACCTGGTCGTCGGCAGGGTCGTCGCCGATCTCGGCGACGAAGATCTCCACCTCGTAGGGCTTCTCGCCGCCGCTGGAGAAGATCGTGCCGAGCGTCTGCGCGTAGGCGTTCGCCAGCCCGCGCCCGGTGACGTCGCGCCGGTCGTAGGCGTAGCCGCGCATGTCGGCGAGCCGGACGCCGGCGATCCGCAGGTTCTCGAACTCGTTGTAGCGGCCGACCGCCGCGAACGCGATCCGGTCGTAGAGCTCGGAGACCTTGTGCAGCGCCTGCGACGGGTTCTCGGTGACGAACAGGACGCCGTCGGCGTACTGCACGGCCACCAGCGACCGGCCGCGCGAGATGCCCTTGCGCGCGAAGTCGGCCCGGTCCTTCATCAGCTGCTCGGGCGAGACGTAGAACGGCATGCTCATGGGCTCAGCCCTCCTGGCCGGTGGTCAGGGGTGCGACGGGTCCGTCGGGGCGCAGCATCCGGCCGCCGACGACCTCGTCGGCGATCGTCGCGACGTCGTCCTCGGACAGGCGGCGCTGGCCGTCCGCGGTCACCACGTGGATGACCGGGAAGATCCGGCGGGTCAGGTCGGGGCCGCCGGTGGCGGAGTCGTCGTCCGCGGCGTCGTAGAGGGCCTGGATCGCGAGCGTCACGCACTCGGCCTCCGTGAGGTCCTCGCGGTAGAGCTTCTTCATCGCGCCGCGGGCGAACAGCGAGCCGGAGCCGACGGTGAAGAAGTGCCGCTCCTCGTGGCGGCCGCCGGTCACGTCGTAGCCGAAGATCCGGCCGATGCCGCGGTCGAGGTCGAAGCCGGCGAACATCGGCACGACGGCCAGGCCCTGCATCGCCATGCCGAGGTTGGCCCGGATCAGGGCCGAGAGCCGGTTGGCCTTGCCGTCGAGGCTGAGGATCGAGCCCTCGATCTTCTCGTAGTGCTCGAGCTCGACCTGGAACAGCCGCACCATCTCGACCGCCAGGCCCGCCGTGCCGGCGATGCCGACGACGGAGTACTCGTCGGCCGGGAAGACCTTGTCGATGTCCCGCTGGGCGATGACGTTGCCCATGGTGGCGCGGCGGTCGCCCGCCATCACCAGGCCGCCGGGGAAGGTCGCCGCCACGATGGTCGTGCCGTGCGGAGCGAGCTCGGTCACCGAGCCGGGCGCGCCGGCCGGGAGGGACTTGCGGGCAGGGAGGAGGTCGGGGGCGTTCTCGGCGAGGAAGTCGCTGAACGACGAGGTGCCGGGGCGCAGGTAGGCCGCAGGCAGGCGCGGGTCATCCATCGAGGACTACTCGCCGCCCTTCTGGATGAACGACTTCACGAAGTCCTCGGCGTTCGACTCGAGCACGTCGTCGATCTCGTCGAGGATCGCGTCCACGTCGTCGTCGAGGGCGTCCTTGCGCTCCGAGACGGTCTCCTCGGGCGCGACCTCGGGCGCCTCGGTGTCCTCGGAGGACTTGCGCGGCTGCTTCTGCTCCTGGGCCATACCGAAACCCTACCGATGATCAGGTCAGCGCGAGAGAGCTGCGACCAGTTCGGCCGCGGTGTCGGACCTGTCGATGAGCGCGCCGACGTGCGCCTTGCTGCCGCGCAGCGGGTCGATCGTGGGCACCCGCTGCAGCGACTCGCGGCCCGGGAGGTCGAAGATCACCGAGTCCCACGACGCGGCGGCGACATGGGCGGCGTACTTCTCCAGGCAGCGGCCGCGGAAGTAGGCCCGGGTCTCCGCGGGCGGCTCGTGCACGGCGGCCTCGATCGCCGCGTCGTCGAGCAGCCGCTGGATCCGCCCGGCCTTGACCAGCCGGTGGTAGAGACCCTTCTCGGGGCGGATGTCGGAGTACTGGTAGTCGATCAGCTGCAGCTTGGCGTCGTCCCAGGCGAGCCCGTCGCGCGAGCGGTACTGCTCGAGCAGCTTCAGCTTCGCGACCCAGTCGAGCTGGTCGGCGAGGGACATCGGGTCGTGCTCGAGCCGGTCGAGGACCGCCTCCCAGCGCGCGAGCACGTCGACGGTCTGCGCGTCGGCGTCGGAGCCGTAGCGGTCCTCGACGTACTTCTTGGCGAGGTCGAGGTACTCCAGCTGCAGCTGTACGCCGGTCAGCTTCCTGCCGTCGGCGAGGGTGACGGTGCGGGTCAGCGTCGGGTCGTGGGAGACGGCGCGCAGCGCGGAGACCGGCGTGTCGACGGTGAGCTCGCGACCGATGAACTTCTCCTCGATCATCGACAGCACCAGCGCCGTGGTCCCGACCTTGAGGTAGGTGGCGATCTCGGACAGGTTGGCGTCGCCGATGATGACGTGCAGCCGACGGTACTTCTCGGGGTCGGCGTGCGGCTCGTCGCGGGTGTTGATGATCGGCCGCTTGAGCGTGGTCTCGAGGCCGACCTCCACCTCGAAGAAGTCGGCCCGCTGGCTGATCTGGAAGCCCTGCTCACGGCCGTCCTGGCCCTTGCCCACGCGCCCCGCGCCGCAGAACACCTGCCGGCTGACGAAGAACGGCGTCAGGTGCCGCACGATGTCGGCGAACGGCGTCGACCGGCGCATCAGGTAGTTCTCGTGCGCGCCGTAGGAGGCGCCCTTGTTGTCGGTGTTGTTCTTGTAGAGGACGATCGTGGGGTTGCTCGGCAGCTGCTGGGCCCGGCGCGCCGCGTCGAGCATGACCAGCTCGCCGGCCTTGTCCCACCGGACGATGTCGAGCGGGGTCACCACCTCGGGGGTGGAGTACTCCGGGTGGGCGTGGTCGACGTAGAGCCGGGCGCCGTTGGTCAGGATGACGTTGGCCAGGCCCAGGTCCTCGTCGGTGAGCTGGCTGGGGTCCGCGACCTGGCGGGACATGTCGAACCCCCGCGCGTCGCGCAGCGGTGACTCCTCCTCGAAGTCCCAGCGCGCCCGTCGGGCCCGCACGGCGGCGGTCGCGTAGGCGTTCACCACCTGGGAGGACGCCACCATCGGGTTGGCGGTCGGCTGCCCCGGCACCGAGATGCCGTACTCGACCTCGGTGCCCATCACCCGACGAACGCTCATGCCCCCAGCGTAGGTGACCGAGCGAGAGAGCTGCGCGCGAAGCGCGCCCGGCGTGGTTGTGACGGCGCAGCGCGGGTAATAGTGAGTCGCACGAGGAGGAACGATGACTGCTGTCGAGGCCCAGGAGGCCAAGGAGAGCCCGGCGCTGCGCTGGCCGGCCCGGTTCGGACTGGCCGGCTACGGCGTGGTCTACCTGCTGGTCGCCTGGCTGGCGGTCCAGCTCGCCTTCGGCGACTCGGCGGGCCAGCCCTCCGGCAGCGGCGCCCTCCACGAGCTGGCGCAGCAGCCCTTCGGAGGGCCCCTCCTCGTCGTCGTGGCGGTCGGGCTCGCCGCGCTGTGCGTCTGGGAGCTCCTCCGGGCCGTCGCCGGCCACCGCGACGACGACGGGCTGCGCCGGTGGACGGCGCGGGCCGGGTCGGCCGGCCGGGCGGCCGTGTTCGCGACCCTGTCGGTCCTCGCAGTGATGACGGCCTTCGGTGACTCCGGTGGTGGCGGGAGCCAGGGCACCACGGCGCAGCTCATGAAGATGCCGCTCGGCCCGGCGATCGTGGTGGTGATCGGGCTGGGCGTCGCGGTCGTGGGCCTGGTGAGCGGCTACAAGGGGCTCAGCGACCGGTGGCGCAAGGACCTGCAGACGGACGGCCAGACCGGGTCCGTCGGAAGCGTTGCCGAGGCGCTCGCCCGGACCGGCTACCTGAGCCGCTCGGTGGCGTTCCTCGTGATCGCCGGGCTGTTCGTGTGGGCCGGCCTGACCCACGACGCGCAGAAGTCCGGAGGTCTGGACCAGGCCATCGTCCGGTTCCGGGACGAGCCCTACGGACCCTGGGTGATCCTCGTCGTCGCGCTGGGGCTGGGCTGCTACGGCGCCTTCCAGCTGTTCCGGGCATGGTTCCTGAGGCATGACTGACCCGCTGCCGTAGTCTCCGCCGTGTGGCAGGGTCGAAGAGCGCGCGACTCCCCTGGCGGCCCGGCTCCCGAGCCGCCGACCTCGAGGAGCAGCTGGAGAAGAAGAGCGAGGCGCTGCGGGAGGCCCGGCGGGAGCTGCGCCGCACCCGGCGCCGGCTCGAGGGCGCGAAGGCCCGGATGCGCAAGCAGCGCCGCAAGCAGCGGGCGCGGGTCGAGAGCCTGCGCGAGCGCCTCCGGAAGGAGCGGGTGCGCACCGACCTCGGCTACGTCTTCATCTGCACCTACGGGCGATCCGGCTCCACCTTGCTCCAGGGCGTGCTGAACTCGATTCCTGGCTACCAGATCCGGGGCGAGAACCGGCAGGCGCTCTGGCACCTCTACGAGATGCACCAGCTGCTGATGCGGCAGAAGAGGTCCCACAGCGGCCGGATCGAGCGGGACGAGCCCCTTCCCGTCACCCACCCCTTCTACGGCGTGGACGGCTACCCGGTCTCGGCGCACCGGTCGTACCGGCGCCTCGCGCTCGAGCTGCTCCTGCGCCCCGACCACGACACCCGGGTCACCGGGTTCAAGGAGATCCGCTGGGCCGACGAGGACGTCGTGGGCTACGTGCGCTTCCTGCGCAACGTGTTCCCCGAGGCCCGCTTCGTCATCAACACCCGTGACCTGGACGCCGTGTCGGCGAGCGCCTGGTGGGCTCGTGACCCCGACGCACGGACCAAGCTGGAGGAGGCCGAGGCGAGGCTCGACGCCCTGGCCGAGGAGCTGGGCAGCGCGGCGTACCGCGTCCGGTACGACGACTACGTCGCCGACCCCGCCGCCCTCACCGGCCTGTTCGAGTGGCTCGGCGAGGAGCTCGACCTCGACGTCGTCCGCTCCGTGCTCGACGTCGAGCACAGCTACCAGCCCAAGGACCAGCCCGAGGATGCCTCCGAGGACTCCTGACCGGCCCTACAGGTACTGACCCGTGTTGCTCACCGTGTCGATGGACCGGCCCGGCTCGGTGCCCTGCTTGCCGGTGACGAGGGTGCGGATGAACACGATCCGCTCGCCCTTCTTGCCGGAGATCCGGGCCCAGTCGTCGGGGTTGGTCGTGTTGGGCAGGTCCTCGTTCTCCTTGAACTCGTCCACGCAGGCCTGGAGCAGGTGCGAGACCCGCAGGCCCTTCTGGTCGTGCTGGAGGAAGTCCTTGATCGCCATCTTCTTGGCCCGGTCGACGATGTTCTGGATCATCGCGCCCGAGTTGAAGTCCTTGAAGTAGAGGACCTCCTTGTCCCCGTTGGCGTAGGTGACCTCCAGGAACCGGTTGTCCTCGGTCTCGCTGTACATCCGCTCGACGGCAGCCTGGATCATCCCGGCCGCGGTCGCCGCGCGGTCGCCGTTGAACTCCTTGAGGTCGTCGACGTGCAGCGGCAGGTTGGGCGTGAGGTACTTGCTGAAGATGTCGCGGGCGGCCTCGGCGTCGGGTCGCTCGATCTTGATCTTCACGTCGAGCCGGCCGGGTCGGAGGATCGCCGGGTCGATCATGTCCTCGCGGTTGGAGGCACCGATCACCAGCACGTTCTCGAGCAGCTCCACGCCGTCGATCTCGCTGAGCAGCTGGGGGACGATCGTGTTCTCGACGTCGGAGGACACTCCGGAGCCGCGGGTGCGGAAGAGGGAGTCCATCTCGTCGAAGAAGACGATGACCGGGGTGCCCGTCGACGCCTTCTCCCGCGCGCGCTGGAACACGAGGCGGATGTGCCGCTCGGTCTCGCCGACGTACTTGTTGAGCAGCTCGGGGCCCTTGATGTTGAGGAAGTAGGACTTGCCGGCCCCCTCGGCGCTGCCGTGCTTGGCGGCGACCTTCTTGGCCAGGGAGTTCGCGACGGCCTTGGCGATGAGGGTCTTGCCGCAGCCCGGAGGGCCGTAGAGCAGGATGCCCTTGGGCGGCTTGAGCTCGTGCTCGGCGAACAGGTCGGGGTGGAGGTAGGGGAGCTCGACGGCGTCCTGGATCATCTCGATCTGGGTGCCGAGTCCGCCGATCGTCTCGTAGTCGATGTCCGGCACCTCCTCGAGCACCAGCTCCTCGACCTCGGACTTCGGGACCCGCTCGTACACATAGCCCGCGCGGCTGTCGAGCAGCAGCGAGTCGCCGGCGCGCAGGGTCTCGCCCCGCAGCGGCTCGGCCAACCGGACCACGCGCTCCTCGTCGGCGTTGGCGATGACGAGGACCCGCTCGCCGTCGGCGAGGAGCTCCTTGAACATCACGACCTCGCCGACCGTCTCGTAGTCGAACGCAGCGACGACGTTGAGCGCCTCGTTGAGCATGACCTCCTGGCCGCGGTGCAGCGCGTCGAGGTCGACGTTGGGGCTGACGCTGACGCGCAGCTTGCGGCCGCCGGTGTGCACGTCGACGGTGTCGTCGTCGTTGCGCTGCAGGAAGGTGCCGAAGCCGGCCGGGGGCTGCGCCAGCCGGTCGACCTCCTCCTTCAGCTTCAGGATCTGGTCGCGCGCCTCGCGCAGGGTGCCGGCCAGCCGCTCGTTCTGCGCGGTGACCGCGGCGAGCGAGCGCTGGGCGTCGGAGAGCCGGAGCTCGAGGGCGCGTGCGTGGCCGCCCGGCGACTCGGAGAGACGGAGGCGCAGGTCGTGGACCTCCGCCTCGAGGTAGTGGACCTGCTGCTGGAGCTCCTCGCGGCTCACCGAACCGCCTGTGCCCTCACCCATGGCCGACATCGGCACCACCTCCTTGGTGCAGTCGACCCTACTCGGAACGGTGTTGCAGGGAAGTGCAACGTCTCGGGGCGTCGGTCACGATTCCGTTGCAGGCGCGGGCTCGCTCGCGGGCCGTGGACCCTCGTAGTCGACGCCGTAGGCGCCCGGCGCGGGACGGCGCTTCTTCAGCGGCGCCCGCTCCCCCGGTGCCATCCGGCGGGCCGTCACCAGGAACGCGGTGTGGCCCATCATCTTGTGGTCCGGTCGTACGGCGAGCCCCTCGACGTGCCAGTCCCGCACCAGCGACTCCCAGGCCCGGGGCTCGGTGAAGCCGCCGTGGGCGCGCAGCGTCTCCACGAAGCGGGACAGCTGGGTCGTCGTGGCGACGTAGCCGCACACGATGCCACCGGGCCGCAGCGCGTCGGCAGCGGCGTCGACGCACTCCCAGGGCGCCAGCATGTCCAGGATCATCCGGTCGCACCGCTCACCCGACGCCGGGAGCTCCTCGGCGAGGTCGCCGACCGTGAGCTGCCACGCGGGGTGCGTCCGGCCCTCGGGCGCGCCGAAGAACTGCCCCACGTTGCGGCGGGCGACCTCGGCGAACTCCTCGCGCCGCTCGTAGGACGACACCCGCCCGTAGGGCCCGACCGCGCGCAGCAGCGAGCAGGTCAGCGCCCCCGAGCCGACGCCGGCCTCCACGACCTGCGCGCCCGGGAAGATGTCGGCCATCGCGACGATCTGGGCGGAGTCCTTCGGGTAGACGACCGCGGCGCCACGGGGCATCGAGACGACGAACTCGGAGAGCAGCGGCCGGAACACGAGGTAGTCGCCGCCGGCCGAGGACGTGACCGTGAAGCCCTCCTCGCGCCCGATCATCTCGTCGTGGTCGAGGTGGCCCTTGTTGGAGAAGAAGCGCTTCCCCGGTACCAGCTCGAAGTTGTGCTTGCGTCCCTTGCCGTCGACGAGCCGGACCCACTCGCCGGCCCGGAGCGGACCGCGGTGCACGCCCGACCACGCCTCGGGGGGCACGTCGGTCCTCTGCGGCTCGTCCATCACCGCGGCACCCTATCGTCGCCGGTCACCGCGGGCGCAGCCGACGGGTGCCGGGCCGAGGGAGTCAGGCCGACCGGACCGCCTTCTCCACGTCGGCGGTGGACAGGACACCGAAGACGGCGCCCTGCTCGTCGACGAGCAGGTACTCGCTGGCCGGGGTGCGACGGATCGCCTCCACGAGCTCGTCGCCCGTGATCGTGACCGGGAGGCGCAGGCCGGGGTCGAGCGTCCGGGCGACGGTCGACACCGCGACCCAGGGCTGGCGGTCGTTCGGCGTCGCGCGCACGGCCGCCTCGTTGACGACGCCGACCGGACGTCCGTCGGAGGTGACCGTCACGATGCTCCCGGCACCCGCCTCCTGGGCACGGCGGACCGCCTCGGCCAGGGGCAGGTCGTCGGGGACGGCGAGCGTGCGCCGGGCGAGGGTGCGCGCCTCGATGCGGGCGACCCGGCCGCGGATCCGCGCGCCCACGATGGCGGCGCTGGCGCCGCTCCAGAGGAACGCCGCGATCACCGCGGAGAGGATCACGTCGACCACGGTCGGCTCGGTGTCGAGCAGCGCGGACTGGGCGAACGGCCAGACGACGACCGCCACGGCCGCGACCCGGCCGCCCCAGCCGGCCGCGACGGTCCCGGTGGTGCTGCGGCCGGTGAGGCCCCACACGGCGGCCTTGAGCACCCGACCGCCGTCGAGCGGGAGGCCCGGCACGAGGTTGAGGGCACCGATGAGGAGGTTGGCTCCCGCCAGGCCGCCCACGGTCAACCGGAGCACGCCCTCCGGCGTCACGAACCACAGCGCGAACGCCACCACGCCGACCGCGACGGAGGTTAATGGACCGACGACGGCGATGAGGAACTCCTGGCGCGGGGTGCGCGCCTCCCCCTCGATCGCCGTCACCCCGCCGAGGAAGTGCAGCGTGATCGAGTGGACCTCGAACCCCTGCCGTCGGGCCATGATCGCGTGGGAGGCCTCGTGCAGCAGGACGGCGAGGTAGAGCACGATCGCGAAGATCACGCCGACGACGTACTTCCAGCCGCCGAGGCCGGGCTCGATCTCCTCGACCCGCGGAGCCATCACGATCGCGATCAGCCCCGCGATCAGGAACCAGGACGAGGAGACCAGGACGTCGCTGCCCGCGACGGTGCCCAGCCGGAAGGTCCCCGGCGGCAGCGGTCGCCGGCGCTCGGCCGGGTCGTCATCGGACACGCTCCCGAGGCTATCCGAGGGCCTGTCGGAGGTGGCGCCTAGAGTCCCGGACATGACCACCACCCCGCCGGCCGCCGCCGTGCAGCCGGCCGACCCGGCCGACGGCGCCGGCACGCGGGTCGACGGCGTGGAGGTGCTCGGCGCCCTGTCGCCGTCGCGGGTCTCGGACTTCGTCGCCTGCCCGCTGCTCTTCCGGTTCCGCACGATCGACCGGCTGCCGGAGGCGCCCTCGCCGGCAGCGGTCCGCGGCACGGTCGTCCACCGGGTGCTCGAGCAGATCTTCGACCTGCCGGCCGTGGAACGGACGCCTCGGCAGGCCCGCAGCATGCTGGTGCCGGCGTGGAAGGAGCTCGTCGAGGCCGAGCCCGCGCTCGCGTCGATGTTTCCCGCCGGCGGCGCGGCCATCAGCGGCTGGCTCGCCTCCTGCCGCGAGGTGCTCGACCGCTACTTCTCCCTCGAGGACCCCCGGCTCCTCGAGCCGGCCGACCGCGAGCTCTACGTCGAGACGCTGACCGACACCAAGCTGCTGCTCCGCGGGGTGATCGACCGCGTGGACGTCGCCACGGACGGTGCGATCCGGATCGTCGACTACAAGACGGGCAACAGCGTCGCCGAGGACTTCGAGGTCAAGGCGCTCTTCCAGCTCAAGTTCTACGCGCTCGTCCTCTGGCGCACGCGCGGCGTCGTGCCGGCGATGCTCCAGCTGATCTACCTGGGCAACGGCGAGGTGCTGCGCTACGCACCGGACGAGCAGGACCTGCTCGCCACCGAGCGCAAGGTGCAGGCGGTCTGGGAGGCGGTGCGGACGGCCCAGGAGACCGGCGACTGGCAGGCGAGCCCGGGGTTCGCGTGCAAGTTCTGCTCCCACCAGGCCCTGTGCCCGGCCTACGGCGGCACACCGCCGCCGCTGCCGGAGGCCGCTCACCCGACGGCGGGACCGGGACCCTCGGCGTCCTCGGGATAGAGCACGCAGGCCACCTCGACGCCGCCGGCCCGCCGGAGCGCGGGGTCGACACCCGGCCGGAAGTCCACGCGCACGCCGTCGCCGTCGTCGGTCACCTCCGCGACGCCGCCCCAGAGCGGCTCCTCGTGGTTCTCGTCGCGGATCCGGTCCAGCAGGTTGCGCGCCTCCTGCGCGGTCGTGCGGCCCAGGTGTGCGGAGGTCTCGGCCCGGTCGAGGTGGTCGAGGTCGCCGACGACCGCCCGCTCGTGGGCGTACTCCTCGGGCGACCGGCGGGTCCAGTGCAGCTCCACCAGCGACCGGAGGTCGCGGGACTCCCATCCGCACTCCGGGGTCGCCTTCGGGCAGCGCGGGTGGAACGAGCACCCGAGCGGCGGCGCGGCGGCATCGGGGATCTCGCCGCGCGGAAGGTCGCGGCTGACCTGGTGCGCCGGGTCCGGGTCGGGCACCGCGGCCAGCAGCGCCTGGGTGTAGGGGTGCCGCGGCTGGGCGAAGATCTCCTCGGTCGCCCCGATCTCCACGATCCGGCCGAGGTACATGATGGCGATCCGGTCGCAGAAGTACTTCGCGCTCGCGAGGTCGTGGGTGATGTAGACGTAGGTCAGGCCGAGGTCCTGCTTGAGGTCGAGCATCAGCTGCAGGATCTTGGCGCGGACCGACATGTCGAGCATCGAGATCGGCTCGTCGGCGACCAGCACGTCGGGGTCGAGGATGATCGCCCGCGCGAGCACGACGCGCTGCTTCTGCCCGCCGGAGAGGTCCCGCGGGTACTTGTCGAGGAACAGCTCGACCGGCGACAGGCCGACCCGCTCGAGGGTCTCCGCGACCCGCTGCCGCCGCTCGCTCGCGGACCGCACGCCGTGCACCCGCAGGGCGTCCCCCACCGCCTCGACGACGGTCATCGACGGGTTGAGGGCGGCGTTGGGGTCCTGGAAGGCCATCTGGATGTCGCTGCGGACCGCCCGGAGCCGGCGCCGGCTCATGAGCGCCACGTCCTCGCCCTCGAACAGGATCGAGCCCTCGGTGGCGGGCACCAGCCCGAGCAGCGCACGCCCCAGCGTCGACTTCCCGCTGCCGCTCTCCCCCACCAGCCCGAGCACCTCGCCGCGACGCAGCGCGAGGTCGACGCCGTCGACCGCTCGGATCGTGCCGGTGTCACGGCCCAGGAGGCGGGCCAGCGTGCTGCCGCGCAGGTCGAAGTGCACCGAGAGGTCGCGGACGTCGATGATCGTGTCCGTCCCGGCGCGGGTCTCAGGCTTCGTCGGCAACGGTCAGCTCCTCCTGCACCAGGGGCTCCTTGCCGCCCGCCGGGATCTGCTCCTCGGGGCCGACGAGCCAGCACTCGACCCGGCCGCCGCCGGGCCGCTCGATGTTGACGGGGTTGCGGGTGGCGCACACGGTCATCGCCTGGGGGCACCGCGGGTGGAAGCGGCAGCCGTCCGGCGGGTCGACCAGGTCCGGCGGGGCGCCCGGGATGAAGTTGAGGCCCGTGGTGCTCAGCGAGATCGTGGAACGCAGCAGCTCCCGGGTGTAGGGGTGCTGAGGGTTGCGGAACACGTCCGCCACCCGGCCCTGCTCGACGATCCGGCCGGCGTACATCACGGCCACCCGGTCGCACGCCTCGGCGACGATGCCGACGTTGTGGGTGATCAGCAGCAGCGAGGTCCGGAAGTTGCGGCGGAGGTCGTTGAGGATCTGCACGATCTGGGCCTCGACGAGGACGTCGAGGGCCGTCGTCGGCTCGTCGGCGACGACGAACGCGGGGCGCAGCACGAGCGCGAGCGCGATCATCAGCCGCTGCCGCATGCCGCCCGAGAACTCGTGCGGGTAGGACTTGTAGCGGGTCGGGGGGATGCCCATCAGCCGCATCGTCTCGAGCGCGAGGTCGCGCACCTCGTGCTTGGGCAGGTCGGGCTCGTGCTGGCGGATCGTCTCCTCGAAGTGCTGGGAGATCCGCATCAGCGGGTTGAGCCGGGTCAGCGGCTCCTGGAAGATCATGCCGAGGTCGTGCCCGCGCAGCTGGTAGGCCTCCTTCGGGCGCATCGCAAGGATGTCGCGGCCGTTGAACATGACCTCGCCGGCCCGTTTGGCGCCCTCGGGCAGCAGCCCCATCAGGCCGCGACCGAGCGTCGACTTGCCGCAGCCGGACTCGCCGACCAGGCCGAGCGTCTCGCCCGGTGCGATGTCGAAGCTCACCCCGTCGACCGCGCGGATCGCCCCGCGGGTGGTGCCGTACCAGACCCGGACGTCGCGCGCGGAGATCACCGGGTCCGGCACGTGGACGCCGTTCGGCGCCTCGCTCGTCGTCACCTCAGCGGTCCTCTCCGGTCGTGGGGGCCTCCGCGGCACGCGGCGGGATGACCACCGGCAGCAGCCGCCGGCGGCGCAGGGTCGGGTTGAGCGTCTCGTTGAGGCCCTCGCCGACCAGGGTCAGTCCGGTCACCAGCAGGACGATCGCGAGCCCCGGGTAGAGGCCGGTCCACCAGATGCCCGAGGCGGCGTCGGCCAGCGCGCGGTTGAGGTCGTGGCCCCACTCGGCGGCGTCCGTGGACTGGATGCCGAGGCCGAGGAACCCGAGGCCCGCGAGGGTCAGGATCGCGTCCGCCGCGTTGAGCGTGCCGAGCACGGGGACCGACTGGACCACGTTGCCGAACAGGTAGCGCCGCATGATCACGCCGTCGCTGGCCCCGATCGCGCGCGCCGCCTCGACGTACGTCGCCTCCTTCGCGCTGACCGTGGTGTTGCGCACGACCCGGAAGTACTGCGGGATGTAGATCGCCGACAGCGACAGTGAGACCGCCAGCACGGTGCCGCCCACGATGTTGGTCAGCAGGAAGGCGAACACGATGGCGAGCAGGAAGGACGGGAAGGCGAAGATCGCGTCCATCACCAGCACGAGGACCCGGTCGAGCCAGCCGCCGTAGTAGCCCGAGATCAGGCCGAGCGGCACGCCGACGACGATGCAGATGATGATCGACAGCACGACGACCTCGAGCGCCGTCCGGGCTCCCCAGAGGGTGCGCGAGAACACGTCGAAGAACAGCCGGTCGGTCCCGAACAGGTGGTCGCCGCTGGGGGCCGCGGCCTTGGGGAAGTCGACGCCGCCCGACGAGGCCTGCGCGAACCCGTACGGCGCGAGCCACGGCGCGAAGACGGCCATGACGACGAAGGCGAGCGTGATGACCAGGCCGGCCACCAGCATCCAGCGGGCGAGGCCCGCCGTCTCGGTGAAGGGCCGGGTCAGGGTCGACCAGAGGCCTCGCATCAGTACCTCACCCTCGGGTCGATGAGCGCGTTGACGATGTCGACCAGGAGGCTGATCAGCACGACCGCCACCGCGAAGATCGTGATGATCCCCTGCACCGCGCCGTAGTCCCGGTCGTTGATGTAGTCGACCAGCTTCTGGCCGAGGCCGGGCCAGTTGAACGTGGCCTCCGTCAGCACGGCGCCTCCCAGCAGGAGGGCGAACTGCAGGCCGATGACGGTGATCACCGGCACCAGCGCGTTGCGGAAGGCGTGCCGCCAGGTGACGTGGCGCCGGGAGATGCCCCGCGCCTCGGCCGCCTCGACGTAGTCGGCCTGCATCGTCTGGAGGATGTTGACCCGCACCAGCCGGATGAACACGCCGCAGATCAGGAGCCCGAGCGTGACGGCCGGCAGGAGGAGGTGCTTGAGCACGTCCTCGATCGCCGTGCTGTCCCCGCTGATGATCGCGTCGACCAGCAGGATGTGGGTGTGCGGCTGCACGGTGAACGCCGTGATCGGGCTCGACGCCCCCGACGTCGGGAGGCCGAGCGGCTGGGCGACGTAGACCTGCAGCAGGAAGCCGACGAAGAAGATCGGCGCCGCATAGCTGAGGATGCCGAACAGCCGGATGACGACGTCGGGCATCGAGTCGCGGAACCGGCCCGCGAGCAGGCCCAGCGGGATGCCGACCAGCAGCGCGACCAGGAAGGCGGCCAGCGTGAGCGTCAGGGTCGCGCCCCCGTTGTCGCGGATGACGTGCAGGATCGGCTGGTTGTCGCTGAAGGAGCGGCCGAAGTCCAGGCGCGCGACCGAGGTCAGGTAGTCCCAGTACTGGGCGATCAGCGGGCGGTTGAGGCCGAGCGCCTCGCGCCGGTCGTCGAGCGCCTGCTCGTCGAGCTTGCCGCCGAGCGCGGCGGACACGGGGTCACCGGGAGCCACCCGCAGGACGACGAAGACCAGGGTGAGGATCACCCAGATCATCGGGATGACCAGGAGCACCCGCTGCGCGATGTAGCGAGGGAGCGATCCGGAGCCGGATCGGGGCACGGGATTCCTCTCCATGCAGCGGTCGTGGGGAGCCGGTGCCGGCTCCCCACGACCGCGTGCTGACTAGCGGACGGTGTTCAGCCGTTCTTCGTGACCAACCAGAACCGGAAGATGAACGACGGGTCGAGGGTGTCCTCGACACCCTGCATGCCCGCGCCGTAGACACCGGTGTTCTGGCCGACCCACGAGGGGATGAACGGGACGTCCTGCGCCGCGATGTCCTGCAGCTGCCCGAAGATGTCCTCGCGCTGCGTCGCGTCGTCGGTGCCCTGCTCCTGCGCCACCAGGTCGTTGACCTTCGGGTTGCTGTAGCCGTTGGCGAAGAAGCCGCCGTCGACCATGAACGGCGACAGGTAGTCGTCGGCGTCCGGGTAGTCGGGGAACCAGCCCAGCATCCACAGGTCGTAGGCACCCTGCTTGTAGATGGTCTGGTACTGCTCCCACTCGGTGCTCTTCAGGGTCACCTTGAACAGGCCGCTGTCCTCGAGCTGGCGCTGCAGCTCGTTGGCCTCGTCCTCGGCGGCGTCGCCGTAGTGGGTCGGCGTCCAGCCGACGGTCAGGTCGACCGGGGTCTTGATGCCGGCCTGGTCGAGGATCTGCTTGGCCTTGTCGACGTCGGGCGAGCCGTAGACCTCCTGGTAGGAGTCCTTCTGGCCGGCGTAGCCCGGCGGCACGATCGAGTACAGCGGGTCGACGGTGCCGTCGTAGGCGTTCTCGGCGATGGCGTCGCGGTCGAAGACCTGCGCGGCGGCCTGCCGCACGGCGGCCTCCTTGCCGATGCCCCCGTTGAGGTTCCAGACCCAGTAGCGGATCTCGGAGCCCTTGCCGGTCGCGACGGTCACGTTGTCGTCGCCCTGGAGGTCGCTGATGTCGGTGGGGCTCAGGCTGCGCCAGGCGACGTCGACCTCACCGTTCTGGACGGCGAGCTTCAGCGCGGAGGTCTCCTTGTAGTACTTGATGAAGACCTGGCCGGCACCGCCGGTGTTGTCACCGGTGTAGTTGTCGTTGAGCTCGAGCACGGCCTGGTCGCCCGCCTTGTACTGCGCGAGCTTGTAGGGCCCGGAGCCGACGATCTGGTCGTCGTCGAGCTTCTTGTCCTGCGGGAAGACGTCCTCGTCGACGATCGCGGCCGCGCCCGGGTAGGTCAGCACGTACTGGAACGTGGTGTCGGGGTGGTCGAGGTGGAAGACGACCGTGGTGTCGTCCGGCGTCTCGATGGCTCCGTCGTTGAGGGTGACGACGCCCTTCTTGTCGGTGTCGGTGATGCTGCCGAGCAGGTAGATCGCCGCCCCGTTGGGGTCCTGGATCTGGATCGCACGCTCGAAGCTGTACTTGACGTCCGAGGAGGTCAGGTCGTCCCCGTTGGAGAACTTCAGCCCGTCCTTGAGCTTGCAGGTCAGGGTCTGCGGGTCGTCGTAGTCGCACGACTCCGCGGCGTCGCCGACGATGTCGGTCGAGTTCGCCGGGACCGTCACCAGGGTCTGGTAGAGGTTGTACTCCAGCGTCGAGGAACCGAGGTCGTAGGACCCTGCCGGGTCCAGCGCGGTGACCGTGTCCGTGGTGCCGAGGATCCAGGAGTCGCCCTCGCCGCCGCTGGCTCCGCCGCCACCGCCCGAGTCGTCGCCCCCGCAGGCCGCCAGGGTGACCGCCAGGGTGCCCGCGCCGAGGATCGCGACGAGATTCCGCCTGATGTGTGCCATCCGATGCTCTCCGCTCTGGTCCCCGGGGCTGGGGACCGGTCCCGGCGGAAGATACTCCGCGCTCGCGGGAGCGGCTAGGGAAGATCCGTTCGGCTTTGGTCTCGATCCGGCAACGTTTTCAGCATCTCGACCGACACCTGCTCGAGCGAGTCACGGAAGGTGCGGCGCGGCCCGGGCGGCACCGGGACGTGGTTCGGGATCACCAGCACCGGGCAGCCCGCGGACTCCGCGGACCGGGCGCCGGTGTTGGAGTCCTCGATCGCGACGCAGTCCGCCGGGTCGACGCCGAGGGCCGCGGCGGCCGTGAGGTAGGGCTCCGGGTGGGGCTTGCCGTACTCGACGAGGTCGCCGGTCACCACGACCCGGAACGTCTCCGGCGGCAGGTGCTCCAGGATCGGGGCGACGAACCGCTGGTAGGACATGGTCACCAGCGCACAGGGCACGCCGGCCTCGCGCAGCGACAGCAGCAGCTCGCGCGCCCCGGGGCACCACGGCACCGAGTGCCGCACGCGGTCGACGACCCCGTCGAGGAGCAGCTCGACGATCTCCTCGGGGCTCTGCGGCATCGCCATCCGCTGCTTGATGTAGCGCCCGGAGGTCAGCAGGTCGTTGCCGACCAGCTGCATCGCGTCCTCGTGGGTCCACTCCGCGCCGTGCTCCTCGGCGAGAGCGACCTCCGTCGCCATCCAGTAGGGCTCGGTGTCGACGAGCGTGCCGTCCATGTCCCACAGGACGGCACGCAGGCCCGCAGGCCCGGTCGGCCCCGTCGGGTCAGTCATCCGGGTCGTAGCCGAGGTTCGGCGACAGCCACTTCTCGGCCTCCGCGAGCGACCAGCCCTTGCGGCCGGCGTAGTCGGCGACCTGGTCGCGACCGAGCCGACCGACCACGAAGTACTGGCTCTCGGGGTGGGAGAAGTAGAAGCCCGAGACGGCCGCGCCCGGCCACATCGCCATCGACTCGGTGAGCTCGATGCCGGTGTTGTCCTGCACGTCGAGCAGGCGCCAGATCGTCTGCTTCTCGGTGTGCTCGGGGCAGGCCGGGTAGCCCGGGGCGGGCCGGATGCCGGCGTAGTGCTCCTTGATCAGGCCGACGTTGTCGAGGTCCTCGTCGGGTGCGTAGCCCCAGAACTCCTTGCGCACCCGCTCGTGCATCCGCTCGGCGAACGCCTCGGCGAGCCGGTCGGCGAGCGACTCGAGCAGGATCGCGCTGTAGTCGTCGAGCTGCTCCTTGAACTCCAGGATCTTCTCCTGGCTGCCCAGCCCTGCGGTGACCGCGAACGCGCCCACGTAGTCCTCGAGACCCGAGTCCTTCGGCGCCACGTAGTCGCCGATCGACCGGTTGGGGATGCCGGCGCGGTGCTCCCCCTGCTGACGCAGGTTGTGCAGCACGGCGAGGGTCTCGTCGCGCGCCTCGGAGGTGTAGACCTCGATGTCGTCGCCGACGGCACTCGCCGGCCACAGCCCGATCACGCCGTTCGCGGTGAGCCACTTCTCGGCGATCAGGCGGTCGAGCATCTCCTGGGCGTCGTCGTAGAGCTTGCGCGCCGCCGGGCCGCTGGCCGGGTTGTTGAGGATGTCCGGGAACGCGCCCTTCATCTCCCAGGCGTTGAAGAACGGCTGCCAGTCGATGTAGTCGCGCAGCTCCGCCAGGTCGTAGTCGTGGAAGACGTGCACGCCGGGACGGGCGGGGGCGGGCGGGGTGTAGGACGACCAGTCGATCGGCGAGCGGTTGGCCCGCGCCTGCTCCAGCGTGACGATCGGCCGGTCGTGCTTGACCGCGTGCCGCGCACGGAGCGAGTCGTAGTCGGCCTTCACGTCGGCCAGCAGCTGCTCGCGGCGCTCGTCGTGGAGCAGCGCGGCAGCCGTGGGCACCGAGCGGGAGGCGTCCTTGACCCAGACGACCGGGCCGTCGTACTTGGGGTCGACCTTGACGGCCGTGTGGGCACGGCTCGTCGTCGCGCCGCCGATCAGCAGCGGGATGTCGAGACCCTGCCGCTGCATCTCCGTCGCGAACCCGACCATCTCGTCGAGGCTGGGCGTGATCAGGCCGGAGAGCCCGATGATGTCGGCGTTCACCTCGGCGGCGGTGTCGAGGATCTTCTGGGCAGGCACCATCACGCCGAGGTCGATGACCTCGTAGTTGTTGCACTGCAGCACGACGCCGACGATGTTCTTGCCGATGTCGTGCACGTCGCCCTTGACGGTCGCGAGCACGATCGTGCCGTTGCTGTCGTTGGTGCTCGCGAGCTCGGGCCGGTCGAGCTTCTCCTGCTCGATGAAGGGGATCAGGTAGGCGACCGCCTTCTTCATCACCCGGGCGCTCTTGACCACCTGCGGGAGGAACATCTTCCCGGAGCCGAACAGGTCCCCGACGACGTTCATGCCGTCCATCAGCGGACCCTCGATGACCTCGATCGGGCGGCCGCCACGCTCGGCGATCTCCTGGCGCAGCTCCTCGGTGTCGGTCTCGACGTAGCCGTCGAGCCCCTTGACCAGGGCGTGCGTGATGCGCTCGGCGACCGGCAGGCTGCGCCACTCCTCGGCGGTGGCCTCCTCCTTCTCGCCGTTGCCGCGGTGCTTCTCGGCGAGGCCGAGCAAGCGCTCGGTCGCCGCGAGCGGGTCGTCGGTGCGGTTGAGGACCACGTCCTCGATCGCGTCACGCAGCTCGGGGTCGACCTGGTCGTAGACCACGAGCGCGCCGGCGTTGACGATGCCCATGTCGAGCCCCGCCTTGATGGCGTGGAACAGGAACACCGCGTGGATCGCCTCGCGGACCGGGTTGTTGCCGCGGAAGCTGAAGCTGACGTTGGAGATGCCGCCCGAGACCTTGGCCCCGGGGAGGTTCTCCTTGATCCAGCGGGTGGCCTCGATGAAGTCGACGCCGTAGGTCGCGTGCTCCTCGATGCCGGTGGCGACCGCGAAGACGTTGGGGTCGAAGATGATGTCCTCGGCCGGGAAGCCCACCTGGTCGACCAGGATCCGGTAGGCGCGCTCGCAGATCTGCTTGCGGCGCTCCAGGTTGTCGGCCTGGCCGTCCTCGTCGAAGGCCATGACGACGGCGGCGGCGCCGTACTTCTTGCACAGGCGCGCCTGCTCGATGAACTTCTCCTCGCCCTCCTTCATGGAGATCGAGTTGACGATCGGCTTGCCCTGGATGTTCTTCAGGCCGGCCTCGATGACCTCCCACTTGGAGGAGTCGACCATCACGGGCACCCGGCTGATGTCGGGCTCGGACGCGACCAGCTTGAGGAAGCGGTCCATCGCGGCGACGCCGTCGATCATGCCCTCGTCCATGTTGACGTCGATGACCTGCGCGCCGTTCTCGACCTGCTGGGCCGCCACCGACAGCGCGGTGTCGTAGTCGCCGTCCTTGATCAGGTTGCGGAACCGGGCCGAGCCGGTGATGTTGGTGCGCTCCCCGACGTTGACGAAGAGGCTCTCCTCGGTGATCGCGAACGGCTCGAGGCCGGACAGCCGCATCCCGGAACGGGAGGTGGCGGGCTCGCGGCGCTCCTTGCCCTCGACCGCCTGCGCGATCGCGGCGATGTGGTCCGGAGTGGTGCCGCAGCAGCCGCCGACGATGTTGACGAACCCGGCCTCGGCGAACTCGGAGACGATCGCCGCGGTGTCCGACGGCGCCTCGTCGTACTCGCCGAACGCGTTGGGCAGACCGGCGTTGGGGTAGGCCGACACGAACGTGTCGGCGACCCGGGCGATCTCCGCGATGTAGGGCCGCATCTCCTTGGCGCCGAGCGCGCAGTTGAGCCCCACCGCGAGCGGCTCCGCGTGCCGCACCGAGTCCCAGAACGCCTCGGTCACCTGGCCGGACAGGGTGCGGCCGGACGCGTCGGTGATGGTGCCGGAGATGACGACCGGCCAGCGGCGGCCGGCCTCCTCGAACAGGGACTGCACCGCGAAGATGGCGGCCTTCGCGTTGAGGGTGTCGAAGATGGTCTCGATGAAGAGCAGGTCGGCGCCGCCGTCGACCAGCCCGCGGGCAGCGGTCAGGTAGGCCTCGACGAGCTGGTCCCAGGACACGTTGCGGGCGGCCGGGTCGTTGACGTCCGGGCTGATCGACGCGGTCCGGGTGGTCGGGCCGAGTGCGCCGGCGACGTAGCGGGACCGCCCGGTCGCCGCGGCCACCTCGTCGGCGACCTCGCGGGCGAGGCGCGCGGAGGCCAGGTTGAGCTCGTAGGCGAGCTCCTCCATGCCGTAGTCGGCGAGCGAGACCGCGTTGGAGCTGAACGTGTTGGTCTCGATGATGTCCGCGCCGGCCTCGAGGTACTCGCGGTGGATCCCGGCGATGAGGTGCGGCTGGGTGATCGAGAGCAGGTCGTTGTTGCCCTGGAGGTCCGACGGCCAGGCGGTGCGGTCCGCGAACCGCTCGCCGCGGTAGCCGGCCTCGTCGGGCCGGTCACGCTGGATCGCGGTGCCCATCGCTCCGTCGAGGATCACGATCCGCTCCCGCAGCAGCGCGGTGAGCTCGTCGGTGGCGTCGGGGCGGTGGGTCGGCGCCGGCAGGTCGGGGGCAACCATGGGCAACTCCTTCCGTGTGGAAGGCGTCCTTGCAGAAGTCCGAGCGTGGCGGACCACGCGCGGGTCCGTTGCAACGCCTCTCGGCTCACCCGAATCCTACGTGCTCGCGCCAGCAGGTGCAGATCTTGGACCGCATCCTGGGCCTGTCGTGCGGGCGGGAGCACTAGGCTCGAAAGGGTGATGGAGATCGAGGAGGTCCCAGACCTCGTCAACCCCGTGGTGATCGCCGCGTTCGAGGGTTGGAACGACGCGGCCGAGGCGGCCTCGTCGGTCGTCGACCACCTGATGAAGGTCTGGCACGGGCGTGTCGTCGCGGCGATCGACCCCGAGGAGTTCTACGACTTCCAGGTCAACCGCCCGACGGTCGGCGTCGACGAGAACGGGTTCCGCAAGCTCACCTGGCCGAGCACGCACGTCGCGATCGCCTCTCCCCCCGACCTCGACCGGGACGTGATCCTGATCCGCGGGATCGAGCCCAACATGCGCTGGCGGCAGTTCACCGCGGAGCTGCTCGCGGTGGTCGACGAGCTCGGCGGCGAGCTGGTCGTGACCCTCGGGGCGCTGCTCGCCGACACCCCGCACACCCGCCCCATCCCGGTGACCGGCACGGCGACCGAGCCCGACCTCGTCGACCGGCTCGACCTGGAGCAGTCGACCTACGAGGGCCCGACGGGGATCGTCGGGGTGGTGCAGGACGCCTGCGTGAAGCTGGACATCCCGGCGGTGTCCTACTGGGCCGCGGTCCCGCACTACGTCGCCCAACCGCCCTGCCCGAAGGCGACCCTGTCGCTGCTCGGCCAGCTGGAGGACCTGCTCGAGGTGAGCATCCCGCTCGGCGACCTGCCCGAGGACGCCCGCGCGTGGGAGCGCGGCGTCGACGAGCTCGCCGAGGAGGACGAGGACATCGCCGACTACGTGCGCTCGCTCGAGGAGGCGCGCGACACCACCGAGCTCCCCGAAGCCTCCGGCGAGGCGATCGCCCGCGAGTTCGAGCGCTACCTCAAGCGCCGCGGCGAGGACGGCTGACCTGATCTGCCCGAGCGCGTCTCCGGGCGCAGGGGGGCAGCAAGCTGCCGGCGGCCGACCCTCCCGCCGCGCTGCCGCGCCTAGACGGACAGGCCCAGCGCGGCGTCGATGACCGGCAGCAGGGTCACCGCGGCGTCGCGGTCGGCGTTGTCGGCCAGGTGGCCCTCGGTGCCGAGCGTCGAGCGGACCCACGCGTCGATCGCCGCGGTGGCCCGCGGGGAGTCGAGGTCGTCGGCCAGCGCGGCGAGCACCTCGGTCACGACGGGCTCCGCGGGCGCTCCTGCGCCGAGCGAGAGTGCCTTGCGCCACTCCGCCAGGTCGTCGACGGCCTGCCAGAGCTCGGCGTCCGTCCACTCCCAGTCGTCCCGGTAGTGGTGGCGCAGCAGCGCGAGCCGGATCGCCATCGGGTCGACGTCGCTGTTGCGCAGCGCGGACACGAAGACCAGGTTGCCGAGCGACTTCGACATCTTCTCGCCGTCGTAGGCCACCATCCCGGCGTGCACGTAGGCCCGCGCGAACGGCGTACCGCCGGAGACGACCTGGGCGTGGCCGGCGCACATCTCGTGGTGCGGGAAGACCAGGTCGCTGCCACCACCCTGGACGGCGAAGCCGTCACCGAGCTCGGTGCGCGCGATCGCCGTGCACTCGATGTGCCAGCCCGGCCGGCCGCGCCCGTAGGGGCTGTCCCAGGCCGGCTCGCCCGGCCGCTCGCCGCGCCAGACCACCGGGTCGAGGGGGTCCTTCTTGCCCTCGCGGTCCGGGTCCCCGCCGCGCTCGCCGAACAGGGCCAGCATCGTCTCGCGGTCGTAGCCCGACTCGCTCCCGAACGCCGGGTCGGCCGACACCGAGTAGTAGAGGTCGTCGTCGACGCGGTAGATCGCCCCGGCCTCCTGCAGCTCGCCGATCAGGTCGATGACCAGCGGGATCGACTCGACGGCACCGACGTAGGCGTCCGGCGGGAGCACCCGCAGCGCCTCCATGTCCTGGCGGAACAGCTCGGTCTCCCGCTCGGCGAGCTCGGTCCAGTCCACGTGGACCTTCTCCGCGCGCTCGAGCAGCGGGTCGTCGACGTCGGTCACGTTCTGCACGTAGCGGACCTGGTGGCCCGCGCTGCGCCAGGCGCGGTTGAGGAGGTCGAAGGCGACGTAGGTGTTGGCGTGCCCCAGGTGGGTGGCGTCGTACGGCGTGATGCCGCACACGTAGAGCCCGGCGGAGCCGCCCTCGGGCGGCGTGGTGACCGGGCCGCCGCTCGCGGTGTCGTGGATGCGGACCTCGGGACCGACGACGGACAAGGTCGGGACCTGGGGGGTCTTCCACGAGCGCATGGCGCGATGCTATCCGTGGGCCCCGAGGGTCCTAGAAGGGCGGCCAGGGGATCGACGGCCAGCCGCGGCCCGGCACCGGGAGGGCGCCGACACGGAGCAGGCGCTCGCAGCGACGCTCGAGCGCGGTGAGCTCCAGCTCGCTGAGGTGCTGCTCGAGAAGCTCGCCGAGCGGCCCGCGGACCGCCGCACGGACGCGCTCGACCACCGCCGTCTCCTCTTCGGTGAGCGGCGACCCGGCCCAGCCCCACAGCACGGTGCGGAGCTTCGGCTCGTGGTGCAGGGTCACGCCGTGGTCGACGCCGAGCCGGCGGCCGTCGGGCGTCACCAGGACGTGACCGCCCTTCCGGTCGGCGTTGTTGAGCACCACGTCGAGGACGGCCAGCCGGCGCAGGGCGGGGGTGTCCTCGTGCACGAGGGTGACCTCGTGGTCGCGGTCGTCGAGGCCGTCGACCACCGAGAGCCAGCCCTCGGGAACCCGCCCGGCACGGACCAACGTCACCGCGTCCTCGTCGGGGTCGACCTCCTGCCACTCCTGGAGCATCCCGGGACCGTGCGGGCCCTCGTCGAGCCAGGTCCGGGGCACGACGTCCCACCCGCTCGCCTCGGCGACGAGGTAGGCCGCGACCTCGCGGTCGGCGAGGGTGCCGTCGGGGAAGTCCCACAGGGGCCGCTCCCCCGCCACCGGCTTGTAGACGACCTCGCGACCGTCCAGCTCGGCGAGGAAGGTCGCGTTGGAGGCGGGCATGATCCGCCCGCGCAGGACCAGCTGTGCCATGTCCTCAGGTTCGCTGTCTCGTCACGACCGTCCCGGCCGGCGACGTCACGGGTCGCGCCGCCGGAAGCCGTTGGCGCGCACGCACAGGTGGCCGTCGGGGTCGACCGGCTGGCCGCAGAAGGGACAGCTGGGCCGCCCGGCGCCGACGACGCGTGCGGAGCGCTCCACGAAGGCACGCGCGCGGGCCGCCTCGAGCCGCACCACGAAGACGGCGGAGGGCTCGGCCTCCTCGGGGACCTCCTCCTCGGTGTCCGCGATGCCGACCAGCTCCTCCCCGACGGGGAAGACCTCGATCACGACGCGCTCGGCCTGGGGGTCCCAGGAGAGGGTCATGGTGCCAGCCCGGAACTCCTCCTCGATCGGCACGTCGAGCGGCTCGTCGTCCTCGAGGCCGAGCGGGGCCACCGCCGGCACGAGCCCGCGGGTGTCCGCGTCGTTCATCACCTCGTCGAGCAGCTCGTCGACCCGTTCCGCGAGCGCGGCGACCTGCTGCTTCTCCAGGGCGACGGTGACCACGCGGGCCCCTTCGCGCGCCTGGAGGAAGAAGGTCCGCGCGCCGGGCTCGCCGACCGTCCCCGCGACGAAGCGGTCGGGCGCGTCGAATCCGTGGACGATCGGCATGGGCCCAGGCTACGCAGAACCGGAAGTGCCGGCTCCCCCGCCCACGTCGGCGCCGCGGCGACGCCGGGTCGCGGCGGGCCGGCGCAGCCAGGACAGGTCCCCGGCGCTGCTGTTGGTCGCGAGGACGTAGGGCCGCTCGGCGGTGTACTGGACGATCGAGACCGACGCCGGGTCGACGTGCAGGCGCTGGAACAGGTCGAGGTGCATCCCCAGCGCGTCGGCCAGGACCGACTTGATGATGTCGCCGTGGCTGACCGCGACCCAGACCGCGGTGGCACCGGCCGCCGCCTCGACGGCGGCGTCGCGGCGCCGTACGGCGCTCACCGCGCGGTGCTGCATGGCGACCATCGACTCACCGCCCGGGAACGCCGCGGCCGACGGCTGCCGCTGCACCGTCTGCCAGAGCTTCTCCTTCGCGAGGTCCCGGATCGGCCGGCCCTGCCAGTCGCCGTAGTCGCACTCCGCGAGGCCGCGGTCGGTCACCGTCCGCGGCGCCTCGGGGTGTCCGGAGGCGATCGCGCGCGCGGTCTGGCGGCAGCGCTCCTGCGGGCTGGACACCAGCGCCGCGAGCGGCACCTGCCCGATCCGCTCGGCCACCCGCTGGGCCTGCTCCGCACCGGTGTCGTCCAGCCGAACGCGCGGCGTGCGGCCCGCGAGCACGCCGGCGGCGTTCGCGGTGGTGCGGCCGTGCCGCACCAGGATCACGATGGCCATGATGAAGGAGCGTAGCCAGGTTTCGAGGCTCGCTGCGCTCGCACCTCAACCATCACGCACGTGCGCACTACCGTGGTCCCGTGATCGTCGACAGCGCGGTGTACCGGCACGGCACCCGCGTGCCGGTGGACTGCCACGCCCATGACTACGCCGCGCTGCGCGCTGCTGCGAAGGACCAGCACGACTTCGTGTGGGTCGGGCTCTACGAGCCGAGCCACGTGGAGCTCGGCGACATCGCCAAGGCGTTCGACCTCCACCCGCTGGCGGTGGAGGACGCCGTGAAGGCCCACCAGCGCCCCAAGCTCGAGCAGTACGAGGGCAGCCTGTTCATGGCGCTCAAGACGCTCTGGTACGTCGACGAGGACGACGCCGTCGAGACCGGCGAGATCAACCTGTTCATCGGCGACGACTTCGTGATCACCGTGCGGCACGGCCGGGGATCCCAGCTCAAGGACGCCCGCCATGCTCTCGAGCAGAAGCAGGCTGTCCTCGACCACGGCCCGTCCGCCGTGGTCTACGCGGTGTGCGACACCGTCGTGGACGGCTACCTCAGCGTCGTCGACGAGCTGCAGACCGACGTCGACGAGGTCGAGACCTCCGTCTTCTCCCCGGCCCGCACCGACGACTCCACCCGGATCTACACGCTCAAGCGCGAGATCGCGGAGGTACGTCGCGCGGTGATGCCCCTGCGCGAGCCCATGCGCCGGTTCGCGACCGGCGGCGTGCCCGGCATCGAGCAGGAGTCGGCGCCGTTCTTCCGCGACGTGAGCGACCACCTGTCCCAGGCGGCCGAGGTGGTCGACACCCTCGACTCCCTGCTGTCGACGGCGTTCGAGGCGCACCTGGCGCGGGTGACCGTCCAGCAGAACGAGGACATGCGCAAGATCTCCGCCGGCATCGGGCTCGCCGCCGTGCCGACCCTGATCGCCGGCGTCTACGGCATGAACTTCCGGCACATGCCGGAGCTCACCTGGCTGCTGGGCTACCCGTTCGCGCTGCTGCTGATGGTCGGCACCTCGCTCGCCCTGCTCTGGTTCTTCAAGCGCTCCGGGTGGCTGTGATCTAGGTCGCGCTCATCGCCCCCGTGGCGAGGAGCACGAGGAGCGCGCCGCCGAGCACGAGCCGGTAGGGAACGAAGGCCGCGATGGTGTGGTGCGCCACGAAGCGCAGCAGCCAGGCCACCGCGGCGTAGGCCACGACGAAGCTGACCGCCGTGCCGACCAGCGTCTCGCCCACGCCGATGTCGCTGCCCACGACGTCCTTCATCTCGTAGAGACCGGCCGCCAGCAGCGCGGGGATCGACAGGTAGAAGCTGAGCTTCGTCGCCGCGACGCGGTCCAGGCCGGCGAGCAGGCCGACCGAGATCGTGGCACCGGAGCGGGAGACGCCCGGCACGAGCGCCAGGCACTGGGCCAGGCCGATCACGACCGCGTCGCGCATCCGGAGCGCCTTGAGGTCGCGCTCCTGCCGGGCGAGCCGCTCGGCGACGACCATCACGACGCTCCACGCGATGAGCGCGCCGGCGACCCACCACAGGGAGCGCAGCGGGCCGGAGATCACGTCCTTGCCGAGGAAGCCGACGATGCCGATCGGCACCGAGCCGACGATGACGTACCAGCCCATCCGGTGGTCGAGCGTGCCGCGGTACTCCGGCCGGACCAGGCCACGCAGCCAGCCCCACGCGATGTCGCGGATGTCGCGGGCGAAGTAGACCAGGACGGCCGCGATGGCGCCCATCTGGATCACGGCGGTGAACGCGGTCACCGCGTCGTCGTCGATCGGCAGACCGAGCAGCTTCTCGGCGATCGTCAGGTGGCCGGTGCTGGAGACCGGCAGGAACTCGGTGAGTCCCTCCACGATCCCCAGCAGGAGCGCGTCGAAGTAGTCCATCGCTCGCTTTCGGAGAGGCTCGGGGTCGCGCAAACTCTAGGGGACGGGTGTGGCGGCGACGTGTCCGGCGCGTGACCCCCGCTAGATTTCTGCCATGCAGCTGCGTCACCTCGGCACCACGGGCCTCCGCGTGTCGAGGACCGGTCTGGGCACGATGACCTGGGGTCGGGACACCGACGAGCACGAGGCGCGCGACCAGCTCGTCGCGTACGTCGAGGCGGGCGGCACGCTGGTGGACACCGCGGCGGGCTACACCGACGGACGGTCCGAGGAGCTGATCGGCTCGCTGCTCGGCGAGGTCGTGGCGCGGGACGACGTCGTGCTGGCGACGAAGGCCGGGATCTGGCGCCGCGGCAGGGACCGCTACACCGACACCTCGCGCGGAGCGCTGCTCCGTGGCCTCGACACCTCGCTGAAGCGGCTCGGCACCGACCACGTCGACCTCTGGCAGGTGCACGTCTGGACCGACGAGGCGCCCCTGGAGGAGACCCTGGGCGCCCTCGACCACGCGGTGAGCTCCGGCCGGGCGACGTACGTCGGCATCTCCAACTACACGGGCTGGCAGACGGCCCGCGCCGTCACCCACCAGGAGGCTGCCCCGGGTCGCGCGCGCATCGCCTCGACGCAGGTCGAGTACTCCCTCGTCAACCGCCGCATCGAGCGCGAGGTCCTGCCTGCGTGCGAGGCGCTCGGTCTCGGCGTCCTCCCCTGGTCGCCGCTGGGCCGCGGGGTGCTGACGGGCAAGTACCGCGGCGGGACGCCGTCGGACTCCCGCGGCGCCTCCCCTGTCTTTTCCGGCTTCGTGGAGGCCTACCTCGACGAGACCAGCCGCAGCATCGTGGAGGCCGTCGCCCGCGCGGCCGACGGCCTCGGCTGGACCCCGCTCGAGGTGGCTCTGGTCTGGGTCCGGGACCGTCCGGGTGTCACCGCCCCGATCGTGGGTGCCCGCACCGCCGGCCAGCTGCGGGTGGCGCTGGGCGCGGAGGAGAAGGAGCTCCCGCCGGAGATCCGGGCGGCCCTGGACGACGTGTCGGAGTCCGCCACGTGACCTGGCGGCCGGGTCGCAGCCCCGTGGAGTGGCAGTTCGAACGGGTCACGTTCGACCGCTCGTTCTCGCGCAACACGGTGGCCAAGCTGCTCACCGAGCGCGCCGAGCACGGCGGCTGGGAGCTGGACCGGGTCCAGATCGGGCCGGACGGCAAGCGGCGCGTGGTGCTGCGCCGCAAGATCATCCGGGCCGTGCGGACGGCCTAGACCTCGTCGAGGAAGCGGTCCATCACGCGCGCGCCGAACTCGAGCGCGTCGACGGGCACCCGCTCGTCGACGCCGTGGAAGAGCGCGGTGAAGTCGAGGTCCGCGGGCAGCCGCAGCGGCGTGAAGCCGTAGGTGCGCATCCCGAGCCTGGTGAAGTGCTTGGCGTCGGTGCCCCCGCTCATCAGGTACGGCGCCACGAGCGCCTCCGGGTCCTCGGCGAGCAGGCAGCGGCCCATCGCGTCGACCAGGTCGCCCTCGTACGGCATCTCCCAGGGCGGCTGGTTGCTGACGTAGCCGACGTCGATCCCCTCGCCGACCAGGTCGGCGAGGGTCGCGAAGAACTCGTCCTCGTAGCCCGGGAGGAACCGGCCGTCGACGTACGCCGTCGCCTCCGTGGGCACCACGTTCACCTTGTAGCCGGCCTCGAGCATGGTCGGGTTGGTGGTGTTGCGCAGCACCGCGCCGAGCATCCGCGCCGCGCCACCGAACTCCGCGACCAGCTGCTCGGCGTTCTCGGGTGTCGCCTCGGTGCCGGCCAGGTCCGCGACCGCGGCGAGCAGGGTGCGCATCGCGGGGGTGAGCCGCACCGGCCACTCGTGCGCGCCGATTCGGGCCACGGCGGCGGTCAGGCGCGACACGGCGTTGTCGGGGTTGATCATCGACCCGTGCCCGGCGCGGCCGCGCGCGGTGAGCCGCATCCAGGCCATGCCCTTCTCGGCGGCCTCGATCAGGTAGAGCCTCCGGCCGCGGACGGTGGTGCTGAACCCGCCCACCTCGCCGACGGCCTCGGTGCAGCCCTCGAGCTCGTCCCGGTGGTCGCGCACCAGCACCTCGGCGCCCAGGTGGCCACCGGCCTCCTCGTCGGCGGTGAAGCAGAGCACCACCGGCCGCTCCGGCGGCCGGCCGGCGCGCTGCCGGGCGCGCACCACCGAGAGCAGCATCGCGTCGAAGTCCTTCATGTCGACCGCCCCGCGGCCCCAGACGTAGCCGTCCTGGACCTCCCCGCTGAACGGGTGGACCTGCCAGTCCTCGGCAGCCGCCGGAACGACGTCGAGGTGGCCGTGGACGAGCAGCGCGTCCGAGCGGTCACCCGTGCCGCCCCAGCGCGCGACGACGCTCGCCCGGCCCGGCTCGCTCTCGAAGATGCGGGCCTCGATCCCGACCTCCTCCAGGAGGCCGGCGACGTGCTCGGCCGCTTTGCGCTCCCCCGGCCCGTCCTCGGAGCCGTAGTTGGAGGTGTCGATCCGGATCAGGTCCCGGCAGAGGTCCACGACCTCGCCTGCGGGGTCGTGCCCCGGATCCGACGTGGTGTCGCTGGAGAGCCCCGCCATGCGCTCATCCTGACACGAGCAGGTCTGCGGCCTTCCGTGCGGCGAGGGCCCGCTCCGCAGCGGTGGCCCGGGGGTCCGAGGCCAGTCGCAGGAGCGCTTCGGCGACCCGGCCGTTGCGCTCCGGCCGGGTCGCCGTCGTCGCGGTGACGGGGGCGGGAGCCGCGCTGGGAGGGAAGTTGCCCCGCCACGCGACGTACGTCGCCGACCACTCCTCGCGCAGGGTGGCCTGCGGGATGCGGGTGGTTGCGGCGTTCATGCCCTCTCAACGCGACCGCTGCGGATCCCGCTACGGGGACCTTGGTCCCGGAAGGGTCCCCATTTCCGCGCCGTGACCTACCTGTGACTTCCGTCCCAGGAATGGCCCCGCCCGAGCGTGAACGAGAACAGGTTCCTGCGGCCCCGGTCACACCCGGCGCGCGCCCGACTTGAGACCGGCGGTGCTCGTCTGGCGCACTGTTGCTTGCTCGCGCTTGCAAAAGCAAGCACCGTCCGAGCGCAGAGCCGTTCGAGTGAAGGACCCGAGAATGCCCAGCAAGCTGACCCTGCTCGCCGTGCCGTCCCTGGTGGGACTCGCGCTGGCCGGCGCCTCCCTGACCCCCGCGTTCGCCACGACCGCCGACCTCGCGCCGGCCGCGTCCGCGCCGGTCCCGAAGATCCGCTTCCAGCACGGCGAGACCCTGCGGCCGATCCCGGACTCGCTGCCGGTCGACCACTACGTCCTCACCGGACGCTTCGGGGACCAGAGCGGCCTCTGGGCGAGCGTGCACACCGGGCTGGACTTCGCGGCGCCGTACGGGACCCCGATCCGGTCGGTCACCGCGGGCACGGTCGTCTCCAGCGCCTACGACGGCTCCTACGGTCTCAAGACCGTCGTCCGCACCGACGACGGCACGCTCCTCTGGTACTGCCACCAGTCCGACGTCGACGTCGCCGTGGGTGACGAGGTCGAGCCCGGCCAGGTCATCGGTGCCATCGGCACCAGCGGCAACACGACCGGCCCACACCTGCACCTCGAGGTGCACCCGCACGGCGGCGACGCCGTCGACCCCGAGGTCGCCCTGCGCGACTGGGGCCTGCGCCCCTGATCGCGCCGACCCGAGCGTCGAGCCCAGCCGGTCAGGACGTGCAGCTGATCGGGTGCGGGTCGTCGGCGTCGCGCTTCGGCCTCGGGTCGCCGCCCGACCCGCAGTCGATGCGACGGTCGACCTGGCCGTCCCGCGCGAGGAGGGTGTCCCACCAGCCTTGGCCGAGCAGGCGGTCGGCGCCTCCCCCACCGACGATCCGGTCGTTCCCGGCACCGCCGCACAGCCGGTCGTCGCCGCCGAGGCCGCGGATGACGTCGGCGCCGGCGAGCCCGGCGATCACGTCGGGACCGTCCGTGCCGACGAGGGTGTCGTCGCCGGGCGTCCCGACCATGGTCGCTGACCGACCGTCGCAGGACGCGGCGACCGGCGGCTCGGTGAACGGCCGGTCCATCAGGAACGCCCAGATCCGCGCCTCCTGGCCGTCGATCACGTGCCCGCCGTCGGTGACCAGCACCAGCTGGTAGTCGTCGCAGCTCGCACCGTGCCCGGTGAGGTCGTAGACGCGCGCCGTGCGGCCCTGGACGCCGTAGGTCTCACGGAGCACGCCGTTGTTCGCTCCCCCGGTGAGATCGGGATTCCAGCACCCGTTGTGCTGGGCCCAGCTGTTCATCGGCCAGAAGACCCGCCAGTCGACGCTCCAGTCGACCGGGTTGTGGAACCTCGCGGTCGGGGCAGGGCTGACAGAGCGGTCGTCGGTCCCGTGCAGGTGGATGATCCGCGCATCGCTCTCGAACCGCGCGGACGACGGGTCCTCGGAGCACTCCGGGTCGTCGTCCTGGCAGTAGACCAGCCCCGCGTTGACGGCGACGGCCGCGATCCGGTCCCGCGTCGACGCGCGCTCGAGCAGGTAGTAGGGCATGAACGCGCCACGCGAGGACCCGCCGACGAAGATCTTGGACGGGTCGACCTCGGGGCACGCGGTCAGCTCGTCGATGATCCGGCTCAGGAACTGGCTGTCGTACGGCGTGCCCGGCACGTCCCCCGCGCGGTGGTTCCAGGTCTGGTCCGTGCCGTTCGGCGTCACGATGATCGCGCCGTCCGGGTCGCTGGAGGGCCAGAACCCGGGCGCCATCGCCGCACCCGTGCCGCCGTCGCCGTGCAACCAGATCAGGACCGGCCTGCCGGTCACGGGCGCGGCCGTGGCCGGCACCCTCCAGTAGTAGCTGTGCACCGCGTCGTCGCTGGTGGTGATCTCCGACAGCCCGTCCGCCGGACCGCTCGCGCACACCCCGCCCTCGCGCCCCGACGCCGTCGGTGCGGGCGCGGCAACCAGGGCCGCCAGCAGGAGCGTCACCGCGGCAGTGATGGCGCCGAGGTGTCGCACGACGTGCACGCGCGGGTCGGACATGAGAACCCCCGTTCGGTCTCCCGCGGGCAACGTAGACCGCGGTTCGGAGCGCTCGCGTCTAATTTCAGATCAGCAGGGCACCGACGAACCGCTCCGCTCCCCTACCTGGAGGTCCCGATGCGACCCACGCTTCCCGAGGGCGCCGACGACGTCGGCTTCGTCCCGCACGAGGGCAGTCCCGACGACTACACCAAGGACGGGAAGCTGAAGAAGAAGGTCTACGAGAAGGAGATGAAGCGTCTCCAGAAGCAGCTCGTCCAGCTGCAGTACTGGATCCAGCAGCAGGACCTCAAGGTGCTGGTCATCTTCGAGGGCCGCGGGTCGGCCGGGAAGGGCGGCGTCATCCAGCGGATCACCCAGCGGACGAGTGCCCGCACGGTGCGGGTCGTCGCCCTGCCGAAGCCCACCGGGCGGGAGCGGACCCAGTGGTACTTCCAGCGCTACATCGCGCACCTGCCGGCGGCCGGCGAGATGGTCCTCTTCGACCGTTCCTGGTACAACCGCTCGAACGTCGAGTGGGTGATGGGCTTCTGCTCCGAGGAGGAGCACCAGGAGTTCCTGCGCACCGCACCGGAGTTCGAGCGGATGCTGGTGCGCTCCGGCATCATCGTCATCAAGTACTGGTTCTCGGTGTCCTACGAGGAGCAGCGCCGGCGCTTCGAGGACCGCAACGCCAAGCCGCTCAAGCGGTGGAAGCTCTCCGACATGGACCTCGCCGAGCACGAGCTGTACGTGCGTTTCTCCATGGCGAAGGACACGACGTTCCAGTTCACCGACACCAAGCACGCGCCCTGGTACGTCGTCCCGTCGGACGACAAGCGGACCGCCCGGCTCAACTGCATCTCCCACCTGCTGAGCCAGTTCGCGTACGCCGACGCCACTCCTGACCCGGTCGAGCTGCCCGAGATGCGGGAGGAGAGCTACATCCGCCCGCCGATGCACGAGCAGACGTTCGTGCCCCAGCTCTTCTGACCGGTCTAGCGGATCTCCTCCAGGAAGTTGCCCACGTGGGTCCGCAGGCTCGTCGACAGCCGCGACAGCTCGAGCGACGCGTTGGTCATCTGCGCCGTGCCCGCGCTCGTCGCCTCGATGGAGGAGCCGATCGCACCGATGTCCTCGTTGACACCCGACACGGCGGTCGCGGCCTCGGTCGTCGTCCGGCTCAGCTCGGCGGCGGCCTGACGCTGCTCCCCCACCGCGTGGGCGATCGCGCCGACGTTCTCGCCGATGCCGCGGACGGCACCCGTGATGCCCTCGATCGCCTCGACCGCGGCACCGGTGGCGGCCTGGATGGCGCCGACCTGCTGCTCGATCCGGCTGGTGGCCTCGGCGGTCTCCGACGCGAGCGTCTTGACCTCGGAGGCGACGACGGCGAAGCCCTTGCCCGACTCACCGGCGCGAGCCGCCTCGATGGTGGCGTTGAGCGCGAGGAGGCGGGTCTGGCTGGCGACCTGGTTGATCAGGCTGACGACCTGGCCGATCTCCTGCGACGCGGACGCGAGGCCCTGCACGGTGGCGCGGACCTCCTCGGCCTCTGCGACGGCCGACTCGCCCGCGCGGTTGGACTGGGCGGTCTGCTCCTCGATCGAGCGGACCGTGCTGACCAGCTGCTCGACGGCGGCCGCGGCCACGGTCACCGCGTGCGACGCGGTCACCGAGTTCTCGGTCACCTGAGCGGTGCGGCCCGCGGTGTCCTCCGCAGTGGCCGCCAGGCTGCGTGACGAGGCCTCCATCTCGGCCGCGGCGGCGGCGACCTGGTCCGACAGCCCGAGGACGGCGTCCTCGAAGGCGGACGCGAGCTCGAGCCGGCGGGACTCCTGGGCCTCGAGCTCGGCCTGCGTCTCGGCCATCGCGCCGATCGCCGTGTTGATGGTGACGGCGCCGGCCCGGAACGAGCCGAGCATGCCGCGCACCAGGAACCGGCGGAAGAACTTCTTCTCGCTGGCGAACTCGAGCGACGCGGACGACTCGCGCACGTAGGCGTCGGTCAGGTCGAGCATCCCGTTGAGCGACTCCCGCACGGCGACCAGCGTCTGGTCCTCGCCGAGGTAGGGGACGCGCGGCTCGAGGTCGCCGGCGGCCGCGGCGCGGCAGACCTGGGTGACGGCCTGGAGCGCCGCCCGGCAGGTCGCCAGCTCCTCCTCGAGCGCGGCGGTGTCCCTGCTGTCGGAGGGAGCCGCGGTGGGGCGGTCGGGCAGCACGGCGGTCATGCCGCCACCTCCTTCTCCTGCGAGAGCTCCCAGACGAACTCGTCGTACGTCGTCCCGGCCCGCTCGAGCTCCTCGGCGAGCAGCGCCGCGCCGGCCTCACCGGCGGCGCGGGCGTTGGGGTGCCGGCGCTCCTCGGCCAGCAACCGCCTGTAGAGGTCCGAGATCTGGTCGATCGCGGCGCGGTCGGCGGTGCGCCGGTTGGAGTGGTAGCCGACGACCCGGCCGGCGTCGTCGAACGTCGGGGTGACGTGCGCGAGCACCCAGTAGTGACCGCCGTCCGCGCTCAGGTTCATGACGTAGGCGAAGATCTCCTCGCCGGCGGCGATCCGCTCCCACAGGAGCTTGAAGACCGACCGCGGCATCTCCGGGTGGCGGATGATGTTGTGCGGCTGCCCGATCAGCTCGCTCTCGGGGTAGCCGCTGATCTCGGCGAACAACCCGTTGACGTAGGTCAACCGGCCCTGAGGGTCGGTCTTGGACACGATGATCTGGTCGGGTCGGAAGGTCTTCTCGATCCCGGTTGGGGTGATGGGGGCGCGCACGCCGGTACCTCCGTCGGAGTAGTGCTGACGCCTCGTCCATCGGCAGGGAGCTGGTCGACTGAAGCAACCACACCGGCTCAGGTGACGGTCGCCGCCGCCGATGCGAAGGACAGGAGACACGACTCAACGGAGAGCGCCATGCCGAACTGCACCGTCACACGGTTCACCGACACCCGGGCCCGGGGCACGCTGGCGGACGCCACCACCCTCGAGGTCTGCTCGCTCGCCGACCAGGAGGTCGGCGGCTGCGACCGGGTCGCGCGGGCCTCGTGGCTGCACGGCCGGGTGCACGTCGTGGAGCGCCCGGACGGCACGCCGCTGCTCGTCCCCGGTTGCGACCACCTCACCGACGCCACCATCGCCGAGGCGCTGCACCGCTACCGGCTCAACCAGGTCGCCTGAGGTCGCGGGGTGGCGAACCTGCCGCCCACGGCGCCCACCTGGACCACCGTGAGGGACGCGCCGTTCATCGTCGCGCCGGCCCCGAGGGCCGTGCAGTGGACGGTCACGGTGCCGCCCGCGGTGCGGACCAGCCCCTGCATCGCGTAGGTCGGCCCCTTGCCGCCCGACGCGGTCGCGTAGCCGACCGCCGCGTGGTTGCCGCCGGGTGAGTCGATCGTGCACGCCACGTCGGCGGCGGTCGCACTCTGGATCGACCCGGAGAACAGGACGACGTACGCCCCGCCCGGCACGGTCTGCGACGCGACGACGGTGTCCGCGTTCACGGGGAGGGCCTGGGAGCCGGCGGGCGAGGCGCCGTAGGCGAGGCTCGGCAGGTTCACCCAGCCTGCACCGCTCCCGGTGTTCATCAGCACCTGGCCGACGAGGCCGCCGCTGCCGCTGATCCCCGTGGCGGCGACCCGGCCCCAGGTCGCTCCGCCGTTGCCGTCGTTGGTGAGGACCTGTCCCCCGGCGCCACCCGCCCCGCTGATGCCGGTCGCGGGGACCGGGCTCCAGGTCGTCCCGCCGTTGCCGTCGTTGGTGAGGACCTGTCCTGCGTCGCCACCCGAGCCGTTGATGTCGCCCGCGGTGACCTGCTCGGAGTACCCGACCAGCTTCACCGTCACCGCCGTGCCCTTGGCACTGGAGTTGGTGACCGACACCTGGTTCCGCAGCCCGATGTTCTCGGCGACGGTGCTGGTCGCGAGGACTCCGGCGGTGAACGGCAGCTGCTGCCCGCCCCCACCAGCCGCGTTCCCGGCCGGGGAGAAGGTCAGCGTGCCGTCCGCTGCTCCCTTCGCCGTCACCGTCATCTGCACGGCTCGGGCATTGGTCGGGACCGTCGTGGCGCCGCCGATCACCACGACGGACACCGTCGCTCCCGGCCCGATGGTCCCGCTGTAGACGGCGTGGGCCGGCAGGGGCACGAAATCCACCGCAGTGGTGTCGGTGGTCGCCGCCCGCGGCGACGGACCTGCCCAGGCGACGCCCCCGACCACCACGGCAAGGGCCGCGACGAACGCGGCCACGCGTGCGGGGCGCCGGCCCCGACGCCGGCGGACCTGCCGCTCGAGAACCGCGAGCCGCGCCTCGAGGGCCGCGATGACCTGCCGCTCCACGGCAGCATCGACTGCCGACTCGGACTGCATCCCCATGCTGTGCTCCGATCAGTCTGGCCCGCAGCCGAGCCGGGCCCATCAGAGCGGATGCCGTTCCGGTCAGCAATAGCCCGACGTGACTAGGAAGCGGTCGCGTCCGCCCGGAAAACGACGAAGGACCAGGCCGGAGCCTGGTCCTCGATCGGTGTCCGAGGGGGGACTTGAACCCCCACGCCCTAATACGGGCACTAGCACCTCAAGCTAGCGCGTCTGCCAATTCCGCCACCCGGACGAGTGCGGTGGAACACTAGCAAAGGGGAGCCCCGGATCCCGCATCGGGGACGCCTCTCGCGGGCCGTGCCGCGGAGCGGTAGCGTCGACGTGCTTGCCTCGACTTCTCGGGAAGGGGCCCCCACATGAGCACCGTGTTCGCAGACCTGGTCGAACGCTACCTACGCACCCCCGGAGCCGACACGCTCCAGGCCGTCCACGAGCAGATCGCCGCCGGCGGCAACTACGACCCGGAGCTGCCGCTCGAGCAGATCGCGGCGCCGTACCTCCGCAACGGCGAGTACGACGAGCTGGCCACCCGGCTGCTCGACCTGATGCCCGGCGCGATGCTCAGCCCGAGCACGCACACCCTGCTCGCGGATGCCTACGAGCACACCGGCGAGCAGCGTGCCGCCGGCCGCGAGCGCACGCTGGCCCGGATGGCCACCCGGGCCATCCTGCGCAGCGGCGACGGCACCGTCGAGCGGCCGTGGTCGGTGCTGCGGGTCAGCGACGAGACCGACGCTCTTGGCGAGCTCGGCCGCACGTCGCACCACGTCCGCTACGACGAGCGCGACGGCCGCCTGGTGGACCTGCACCGGTGCGACGACGGGTCCGAGGTCTGGTTCGACGTCACCCTGCTGCGCGAGCCGGTCACCGCCGGCTCGCCCAGCCGGTGACCTCGACCCGCGTCGGCACCCACGGCTCGAACCGCAGCCGCATGCCCGCCTCGGCGGGCGTGCGGTTGCCCTTGCGCCCGTTGCACCGGTTGCACGCGGCGACCGTGTTGAGCCACGTCCAGCTCCCGCCTCGTGAGCGGGGCACCACGTGGTCGATCGTGTCGGCGTGCCCGCCGCAGTACGCGCAGCGGTGCGCGTCGCGGCGCAGGACCGCGGTGCGGCCGTAGGCCGCCGGGCGGTACATCCAGGTGGCGACCACGTAGCGGACGAGGCGGACCACCTTGGGCCACGGGTGCGGCCCGATCCGGCGGTCCGCGTCCGCCTCGTGCACCACGGCGACCCCGCGGAACAGCATCTTGACCGCGTGCGGGAACGACACGACGTCGTGAGGCTCGTACGACGCGTTGAGCAGGACCACGGGTCCGTGCTGGGCCACGCGACAAGGATGCACCTGCGCCGCCCTGCCGTCACGCTTCTCGTGACGGCCGTCGCCGTCGGCACGGCACTAGGGTTCTCGGTCGTGGACCGCCTTCGCCTCGCGTTCGTGCCCGGTGCGACCCCGGACAAGTGGGCCCGGGTGTGGCGGGAGCGCCACCCCGACCTGCCGCTCGACCTCGTGCCCGTCGACGAGGACCGGCAGCGAGCGGTGCTCGACGACGGCGGCGCCGACCTCTGCCTCGCGCGCCTGCCGGTCGACCTGGAGCACCCCGAGCCGCTCCACTGCGTGGTCCTGTACGACGAGCGCCAGGTCGTCGTCGCATCGCGTGACCACTTCGTGGCGGCGGCCGACGAGGTCACGACCGCCGACCTGGACGACGAGCAGCTGGTCCGTCCCCACCGGTCGGGCTGGGTTCCGGCCGCCGCCCAGCTCGCGTTCCCGCCGATGTCCGCGCAGGAGGCCGTCGAGGTCGCCGCCGCCGGCACGGGCGTGGTGGTGCTCCCCATGTCGGTGGCCCGGCTGCACGCCCGCAAGGACGTGGTCCAGGTCCCGGTCACCGACCTCGAGCCCACCCGGGTCGCGCTGATCTGGCTCCGGTCCGCGGACGGCCCGGTCCACCAGGACCTGGTGGGTGTGGTGCGCGGGCGGCGGGCGAGCAGCGGTCGCGGGCTCGGCGGGGGCTGACGCCCCGGCCGGGCCGCAGGCACGGCACAGCCCCGACCCGGAGGTTCCGGGCCGGGGCTGCGGGGCTGCTGCGGTCAGACCGCGACGAAGTTGTCGCAGCCGTAGAACACGTCGTTGTAGTCGAACCCGCTGTAGGAGTCGTACTGCACGGTGTCGTAGCCGGGGCCGCAGTAGATGTAGTCGGTCTCGCCGTCGTTCCAGACGTAGACCACGTCGTTGCCGCGTGCCGCGACGACCGTGTCGTAGCCCTCGTCGGGCTCGATGTAGTCGTAGCCCGCGCCGCCGTGCACGTAGTCGTCGCCGTAGCCGGCGTAGATCGAGTCGCGCTCGCCCTCGCCGTGCAGGTCGTCGGCACCGTCGTAGCCCTCGATCGTGTCGGCACCGTGGCCGGCGTAGATGGTGTCGCTGTAGTTGGTGCCGGTCAGGTAGTCGCCGTAGCCGCTGCCGTGGAGGGTGACGGCGCTGGCCGAGCCGGCGAACGCGAACGTGAGGGCGGCGGCGGTGCCCGCTCCGGCGAGACCGATGGTGGAGATGCGCTTGATGTTCATGGTGGTTGCTCCTTGTTGGGTGTCCGAGCCGGTGTGGACCGGCTGTATGTCCCGTCAGATGCAGCGCAGGGCGATCTGGTTCTCGGAGCGGCGAAAAAACTTCTGACGCGCTCAGGCGTCGGCCTGGACCTCCGGGTCGACGAGGTTGTGGACGAGCCACTCCCCCAGGGCCCGGGCGCTGCGGTCGACCAGCGACGGCCACTCCCGCGCGCCCTCGTCGGCGTTGCCGGAGACGTGCTTGACCAGCCGCACGCGGACGCCGAAGCGGCGGGCGGCGTAGACCACCGCGTAGCCCTCCATGTCGACGAGGTCCGCGCGCTCGGCGAGCCGGGCGCGGACGACGGGGTCGGACACGAACATGTCGCCGCTCGCGAGCACCACGCCGGTGGAGCCGGTGCCGCAGTCGAGACGCTCCTCGGGGTCGTAGCCCAGCGCGCGGATGGCGTCGGCGTTGATGTCGTGGTTGAGCACGGTGCCGGGCTCGAACAGGCCGTCGTGGTGGTCGTGCAGGGAGCCCGCGGTCCCGATGTTGACGATCTCGAGGTCCGCCAGGTCGCCGTACGACGCCAGCGCGCGGGCGAGAGCCGTGGCGGCCGCGGTCTTGCCGATCCCGGTCACGAGCACCGGCAGCCCGTCCGGCACGTAGCTCGCCTCGGCCTCGGTGGCGGCCACGATCAGGTGCTCGGTCACGCCGCGAATCTAGCGCCCCGCCGCGGGCGGCCCGACCGGACCTCGGCCAGCCAGGCAGCGAGGAAGGCGACCGCGAGCGCGCCCTCGAGCGTGTGCAGGGTGGCGCCCGCAGGGAACTCGCCGAACTCGCCGATGCCGTGCAGCGCCAGCGCCAGCCCGAGCGGCGCGCAGACGAGGACCGAGACGGGCAGCCACGCCCGGCTGACCGCGCCGGCGGCCGCGCACGTCCCGGCGGCCACCATCGCCAGGCCGAGCTCGAAGAAGACGTCCGCGGCGTAGTCCTGCCCCATCCCCGCGGCGATCCAGCGGCCCGCGACCATGCTGCCGACGCCCTGCACGAGGAACGCGACGCCGAGGGCGACCGCCGCGGCAGCGACCCACGGTCCCGGTCGTCCGACCGCACGGCGTCGCGGCGCAGCCGCACGGTCCGCGACCAGCGCGTCGACCCGTTCGCCCACGCGCGGAGGAGGCGTCAGCCGGGCGGCAGCCGCAAGCCACAGCACGGCCGGGTCGTCCGTCGGGGTGGCGCCGCCGGCGAGCACCTCCGCGATCTCGCGGTCGAGGTCCCACTCATCGCTCATCCGCCATCACCTCCCGCAGCCGTCCGACCGCCCGGTGGACCAGCATCCGGGCCGCCCCTGCCGAGACGCCCAGGACGCGGCCGATCTCCTCCGAGCTGAGCTCCGCGCCGAACCGCAGCGCGATCGCCTCCCGCTCGCGCGCCGAGAGCACGCCGAGGCGTCGCCGCAGCTCGTCGGCTGCCACCAGGCGCAGGGCGTCTCCCTCCGGGTCCTCCTCCGCCCACGAGTCCGGCACCTGGTCGGTCGGGAGCTCCCGGCCGTGCCGGCGCCACCAGTCCGCAATGGCGTGCCGCGCGATCCCGGTGAGCCAGCCACCCACCCCGCCCCGGCTCGCGTCGTAGCGCTCCCAGGAGCCGAGCGCCTTCTCGAAGACAACCATCACCACGTCCTCTGCATCTCCGTCGGAGGGCACGCGCAGGCGCACGTAGCGCCACAGGGGCGTGACGTGCTCCCGGTAGACGTCCTCGAACCGCATGTCTGTTCTTCGTTCGCGGCGCGGACGCGGATTGTCACGCGGAAGACCGGTCCAAAAACGCGCCGAGCCGGCTCGATCTCGAGCCGGCTCGGCGGGTGGTGCCCTGATCGGGTGCCGGGACTACTTCAGCTCGGAGCTGGAGAGGCCGAGCACGCGGCGGGCCACGATCAGCTGCTGGATCTGCTGGGTGCCCTCGAAGATGTCGAGGATCTTGGAGTCGCGCGCCCACTTCTCGAGCAGCTCGGCCTCGCTGTAGCCGACCGACGAGCAGAGCTCGACGCAGGACAGCGTGACGTCGGAGCCGACCCGGCCGGCCTTCGCCTTGGCCATCGAGGCCTCGAGCGAGTTGGGCTTGCGGTTGTCGGCCATCCAGGCGGCCTGGAGGGTGAGCAGCCGCCCGCCCTCCCAGTCCGACTCCAGCTGCAGGAACCGCGCGGCGGCGGCGTGCTGCAGGTTGGCCGGCTTGTCGTAGTCGATCTCGATGCCGGCCTGCTTCAGCAGGTCGCGGGTGAGGTCGAGCGCGGCGCGGGCGCAGCCCACGGCCATCGCGGCAACGAGCGGGCGGGTGTTGTCGAACGTCGCCATCGCGCCGGCGAAGCCCTGCTCGGTGTTGATCTCCGGGGAGCCGAGCAGGTTCTCCTTGGGGACGCGCACGTCGGTGAACGTGATCACCGCGGTGTCGGAGGCCCGGATGCCGAGCTTCTCCTCGAGCCGCTCGACCTTCACCCCGGGCATGTCCTTGGTGACGACGAACGACTTGATCGCGGCGCGACCCAGCGACTTGTCCAGCGTGGCCCACACGACGATGGAGTCGGACCGCTCGCCGGAGGTGACGAAGATCTTCTCGCCGTTGATGACGTACTCGTCGCCGTCGAGCACCGCGGTGGTCGAGACCTGCGCGGAGTCGGAGCCGAAGCTGGGCTCGGTGATCGCCATGGACGACCAGGTGCCCTTGAACCGCTCGAGCTGCTCGTCGTTCGCCACCGAGGCGATCGCGGAGTTGCCCAGCCCCTGGCGCGGGAAGGACAGCAGCAGACCGACGTCGCCCCAGCACATCTCGGCGATGGAGGTCACCGAGGCCATGTTGGCGCCGTTCTTGACGGTCTTGTCGTCACCGGTGGTGTCCCGGCGGACGCCGGTCGCGCCGGCACCCTCGCTGGCCCCGGACTCGTTGAGCCCGTCGATCATCGCCGCGAGCGTGTCGAGCTCCTTGGGGTACTCGTGCTCCGCGATGTCGTACTTGCGGGAGATCGGCCGCAGCATGTTCATCGCGACCTGGTGGGCCTGGTCGATCAGCACCCGGTGCTTCTTGGGAACCTCGAGGTTGATGGCCATCAGACCAGCACCGTCCCTTCCATGATCCCGATCGCACGCAGGTCGCGGTACCACCGCTCCACCGGGTGCTCCTTGACGTAACCGTGGCCACCGAGCAGCTGGACGCCGTCGTTGCCGATCTGCATCCCGCGGTCGGTGCAGGCCTTGCGGGCCAGCGCGACCTCGCGCGAGAAGTCCTTGCCCGCCGCGGCGCGCGAGGCGGCGCGGTAGGTCAGCAGGCGCATCGCCTGCAGCTCGATCGCGATGTTGGCGACCATGAACGCCACCGCCTGGCGGTGCGCGATCGGCTCGCCGAACGCCTCGCGCTCCTTGACGTAGGGCGTCACGTAGTCGAGCACGGCCTGGGCGGTGCCGACCGCGAGCGCGCACCAGGCGAGCCGGGACAGGCGCACGCACTCGGCGTACGTCGACCCGTCGGTCTCGCCGAGCACGGCCTCCGCGGGGACCTTGACCCCGTCGAGGTTGAGCTTGGTCATCCCCGCCGCGCGGACGCCCATGGCCGGGTCGCCCTCGACGGTCATGCCCTCCTGGCCGGACTCGACCAGGAACAGCACCGGCTTGCCGTCGAGCTGCGCACCGACGACGAAGAGCTCGGCGTCCGCGCCCCGCGCGACCAGGCTCTTGGTGCCGTTGAGCACGTAGCCGTCGGCGGTCTTGGTCGCCGTCGTGGCCGGGGACAGAACGTCGAACAGCACGGTCGGCTCGTTGAGCGCGAGCGCCGCGGCCGGCACCGAGCCGTCCTCGCTGGAGAACGCCGGCAGGTAGGTCTGCTGCTGCTGGTCGGTGCCCCACAGGCCGATCGCGGTCGCGACCGAGCCGGGCGCCAGCGTGGCGACGGCGAGGCCCATGTCGCCCTTGGCGAGCGCCTCGGCGACGAGCGTGCCGGCCATGGCCGAGCGCTCCTCGGAGATGCCGCCCAGGTCCTCGGGGAGCCCGAGGATCGGCAGGCCGATCTCGAGGCTGGACTTGAGCAGCTCGTCGGGAGCGGCGCACTCCTTGTCGGCCTCGGCGGCGGCGGGCCGCACGACCTCCTCGGCGAACTCGGACACGACGTCGACGAGCATCTGCTCGTCCTCGGTCGGGGTCAGGTCGAAGACACCGGTCGACGGCGCCTTCGCCGGCCGCGAGCCCGGCTGGCCCTTCTTGCCGGCCTTCGCGAACGTGCGGCTGGCCTGGGTCATCGTCTTGAACCCGGTGCGGGTCACGGTGAAGACGGCCTGCTCGGTCTGCTTGCGCAGGCCGACCTTGTCGATGAGGTCGCTCTGGGCGAGCTTGTTGAGGCCGGCCACGAGGAAGCCGATGGGATCACGGCTCTCGTTGCTCGGAACCCCGTGCTTGCCGCCCGGCTTGAGGTTGCTGATCAGGGACATGCTGCCAATGTAACTGCGAGTTACACTCCGCGCTACACCTTCTGCGTCCGGATCGGGGTGGGGCAGGTCACAGAACCCCCGTCGTCTCGACGCTGCGCGTCTGCCTATGCTCCGCCGCATGTCCGAGGAGCCCGAAGAGCAGCCGTTGGCGCCGTACGGCCCCCTGCCCGGCGGCGGCACGGTCCGCCCGATGACCCGGTGGGGCGAGGCCGTGATGCACCGGCCGCAGCAGCCGGTGACGACGTACGACGACGCGCTGCGCGCCCTGGCGGCCGACATGACGGCCACGATGTACGCCGCCGACGGCGTGGGTCTCGCGGCGTGCCAGATCGGCGTCGACCTCGCGGTGTTCGTCTTCGACTGCCCCGACGCGAGCGGCCGGCGCACCGTCGGCGTCGTCTGCAACCCCGTCCTCACGCTGCCCGAGGGCAAGGACCGCAGCCTCGACGACGGCGACGAGGGGTGCCTGTCCTTCCCCGGCGCGTTCGCGCCGTGCCCGCGCCCGGACTTCGCGGCGGTCGAGGGCACCGGCCTGGACGGTCAGCCCGTCCGGTTCGAGGGCGACGGCCTGCTCGCGCGGTGCCTGCAGCACGAGACCGACCACACGCTCGGGACGGTCTTCGGCGACCGGCTGCCGACCCGGCAGCGCAAGAAGCTCGACAAGGCCCACGACAAGGCCGCACCGGACTACCCGGCGGAGTGGCCGACCTGAGTCACTCCACGGTGGCGGCGGCGCAGGCGCGGACGCCCGCGACGCCCTCCGCCCCTGAGCCGGGCTGGGTGTCGGCGCCCGACAGGACCACCGTGCCGACGATCTCGGTGCCCGAGGAGCCGGCATCCACGAGCTCCTGCTCGTGCTGGGTCGCGTCCTCCGGGGTGGCGTAGACGAACACGCCGACGAAGTCGGAGTTGCCCGACACGTCGACCTGGATCTCGGCGAGTGCCCCGAACCGCGGGTCGTCCTCGGGCTCGGAGGTGAGGTCGGCGCCGGCGAGGCACCCCTCGACCGCAGCGACGGGATCGGCCACCGGCGTGGTCGGCGGGGCGGAGGAGGCCGGCGACGACTCGGGGGCCGAGCTGGAGGACGGGCTCGGGCTCGCGTCGTCGCCGTCGTCCGAGGAGCAGGCGGCGAGGGTGGCCGCGACGGCCAGGGCGAGGCACGGGAGCGCGGCGAGGCGGAGGGAGCGCATGCCTGAAGGTTAAGCCCGGGACCGGCTCAGCGTCCGGCGGTCACGTAGCACGCCACGGCAGCGGCAGCACCCACGTTGAGCGAGTCGACCCCCGCCGCCATCGGGATGACCGCGCGTCGGTCGGCGGACCGCTCCCAGCGCTCGGACAGGCCGTGCCCCTCGGACCCGAGGACGAGGGCCACGCGGTCGAGGCCGGCAACCGCCTCCTCGATCGGTACGGCGTCCGCCGCCAGGGTCAGCGCGACCGTCGTGAATCCCGCGCCCGAGAGCGACGGAAGGGCGTCGTACCAGTCCGGCAGCCGGGTCCACGGCACGCTGAACACCGCACCCATCGCGACCTTGATCGACCGCCGGTAGAGCGGGTCGGCGCAGCGCGGCGCGAGCAGCACGGCGTCGAACCCGAGCGCGGCACCGCTGCGGAAGATCGCGCCAACATTGGTGTGGTCGACGATGTCCTCGAGCACCAGGACCGTGCGCGCGCCGGCGAGCACGTCCTCCACCGCCGGCAGCGGGCGGCGCTCGAGCGACGCCAGCGCGCCGCGGTGGACGTGGAAGCCGGTCACCTCCTCGGCCAGGGCCTCGGAGACGACGTAGCACGGGGCGTCGGAGGAGGCGAGGACGTCGGCGAGGCCGTCCAGCCAGCGCGGCGCCATCAGGAACGAGCGCGGCGTGAAGCCGCCCTCGACCGCGCGCCGGACGACCTTCTCCCCCTCCGCGAGGAACAACCCGTGCTCGGCCTCGAGGTTCCTGCGCAGCTGGACGTCGCGGAGGTCGCGGTAGTCCGCGAGCCGCGGGTCCTCGGCGCTGCCGACCTCGACCAGGTGCGCCATCGGGGTCAGAACGCGTCCGGGTGGGCGACCCGGACCACCTCGCCGATCACGATGATCGCGGGCGGCCGGACCTGCTCCTCGACGAGCCGCGCCTCGAGCGTGCCGAGGGTGGCGAGCACGGTGCGCTGGGTGGGCATGGTCCCGTCGCAGATCGCAGCCACCGGGGTCCCGGCGTCACGACCGCCGGCGACCAACGCCTTGGCCACGAGCGGTGCGTTCTCGACGCCCATCATCAGCACGACCGTGCCGTTCATCCGGGCGAGCGCGTCGTAGTCGACCAGCGACTCGGGGTGCCCCGGGGGCAGGTGGCCGGAGACGACCGTGAACTCGTGGGTGATGCCCCGGTGGGTCACCGGGATGCCGGCGACCGCGGGCACCGCCACCGGCGACGTGAGCCCGGGGATCACCGTCACCGGCACGCCGGCCTCGCGGCACGCGATGACCTCCTCGTAGCCGCGGCCGAAGACGAAGTTGTCACCGCCCTTGAAGCGCACCACGCGCTTGCCCGCAAGGGCGTGCTCGACGATGACGCGATTGATCTCCTCCTGCTGCGCCGACCGGCCGCGGGGCAGCTTCGCGACGTCGACCAGCTCGACGTCCGACGGGAGGTCGCCGAGCACCTCGCGCGGCGCCAACCGGTCCGCGACCACGACGTCGGCCTCCATCAGGGCGCGGCGACCGGCGACCGACATCAGCTCCGGGTCGCCCGGTCCGCCGCCGACCAGCGTCACGCCGGGCGTGCCGCGGTCGTGCGGCGCCGCGATCGTCCCCTCGCGCAGGCCCTCGAGGATCTCGTCGCGCAGGGCGGCGGAGCGGCGCGGCTCGCGGTTCCCCAGCACGGCGACCGTCACCCCGGAGTGCCGTCCCACCGCCGGGGTCCACGCCGTCCCCTGCGTGGCGTCGTCGGAGCGCACGCAGAACACGCGGTGCTCCTCGCAGAGGGCACTCACCCGGTCGTTCACCGCCCGGTCGTCGGTGACCGCGACGACGTACCACGCCCCGGTCACATCGCCGTCCTCGAACCCGCGGCGGTGCCAGACGATCTCGCCGGCCGTGGCCAGCCCCTCGATCGCGGGCCGCACCTCCGGTGACACGACCTCCACCGCGGCGCCGGCTCCGATCAGCTGCGGCACCCGGCGTTGCGCGACGTTGCCCCCGCCGACGACCAGCACGCGGCGGCCGGCCAGGCGGAGACCCGAGAGGTACGGCGCAGACTCCATGGGCACCATCATCGACGCTGCGGCTGCGTCGCACTGTGCCGGACTCACCACGCGGACTAGGTTCGACAGCGACACAAACCTGTGCTGCCTCCCCCTCTCGCGAAGGAGTCGCCCATGTCCCTCGACCGCCCGGTCTCCCCCGAGCCCTACGACCTGATGACCAGCCTGCCGTCGCTCACCCTCACGAGCGACGACATCGACGCCGGCCAGCCCCTCAAGGACGACCTGATCTACGAGGGGGGCAACACCTCGCCGCAGCTGTCGTGGGAGCCCGGTCCGGAGGGCACGAAGAGCTACGTCGTGTCGTGCTACGACCCCGACGCACCGAGCCCCTCGGGGTGGTGGCACTGGATGGTCGTCGACATCCCGGCCGACGTCACCAGTCTCGAGGCGGGCGCCGGCGCGAGCGACGGGTCGCTGCCCGGCAACGCCTTCCACCTGCGCAACGACTTCGGCGCCAACAAGTACGACGGCTCCGCGCCGCCCGCCGGCGACATGCCGCACCGCTACTACTTCGCCGTGCACGCCGTCGGCGAGGAGACCCTCGGCGTCGAGGCAGGGACACCGACGACCCAGGTCGCCTGCATGATGGCGTTCAAGGGCCTCGCCCGTGGCGTCGTGATGGGCACCTACCAGGCTTAGGGGCTTTCGACCTCTTGTGGTCGGCGGTGCATCGGAGTTTGGTAGGTCCATGGCCGACAAGAACTCCAGGAAGGCCGCCGACTCCGACCTGGCGGCGCCAGGGCCCGACCGGATCCGCAACGTGGTCCTGGTCGGGCCCGGGCAATCAGGCAAGACCTCGCTGGTGAACGCCCTGGCGGGCGGGCGCGCGGCTCCGGTCGAGGAGCGGTCGGTGGCGCTCACCGTGACCCCGCTGCTCCACCAGGACATCAAGATCAACCTGGTCGACACCCCCGGCTACGCCGACTTCGTGGGAGAGGTCCGCGCCGGCCTGCGCGCCGCCGACTGCGCCCTGTTCGTCGTCGCGGCCAACGAGGCGGTCGACGACTCCACCCGGGAGCTGTGGCGGGAGTGCGACGCGGTCGGGATGCCGCGCGCCGTCGTCGTGACCAAGCTCGACCACGCGCGGGCGGACGCCGACACCCTGCTCCGCTCGGCCCAGGCCGCGTTCGGCGACAAGGTGCTGCCGGCGTACGTCACCGACGGCGAGACCGTCACCAGCCTGCTCGAGGCGCAGACCGACGACCCGCGCCGGGGCGAGCTGATCGAGGCGGTGATCGAGGAGTCCGAGGACGAGACCCTGATGGAGCGCTACGTCGGCGGCGAGCAGATCGACGAGAAGCTCCTCGTCGACGACCTCGAGAAGGCCATCGCCCGTGCCACGCTGTTCCCGCTCGTGCCCGTGTGCGCGACCACCGGCGCCGGGCTCCCCGAGCTGCTCGACCTGTGCGTCCGGGCGTTCCCCGCGCCGGCCGAGCACGTGCCGCCGGAGGTCTTCACCCCGGCCGGTGGCAGCGCGCCGCCGGTGACCTGCGACCCGGACGGCCCGCTCGTCGCCGAGGTCGTCAAGACCACCAGCGACCCCTACCTCGGCCGGGTCAGCGTCGTCCGCGTCTTCTCCGGGACGCTCGACCCCGACAGCGCGGTCCACGTCTCCGGGCACTTCTCCAGCTTCGGGGCCGACGGGCACGAGGACCACGACGAGGACGAGCGGATCGGCGCGGTCGCCTATCCGTCGGCGGGCCAGCAGGCCATCGCGACGCACGTCGTCGCGGGTGACATCGCGGTGGTCAGCAAGCTGACCCGCGCCGAGACCGGCGACACGCTCTCCACGCCCGACGAGCCGCGGGTGCTGCGGCCGTGGACCCTGCCGGACCCGTTGCTGCCCGTGGCGATCGAGGCGGCCACCCGCTCCGACGAGGACAAGCTCTCCCCCGCGCTCGCCCGGCTCGCCGCGGAGGACCCGAGCCTGCGGGTCGAGCAGAACCCGGAGACCGGGCAGCTGGTGCTCTGGGTGATGGGCGAGGCCCACGCCGACGTCGCGCTCGACCGGCTACGGCACCGCTACGGCGTCTCGGTCGAGTCCCGGGACGTCGTGATCCCGCTGCGCGAGTGCTTCACGACCTCCTCGAAGGGGCACGGCCGGCACGTGAAGCAGTCCGGCGGCCACGGCCAGTACGCGATCTGCGACATCGAGGTGGAGCCGCTGCCCGAGGGCAGCGGGTTCGAGTTCGTCGACAAGGTCGTCGGCGGCGCGGTGCCCCGGCAGTTCATCCCGAGCGTGGAGAAGGGTGTGCGCGCCCAGATGGAGCGCGGCGTGCGCGACGGCTTCCCGCTGGTCGACCTGCGGGTCACGCTCGTCGACGGCAAGGCCCACAGCGTCGACTCCTCGGACATGGCCTTCCAGACCGCAGGGGCGCTCGCCCTGCGCGACGCCGCCGAGCAGGCGTCGATCGCGCTGCTCGAGCCCTACGACGAGGTCGCCGTGCTGGTCACCGAGGACCTCGTCGGGTCGGTCATGAGCGACCTGTCCGCCCGGCGCGGCCGGCTGCTCGGCACCGAGCAGCTCGCCGACCGCACGGTCGTCCGGGCCCACGTCCCCCAGCGCGAGCTGGTCCGCTACTCGATCGACCTGCGCGCGATGACCCACGGCGCGGGCACGTTCTCCCGCACCTTCGCCCACTACGAGCCGGCGCCCGACTAGCGGGTCGAGCCGCCACCCGCCTCGCGCAGCAGCTGCTCGAACGGGACGACCTCTGCCTGCTCGTCCGCGGCCGTGCCGCGGCGCGGCACCGACTCGTCGGCGCCGACGCCGAGCAGCGCGGCGAGCTCGCCGGCGGCGCGCTCGACCCGCTTGCGGAGCGAGCCGTCGGCCGTGGCGCCGAAGTCCTCGGACGCCGCAAACACGCCGGTCGGCACCACGACCGCCCGCAGGTGGGAGAACAGCGGCCGCAGCGCGTGGTCGAGGACCAGGCTGTGCCGCGCCGTGCCCGCGGTCGCCGCGACCAGCACCGGCGTGCCGTCGAGCGTGCCGGGCTCCAGCACGTCGAAGAACGTCTTGAACAGCCCGGAGTACGACGCCGCGAAGACCGGGGTGACGACGACCAGCCCGTCGGCGCGCCCCACCGCGTCGATCGCCGCGGCGAGGTCGCCCGAGGGGAACCCGGTGAGCAGGTGGTCGGCCAGGGCGTGGGCGAGCGGCCGCAGCTCGACGTACGAGACGTCGACGTCGGTGCCGCGCGACTCCACGGCACGGGCAGCCGCCTCCCCGAGCAGGCGGGTCGACGACGGGACCGAGAGCCCCGCCGTCACCACGACGATCTTCTTCACAGCACTTCCTCCAGGTCCGCACGGTCGCTGGTGCCGGTCGCCGCGTCGGGGGCGGCGTAGACGGTCGAGTCCTTCTCCCCGCCGGCCGCGGCGACCAGCGAGCCGTGCGTCGGCGCGTCGGGCACGTGCGCGGGCCGGCCCTCGGCGAAGCCCTTGCGCATCTCCGGAAGGATCTCACCCAGCAGGTCCAGCTGCTCGAGCACGGTCTTGAGCGGGAGTCCCGCGTGGTCGACGAGGAACAGCTGGCGCTGGTAGTCGCCGACGTAGTCGCGGAACGACAGGGTGCGCTCGAGCACCTGCTGGGGCGAGCCCACCGTCAGCGGCGTCTGCTCGGTGAAGTCCTCGAGCGAGGGCCCGTGGCCGTAGACCGGCGCGTTGTCGAAGTAGGGCCGGAACTCGTTCGTCGCGTCCTGGCTGTTGCGCCGCATGAAGAACTGGCCGCCCAGCCCGACGATGGCGGTGTCCGCCGGCCCGTGGCCGTAGTGCTCCCACCGCTTGCGGTAGAGCGCGACCATCTGAGCGGTGTGCGACGCCGGCCAGAAGATGTGGTTGTGGAAGAAGCCGTCGCCGTAGTAGGCCGCCTGCTCGGCGATCTCGGGGCTGCGGATCGAGCCGTGCCACACGAACGGAGGTACGCCGTCCAGCGGCCGCGGCGTGGAGGTGTAGCCCTGCAACGGCGTGCGGAACCGGCCCTCCCAGTCCACGACGTCCTCGCGCCAGAGCCGGTGGAGGAGCGCGTAGTTCTCGATGGCGAGGTTGATCCCCTGGCGGATGTCCTTGCCGAACCACGGGTAGACCGGGCCGGTGTTGCCGCGGCCCATCATCAGGTCGACGCGGCCGTCGGTGAGGTGCTGGAGCTTGGCGTAGTCCTCGGCGATCAGCACGGGGTCGGTCGTCGTGATCAACGTCGTCGCGGTGGACAGGATGATCCGCTCGGTCTGGGCCCCGATGTAGGCCAGCGTGGTGGTCGGGCCGGACGCGATGAACGGCGGGTTGTGGTGCTCGCCGGTGGCGAACACGTCGAGACCGATCTCCTCGGCCTTCCTCGCGATGGCGACGGTGGCCTTGATCCGCTCGTGCTCGGTGGGGGTCGTCCCGGTCGTGGGGTCCGTCGTCACGTCGCCGACGGTGAAGATGCCGATCTGCATGCCGGTCCCTCCGGTCGCTAGATAGTTGAAAGCGAAACTATTGACAGAACTGCACGGGCGCCCCCGCTATTCCACAGACTGGATGACCTCCGAAGGTGAGGTGCTGCCGTGCTGCGTCGTCTCCTGGTCACCACGTCGACCGTCCTTCTCCTGGCCCTGCTGGCTGCGCTCGTGCGGGCGCCGGCCCTCGGCAACCCGTCGCCGGGCGACCCGGCCACCGGCAGCCCCCGCGGGGCGAGCGGCCTGTCGGTGCACGCGCCGGCCACGACCGAGGCGACCACCGTCAAGCTCAAGGGCCAGGGTCCGGCGCGAGCGACCGTCGTCGTGTCCGGCGGTGCCGCTCCCGCCAGCGTGAAGGCCGGCAAGAAGGGCTACTTCGCCGTCCGGGTGCCGTTGGACCTCGGGGTCTCCAACAAGCTGGTCGCCCGGGTCGCGACCGCATCCGGCGTCCTCCGCGCGACGGCCACCGTCCGCCAGCTGGTCACGACCGGGGACAGCCAGGTCAGCGGGCGCGTCGTCGACCAGGACGGCGCCCCGGTGGTGGGCGCGACGGTGTCCTCCGGACCGCGGAGCACCACGACGGTCGGCGACGGCAGCTACACCCTGACCGGCCTGCCGAAGGGCAGCGTCGTCGTCCGTGCGTCGGCCGCCGGGCACCTGGACTCGATGGCCCTCAGTGCAGGAGGCGCGGCGGACGTCGTCCTGCAGCAGCTCGCCGCCCCGATCACGGTCACCCCGGACCTGGGCGGCGAGGCGTCCGGCACCGGCTGGTCGGTCGACATCCCGCCCGGCGCCGTCGACGAGCCCACCGCGCTCTCGTTCACCCCGCTCATGTTCAGCGGGCCGCTCGACGCCTACGGGCTGCCGTTCGTCGACATCTCGCCGAGCACGACCTTCGCCGCGCCGATCACGGTGACGTTCGACCCCGCCGTGGCCGGGGACGACGCCCGGGTCTTCGGCGTCGACCCCGCCACCGGCGCCGCCCGCCTCATCCCCGCGACGACGACCGCGGACGGCCTCACGATCCAGCTCACGCGCGTGCAGGGCGAGGAGTTCCACACCTCCGACGAGGTGGGCGTCGCCTGCACGCCGTACACCAACCTCACCAAGGCTGCGGCCCTCCGCCTCTTCTACCGGGGCACGCTCGTCCCCTACATCCGCGCGAAGATCGGCGACGACGCGGCGAACGTCTGGTCCGCCTACCTGGCCGGCGGCAACCCGACGTTCGGGCGCTACGAGGTCCAGGAGCAGTCGGCCCTCGACGAGTTCAAGGACGACTCCGCCGCGAGCCTTGCCCTCGACGGCGTCAGGGCGAAGGTCGGGCTCGCGATCGTGAAGAACGGCGGGCCCGCGCTCGGCCCACCGAGCAGCCCGACGACGGTCCCGCTGACCACGTTCGGGGCCGACCTGGCCAAGCTCGACATCGAGTACATCTACACCTTCACCACCCCGGCCAACATCGCCGGCGGTGTCGGCAACGCGCCCGACGTGCTCAACTTCGAGCCCGACGAGCGCAAGCTGGACGCGACGGTCCGGCTGGACCCGACCGTCACCGCCTTCGGCGCGCTGAAGAAGGTCACCGCCGTCATCAACGGCAAGCTGATCGTGCACGACAGTGCCGACTTCTGCCCGGGCAACCTCGGCAACTGGCTGCAGGAGGCGCTGGTCACCACCCAGCTCAGCCGGCTCGAGAAGACCCAGCTGTCCGACGGCTCGGGGACCTACGCCGCCCCGCTGCTGGACAGCGCGACCGTCGACGTGACACGCGAGGTCGACGTGACCAAGGGCTACCCGGACAACGACCCCGACGGGGACAAGTGGCCGGACTTCGAGCCGTGGGCCGGCGCCGACTACGTCCTCGACAACTGCCCCGGGATCTACAACGAGACGCAGAGCGACAGCGACGGTGACGGCCTCGGGGACGCCTGCGACTCGCCGGACGACCCCGGCGGTGGCGGTGGCGGCGGTGGCGGTGGCCCTGACGGCGGCGACGCGCCCGACAACGGCCCGCGCGACCCGGGCAGCGGCGGGTCCCTCGGCGACCCGCACCTGATGACCTTCGACCACACGCTCTACGACTTCAACGCTGCCGGTGACTACATCGCCGCGCGCGACGCGAGCGGTGACTTCGAGGTGCAGTTCCGCTTCGCCCGGAACCCGGACGCCTACCTCCCGCGGTCCATCTCCTACAACCGCGGCGTGGCCGCCCGGGTCGGCGACTCGGTGATCGCGTTCGGCGACACGAGGAGCACCGACGCCCACGCTCCGATGCCGGCGACCCTCGACGGCACCCCGCTCACCGTGACGACGACCCCCACCAGTCTCCCCGGCGGCGCGACCGTCTTCCTCGACCCGACCCGTCACGACATCGGCGGGACCCAGCGCATCGTCCAGTGGCCCGACGGCACCCGGCTCGCGGTGGGCCCGAAGGCGAGCTACGCCTACGCCAACCTCACCCTCAGCGACGCCCGCAAGGCCGACATCCGCGGCCTGCTCGGCAACGCCAACGGTGACGGGGCCGACGACCTGACTGCCCGCGACGGAACCGTCATCACCGACCCGGCCGACCTCGACCAGGTCTACGGCGTGCTCGGTCCCAGCTGGCGGGTGACCGGATCCGCGTCCCTGTTCCGCCGCACCCTGCCGGACTCGGTCCGGCTCCCGATCCGGCCGGACGCCATCCCCGCGATCGCGACCCTCCCGGCAAGCGCGACGACGGCTGCGCAGACGACCTGCGAGGCGCAGGGCCTGGTCACGGGCTGGGGCCTCGAGCAGTGCATCCTCGACGTCGCGGTGACCGGCGACGACGCCTTCGCCGACAACACCGCCCTGGTGGCGACCCAGATCGGCGGGACCGTCAACGAGGCACTCATCACGGCGCCGGCGGAGACCACCTCCACGCTCACGATCGACTCGACCGCGTCCGGGTCGCTGGACCGTCGGTTCGCTGTCGACGAGTTCCGGATCCAGCTCCAGGCGGGCGAGGCGTTCCGCATGGACGCCGGCGGCACCTGCCCGCACCCGGGGACGTTCGCCGTCGCGCTGATCGCACCGAGCGGCCGCGCGATCGACCGGTCGACCGCAACCGGCTGCGGTCACTTCGGCGTCACCGACCTCAAGGAGTCGGGCACCTACCTGGTCCGCGTCCAGGACGTCGGCGGCTACAAGGGCAGCTACAGCTTCGGGGTCTCGGGCAACGCGTTGGGCCTGACCTGCACGGCCAACAACGTCGGACCGAACGACGACGACTCCTCCCCCGAGCTGCCGCTGCCGTTCCCCGTCGACTTCTTCGGGCAGACCTTCGGCTCGGTGTGGGTCAACACCAACGGCAACGTGACATTCGACGGTCCGATGAGCACCTACATCCCGGACGACCTCGCGACCGAGACGCGCCCGATCGTCGCCGCCTTCTGGGACGACGTGGACACCCGCAACCCCACCGCCGGGCAGGTGCGCTACGGCCTGGGCTCCGTCGACGGCCGGCAGGCGTTCTGCGTCCGGTGGGACGCCGTGGCCCACTACGCGCAGGCGGCGGACGACACCAAGCGCAACACCTTCCGGCTCTACCTCGTCGACCGGGGCGACGTGTCGTCCGGGGCGTTCGACATCGTCTTCCAGTACGGCAGCATCCAGTGGAACTACCGGGGCGCGGGCGTGGGCTACACCAACGGCACCCAGGCTCCGGGGACCTACCTCGAGGTGCCGGGCTCCCGGACGACGACCGCGTTCCTGGACGGCACGCCCAGCAGCCTCGTCGCCGGGTCCGCCGGCGGAGGCGGCCCGGGCGTGCGGATCTACCAGGTGCGGTGAGGCTCAGCGGCGGCCGATGATCAGCACGGCGCGGTCGTCGTCGCCCCGGGGGACCTCGCTCAGGATCCGGGGCGGTGCCGTGGCGACGTCGGCCAGGAACGCGGAGCGTGCCGCCTGCTGAAGCCAGGCGATGCCGTCCTCGATGTCCTGCTCGCGGGACTCCACCACGCCGTCGGTGTAGAAGAGCAGCGCCTCCCCCGGCGCGAGCACGCCCTCGCTGTGCTCGAGGGCAGGCTCGTCCACCACGCCGAGCGCCGTGCCCCGTGCCGTGTCGACGTGCCACTCGGTCGCGCCCGCGTCCCACCGCAGCACGGGCGGGTGGCCTGCGCTGCGGATGACGTAGCCACCGGTCGCGAGCTCGACGACGACCTGCGCCGCCGTCGCGGTCGCCTCGTCCGACGGCTGGCGCAGGAGGAAGAGGTTGGCGGCCGACATCATCTCGTCCGGCGGCACGACGGGGAGGAGCGCGCCGAGCGCCCCCGCGAGCTGGACAGCGTCCGGGAGGGCCGTGTCGCCCTTCCCGCAGACGTCGACGAGGACCATCTGGAGCGCCGGCCCGCTCGGCAGCTCGACCAGGTCGGCGACGAAGAAGTCGCCGCCGAACCGGAACCCCTCGGCAGCCAGCGTCGCGGACACGCAGTACCACTCGGCCGGAAGGGGCGGGACCGCGCACAGCTCCTGCAGGCGGTCCCGCAGGCCACGGAGGATGTGCTCGTCCACCGCCTCAGCCTAGAAGGCCGCCGGTGGCAGCGGGGCGCGCAACGACGCGTCCACGCCGACGATCGCGCCGTCGACGTCGAGCGTCAGAGGTGCGGCGGCCAGCCACTCCGCGGTGACCGGCCACGACCACACCCAGGCCAGCCCGACGCAGCTGCCGACGGTCTCGCCCCACGCGGCGCTGACGACCTGTCCCACGGGCAGGCCCGCCCTGCGCAGCAGCTCGCCGCCCCAGAGCATCACGTCGGGGTCGCGGCAGACGATCGACACCAGGCGCCGGGTCGGCGTCCGCTCCGCGAGGGCGGCGCGACCCAGGAACGGGACCTCGTCCCGACCGAGCCGGGTCGCGAACAGCAGGCCCGCCTCACGGGGGGTCACGTCGGGCGTCAGGTCGCGGCCGAACGCCCGGTAGCCCTTCTCCAACCGCAGCGAGTCGATCGCGTAGTAGCCGGCGTCGACCGCGCCGGCGGCGCTGACCGCGGCGTAGACGGTCCCGGCGTCGGCGACGGGCACGAGGAGCTCCCAGCCGAGCTCGCCGACGTAGGTCATCCGGGTCGCACGCACCTGCACGCCCGCGACCTCGACGAGCCGGGAGGTCGCGAACGGGAACCCCGCGTCGTCCAGGACGGCCGGCGTGAGCTCCGCGAGGAGGTCGCGGGACCGGGGCCCCATCACGCCGAGCACGGCGTGATCGTCGGTGACGTCGTCGATCGAGACCTCCGAGCCCCCGGGGGCGTGGCGACGCAGCCAGTCCAGGTCGCGCACGGTGCTCGCCGCGGAGGAGAGCACGAGGAACTCCTCCTCACCGGTGCGCGTGACGGTGACGTCGGCCTCGTAGCACCCCCGCTCGTTGAGCCACGGCGTGTAGACGCACCGGCCCGGGGCGACGTCGACCTCGTTCGCGCAGACCTGGTCGAGGAGCGCGAGCGCGCCGGCCCCGCGGACGACGTACTTGGAGAACGAGGTCTCGTCGAAGACCGCGACGTCGGTGCGGCAGGCGCGCTGCTCCGCGGCCGACCACGGCAACCAGGACGGCTTCCCCCATCCGTACTCGAGGCTGCCGGCCCCGAAGACGAGGGGACGCTCCCACCCCATCTTGGTGCCGAACAAGGCCCCCCGGCCGGCGAGCGTGTCGTGGAGCGGCGAGGTGCGCTGCGGCCGGCCCGTCCGGAGCTCCCGGTTGGGCCACGGGACCGCGTAGTGCAGCCCCAGCGTCTCGGCGACCCTCGCGCGAAGCCATCCGTGGTCGCCGTGGAAGGGAGCGAACCGCCGGACGTCCACCGCGGAGAGGTCGTCCTGGGGCTCCCCCGCCACGACCCACTCGGCGAGCGCACGCCCCGCCCCGCCTGCGGACGCGATGCCGACCGAGTTGAACCCCGCCGCGACGAAGTAGCCGCGCAGGCCCGGCGCCTCGCCGAGGACGAACTGGTTGTCGGGGGTGAAGGACTCCGGACCGTTGTAGAACTTCCGGATCCCGGTCTCGGCGAGCGCGGGGACCCGGTGCACCGCGGAGTCCATCAGGACCGAGAAGTGCTCCCAGTCCTCCTCCAGCAGCTGGAACTCGAACGGGTACGGCAGGTCGTCGGGCGCCCGCCACGGCTTGGCGTCGGGTTCGAACCCTCCGACGACAAGGCCGCCGACCTCCTCCTTGAAGTAGGTGAAGCCATCCGGGTCCCGCATCACCGGCAGGTCCGGGTGCACCCCGTCGACGGGCTCGGTCACGACGTAGAAGTGCTCGGCGCTGTGCAGCGGGACGGTGACCCCGACCGGGTCGGCCAGCGCCTTCGCCCACTGACCCGCGCAGTTGACCACGACCTCCGCCTCGACGTCGCCCTGGTCCGTCCGCACCCCGCTCACCCGCGCCCCCGACGTGGCGAACCCGAGCACCCGGACACCCTCACGGATCCGGGCGCCCCGCCGCCGGGCGCCGCGCGCGAGGGACTGGCTCAGGTCGGCCGGGTTGACCTTGCCGTCGTCGGGCAGCCAGAGCGCACCCAGCAGGTCGTCGACGCGCACCGGGGGCCAGAGCTCGGCGGCTCGCTCGGCACCGATCAGCTCCGCGGTCAACCCGTACGCCGCCCCGTTGGCCGCGGTGCGCCGCAGGTGCGAGAGCCGCTCCGGGGTCCGCGCGACGATCACGCCACCGACGTTGCGGTAGCCGGTCGCGAGCCCGGTCTCCTCCTCGAGCCGGGCATAGAGCTCGGCGGAGTAGCGGACCAGCCGGGTGCCGCTCTCGCTGGCGCGCAGCGGGCCGACCAGGCCGGCCGCGTGCCACGTCGTCCCGCAGGACAGCCGGCCCTGCTCGAGGAGCAGCACGTCGGTCCACCCCAACCCGGCGAGGTGGTAGGCCACCGAGCAGCCGATCACCCCGCCACCGACCACGACCACGCGCGCCCGGGTCGGCAGCGGGCTCACGGGCGGACTCCCGCGGCGGTGTCGAGCAGGAGGCTGAAGCCGGGGTCCGCGAAGCGGGAACGCGCCTTGTCCAGGCGCTCCATCCCCCAGCTCCAGAAGTCGAAGTCGAGCGGTGAGGCGGCCGCCTGGATGAAGCCCCACAGCGACCAGCCGTAGGCGCTGGCCAGTGCCTGGAGCCGCACCCGGGCCAGTGACGTGGGCTCGACGTGTCCGAAGTAGGCCTCGACGTAGGCCTCGGTCATCTCGTCGCTGAACCCGCACTCGGTCGCCGTGTTGCCGAGCTCGAAGCACGGGTCGTTGTTGCCGGAGTACTCGTAGTCGATCAGCCACGCCCGGTCGCCGTCGTCGAGGAAGTTGGCCGCGAGCAGGTCGTTGTTGCACGGCACCGTCCCGGTCGGCCGGGCACCCAGCGCGCGGCGCAGGCGTTGCCAGTCACCCTCGTGGTCGAGGTATCCCTCGGGGAGGCGGTAGCCCCGGTCGCTGATCGTGCGGACGTACGCCGCTCGCCGGGCGAACATGTCGAAGTCGCCCCTGAACCGCGGTCCGCCGTGCAGCCGACGCACCGCCTCCGCCGCACGGAGGAGGACGCCGTCGTCGGTGAAGTCCGCGTCGGTGAGCGTCCGGGCGGGGATCCAGCCGATGACGAGCATCCCGAGGTCGGGGCGGTGCTCGATCAGCTCGGGCCCGACCCCGGCCGCAGCGGCGGCCGCGGTGTTGTGCGCCTCGGCGTGGCGGTCGATGCCGAGCAGCGCCGCGTCGCCGTACCAGCAGCGCACGACGACCTCGGCGGGTTCCCGGCCGTCCGTGCAGGTGACGTGCAGGTTGCGGTTGGTCAGTCCTCCGCTCAGCTCCGAGACGTGCGCGGAGCGCCCCGCCAGGCAGGCGAGGCGCTCCAGCGCCACGGACATCAGACCGCGGGCTCCGGCGTGGCCGAGGCGGGACCGATCGGAGGCTCCGGCTCGTCGATCGTGTGCACGGGACCGGTGAACCAGTTCTTCACCGACACCTGCCACCAGATCGTCAGCAGCAGCAGCGCACCGAGCGTCACGATCGGCGCGTAGTTGACGAACTTCCAGCTGAACTCGTCCTTGAAGGGCACGCCCCCCGGCACGGACGGCAGCATCAGGAACGCCGACACCACGACGATCTCGACCACGGCGACGAGGTTCATCCACTTGTACTTGCTGCCGTTGTTCCAGGCCCCGACCTCGAAGGCGTCGCCCTTCCTCCAGCGGAGGTAGATGGGGATCGCGAACGACAGGTAGAGGCCCTGGACGGCGATCGACGTCACCGCGAAGAACGCCAGCGGGATGATGATCGGGGCGTCCTCGGTGCCGATGTTGACCTCGATCAGGGCCGGAAGCGTCAGCAGCGCCGCCAGCACGGCGACGGTGATCACGGCGTTCGCCGGCACCCTGGTAGGCGTCAGCCTCCGCAGGAAGTCCGAGGCCGGCAGCGCACGGTCGCGGCTGAACGCGAAGGTCATCCGGGACGCCGAGGTCAGGCAGGACGTCGTGCAGAAGAACTGCGCGGACGCCGAGATCAGCAGAGCGATCCCGCCCCAGCTGCTGCCGAGCGCCTGGCCGAAGAGGTAGCCGACCCCGCCACCGCCGACGCCCGCGTAGTCGGGCGCCCCGTTGACCTGCGGAATCGCGAAGGTCACCGCGAGCAGGAGGATGTAGCCGCCGACGGCGGAGTAGAAGATCGACTGCCAGATCCCTTTCGCCGCACCCATCGCGGCCCCCGACGTCTCCTCCGAGAGGTGGGCGGAGGCGTCGAAGCCGGTGATCGTGTACTGCGTCAGCAGGAAGGCCAGCGGGAGCACGTAGAGCCAGAACATGCCGCCGCCGGTGCTGCCGTCGGCGAACCCGGAGTTGTTGAACCGGTCGCCGAAGACCTGCCCGATGCTGAGGTGGTGGTCGGGCACGAAGACCAGGATCAGCACCAGTGCCGTGGCGCCGACGACGTGCCACCAGACCGAGACGTTGTTCATGATCGCCATCAGGTGGCCGCTGAAGATGTTGAGCACTGCCGCGGCGGCGAGGACGATCACGAAGGTGATGAACACACGCGTCAACGAGTAGTGGGACGCGTAGGAGTCGGAGAACGTGCTGATGGTGAGGTCGATGAACGTCGCGCAGCCGTACCCGACGCCGGCCGTGACCGCGACCAACCCGATCCAGTTCAGCCAGCCCGTGTAGAACCCCGCCTTCGGACCGCCCATCTTCGCGGCCCACCAGTAGATCCCGCCCGAGGTCGGGAAGGCCGACACCAGCTCGGACATCGTGAAGCCGACGATCAGGATGAACACGCTGAGGATCGGCCAGGTCCACGAGACGGCCATCGGGCCGCCGTTGTTGATCGCGACGGCGTAGTTGGTCAGGCAGCCGGCCAGGATCGAGATGATCGAGAACGAGATGGCGAAGTTGGAGAAGCCCGACCACGTGCGGGAGAGCTCCTGCTTGTATCCGAGCTTGGCGAGATGTGCCTCGTCCGCGGCGTGGTGATGCGGCTCGAGCGTCTCGTCGTGACCTTCAGGCATGGCTACACCTCCGGTTCGGGATGCTCGGACGCTAGACCCGGCGCGAGAGGGTTGTAAACAGGCTCGCGGATTTTGGTATGAACCCAGACCTTTACGCTCCCGCTGGTTCTGGCACTATGACGCCATGGGCGCCGCACCGAAGCGATCCGATCTCCCGCTGGAGCACTCGGTCCTTCGTCCCGTGCGGTCGCACCACGCGTTCGAGGCGTGCGTGGAGCAGCTCGCGACCGCGATCCGGCTCGGGGTCTACCCGCTCGGCACCACGCTCCCCGCGGAGCGGGAGCTCGCCGACAGGCTGGGGGTCTCGCGAGCCACGCTCCGCGAGGCGATGGCGGCACTGCGGCAGGCGGGCCTGATCGAGACCCGCCGCGGCCGCGGCGGCGGCACGGTCGTCACCCTCAAGCCGCGGACCCCGTCGGCGAGGAAGGCGGCGCGGGTCAGCGCCCAGCAGCGCGCCGACTGGCTCGACGTGCTCGAGTTCCGGCGCATCACCGAGCCGGGCGCGGCCTACCTCGCGGCACAGCGCCAGAAGGAGCGCTCTCTCGGCGAGGAGCAGCGGGACCGGCTGCGCTCCGCTCTCGCGGAGGTCGACGAGGCGCGCAAGCCGGCCGCGCACCGGCAGGCCGACTCGCGGTTCCACCTCACCGTCGCCGCCCTGACCGGGTCGCCCCGGATGGTCGAGGCGGTCACCGACGTGCAGCGGGTGCTGCACGAGATGCTGCTGGCGATCCCGGTGCTCGACGCCAACATCGCCCACTCCGACCGGCAGCACGCGTCGGTCGTGCGCGCGATCCTCGACGGTCGGCCGGACCGGGCCCGCCGGGCGATGGAGCAGCACTGCGACGACACCGCCGCCCTGCTGCGCGGACTGGTCGGATGAGCGGGACAGGAGAACCCATCGTGCGCAACCAACGCCACCTCAACGTCGCGGACCTGAGAGCCGCGATCGTCGAGGGTCGCATCGACACCGTGGTCGTCGCGTTCACCGACATGCAGGGGCGCCTGCAGGGCAAGCGCCTGCACGGTCGCTACTTCCTCGACCACGTGCTCGGCCACGGCACCGAGGGCTGCAACTACCTGCTGGCCGTCGACGTGGACATGAACACCGTCGACGGCTACGCGATCTCCTCGTGGGACCGCGGCTACGGAGACATGGAGTTCGTGCTCGACCTCGACACGATCCGGCGGCTGACCCACCACCCCGCCACCGCGATGGTGCAGTGCGACCTGGTCTGGCCCGACCACACGCCGGTCGTGCAGTCGCCGCGGTCCATCCTCAAGCGCCAGCTCGAGCGCTGCGCCGAGCACGGCTGGGTCGCGCTCGCCGGCACCGAGCTGGAGTTCATCGCGTTCGAGGAGACCTACGAGCAGGCGGCCCTCCAGCGCCACCACGGGCTCACGCCGGTCAACCAGTACAACGTCGACTACTCCATCCTCGGCACCGGCCGGGTCGAGCCGCTCCTGCGCCGGATCCGCAACACCATGTACGACGCGGGTCTCGACGTCGAGGGCGCCAAGGGCGAGTGCAACCTGGGGCAGCACGAGATCGGGTTCCTCTACGCCGACGCGCTCGTCACGGCCGACAACCACAGCGTCTACAAGACCGTGGCCAAGGAGATCGCCGCGCAGGAGGGCTGCTCGATCACCTTCATCGCCAAGTACGACGAGCGCGAGGGCAGCTCGTGCCACATCCACCTGTCGCTCCGCGGCGCGGACGGGACGCTGGTGTTCGACGACGGCGCGGGAGGACGCACCCCCACCTACGACTCCTTCGTCGCGGGGCTGCTCGCGACGATGGCCGACTTCACGCTCCTCTACGCGCCCAACGTCAACTCCTACAAGCGCTTCGCCGCCGGGTCGTTCGCGCCCACGGCGATCGCCTGGGGCGAGGACAACCGCACCTGCGCCGTGCGCCTGGTCGGCCGCGGTGCGGCCGCACGCCTGGAGAACCGGGTGCCGGGCGCCGACGTCAACCCCTACCTCGCCCTGGCGGCGATGATCGCGGGCGGACTGCACGGGATCGAGCAGGGGCTCGAGCTGCCGGCCCCCTGCCCCGGCAACGCCTACGCCGCCGACCTCCCCCGCGTGCCCGGCACGCTGCGCGACGCCCGCGAGGCGTTCGCGGCGTCGACCGTCGCCAAGGAGGCGTTCGGCGTCGAGGTCGTGGACCACTACGTCAACATGGCCGACGTCGAGCTCGCCGCGTTCGACGCCGCGGTGACCGACTGGGAGCTGCGGCGCGGATTCGAGCGGATGTGATGACCACCCCGATGACGCACACCGTCCTCAACCCGGCGACCGAGGAGTCGGTTGCCGAGGTCCGCCTCGCCGACCTCGCCGCCACCGACGCCGCCATCGAGGCCGCCCAGGCGGCGTTCGAGAGGTGGCGGGCCGTGCCGCCCGGCGAGCGGGCGGCCCTGCTGCGGCGCTTCGCCGCCGTCGTCGACGCCCACGTCGACGAGCTCGCCGAGCTCGAGGTCCGCAACGCCGGCCACACCTGGGGCAACGCCCGCTGGGAGGCCGGCAACGTCCGCGACGTCCTGAACTACTACTCGGCGGCACCCGAGCGGCTGTTCGGCAAGCAGATCCCCGTCCCGGGCGGGGTCGACCTGACCTTCCACGAGCCGCTGGGCGTCGTCGGGGTGATCGTGCCGTGGAACTTCCCGATGCCGATCGCCGGCTGGGGATTCGCGCCGGCCCTGGCCGCCGGCAACACCGTGGTGCTCAAGCCGGCCGAGCTCACCCCGCTCACAGCGATCCGGATCGGTGAGCTCGCACTGGAGGCGGGCCTTCCCGAGCACGTGCTGACGGTCGTCCCCGGCAAGGGGTCGGTCGTCGGCGAGCGCTTCGTGACCCATCCGCTGGTGCGCAAGGTCTGCTTCACCGGCTCCACCGAGGTCGGCAAGCGGATCATGGCGGGCTGCGCCGACCAGGTGAAGCGGGTGACCCTCGAGCTCGGCGGCAAGAGCAGCAACATCGTGTTCGCCGACGCCGACCTCGCAGCGGCGGCGGCGGCCGCGCCGTACGCGGTCTTCGACAACGCCGGCCAGGACTGCTGCGCCCGTTCGCGGCTGCTCGTCGAGCGGCGCGCCTACGACGAGTTCCTGAGCCTGCTCGAGCCGGCGGTCTCGGCGCTGCGGGTGGTCGATCCGGCCGACGAGGGCAGCGAGATGGGTCCGCTGATCTCGGCGGAGCACCGCGACAAGGTCGCGTCGTACGTCGCGCGCGCCGACGTCCTGTTCGCGGGCAGTGCCCCGTCCGGCTCCGGCTACTGGGTCCCGCCGACGGTCGCGACCGTGGCGGGCACCGACGACCCGTTGTGGCGCGAGGAGGTGTTCGGTCCGGTGCTCGCCGTGCTGCCGTTCGACGACGAGACGCACGCGGTCGAGCTGGCCAACGACACCGAGTACGGGCTGTCCGGCTCGATCTACACCTCCGACCTCGGCCGCGGCCTGCGGGTGGCGCGCGCCGTCGAGTCCGGCAACCTCAGCGTCAACTCGCACTCCTCGGTCCGCTACTGGACCCCGTTCGGGGGCTACAAGCAGTCCGGCCTCGGCCGCGAGCTCGGCCCGGACGCGCCCTACGCGTTCACCGAGGAGAAGAACGTCTTCATCGCTCACTAGCCGGTGGTTGAGGTGCGAGGCGCCCCAGCGCCGAGCCTCGAAACCTCCGGCGCAGAAGGAGAGAAATGGCAGGCAGGATCCAGGACCGGGTGGCGGTCGTGACGGGCGGCTGCTCGGGCATCGGGCTCGCGACCGTGCGGCGCTTCGTCGCCGAGGGCGCGAAGGTGGTCATCGGCGACATCGACGACGACGCCGGGTCCAAGGTGGTCGCCGACCTCGGCGGTGAGGACGTCGCGACCTACGTCCACGTCGACGTCACGTCCAAGGAGCAGGTCGACGCCCTGTTCCAGACCGCGAAGGACACCTACGGCTCGGTGGACATCGCCTTCAACAACGCGGGCATCTCGCCGCCCGAGGACGACTCCATCCTGGACACCGACCTCGAGGCCTGGCGCAAGGTGCAGGAGGTCAACCTGACCTCGGTCTACCTGTGCTGCAAGGCCGCGCTCCCCCACATGCTCGAGCAGGGTCGCGGATCGATCATCAACACCGCGTCGTTCGTCGCCGTGATGGGCGCCGCGACCTCGCAGATCTCCTACTCGGCGTCCAAGGGAGGCGTGCTGTCGATGAGCCGCGAGCTCGGCGTGCAGTTCGCGCGGCAAGGGGTCCGGGTCAACGCCCTGTGCCCCGGGCCCGTCAACACCCCGCTCCTCCAGGAGCTGTTCGCCAAGGACCCCGAGCGCGCCCAGCGGCGGCTCGTGCACGTGCCGATGGGCCGGTTCGGCGAGCCCGACGAGATCGCCGCGGCCGTGCTGTTCCTGGCCAGCGACGACGCGTCGTTCATCACCGCCAACACGTTCCTCGTCGACGGCGGCATCAGCGGCGCCTACGTCACGCCGCTGTGAGCGGGCCGGTCGTCGGGCTGTCGACGTACCGGGAGGTCTCCCGGCACGGCGTGTGGACCGAGCTCTCCGACCTGCTGCCGAGCGAGTACGGCGACGCGCTGCGCCTCGCGGGCGGGATGCCGGTGCTGCTGCCCGTGCCCGCGCCGGGCAGCGGCGGCATCGCCGAGGCAGCGGCGGCGGTGTGCGCGCGTCTCGACGGGCTGGTGATCAGCGGCGGTGGCGACGTGTCGCCCGACGCCTACGCCGCCGAGCCGCACCCGCGCACGGGCGGCGTCCTCGCCGAGCGGGACGCCTGGGAGCTCGCCCTGCTCGACGCCGCCGCGGTGCGCGGGATGCCGGTCCTCGGGATCTGTCGCGGCATGCAGGTGATGGCGGTCCACGCCGGTGGCGCGCTGCACCAGCACGTGCCGGACCTGGTCGGCCACGACGGGCACAACCCGGGCGGTGACGCCTACGGGAAGGTGGAGGTCGCGACCACGCCGGGCAGCAGGCTCGCGTCGCTGGTCGGCTCCGCGGTCGTCGCCAACTGCCACCACCACCAGTCGGTGGCCGCCCATCCGGGGTTCGAAGCGGTGGCCGTCTCCCCGGTCGACGGGTCTCTGGAGGCCATGGAGGCGCCGGGCCCGCGCTTCTGCCTCGCGGTGCAGTGGCACCCGGAGACCGCCGCCGACGCGGGCCTGTTCACGGGCTTCGTGCAGGCGGCCCGGGCCTTCGCCCTCGGAGTGGCAGACTCTGCCTCGTGAGCGAGGAAGTGATCGCCGGAACCGTGATCGACGTCCTCGGCGAGCCCTGGCTCGCCGAGACCATCACGCTCGAGCCGGACGACGAGGGCGAGGTCGTCGCCACGCTCGTGTCCCGGCCGGTCGAGGAGAAGCTGACCCACGCCGTGCTGCACGTGCACGGCTTCTCCGACTACTTCTTCCACACCGAGTGGAGCGACTGGTGGCTCGAGCGCGGCCACCGCCCCTACGGCCTCGACCTGCGCAAGTACGGCCGCTCGATCCGGCCGCACCAGACCGCGACCTACGTCGCGGACCTCGACGAGTACTTCGAGGAGCTCGACGCCGTCTGGGAGCGGATCACGCAGCGGGACGGGCACGACCGGGTGATCCTGTCCGGCCACTCGACCGGTGGGCTCGTCGTCGCGCTCTGGGCCGCCGCCCGCAAGCCGCCCGAGCTCGCGGGCCTGCTGCTCAACTCGCCGTGGCTCGACCTCCAGGGCAAGGCCTGGTTCCGCTCGCCCCTGGCCACCGCCGCGCTGGACCGGCTCGGACGGATGCAGCCGATGCGCGTCCTCGAGCGCGACGTCCCCGGGTTCTACGGCCGCAGCCTGCACCGCGACCACGACGGCGAGTGGCACTTCGACCTGACCTGGAAGCCGCTCGGCTCCTTCCCGGTCCGGCTCGGCTGGCTCCGCGCGATCCGCCAGGGCCACGCGCGCGTGCACCGCGGGCTCGACGTGCAGTGCCCGGTGCTCGTGCTCTCCTCGGACCGCACCCACTGGCCGCGGGAGATGACCCCCGACGTCCACCAGGCCGACGTCGTGCTCGACGTCCGGCAGATCAAGCAGTGGGCGTCGTCGGTCGGCCGCCACGTGACCTACGTGCAGGTCCCCGGCGCGATCCACGACGTGGTGCTGTCGCGCCAGGGTGCGCGCCAGCGCGCCTACGACGAGATCGAGCGCTGGCGCGCGACGTACGTCGACTGACGGCCCGTCAGGGGGCGGGCGGCGGCGGGGGCGGGTCCTGCTGCGCGCCGCCCGGGCGGGCGGCGCTCTCGGCCTCCTTGATCGCGGCCTCGACCTCGGCATGGGCGGAGCGGACCTTCTCGTCGCCGACCTCCGAGGCGCCGGGACCGAGATCGACCCGGGTCCGCGGCCCGTCGGTCTCCCTCGGGATGCCCGGCAGCTCGGCCAGGGTCGAGCCCAGGCCCTTGAGGGCCTCGGTGATCTCGCTCGGGATGATCCAGAGCTTGTTGGACTCCCCCTCGGCGATGCGCGGCATCATCTGGAGGTACTGGTAGGCCAGCAGCGACTGGTCGGGCTGGCCGTCGTGGATGGCCTGGAAGACCGTCTGGATCGCCTGCCCCTCGCCCTGCGCCCGCAGGATCGCGGCCTCGCGATCGGCCTGCGCCCGCAGGATCCGCGACTCGCGCTCACCCTCGGCGTTGAGGATCGCGGACTGCTTGTTGCCCTCCGCGGTGAGGATCGCCGACTGCCGCTGGCCCTCGGCGGAGAGGATGAGCGCCCGCTTGTCGCGGTCGGCGCGCATCTGCTTCTCCATCGCGTCCTTGATCGACGGCGGCGGCTCGATGCCCTTGATCTCGACCCGCTTGACCTTGATGCCCCAGCGGCCGGTCGCCTCGTCGAGGACGGCGGAGAGCCCGGTGTTGATCTCCTCGCGGCTGGTCAGCGTGCGCTCCAGGTCCATGCCGCCGATGATGTTGCGCAGCGTGGTCATGGTGAGCTGCTCGATCGCCTGGATGTAGTTGGCGATCTCGTAGGTCGCGGCGATCGGGTCGGTCACCTGGAAGTAGAGGACCGTGTCGATGTCCACCGTCAGGTTGTCCTCGGTGATCGAGCCCTGCGGCGGGAAGCTCACCACCTGCTCGCGCAGGTCGATGATGTAGCGCACCCGGTCGATGAACGGCACGACGAAGTTGAGGCCGGCAGGCAGCGTCTCCTTGTACTTGCCGAACCGCTCGACGATGCCGGCGCGGGCCTGCGGGACGACGCGGATGGACTTCGCGACCACGACGATCACGAACAGCATCACCAGCGCCAGGACGACCAGGACGATCATTCAGCTCGCTCCTTCTGCGACGGGGTGGACGTAGGCCGTCGCACCCCTGATCTCGACGATCTCGACCGTGCGGCCGATCCCGATCAGCGCCTCGTTGTCGGCGGACTCGGCCTGCCAGGTCTCGCCATCGATCCTGATCCGGCCGGGCGCGTGCTCGGCGATCTCCTGGGTGACGACGCCCTGCCGTCCCACGAGGGAGGCGGGTCCGAGCACCAGCTCCGGGCCGCCGTGCAGGCGACGCACCAGGGTGGGACGCACCAGTCCGAGCATCGCCACCGACACCGCCGAGGCGACCAGGACCTGGGCGACCACGTTGTCGGTCACCAGCGCCGTCGCCATGCCGCCGAGAGCGCCGACCCCGAGCATCAGCAGGAACAGGTCGAGGCTCAGCAGCTCCGCGAGGGCCAGCACGATGCCCACGGCCAGCCACGTCTCCCAGAGATGGTCACGCAGCCAGTCCATGCCTGCAGCCTATCCGCGCGGAACGCCCGCAACCCTCTTGTTTTCGCGCGATCGCGCCCGACTCCCCCTAGACGTGGCGACGACGGCGGCGTGCGGCCCACCGGCCGTCGACGTGCTCGAGGGCGAGCGGCATCCCGAACGTCGCCGAGAGCGCCTCGGCCGTGAGCGTCTGCTCGATCGGGCCGGCGTCGACCACGCGGCCGTCGCGCATCATGAGCACGTGAGTGAACCCCGGCGGGATCTCCTCGACGTGGTGCGAGACCAGGATCGTGGCGGGCGAGGCCGGGTCGTAGGCCAGCACCGACAACGTCGACACCAGGTCCTCGCGGCCACCGAGGTCGAGCCCGGCGCCGGGCTCGTCGAGCAGCAGCAGCTCCGGGTCGGTCATCAGCGCACGGGCGATCTGCACCCGCTTCCGCTCGCCCTCGCTGAGCGTGCCGAAGGTGCGGTGGGCGAGGTGGGTCACCCCGACCTCGCGCAGGAGCGACTCGGCCCGGGAGTGGTCCTGCTCGTCGTACTGCTCGTTCCAGCGGCCGAGCACGGCGTAGGACGCCGAGACCACCAGGTCGCGGACGGTCTCGTCGCGCGGGATCCGCTCGGCGACCGCAGCGCTGCTGACGCCGATGCGGGGCCGCAGCTCGAAGACGTCGACGGTGCCGAGCAGCTCGCCGAGGATCCCCACCGCGCCGGACGTCGGGTGCAGCTGGGCGGCGGCGACCTGGAGCAGCGTCGTCTTGCCGGCTCCGTTGGGCCCGAGGACCACCCAGCGCTCGCCGTCCTTGACCACCCACGTGACCCGGTCGAGCAGCGCAGCCCGCCCTCGTCGCACGGTGACCTCGGCGAGCTCCAGCACGGCGGACATGCCCCAAACCCTAATGGCCGGCGTCACACGACCACGACGCGGCTATCGTCCCTCGGCGTGACCCCGTCCACCGCCGCGATCCCCGCCTCGGGGCGCCTCGCCTGGTGGGGCACGGCCTGGCTCCGGGGACTGGTCGGGCCCGACGACCTGCTCGACGCGGTGCTCGCCGAGGACGCCGCGCACGTGGTCGGCGGCCCCGGGGACAGCCAGGCGCTCGTCCCGGCGCTGGCGGCTGCGCGCAACGCGGGCGCGGAGGCGGTGGCCGCCGTGTTCCCCGCGCCGGGGGACCCGGTCGGGCTGCGCGGGCCGGCAGCGCTCACCGCGGCCGCGATCGAGGCCGGCGAGGCCGTCCTGCTGCTCGGCGGCGGCCTGGGCTGGGTGCCGACGGCCGTCGGCCGGGCGGTCGAGTGGACGACGTACGACGCCGCGCGCAGGCCCCCGCCCGACCTGGGCGAGGCCGACCGCGACCTGCGCGCGGCGGTGCGCGACGTCGCGGACGACCTCGCCCGGCTCGACGTCGCGCGGTGGCGGCCGGAGGTGGCCGACCTGCTGCACGACCTGCGCGGCGGCGACCCGCTGCCTGCTCCCCCGGGCGTCCCGGCCCGGGCCCACGACCTCGCCCGGCGGGCGCTGCACCTCGTCCCGGTGGTCGACCTCGCGCTCGCCGACGACGGTGGGGCGGTCAGCGCCACCGAGATGGGCGCGCGACGAGGCGCGCTGGCGCCGCTCGACCGCGCCGTCCGCCGTGCGCTGACCGCGTCGTTCGGCCCCGACGGCTGGCCGCCCGCCGGCTGAGGCGGCGGAGCGCTACCCTCACCCGCGATGGCCGCGCACAGCTCGGAACCTTCCGACACCCTCCTGATCACGCTCACCGGCAACGACCGGCCGGGCGTGACCTCCGCCGTCTTCGACGCCTTGTCCCAGGCCGGCGTGGCCGTCGTCGACGTCGAGCAGATGCTGCTCCGGCGGCGTCTGGTGCTCGGCGTGCTGGTGTCGGCGCCGCGGGACGGCAAGAAGCTCCGCCGCGCGGTCGAGGAGACCGCAGCGGCGCTGGAGATGACCGTCGACTTCGAGAAGGGCAGCGGCGACAACCGCGCCCGGCGCCGGGGCCGCTCGCACGTCACGGTGATCGGCGCGCCGCTCAAGGCGTCGGCGATGGCCGCGGTCGCGGGCCGGATCGCCGACTGCGGCGGAAACATCGACCGCATGGAGCGGATGGCGCGCTACCCCGTCACCGCGATCGAGCTCCACGTCTCCGGTGCGCCGCCGGAGCGGCTGCGCACCCTGCTGGCCCGGGAGGCGGTCGCGCACGGGATCGACGTGGCCGTCCAGGAGGCGACGATGCTGCGGCACGGCATCCGGCTCATCGTCATGGACGTGGACTCCACGCTCATCCAGGGCGAGGTGATCGAGATGCTCGCCGCCCACGCCGGCTTCGAGAAGGAGGTCGCCGCGGTCACCGAGGCGGCGATGCGCGGCGAGATCGACTTCGAGGAGTCGCTGCGGGCGCGGGTGCGGCACCTCGCCGGGCTCGACGCCTCCGTGCTCGACGAGGTCTACGACGCGATCGTGGTCAACCCCGGTGCGCGGACCCTGGTGCGCACCCTGCGCCGGCTGGGCTACCGGTTCGCGATCGTCTCCGGCGGGTTCAGCCAGGTCACCGATCGGCTCGCCGCCGACCTCGGCGTCCACCGGGCGCGTGCCAACACGCTCGAGGTCGTCGACGGCAAGCTCACCGGCGAGGTGGTCGGCGAGGTCGTGGACCGGGCCGGCAAGGCCCGGGCGCTGCGCGAGTTCGCGGCCGAGCTCGGCATCCCCGAGGCGGCGACGATCGCGATCGGCGACGGCGCCAACGACCTCGACATGCTCGAGGCGGCGGGCCTGGGCATCGCCTACAACGCGCGCCCGGTGGTGCGCGAGGCGGCCGACACGGCGATCAACGTGCCCTACCTCGACACGATCATGTACCTGCTCGGCATCACCCGCGAGGAGATCGAGGCCGCCGACGCGGAGGCGGGCATCGTCACGCCCGCTCCCCCGGTCTGAGTCAGCCCCGGCCGACCTCGTAGCCGCGCAGCGTGGCCGAGCCCGGCCCGAGGCGGGCCCACGGCACGGGTACGTCGAACACGGTGACCGCCGAGGTCGGGTAGCCCAGCACCAGGCTGTCCACCGCCGACGGGTCGCCGTCTCCGTCGTCGAGCAGCTGGGCCAGCATGCCCACGGTCGGGTTGTGGCCCACCAGGACGACCGAGCCGACCGACTCGTCGACGGTGCGCAGGATGTCGAGGACGGTGTCCTCGTCGGCGCCGTACAGCGCGTCGTCGAACTCGGCGTCGACCGCCCAGCCGGCCGCCTTCGCGAGCAGCTCCCAGGTCTCCCGGGTCCGGAGCGCCCCGGAGACCAGCGCCCGGTCGGGTGCCGAGCCCTGCGTCGCGAGCCAGGCGCCGGCAGCGGCGGCGTCCTTGCGTCCCCGGTCGGAGAGCCGGCGCTCGGCGTCGGTCCCTGCGTACGCCTCGGCCTTGGAGTGACGCACGATCACCAGCCGGTGGGGTGAGGCCATGGCGGCATCCTAGGGGTGCGAGCGGTCATGCTTGACCTGTGACCCCGTACGGCCTCAGCCACCTCGTCCCGCTGGTGGTGTTCGCGTGCGGGCTGGTGGGCGCCGTCGTCGTCGGACGGCGGCACCGGACCGCGACCGGGCCGACGACGTTCAGCCGGGCCTGGGCGGTCCTGGTCGCCGCGGTCGGGCTGTTCCAGGCGGTCGCGTTGCTGGTCGACTTCGACCTCGGGGTGTCGCTGCCGTTGCACCTTTGCCGGCTGACCTGGATCGCGGTCGCGGTCGCGCTGTGGACGCACCGGCCGTTCCCGGTCGCGCTCGCATTCCTCTGGGGCGGGCTCCTGTCCACCCAGGCGGTCCTCACCCCCTCGCTCGGCGAGGACTTCCCGGACCCGCGCTACCTGGCGTTCTGGGCGCTGCACCTCATGGAGGTGTGGGCGGCGGTCTACCTGGTGGTCGGCCTGCGGCTGGCGCCGCGCTGGCGCGACCTGGCCGCGACGGTGGCGGCCACGCTGGTCTGGGCGGTCTGCGCGATGGCGTTCAACGCGGCCGCGGGCACCAACTACGGCTACCTGCGGCACAAGCCGGCCGGCAGCTTCCTGGACCTCCTCGGCCCGTGGCCGTGGTACGTCGCGGCCGAGATCGTGGTCGTCTCCGCGGTGTGGGCGCTGATGACGCTCGCCGCGCGCCGGTGGTCGCGGAGGTCGCCCGACGACCGTCCGGTGACCTAGGCCCCCATCGCGTGGAAGCCACCGTCCACGTGCACGATCTCGCCGGTCGTCGCCGGGAACAGGTCCGACAGCAGCGCACAGACCGCGCGGGCCGTCGGCTCGGTGTCGGCGTTGTCCCACCCGAGCGGCGCGCGGGTCTTCCACATCGTCTCCAGGTCCTCGAACCCGGGGATCGCCTTGGCCGCGAGCGTCCGGAGCGGTCCGGCGGAGACCAGGTTGACCCGGATGCCGTCGCCGCCGAGGTCACGCGCGAGGTAGCGGGCCGTCGACTCCAGCCCCGCCTTCGCCACGCCCATCCAGTCGTAGACCGGCCACGCGACGCTCGCGTCGAACGTCAGCCCGACCACCGAGCCGCCGTCACCCATCATCGGCCGGCACGCGACGGCGAGCGCCTTGAGGGAGTACGCCGAGACGTGGACCGCCTGCGCGACGTCCTCCCACGGGCCGTCCAGGAACTTCCCGCCGAGCAGGGTCTCCGGGTTGCCGTAGGCGATCGAGTGCACGACGCCGTCGAGGCGGGCGTCCTCGCCGAGGTGCTCGCGGACCGCGTCCGGGAGCGCCGCGAGGTGCTCCGGGTCGGTCACGTCGAGCTCGAGGACCGGCGGCTCCTCCGGGAGCCGCTTGGCGATCCGGCGGGTGATCCGCAGCGCCTGGCCGAAGTTGGAGATCAGCACCCGGGCGCCGTGCTCCTGCGCGGTCCGCGCGATCGCGAACCCGATCGAGCTGTCCATGGTGACGCCGGTGACGAGGACGTTGCGTCCTTCCAGCAGCCCGGCCATCAGTGGCCCATCCCGAGGCCGCCGTCGACCGGGATCACGGCGCCGGTGACGTAGGCGGCCGTGTCGCTCGCCAGCCAGGTGACAACCCCGGCCACCTCCTCGGGCCGCGCGTAGCGGCCGAGCGGGACCCGGTCCTTGATCGCCGCCTTCTGCTCGTCGCTCAGGACAGCGGTCATGTCGGTGTCGACGTACCCCGGAGCCACGACGTTGGCCGTCACCCCGCGCGGTCCGAGCTCGCGCGCCAGCGAGCGGGCCATGCCCACCAGGCCGGCCTTCGACGCGGCGTAGTTGACCTGGCCCGGCGAGCCGAGCAGGCCGACGACGCTCGAGACGAGGATGATCCGGCCGCGGCGCAGCCGGAGCATCCCCTTCGCCGCGCGCCGCGCGAGGTGGAACGAACCCGTGAGGTTGGTGTCGAGCACGTCTGCCCAGTCGTCGTCGGACATCCGGAGCAGGAGCGTGTCCCGCGTGATGCCGGCGTTCGCCACCACGATCTCCACCGGCCCGTGCGCCGACTCGGCGTCCGCGAACGCGTCGTCGATCGAGGCCGCGTCGGTGACGTCGGCCTTGAGCTCGAGCGCGCCCTCGGGGGCGCCGCCGCTGCGGGTCGTGACCGCGACGAGGTCTCCCTGCGCAAGGAAGGCCTCGGCGATGGCACGGCCGATGCCGCGGTTGCCGCCCGTGACGAGCACGGACCGGGGTGCGGTGGAGGGTTCGTTCACGCTCCACCACGCTAGTGGCGCCGTACGCCGCCCTTCGCGCCCGACGGGCAGCAACTTCGTGCCCGAACTTTGTAGGACCTCTACAAGCGCGAGGTCAGACCGAGGTCAGACCAGCGGAGCGGTCACTCGTCCTCGAGGCGGAAGCCGACCTTGATGCCGACCTGGAAGTGCTCGACCTCGCCGTCCTTGACCTGGCCGCGCACCTGGGTGACCTCGAACCAGTCGAGGTGGCGGAGCGTCCGGCTCGCACGCTCGATGCCGTTGCGGACGGCCTGGTCGATGCCGTCCGGGGAGGTGCCGACGATCTCGGTGACGCGGTAGGTGCGGTTGCTCATGGTGGCAGCCTAGTGTCCGCGGCGCCTCTTCCGCGGCGGCGTAGGCTGCAGGCATGGCCGACGCCCCGATCCGCATCACCACCGCAGGCAGCAGCCCGCAGGCGGATCTGGCTCGACGGCAGCGTCGCTACCTGATCGCGATGGGCACCCGCGTCGTCTGCTTCATCGGCGCGGTGATCTCCGGCGTGGCGGGGATCGGCTGGTTGTGGCCGATCCTGGTCGCCGGAGCTCTGATCCTCCCCTACATCGCGGTGGTCATGGCCAACGCCACCGACAGCCGCAACGTCGGCCTCCCCCTCACCGGCGGCGGTGACCCGCAGCGCCAGCTGGGCCCCGGCGGTGGCTGAGGCCGTGGACGAGCAGCCGGCCACCGAACCGGACGTGTGCTCGGCGAAGGGGTGCCGCACCCCGGCTGCCTGGCAGCTGTTGTGGAACAACCCGAAGATCCACGCTCCGGAGCGGCGCAAGATCTGGCTGTCCTGCGAGGAGCACCGCGAGGGGCTGGAGAAGTTCCTCGGCGCGCGGGGGTTCCTGCGGGACACGGTCGAGCACGTCCCTGGCGGGGCTGCCGGCTAGTCGATCCTGGCGCAGCGACCGTCTCGAGACCTCTGTTCAAACATTTCTTGATTGACGTGGGCGCTCGCCGCGGGGTGCGAGCTGCTTGGTTGATCGGCTGCGTCGGCGCCGGATTGTTGGGGGTCGTCGGCCTGTGGTTGCGGTTTTGAACGAGACGTCGAGCCACCTCTGATCCACAAGCCAGGAATGGAGAATCGGCCGTCCACAGGCGGGTTTCCGGCTCGTCGTTGTGTCGGCGGTCGGTGGTTGAATTCTCGTATGGATCTCGGGAACACCCCCTCACCGATGGAGCAGTTCGACGGCTGCTCGGTCAGTGAGCTGCTCGACGAGATCACCAGCCGGCTCCAGGTCCAGAAGAACGCGAAGATCGACGAGTGGTGCGCGATCGTCGCGTGGGCCGACGCCAACGTCGTCGACGCCCCTGAGGACGCGGCGACGATCTGGGACGGGATCGTCGACACCGCGGTCCCGATCGCCGGACCCGGCGCACCGCTGGTCAGTGAGTTCAAGCTGATGGAGCTCATCGCGGTCCTCGGCCGGTCCCACGACTCGGGCCGGTTGTACGTGGGCAGGATCCTGGAGGTCACCTGGCGCCTCCCGCAGGTGTTCACCGCGGTCATCGAGGGCCGCTGTGAGGCGTGGCGGGCGCTGCGGGTCGCCGACCTCACCCTCGGCCTGCCGGAGGAAGCGACCGACTTCATCGACCGCCAGCTCGGCCCGGTCGTCTCGACGTGCACGTGGGCGCAGATCGAGCGCCTGGTCGCGGAAGCGATCGTCCGGTTCGACCCCGACACCGCCGAGGAGCAGCGTCGCGAATCAGCGAAGCGGCGGCACTTCGACATCGACGTCCACCACGCCGACGCCGATGGGCTGGTCGACGTCCACGGCGTCCTGGACGCAGCCGACGCCCTCGACCTCAACGAAGCGGTCGCGCGGCGCGCGAAGCTCCTGGGGCAGCTCGGGTCGGAGGATTCCCTCGACGTACGCCGCTCCGTCGCCGCCGGTGAGCTGGCCCGCCAGGACCTCACCCTCGACCTCCAGGTCACCGACGACACCGGGCAGGTCACCCGCGCCGTCCCGGGCCGGAAGGTCCAGCTGTACGTCCACCTCACCGACGCGGCGCTGGCCGCATTGATGTCCACCGGCATCGACAGCCTCCCTGCCGACGCCGCCGTGGGCCGGCTCGGGAACACCCGCACCCCGGTGTCGCCGTTCCAGGTCAAGGAGTGGCTGCAGACCTGCGGCACCTCGATCACGATCCGGCCGGTCATCGACCTGGCCGACCATGTGCCGGTCGACTCCTACGAGATCCCCGACCGCCTCAAGGCGCAGGTCCAGCTGCGTGACCACCACTGCGCGTTCCCGAACTGCGGGCGGCGCGCGGAGGCCTGCGACCTCGACCACTCCGAGCCGCATGCCCGAGGCGGTTCTACGTGCCCCTGCAACTTGGTGCCCCTGTGCCGGCGGCACCACCGGGCGAAGACCCATCACGAGGGCTGGCGCTACGTCGTCGTCGAACCCGGCCGCTACCTCTGGCTCGCCCCGAACAACCGGCACTTCCTGGTCGACCACCGCGGCACAAGAGCGCTCGACCCACCCCGCCGCCTCGACCCCGAGACCATGGACGTCGAGCACCCCTGGGAGAGCAACGAGCTCGTCGACTACGACGGCGACACCTGCCCCGCGGCGGTTGACCGGGCAGCCGGCGACGAGCAGCCCGGCCTGTTCACCGACCCGCCCGACCTCTGAGGCCCACGCCCCACACCCCGCCCCACCGGCGGGGCCTTCGGCATGTCCGGGGCCCAGTGCCGGAGGTTTCGAGGCTCGGCGCCAGGGCGCCTCGCACCTCAACCACCGGCGACGGCCGCGACCACAGAACGACGACCCCCGACCTCGCCGAGCCGACGCAGCCGACCAGCCACCCGCGCTCGCACCCCGCGGCGAGCGCCCGTCTTCAAATGGTCCGAACCGCGACGACGATCGCCGGCCGCAACCCCCAGCAGGGTCGCCGGCGGCGGTGCACCATGCGAGCCCAGTTCGACACCCGCGCCCGACGGTCAGCCGCCGATGGCGGACATCGGCCGGTCCGGCTGCAGGAACGACGGGTCGTCGATGCCGTGACCGGCCGCCTTGCCGGCCATGGCGGCCAGCCAGCGCTCGGCGAGCACGTCGTCGGAGGCGCCGGCGCGCAGCGCGCCGCGGAGGTCGGACTCCTCGCGGGCGAACAGGCAGTTGCGGACCTGGCCGTCAGCGGTGAGGCGGACCCGGTCGCAGTCCCCGCAGAAGGGACGGGTGACCGACGCGATCACCCCGACGGTCGCCGGGCCGCCGTCGACGAGGAACAGCTCGGCCGGAGCGCTGCCCCGCGGCTCCTGCGCCGGAGTGAGCACGAACTCGCGGTCGAGAGCGGCGAAGATCTCGTCGGCGGTGACCATCTCCTCGCGCGACCAGCCGTGCTGCGCGTCGAGCGGCATCTGCTCGATGAACCGCAGCTGGTAGCCCCGATCCAGGCACCACTGCAGCAGCTCCGGGGCGTGGTCGTCGTTGACGCCGCGCAGCAGCACGGCGTTGACCTTCACCGGCCCGAGCCCGGCGGCCTCGGCGGCCGCGAGCCCCTCGACCACGTCGTCGAGCCGGTCACGGCGGGTGATCTCGAGGAACGTGTCGCGGCGGACCGAGTCGAGGGAGACGTTCACCCGGTTGAGCCCGGCCTCGGCGAGCGCCCCTGCCATCCGGGCGAGGCCGATGCCGTTGGTGGTGACCGACAGCTCGACCCCGGGGTCCAGCGCGCGGGTGCGGCCCACGATGTCGACCAGGCCACGGCGCACGAGCGGCTCGCCGCCGGTGAACCGGACCTCCCTCACCCCCAGCCGCTGCACCGCGACGCCGATCAGCCGGACGACCTCGTCATCCGTGAGCTGGTCGTCCCCCGGGAGCCAGTCCAGCCCCTCGGGCGGCATGCAGTAGGTGCAACGCAGGTTGCACCGGTCGGTCAGCGACACCCGGAGGTCGGTCGCCACCCGGCCGAATCGGTCGACGAGGGGAAGCACCTGCACCCGGCCAGCATAGGTCGCCCTGGCTACGTCTAGGTTGGGCGCCGTGCGTGAGTGGCTGGCGTCGTGGCGGTTCCTGGTGAGCCGACGCTGGATCCTCTTCTTCCTCGCGGTCGTCCTGATCGGCTACGCGACCTGGTGGCTGGGCGAGTGGCAGTTCCACCGGCTCGAGGACCGACGGGCCAAGAACGCCATCATCGAGGCCAACGCCGACAAGGACCCGGTGCCCGTCGACACCGTCCTCGGCGTCGGGAAGCCGGTGGCGGAGACCGACGAGTACACCGTCGTCTCGGCGACGGGCACCTACGACACCGCGGACACGATCATCATCCGCTACCGGACGCGTGACGGCGTCGGTGGCGTCGACGTCGTGGTGCCCCTGATCACCGGCGACGGCACCGCGCTGCTGGTCGACCGCGGCTACATCGCCACCGACAACAGCGCGGTCGCGCCCGAGGACCTGCCCGCTCCCCCGACCGGCACGGTGACGATCACCGGCCAGGTGCGCATCGACGGCAGCGGCAGCAGCACCGAGGTCACCGACGGGTCCGCCCGCGCCGTGTCGAGCTCGGCCATCGGCGACGCGATCGACCGCACCGTCTACGGCGGCTTCGTCGAGCTGCTCTCGGAGGACCCGCCGCCGAAGACGCCGCTCGAGGGACCCGAGCCGCCCGACCTCAGCGAGGGCCCGCACTTCTTCTACGGCCTCCAGTGGTGGTTCTTCGGCCTGCTGGCCGTCGGCGGCACGGGCTACCTTGCCTGGGACGAGCGCAAGCACGGTCCGCGCGGGGAGCGTCGCCGTACCTCGCGGCGCCACGGCACCGACGAGGACACCGACGAGGACACCGACGCGAGCGCCGACGAGAACGCACCAGCAGGAGACCCCCAGCCATGACCGACCCGCTCGACGACGTCGACTGGCCGCTGCGCACCGAGCGGCTCGCGATCCGGCGGGCGACGGTCGACGACCTCCCGGCGATCTGGGAGTACTGGCAGACCGAGGAGGTCACCGCCTGGGTCACCTCGGCCCCGCAGTCGCTGGAGGACTACCGCTCCCGCGTGCTCGACCTCGACCTGCTGCGGCTGATCCTCGTGGTCGAGCTCGACGGGCGGGTAGTCGGCGACCTGGTGCTTCGCGTCGAGGACGCCTGGTCCCAGGCCGAGGTCCGTGCCGCCGCGCACAACGTGCAGGCGGAGGTCGGTTACGTCCTCGACCCCGCCGTTGCGGGGCACGGCTACGCCACGGAGGCCGTCACCGCCCTGATCGACGCCTGCTTCACGCAGCTCGGCCTGCGCCGGGTGCGGGCGCAGTGCTTCGCCGACAACGAGCCGTCGTGGCGGCTGATGGAGCGGATCGGCATGCGGCGCGAGACCCACTCGGTCAAGGAGTCGCTGCACCGGTCCGGCGCGTGGCTCGACGGCTTCGGCTACGCCGTCCTCGCCGAGGAGTGGCGCGAGCGTCAGAGCGCCCGGAGCATGCCCCCGTCGACCGGGACCATCGCACCCGAGACGTAGGACGCGGCCGGGGACAGCAGGAACGCGGCGACCCGGCCGAACTCCGCGGGCGCGCCGTAGCGCCGCAGCGGGATCTGCGCCGCCGTGCGTTCGTGCGCGGCCGCGGCGTCGCCCGTGGCGGCGTCCAGCTCGGCCACCCGGTCGGTCGCGATCCGGCCCGGAAGCAGCCCGTTGACCCGTACGCCGCGCGGGCCCAGCTCGTCCGCGAGCGACTTGGCGACCATCGCCAGACCCGGCCGTAGACCGTTGGAGATGCCGAGCCCGTCGACCGGCTGCCGCACGCTCGTGGAGAGCACCAGCGCCAGCGCGCCGTCCTCGCCGAGCTCCGCGCCGATCTCGCGAGCGAGCCGCACGGCGCCGAGGAAGACCGACTCGAACGACGCGGTCCACTGCTCGTCGGTCACCGCGCTGACCGGCCCGCCGGGCGGGCCGCCGACGCTGATCAGGGCGCCGTCCAGACGGCCCCAGCGCTCGCGCGCGGCCGCCACCAGCCGCGCGGGCGTCCCGGGGTCCGCGTTGTCCGCGCCGACGCCGACGGCGCAGTCGCGGCCGACGACCGCCGCCAGTGCCGCCGCGGCCTCGTCCGCCGACTCCTGCTCACGGCCGGTGACCACGACGTCGGCCCCGGCAGCGACCAGCTCCTCGGCCGTCGCACGGCCGAGGCCCCGGGTGCCGCCGGTGACGACGTAGACGCGGTCGTGCAGGTGGAGGTCCATGGAACCGACACTAGGCGCCTTGGTTTCGAGGCTCGGCCGCGGGCGGCCTCGCACCTCGACCAGCGGCGTCGGCCGACTCCGGTACGTGGGAAACCGGCACCACGTCCGGCGCACCCTTGCGGGCCGCGTCGGCGGTGTGGTCGTCGGGCTGCCGCTGGCTCTCCCGCTCCGCCTCGACCCGCTTGAGGTAGTGCTCGATCTCGCGCTTGGTCTGCGCCCCGTCCCAGCCGAGGTGACCCCGCACCAGCTCGGCGACGTACGGCGCCGCGGTCACCCCTCGGTCGAAGGTCTCGATGGAGACCCGCGTCCGGCGGGTGAGCACGTCGTCGAGGTGCCGCGCGCCCTCGTGCGTGACGGCGTAGACCGCCTCGACCTGGAGGTAGTCCTCCGCGCCGGGGAGGGGCTCGGCCAGGTCGGGCTCCGCGGCGACCAGGTCGAGCACCTCGAGCACCAGCGACCCGTAGCGCTCCAGCAGGTGCTCGAGCCGGTTGACCGCGAGGCCCGAGCTGGCGGCGAGCGCGCGCCGCTGGTTCCACAGCGCCTGGTAGCCGTCCGCCCCGACCAGCGGGACCGTCTCGGTCACGCACGGCCCGACCGAGCGCCCGAGCACCGACTCCAACCCGTGCACCGCCTCGTCGACGGCGTCCTTGGCCATCACCCGGTAGGTCGTGTACTTGCCTCCGGCGACGACGACGAGCCCGGGCACGGAGTGCGCGACCGCGTGCTCGCGGGAGAGCTTCGAGGTCTCCGCGGACTCCCCCGCCAGCAGCGGCCGGAGCCCCGCGTAGACGCCCTCGACGTCCTCCCGGGTGAGCGGCACCTCCAGCACGGTGTTGACGTGGTCGAGCAGGTAGTCGATGTCCCGGGAGCTGGCCGCGGGGTGGTCCTTGGACAGCTCCCAATCGGTGTCGGTCGTCCCGATGATCCAGTGCCGCTTCCACGGGATGACGAACAGCACCGACTTCTCGGTGCGCAGGATCAGGCCGGCGTCGCCGCGGATCCGGTCGCGCGGCACGACCAGGTGGATGCCCTTGCTCGCGCGGACCTTGAACTGGCCGCGCTCCCGGGCCAGCGACTGCGTCTCGTCGGTCCACACGCCGGTCGCGTTGATCACCTGGGACGCTCGGATCTCGAACCGGTGCCCCGTCTCCAGGTCGGTCACCTCCGCACCGACCACCCGCTCGCTCTCCTTGAGCAGGCCGACGACACGGGTGCGGGAGGCGACAGCGGCGCCGTACGTCGCCGCGGTGCGCGCCAGGAACATCGTGTGCCGGGCGTCGTCGACCTGCGCGTCGTAGTAGCGGATCGCACCGACCAGCGCGTCCTTGCGCAGCGAGGGGAACACCCGCCGGGCGCCGGTGCGGCTGAGGTGCCGGTGGACGGGCGTGGTCGAGCCGTAGCCGCTCGCCTTCGACATCGCGTCGTACATCGCGACGCCCGTGCCGGCGTACCAGCGCTCCCAGCCGCGGCCGTGCAGCGGGTAGAGGAACGGCACCGGGCGCACGAGGTGCGGCGCGAGCCGCTGCATCAGCAGGCCCCGCTCCTTCAGGGCCTCGGCGACGAGCCGGAAGTCCATCATCTCCAGGTAGCGCAGCCCGCCGTGGATCAGCTTGGAGCTGCGGCTGGAGGTGCCCGACGCGAAGTCGCGGGCCTCGACCAGGCCCACGGAGAGCCCGCGCGTCGCGGCGTCGAGCGCCGCGCCGGAGCCGACGACACCGCCGCCGATGACGAGCACGTCGAGGTGCTGCGAGGCGAGCCGCCGGAGTGCGGCCGAGCGGGCCCGTGGCGAGAGCGCGGCGGGGTTCATGGCAGTCAGTCTTCCCGATCCAGCGCGCGGATCCACGCGCCCATGCCGGGGGTGATGAAGTGCAGGGCACCGCCTGCCTCCCGGTAGATCGTGCCCTTCCGCAGCAGCCGCGCCCGCAGGTAGGAGACGCTCGTGACCGGTGCACCCAGCTCCGCCGCGACGGCGCCGCCCTTCGGCACCTCGCCGCGCCCCGCGACGGCCGCCATCGCGCGGAGGTACTCCTGCTCCCGCGGGCTCGCGTCGTCCCACCGCGCCTTGAACAGGTGCGCGAGGTCGGCCGCGATCCGCGGCGCTGCGCTGCGCGCGTGCGCGGCCGTGATGGTGTCGCTCCCGTGGGACGCCCGCCACGCGAAGTGGCCGGCCACCTGGATCGCGTAGGGGTAGCCGCCGGCGTGGTCGAGCAGGAGGTCGACGGCCTCGGGGCTCATCGGCCGGCCCGCCTGCTCGGCCGGGCCGGCCAGCGCGACCCGGGCCTCGTCGGGCGGCAGCGTGTCCAGGTCGTGCCACTCGGCGCGCTCGAGGTAGGTCGGGAGCCTGCGCTTGCCGCGGGTCTCCCGGAGCGTGGGCAGGGCCGCGAGCGCAAGCACCAGCGGCCAGCCGTCGGGCACGTGCTCCTGCAGCACGCCGAACAGCGCGCCGAGCTCCTCGGGCTCGGCGTTCTGGACCTCGTCGACGGTCAGCACCAGCCCGGCACCGCGCTGGACGGCCACGGCCATGGTCGCCGTCATCGTCGCCGCCAGTGCCGCACCGGCGTCGTCGCCGTCGTCGGGCTGGTCCCCCGCCGCCGCGAGCTGGACCTCACCACCCACGCCGAACGCCTTCGCCTCGACCTTGCCGCCGGTCACGCGCACCCGGCGCCGCGGCTCCCGCGGCTCCTCACCGGCCAGGCGCCGGCCGGCGTCGCGCAGCCGCTCGGTCAGCACCGGCAGGAGCCGTCCGCGCACCATCGCCTCGACGTGGACGGTCGGCCAGGCGAGCCGCTCGGCAGCCAGCTCGGCGATCTCCCCCAGGGTCACCGTCTTCCCTACCCCGCGCGGGCCGAGCAGGATGAGCGGCCGCGGCGTGCGGCCGTCGTACGCCGCGATCTCCATCGCCTCCGCGGCGCCGTCCAGCACGTCGGAGCGGCCCGCGAACACGACGGGCGGCTGGTTGAAGCCGGGGCGGTAAGGGTTCTCCGTACGGTCGGCCATGGTCCCCTGGGCCTCCTCGGTCGGTGGTGTCGAGCAGCGCAGGTTCGCGCACGTATAGCGCTTCCCATGCGGTTATAGCACGTTATAGCGTCCGACGGCTCAGTCGACGTCGACCCAGTCGAGCGTCCGTTCGACCGCCTTCTTCCACCTGCGGTAGCCGCTCTCCCGCCGCTCCTCGTCCCAGGTCGGCTCCCAGCGCCGGCCCTCGGCCCAGTTCTGCCGCAGCTCGTCGGTGCTGTTCCAGAACCCGACGGAGAGCCCGGCGGCGTACGCCGCGCCGAGCGCCGTGGTCTCGGCGACGACCGGTCGGCTCACCGGCACGCCGAGCACGTCGGCCTGGATCTGCATGCACAGCTCGTTGGCCGTCACGCCGCCGTCGACCTTGAGGACCTCGAGCTCCACGCCGGAGTCGGCGCACATCGCCTCGACGACGTCGCGGGACTGGTAGCAGATCGCCTCCAGCGTCGCGCGGGCCAGGTGAGCGTTGGTGTTGAACCGGGACAGCCCGACGATCGCCCCGCGCGCGTCGGAGCGCCAGTAGGGCGCGAACAGCCCGGAGAACGCCGGGACGAAGTAGACCCCGCCGTTGTCCTCGACCTGCCGGGCGAGGGCCTCGGACTGCGCCGCGCCGCTGATGATGCCGAGCTGGTCGCGGAGCCATTGCACGGCCGAGCCGGTCACCGCGATCGAGCCCTCGAGCGCGTAGACGCACGCCTCGTCGCCCAGCTGGTAGGCCGGCGTCGTCAGCAGCCCGGACTTCGAGCGCACGATCTCGGTGCCGGTGTTGAGCAGCATGAAGTTGCCGGTGCCGTAGGTGTTCTTGGCCTCGCCCGGCGCGAAGCAGACCTGGCCGACGGTGGCGGCCTGCTGGTCGCCGAGGATGCCGGTCAGCGGCACCTCGCCGCCGAACGGACCGGCGCTGCGGGTGACGCCGTAGGGCCCCCGGCTGCCGGCCGACGACTCCCGGATCTCGGGCAGCATCGCCCGGGGGATCCCGAAGAAGCCCAGCAGCTCCTCGTCCCAGTCGAGCGTCTCGAGGTCCATCAGCATGGTGCGGCTGGCGTTGGTGACGTCGGTGACGTGGACGCCGCCGTCCGGGCCGCCGGTCAGGTGCCAGAGCAGCCAGCTGTCGGGCGTGCCGAACAGCGCGTCGCCGCGCTCGGCCGCGGCGCGGGCGCCGTCGACGTTGTCGAGGATCCACTGCAGCTTGCCGCCGGAGAAGTACGTCGCGGGCGGCAACCCGGCCCGCTGGCGGATGACGTCGCCGCGACCGTCCCGCTCGAGGGCCGCGGCGATCGCATCGGTGCGCGTGTCCTGCCAGACGATCGCGTTGTGCAGCGGCCGCCCGGTGCGCCGGTCCCAGACGAGGGTGGTCTCCCGCTGGTTGGTGATGCCGACGGCGACCAGGTCGGAGGCCCCGAGGCCGGCCTTGCCGAGCGCGGTCTGCACGACGGCCGACGTACGCTCCCAGATCTCCACCGGGTTGTGCTCGACCCAGCCCGCCCGCGGCAGGACCTGCTCGTGCTCGAGCTGGTGCCGGGCGACCTCGGCCCCCGCATGGTCGAACACCATGAACCGCGTGCTCGTCGTGCCCTGGTCGATCGCGCCCACGTACTCCGGCATGGGGGCAACCCTGCCAGAGTGCTCAGCCGGAAGGCGTCAGCCGGACGAGATCAGCGCGAAGTGCAGCACGGCCGGGGCGTTGTACTGGAGCCCGATCTCGTTGGCGATGTAGTCGTCGACATCGTCGGCGTAGTACTGGAGCTTGGTGTCGTAACGGCCAGGGTGGCGGTCGATCCAGGGACTGTCCGCGTACTGAGCGACAGTCGTCGGACCGCCGGGCACGGCGCCCACCGGCTGACCGACGGTGCCCAGTCCGCGGATCCAGTGGTGCGGGTTCCTGGTCCCGCCGGGGACCCCGACCTCCCACCTCCGACCCCAGGGGTTCACGCCCAGGAACCAACCCAGTCCGCGCAGCGCCGCTGGGCCGGCACCGGCCAGCCCGGCGCGGTCCGCCAGTACCGCCGTCAGCGCCCCCGCTTCGCTCTCGCGCACGGAGCCCCAGACGTTGTCACCGGCGCGGCCGAAGGCTGTCTGCCGCCGGACCCGGTCGATGGCGGCGCGGCCGCCCGCATCGAGGATGTCGCAGGCGGGGGCACTGACAGCCTCGGGAGCGGCGGGCGCCCCCAGCACGCCGCACAGCTCGCCGGCAGCGATGGCTGCCATCTCGTAGCCGCTGGCGGTGATGAGCCACCCGTACTCGCCGTTGCCCGTCACGTCCTGGAGGTCGGCCAGCGCCTGCGTGGCGTAGGACTCCTCACCGGTGACGCGCCACAACGCCGCCTCTGCCAGTGCCAGGTCGTCCTGATAGGTCTCGCCCGGGTAGCAGCAGTTCTTCCACGGAGCGTCGAGGGTCTCCGCCTCCGCCAGCCAGTCGGTCGACTGCGCGAGCAGGGAGGTCCGCTCCGCGCCGGCGCTGCGCCCTGCGGCGTAGGCGAGCGCGGCGGCGACCGTACCCGCCGCGTCCGAACCGCCCGAGGTGGCGGTGAAGACGGCTGTGGTCCGGTGTGCGAGCCCGGGGTCGTCCGACTCGTCGTCGAGAGCGGGGTCGCGCCAGCCCGTGTTGTGGTCGACCTCCGCCTCGCCGACCATCGACGCGAACACACCCGCCCGCGGGTGCGCCTTCACCAGCCAGCGGATCCCGACGTCGGACGTCGACGTCAGCTCATCGGCCATGCTCGGCTCGTTGCGAGCGGCGAGCTCCAGCATCACCGAGGCGTAGCCGATGGTCGTCGTGAACTTCAGCTGGTCACCGGCATCCATCCACCCGCCCGCGACGTCGATCGTGTCCCCCGCGTGCGGGCCGTTCCTGATCGTCGACGTCGCGTCGTTCAGGTGGCTCGGCGCGTGGTAGGTCGACGGCTCGTCTCCGTCGGCGTTGGCGTCGAAGATTCCGAGCAACGACGCGAGCACATCGGCGTACGCGGCGTCGGCGACGGTGAACTGCCGGGAGGTCTTGCCGTCGGCCTTCACGACGTAGGTGCCCGCCCCGAGCGAGGAAAGGTCTGCCAGGCCGAACGACGCCCAGGCATCAGCCTTGCGTGCCTTCAGGGGCGAGAGGGTCCCGCGCAGGACCCTGGCGCCGCCCACCCGCACGACCTTGTAGGTGTCGCCCGCGTGCCCTCCAGCCACGACCGCCGGCGGCACCTGACCGGCCTCGGCGACCAGGGGCACCCGGATGGTGACCGGCGGTGCCGCGGTCGCAGGCGGGGTCGTCCCCGCCTGGAGGGCGGAGGTGATCAGTGCCGCGGCCCCGAGGAGCGCCCACCGGCTGCGTTGC
>DATMHR010000048.1:0-59596 GCA_035554955.1 Nocardioides sp. | reverse complement strand
GATCTCGTAGGAGTCGACCGGCACATGGTCGGCCAGGTCGATCACGGGCCGCACGGTCACGCTGGTGCCGCAGGTCTGCAGCCATTCCTTGACCTGGAACGGCGAGACCGGGGTCCGGGTGTTCCCGAGCCGCCCGACGGCTGCGTCGGCGGGGAGGGTGTCGATGCCGGTGGTCTTCAGCGCGGCCAGTGCCGCGTCGGTGAGGTGGACGTACAGCTGGACCTTCCGCCCCGGCACGGTCCGGGTGACCTGACCGGTCTCGGAGTCGGTGACCTGGAGGTCGAGGGTCAGGTCCTGCCGGGCCAGCTCACCGGCCGCGACCGAGCGGCGCACGTCGAGGGAGTCCTCCGATCCGAGCTGGCCGAGCAGCTTCGCGCGGCGGGCGACGGCCTCGTTGAGGTCGAGGGCGTCGGCGGCGTCGAGGACGCCGTGGACGTCGACCAGCCCATGGGCGTCGACGCCGTGGACGTCGATGTCGAAGTGCCGCCGCTCGGCTGCTTCGCGGCGCTGCTGCTCGGCGGTGTCGGGGTCGAACCGGACGATGGCCTCGGCGACGAGGCGTTCGATCTGCGCCCACGTGCACGTGGAGACGACGGGGCCGAGCTGGCGGTCGATGAAGTCGGTAGCTTCCTCCGGCAGGCCGAGGGTGAGGTCGGCGAGCCGCAGCGCCCGCCACGCCTCGCACCGTCCCTCGATGACCGCGGTGAAGACCTCGGGGAGGCGCCAGGTGACCTCCAGGATCCGGCCCACATACAACCGCCCAGAGTCGTGGGAGCGGCCGAGGACGGCGATCAGCTCCATCAGCTTGAACTCACTGACCAGGGGTGCGCCGGGTCCGGCGATCGGGACCGCGGTGTCGACGATCCCGTCCCAGATCGTCGCCGCGTCCTCGGGAGCGTCGACGACGTTGGCGTCGGCCCACGCGACGATCCCGGCCCACTCGTCGAGCTTGGCCTCACGCTGACGCCGTAGAGACGCCTCGATCCCATCCAGCACCTCACCGACCGAGCGGCCGTCGTACCGCTCCATCGGCGAGGGGGTGTTCCCGAGATCCATAGAGGAATTCAACCACCGACCGCCGACACATTGACGAGCCGGAAACCCGCTTGTGGACTAGCGATTCTCGATGACCTGGCTGTGGGCCACAGGTGGTGCGCCGGGGGTTTCGAGGCTCGGCGCTGGGGCGCCTCGCACCTCAACCACCGGCGACCTTCAACCCTCCGAATCGCTCCGCTTGAAACCGCAACCACAGGCCGACGACCCCCGGCCACCAGACGGCAACGCAGCCGATCAACCAAGCAGCTGGCACCCCGCGGCGAGCGCCCACGTCAATCTTAAAAAGTTGAACAGAGGTCTCGTGACGGTCGCTGCGCGACCTCCTCGACCACCGGACCGCGCGGGCGCCGCTCGACCACCGGACGCACGAAACCTAGACAGGATCGGAGACGACCGACCGCCGCAGGAGCAGCAGGCCGAGCAGCACGACCACGACGGTGACGTCGATGGCGAGCACGGTGAGCGCGAGGGCGGTGAGCGAGCCGGCGAGGGCGCCGAGGCCGATCAGGGCGACGACGCCGACGGCGACGACGTACTTGGTCAGCACGCCGCGCTGCGCCAGGCCGCCGTAGACCAGGAGCTGCAGCACGGACAGGAGCGCGCCCAGGGTGGCGAACAGCCAGAGCCGGTCGGTGACGCCCTCGTACTTGGATCCGCCGATGAAGATCTCCGCCACGTCGCGCAGGACGTAGGCGCCGGCGACGCCGCACGCGCCGAGCACGCCGAGGAACGTGAGTCCGCGGATGATCGTGCGCCGGCTGGAGCCGGCGTCCGACATCGAGGGGAACAGGATCACGACCGCGAACTGCGGCAGGAAGAGGACGGCCTTGGTGACGATCAGGCCGCCCGCGTAGAGACCCGCGTCGTGACGCTCCAGCACGTTGCGGGCGACCACGACGTCGAGGTTGGACAGCGCGGTGAAGGCGAGCAGGGCGATCGAGCTGCCCCAGGCCTCGCGGCGCACGTCGCGGCGTACGTCGACGTCGTGGGCGTTCTCCGGCGGCGAGGACCGCCGCTCGCGCAGCGCGAGCGTGCCGATCACGACGGGAAGGCACGACGCCACGAGCACGCCGAGCATGGCGCTCGCCTCGGTCTGCCGGATCGTGAGGAACGCGGCGCCGAGGACGACGCGCGGCACGCCGACCGAGAGGTACATCAGGCTGAGGGGCAGCCAGCGGCGCTCACCCTGGAGCACGCCGGCCTGACCGCCCATCACGGTCGTGGGGACGACGCAGAGCCCGAGCAGCACCGCCGAGACCGGCGACGCCAGGTGGAGCGCCCAGGTGACCAGCGGTGCCGCGAGCACCGCGACGCCGCCGAGCACCCACGCGGCGCGCCAGGTCGCGGTGAGGATGCTCTCCTCGATCGCGCCGACGTCCGCGGGGTCGGCGACGATCCGCCGTGCGGCGGTGGCCTGGAGCCCGAGCTGGACGACCGAGAGCACCATCAGCACGGCCATCAGGCCGGCCACCGCGCCGTACTGGCTGGGGCCGAGCAGCCGGGCGGAGACCATCTGGAACGCGTAGGTCCCGACGTTCATGACCGCCATGGCGACCGCGATGCCGGCCGTGCTGTGCAGCAGCCGCGACAGCCGGGAGCCCCCGGAACCGGGAGTCCGACCCGCGGCGCGCTCACGGTCGGCGGTGCTCGTCACGACCTAAAGCCTAGGCTGCCCGCCGTGAGCAAAGAGCGGGAGGGCGCACGCCGGGCGGCGGTCGTCCTGGGGACGGTGTACGCCGCCCTGACGCTCCTGATCCTCACCGAGCAGCCGGGGAGCGCCACCAGCGACACGCGCCTGGAGCTGACCGAGGACCCGGGTGGCTACCTGGCCGGCACGTTCGCGCTGTGGAACCCGCAGGTCTCCCTCGGCGAGCTGCAGAACCAGGCCTACGGCTACCTCTTCCCGCAGGGTGCGTGGTTCGCGCTCTGGGACTGGGTCGGCGTGCCGGGCTGGGTCTCGCAGCGCGTGTGGTCGGCGCTCGTGCTGGTCGTCGCCTGCGAGGGTCTCCGGCGGCTCGCGGGACGGCTCGGCGTCGGGCCCTGGGCGGCGGCCGCGGCCGGCCTCGCCTACGGCCTCGCGCCGCGGATGGTCGAGGAGCTCGGCACGCGCAGCGCCGAGATCCTGCCCAGCGCGGTGGTCCCGTGGGCGCTGCTGCCCATCGTGGCTGCGGTCGACGGCCGGCGCCGTCCCCGCGACGCGGCCGTGCTCTCCGCGGCGGCGTACGCGTTCTCGGGCGGCGTCAACGGCACGGCCACCGCGGCTCCGGTCGCGCTGCTGGCCGTGGTGGTGGGCTGGGCCGTCCTCTCGCGCCGGCTGTCCTGGCGCTTCGCCGTGGGCTGGGGTGCGCTGGTCGCGGCGGTCAGCGCCTGGTGGGTGGTGTCCCTGGTCCGGCTGGGCGCCTACAGCCCCCCGTTCTTCGACTACGTCGAGGACGCCCGTACGACGACCGACACCTCCGGGTTCTCGGCGACGCTGCGGGGCGCCAGCAACTGGGTGGGCTACATCGTGGTCGGCGACTCCCGCTGGTGGCCGGCGGGCTACGAGGTGTCGGTCAACCCGTGGCTGGTGGTCGGGTCCGGCGTGGTCGCAGCGCTCGGCGTCGTGGGCCTGCTGCGCTACCGCGGCACCTACCGCGTCCCGCTGCTGTGCGCCGCGCTGCTCGGGATCGTGTGCCAGGTGATCGCGCACACCGCGCCGCTCGACGGGCCGCTCGCCCAGTGGTTCCAGGACCTGCTCGACGGTCCGCTCGCGCCGCTGCGCAACGTGCCGAAGGCCGACCCGATCCTGCGCGTCCCGCTCGCCCTCGGCGTCGGGTTCCTCGCCCACGACGTCGGCCGCGCGGTGCTGACCCGCCGCCTGACCACACGGGCCCCGCGCCTGCGCCAGGCTGCCGCGGCGGGCCTCGCGGCAGCACTGGTCGCCGGGCTGGCGGTGATGTCCGCGCCCGTCGTGCAGGCCCAGACGCGCACGCCCGGGTGGGACCGGATCCCGGACTACTGGACGCAGGCGGCCGACTACGCCGCCGAGCACAGCCGCGGCACCACCTGGGTGATCCCCGGCTCGGGCTTCGCGATCCAGAAGTGGGGCTGGACCATGGAGGAGCCGATGCAGGCCGTGGCCCGCTCGCCCTGGGTCACCCGCTCGCAGGTGCCGCTCACGCCGGCCGGGACGATCCGGCTGCTGTCCGCGCTCGAGGCCTACCTCGAGTCGGGCGCCGGGTCGCCGTACCTCTCCCTGATGCTGGAGCGGATCGGCGTCGACACCGTGCTGGTGCGCCACGACCTCGACCGCAGGGTCAGCCAGTCGACCCCCTCCGACGTCGTCGCGGTCGCGCTCGCGCGCTCGCCCGGCATCGAGCGGGTCGCGTCCTTCGGACAGCTCGAGCTGGGGCCGGCGATCGAGGTCTTCAAGGTGCACCGATCCGGGGGCGGCGGCAAGCAGGGGTACGACGTGCGCGACGTCTCCGACGCGGTGACGGTCGGTTCCTCGGTCGAGGACGCCGTCGACGCGATCGGCGCCGGGCTGGTCGGCCCGGGGCAGCCCGTCGTCCTCGCCGGGACGCCCGGCTGGGACCGCGACGCGGAGCTGCTGGCCGACGGCTACCGCCGGCACGAGCGGGCGTTCGGGCGGATCCACGACGCCGTCAGCAACGTGATGACGCCGGACGAGGGCTATCACGCCGGCCGGGTGCTCCCCGACTATCCCGGGCCACCGGGTGCGCAGCAGGTCGTCGCGGAGTACCGCGGCATCGCCGGGGTGGATGCCAGCAGCTCGCGCGGCTGGGCGGACGCGCTCGGCGAGATCAGGCCGGAGGACGCCCCCTGGTCGGCCCTCGACGGCGACCCGTCGACCTACTGGCGGCCGGCGCCGTTCCAGGACGCGAGCACGCAGTGGCTCGACGTCGACCTCGGGCAGGACCGGGCGATCGGCAGGATCGAGATCGACCAGCCGGTCGCCGTGCTCGGCATCGACCGGGTCGACGCGTGGCGCGTGACCGCCGGCGACACGACCCGCACCGTCGAGTCGGACCCGGTGACCGGCCGTGCCGAGGTCGACCTCGGCAACGTCCTCGCCGACCACGTCCGGGTCGCCGTGTCGTCGGTGGACTCGCCCGAGGACACCGTGGGCATCGCCGACGTCCGGATCGACGGGGTGCACCCCGAGCGCACGCTCGTGCTCCCGCACGTCGCGCAGGCGGGCTCTCCCGACCTGGTGTTCACCGCCCAGCAGGAGACGCGGCCCTGCGTGACCACGCTCCTCGGTCCCGACTGCGACCCCTATCGCCAGCGCGCCTCGGACGAGGCCGTGGGCATCGACCGCACGTTCACCCTCGACCGCCCCGGGTCGTTCGGGGTCACCGGGCTCGCCGTACCCCGGGCGCGGCCGGGCACCGTCGAGCTCCTGCGGCCGCAGGCCGGCGTCTCGGTCAGCGGCTCGTCCTGGCTGGGGGAGGACCCGACCGTGTCGCCGCGGATGGCCTACGACCGCGACCGGGCGACCTCCTGGATCGCCGACCCGCGCGACCCCGATCCCAGCCTGACCGTGCAGCTGCGCCGGGTGCGCACCATCCAGCGGATCCTCGTGCGGCCGCCGACCGGCTTCGCGCGGGCGCCCGACCGGGTCGTCGTGGAGGCCACCAGCGGGGGCCGCACCGTCGAGCGGCGGGTGTCCCTGGCCGACCTCGGCACCATCGAGCCGCTGCGGACGCGACGGCTCACGCTCACCTTCGCCGGAGGCGGCGACGAGACCAGGCCGATCGGCGTGGGCGAGGTGCGGCTGCGCGGCACCAAGGTCGGCAAGCCGCTGGACGGCGGTGCCCGCACCGGCGCCGTCTGCGGGTACGGGCCGACGCTGGTCGTCGACGGGCACCGCTACCCGACCCGGGTCAGCGGCCGGATCGGAGCCGTGGTCGCGGCGGGGCAGATGGCGGTGCGCCCCTGCGGGCGGACGCCGGACCGGATCGACCTGGACACGGGCCGCCACCGGGTGCGCCTGCTGTCCACCGAGCAGTTCGGGCCGGTCGCGCTGACCCTCCGCCCCGGCGGCGATCCCGCCACCCGCACCGTCGAGCGCTCGCGCACCCTGCACGTCGTCTCGACCTCGGACGTCGAGGTCCGGATGGACGTCGGCCCGGGGCAGACGGCGCTGATCTCCGCGCCGTTCAACGAGAACGCCGGGTGGGTCGCCCGGGTCGGAGGTCACGAGCTCAGCCCGATCGTGGTCGACGGCTGGGCGCAGGGGTGGGTGATCCCGGCGGGGGTGTCGGGCCGGGTCACGCTGTCGTACGCGCCGCAGACGGGGTACGTGGTCGGGTTGGTCGGTGGGTTGGTGCTCGCCGGGTTGGTGCTGGTGGGGGCGGCGTGGGTGCTGGTCGGTGGGCGCTTGCTGTCGCTCGTCCGGCGACGGTCGCGGCGTGGTCGCGACGACGCCGTTCCGGCTTGGCCGCTCCGCCACGCACGGGCTTCTTCGGTCGAGGCCGCTTCGGTGCCGGGCCCGCGCGTGTCTTCGAGGAATCGCCGGAACAGCATCGTCGCGCCCACGCCGCGCGCGTCCGTCCGGCTCGGGTTGGTCGCCCTCGGGGCGGGCGTGCTGGGGCTCCTGGTCGGGGGGCCGGTCGTCGGGGCCGGGGCGGTCGTGGGGGTGCTCGTGGCGCGGTGGCCGCGGCTGGTGCAGCTGGCGGTGGTGGCCGGGCTGCTCGTGGCGCTGGGGGTGCTCGCCGCCGAGCTGGCGCACGACGCCGACAAGCCGTCGGACCTGGTCGACCTGGTGACGGGGGCGGCGCTGGCGCTCGGGTTCGGGGCGGCCCTGCGGGGGCCGCTGGGGGAGGAGCGGTGAGCGCGGCGCGGCGCGCCGTCGCCGTCGACGGCGGGTGGACGCTGCTGCTCGCGGCCGCGGTGCTGCTGCCGTTGTTCCTCGGACCCGGCACCTGGTTGCTCGGCGACATGGTGTTCGTGCCGCACCAGCCGTGGAAGGCCGCCTGGCTCGGTCTCGACCAGGGCCTGCCGCGGGCCGTGCCGATGGACGCGCTGGTCTCCGCGGCGTCGTACGTCGTCCCGGGGGAGTGGCTGCAGCGGCTGCTCCTGACGGGCGGCCTGCTCGCGGGCGGGCTCGGCGTCGGCCGGCTGCTCGCGCGGCACGCGTGGTGGGCCCGTGCCGCGGCGATCGCCCTGTTCGTCTGGAACCCCTGGGTGATGGAGCGGCTGCTCATCGGGCAGTGGGCGATCCTCCTGGGCTACCTGCTGCTCCCGTGGGTCGCGCTCGCCGCGCGGCGGCTCCGCGCGGACCCGCGCTCCGCCTGGGGGCCGGCAGCGCTGGCGCTGGCCGCCTCCGCGGTGTGCAGCCCGTCGAGCGGCGTGATGGCCGTGGCGGTGGCGGCCGTGCTGGGGCTCACGCGGGACCGCGCCGGCTGGTGGCGGCTCGCGGTGGTGGCGGTCGTCGCGAACCTGCCGTGGCTGGTCCCCTCGGTGACCGCGACCTCGGTGCACGTCTCGGCCGACGGGGTCTTCACGGGCTTCGCCGCCCGTGCCGAGTCGGGTGCGGGCCTGCTCGCCAGCGTGCTGTCGCTCGGCGGCATCTGGAAGTCGTCGATCGTGCCTCCCGCTCGGGAGAGCGCCGCGCTCGTGCTGCTCTCCTGCCTGCTGACCGTCGCCGCCGTCGCGGGCCTCCGGCGCGCCGTGCGCGAGCACCCCGGCGAGTGGCCGCGCTGGTGCGTCCTCGGTGCCGGAGCGGTCGTGCTGGCGCTGCTGCCGGACCTGCCCGGTGGTGCCGGCGTGCTCGAGTGGGCCGGCGGCCGGCTCCCGGGGCTGGCCCTCCTGCGTGACTCGCACCGGTTCCTCGCGCCGCTCGGGCTGGTGCTGGCGGTCGGCGCCGGTGGTGCCGCGAGCGCCGTGCGGGAGCGGGTGCGACCCGGCCGGGAAGCGCTCTGGTCCGTGGTGGGGCTGCTGGTGGTCGCGCCGGTCCTGCTCCTGCCCTCGCTGGCCTGGGGCGCGGCCGGTGACCTGCAGCGGTCGTCCTACCCGGGGGCCTGGGACGACGTCGCCGACATCCTCGAGCAGGACCCGGGCACGACGGTCGTGCTGCCGTGGGCCGGCTCCTACCGCGGCTTCGCCTGGAACCACCAGCGCGCGGTGCTGGACCCGGCGCCGCGCTACCTGCCCGGCGAGGTCGTGGTCGACGACCGGGTGATCCTCGACGACGTCGTGGTCCCTGCGGAGGACCCGCGGGTCGCGGAGGTCGGCGTGGCGCTGGGCACCGACGACCCTGCGGGCGCCCTGCGTGCGGTCGGCGTCCGCTGGGTGCTGGTCGAGCAGGGGATGGGCGAGCCGGACGTGCCCGACGGTGAGGTTCGGTACGACGCCGGCGGCCTGCGCCTGGTGGACCTCGGCGCGCCTGCCCACGTCCGCGGCGGGCGGGACCTTGGTCGGGAGGCTCTTGTGGTCTTTGGTCACTTTTTGGCCATTGTTTTGATTTTCAACGGGATCCGTTCGATACTCCGTACCAGGGAGTAATCGCCGTCACATTTGTCTCTGGTGACAGCGCCGCCCATCGGACCTGGGGAGGACCGCGGGCGTCGTACGTAGTGACGGCGATTTGTTGTGGAGTCTTAGGGAGGGGACTGCGCATGAACACGTTGATTGCTGCGATCGTCGGGGCACTGGCCGCAGGGGCGGTGCTGGTAGGGGGCGTCCACGTCGCCCAGCCGGACCCGACTCCGGTCGCCAAGTCCGATCTCTACACGTACTCGAGCAAGTAGCGCCGGGGCCCGACGATGCTGCACATCGTCATCCCGGCCTACAACGAGGAACGTCGGCTTCCCCGCACCCTGCGCGAGCTGCGTCGCCACGTGCGACTGCACCGCGCGGTGCTGGGACAGGTCGAGGTCCTCGTCGTCGACAACGGGAGTCTTGATCGCACCGCCGAGGTCGCGCGCGCTGCCGACCACCCCGCCCTGCGCGTGCGGGTGGTCCGGTGCTCGGTCCGCGGCAAGGGCGCGGCCGTCCGCGCCGGTCTGCTCGCCGTCGACGCGGAGCCGGACGACCTGCTCTGCTTCATGGACGCCGACGGCGCGACCGCGCTCGACGCGCTCGACGAGGCCTGGCGCCGGATGGCGCTCGGCGCGGACGTGGTGATCGGCTCGCGGAGCCTGCCCGGCTCCGTGACCGACGTGCGCGCCCGCAAGGTGCGCGCCACCGGCGCGGCCTGGTACCGCCGCCTGGCCGCCAAGCTGCTGCCCGACCTGTCCGACACCCAGTGCGGCTTCAAGGTCTTCCGTGCCGACCGGGCGCGCCGGGCCGCCGCGGAGCTGCAGTCGCGCGGCTTCTCCTTCGACGTCGAGCTGCTCGTCCGCCTCCGCGCGGACGGCGCCCGGATCGAGGAGATCCCGGTCACCTGGGTGGACGTGCCCGGGTCCACGTTCGTGCCCGTGCGCCACGGCGCCGGCGCGTTCGCCGAGCTCGCCGCGATCGCGTGGCGCACCCGAGGGCTCACCCCGATCGCCGGCAGGGCGGCGACCGCGAGCCAGCGCGCCCCCCTAGCGCTGCCCGCGCCAGCCGTCCTGCCGGTCTCCCTCGTGGGAGGGGAGGCCTGATGCCGGTCCATCCCGAGCTCGTCGGCGCCCGCACCGTCGTCGTCAACTGGCGCGACCTCGACCACTCGCTCGCGGGCGGGTCGGAGGTCTACGCCTGGCAGTGCGCCCGCGCGCTCCAGGAGGCCGGCGCCGACGTCGAGTTCCTGACCGCGCGCGAGCCCGGCCAGTCGCCGGCCGAGGTCCGCGACGGCATCCGGGTGCTGCGCGCCGGGGGACCGCTGAGCTTCTACCCGGTGACGCTGTGGCGGCTGCTGCGTCGCCGGCGCCGCACCGACCTCGTGATCGACCCGTCCTGCGGGCTGCCGTCCTTCTCGCCACTGGTGCTGCGGCGGCGGACCCCGGTCGTGCTGGTGATGCACCACGTGCACCAGGCCCAGTTCGGCACCCACTTCCCGGCGCCTGTCGCGGCGTTCGGCCGCTGGCTCGAGCGGGTCGCGATGCGGCTGGTCTACCGGCGGCGGCGGGTCGTGGCCGTGTCGCGGTCGACCGCCGGCCAGATGCGGTCCCAGCTCCACTGGAAGGGCGACATCGGCCTGCTGCCCAACGGCGCCGACGTCCCCGCAACGGTCGTCGACCAGGCGGCCGTCGACCCGGACCGGGTGGCCGTGCTCGGCCGCCTCGTGGTCCACAAGCGGGTCGACCTCGTCATCCGCGCCTTCTTCGACGCCCAGCTGCACCCCGCCAACGCGGGGCGCCGGCTGCACCTCGACATCATCGGCCAGGGTCCCGAGCGGGAGCGTCTCGAGCGGATCGTCACCGCGCTCGGGCTGAGCGACCGGGTGACCTTCCACGGCTTCGTCGACGAGGAGACCAAGGGCCGGCTGCTCTCGCGCGCGGCGGTGCACGTGTGCGCCTCCGACGCCGAGGGCTGGGGCCAGGCCGTCATCGACGCCGCCGGCCACGGCGTCCCCACGCTCGCCCGGGACGTCCCCGGCCTGCGCGACTCGGTCATCCCGGGCGAGACCGGCTGGCTGGTCCGCGACTCGGCCGACCCCGAGGAGGTACGCCGCCGGGTCAGCGACGCGCTGGCCGCGGCGCTCGCCGACAGCCGCTCGGTCGAGGTGCGCAGGGCCCGTGCGGCCGCGTGCCAGGCCTGGGCGGCCGAATTCGACTGGTCCCGGATGCGGGAGCAGACGCGTGCCCTGGCCGCCGAGGAGATCTCGGGGCACACCTCGACCCTGCTCCGCCACCACTTGCCGCGCGAGTCCCGCGTGGCTGTCTGAAAGGTTAGATCCAATGCGCCGACTGCGCCGGACCGCCGCCCACGTCCTCGTGGGCCTGGGTGTGTTCCTGATCGTGGCAGCGGGACTGGTCCGCTTCTACGCCTACCCTGCTCTCGCGAAGGTGCCGTCGTCCTACGACACGACCACCGAGCTCGAGTCCCAGGACGCCACCGTCCTGAACTTCGAGACCTACGAGCCGGAGACCCACGACCTCGCCATCGAGTCGCGGACGATCTCCGACCCGACCGCGGAGCCCCCGGACGGCGACGTCGTCTGGCAGAACTCCGTCACCGTGCGCCGTGAGGACGGGTCGATCTTCCAGCAGACGCGCGAGCGGATCCCGTTCGACGCTGTGACCGGCGAGGCCGTGACGTGCGACGGCTGCCCGTCGTGGACCGCGGTCGACAACGGCAAGAAGGTCGACGAGGTCCCGGTGACCCGGAAGGGCCTGACGCTGAAGTTCCCGTTCCACACCGAGAAGAAGGACTACCCGGTCTGGGACGACACGGTCGACGAGGCGCCCACCGCGACCTACGAGGGCGAGGACGAGATCCAGGGCCTCACCGTCTACAAGTTCGTCCAGGTGATCCCCGAGACCGTGGTCGACACCCGCGAGGTGCCGGGCTCGATGTTCGGGCTGAAGAAGCCCGCCGTCGACGCGGACCTCGTCTACGCCATGCACCGCACGTTCTACATCGAGCCGGTCACCGGGTCCCCGGTCAACCGCGTGGAGGAGCGGACGCAGGAGCTGCGCTACGACGGCCAGGCGGTGCCGGTCTTCAACGGCACCGTGCAGTACACCTCGGACGAGGTCTCCGAGACCGTCGACGACCTGAGCACCAGCGCCGCCGTCCTCGGTGCCGCGCACGGCCTGCTGCCGATCGGCCTCCTGATCGTCGGCGTGGTCGCCCTCGCCTCGGGCCTGCTGCTCGGCCGCCGCTCGGCGGACGGCGCGGCCGCGGCCCCGGCCGAGGAGGACCGGCCGCTCATCAGCGCCTGAGCCGGTCGAGGACGGCCTCGAGCAACCGCTCGAGGCCGTCCTCGTCCCAGCGCGCCGCCCGGGCGCGCAGGCTGACCGTCGTGCGACCGCGGTGACCGACGGCCCCGAGCGAGATGCCGGAGCCGCCGGCGGTGACCGGGTGGAACACCAGGCGGTCGACGTGCGCCGCGCTCACCTCGCCGAGGTGGGACACCAGGATCGAGGACCCCAGCCGCGGGGCGAGCAGCCGCAGCCCGACCGCGGTCAGCCGGTCGATGACCGGACTGCCCCCCGCCGTCCCCGGCGGAGTCTCGAGCGGCGCGGTGCGGATGGCCTCGCGGACAGCGTCCCGGTCGAGCCGCTCGACGTCGCGGAGCCGGAGCAGGCCGCTGCGGTCGGCGATCGCGGCGCCGTCCGCCGGGCCGCCGACCCCGACGGCGATCGCGACGTGCCGCGTGGTGCGGCCCTGCTCCGCACGGCGGTCGACCACGGCGCGGGCGGCCGCCCACACGAGGTCCGCGGTGCGCAGGCTGCCCGCCACCTCCGCGTCCACCAGTACGTCGCCCGCCCGGCCCCGTGCCCGGAGGGGCGGTGCGACGGAGGCGGGCGGGCGGAGGGCCGCCTCGACGATCCTGCGCCGGACGGTCGCACCCAGCGGGGCACCTGCCGCCCGGTCGCCGGCGCCGCGCGCGTCGCTCGCGACGGGCTCACCGGTCAGCGCCGCGAGCACGCGGAGCAGGCCGAGGCCGTCGACGGCGGCGTGATGGGCAGCCACGACCAGGTCCGGCCCGGCCAGGCCGACCCGGACGGGCTCGGGGTGGGGGCGGACGAGCGCTGCCCGCAGCGTGCCGAGGTCGCGCTCGGTCACGGGCGGCCCGGCTGTCCAGCCCTGCTCCTCGGCGAGCGCCCGGAGCGCCGTACCGACGGCCGTGGGCTCGGGCGGGGCGTCCAGCCGCGCGGTGAGCAGGATCCGCCAGCCGATGGCCGGGTCGGCGACCCAGCTGCGGTCGGTCACGGCTTGCGCGCCGAGACGACCAGGCTCACCCCGGGGAGCCGGCGCAGCGGCAGCACGCGCTCCAGCGCCACGGCGCCGCGCAGCCCTGCGTTGAGCACCGGGTTGACCGGCTCCATCTCGCTCGCGGCGGCGTGCCGGCGGCGACGCCGGGCCCGGACGACCGGACGCAGGAGCACGTTCCACGACCAGAGGTCCTCGATCACCAGGCCGGCGCCGGTCACCACCCCGGTGAGCTGGTCACGCTCGTAGCGCCGCACGTGGCCGAGCGCGACGTCGTGCCCGCTCCACAGCGCCATGCCGCACGGCACGGCGACCAGGGCGCGCCCGCCGGGGCGCAGGACCCGGAAGGTCTCCGCGGCGACGGCGGCGTCCTCCTCGATGTGCTCCCACACGTCGGTCGAGAGCACGAGGTCGACCGAGCCGTCCCGGAACGGCAGCGCCCGCGCGTCGCCGCGCACCACGCGCAGCCCGCGCGACGCCGCGATCTCCGCGCCGCCGGGGGAGTGCTCGACCCCGGTCACGCTCCAGCCGAGGTCGCGCAGCACCGTCGTGTTCCCGCCCGGCCCGCAGCCCACGTCGATCGCGCGTCCCACCGGCCAGTCGGCCACCGTGCGGCGCACCAGCGCCCGGCGCGCGGCGTACCACCAGTGCTTGCGCTCCAGCGCGGCCGAGCGGGCGATCTCCTCCTCGTCCACGGGGTGACCCTACGGGTTCCCGTGGACGAGGAGGATGCTCACCCGCCGTAGCCGAGGATCGCCCTGCCGAGCGGGTTCTTCGGGCCGGACCGGACGTCGGCCGGGTCGGACGAGGCACGGATCTCCGGGCCGTCCTTGATCCCGCCGAAGTCGGTGTCGGCGTTGGCCGGGTCGGACTTGTGGAAGTCGTGCTTCCGGTTGCGGCTCCCCGTGACCTCGGCCTTGTCGCCCAGGCCGTCGTTGTCGGTGTCGCGGTCGGTCGGGTCGCTCATCCGCCGGCCGATGACGTAGTGACCCCCGAACCGCGGCCGGGTGATCACCCGCTGGTGGAGCTTCGACCCGTCGACCTCCCGGCGGTCGTTGAGGCCGTCGTTGTCGGTGTCCGCGTCGCACGGGTCGGGCTTGACCAGGCCGATGTGCGTCTTCCGGTGCTTGCGCACGCCCAGGTAGACCCGCTGGTGCACCCGGATGCCGTGCACCTCCTCGCCGTCGCCGAGCCGGTCGTTGTCGGTGTCCGGGTCGAGCGGGTCGGTGTTGCCGGTCGAGCAGCCGGTCGGGCCGTTGACCTCGTGGCCGTCGGTGAGCCCGTCGCCGTCGGTGTCGGGGTCGAGCGGGTCGGTGCCGTACTGGTTGACCTCGTCGCCGTCGGAGAGGCCGTCGCCGTCGGTGTCGGGGTCGAGCGGGTCGGTCCCGTACTGGTGCACCTCGTCGCCGTCGGTGAGCCCGTCGTCGTCGGTGTCGGGGTCGAGCGGGTCGGTGTGGGTGGTGTGCACCTCCTCGCCGTCGGTGAGCCCGTCGTCGTCGGTGTCCGGGTCGAGGGGGTCGGTGCCGTACTGGTTGTTCTCCTCGTCGTCGGTCAGGCCGTCGCCGTCGGTGTCGCCGTCGCCCGGGTTGATGTCCCCGGGGCACTCGACGCCGCCGGTCGGGGCCTTCGCCGCCGCGTGCATCTGGCCGGCACCGAGGTGCAGGTCGAGCAGCTGGGTCGCCAGCGGGCCGGTGCCCAGGCTCACCGTGAGGTCGATCGCGACCACGGCGTCGAGGGAGAGGTCGGCGTTGGCGCCGGCGCTCGTGTCGGTCGGCGTGAACGCCGAGACCTTGAGGTCGACGGTCGCGAGGCCGAGGACGTTCAGGCCCGGCACGCTGACCGGCTGGCCGGTCGCCGGGATCTCGATCGGGTTCGACGTGTCGCCGCCCAGGAAGACCTGCACGAACGGGTCGGAGTACGACGTGGTGTGGCTCGTCCCGTCGGACGTGGCGGTCATGGTGACGGGGGAGCTCACCCGCACGATCGCGGCGCCGTCGAGGAGCGTGATGTCGCCGAGGGACAGCTGGGAGGTGGAGCGGACGCTGTCGCCGCCGGTCGGGTTGTCCACGAGCTCGTTCTTGGTGTCGATGAACGACGCGCCGACGCCGGCGACGCTGTCGATGGTCGGCACGCCCGGGACGCTCGGCAGGCCGACGAGCGTCACGCCGGCGAGGTCGGTGCGCGACGTGCCGAGGGTCCGCACGCCCTGGGCGAGTGCGGGGCAGTTGGTGTCGGAGACGTAGGAGGCCGCGACGTCCCCGGTGATCACGCCGACGTCGGCCAGGGGCGCCAGCGGCACCGGCAGCAGCGTCTTGGCGGGCGGGTCGTGCGGCGGCGGGGCCACGGCGTCGGTGTAGTCGGTCTGGATGGTGGGGTTGTCCCCGAGCAGCTGGACGTCGACGTTGGAGCTCACGGCGTCCACGCGAGCGGTCGCCGGTGGCGTCGGCAGGCCCTCCGGCGCGGTGAGGCCGCCGCTGCTGTTGGTCTGCACCTGGGAGTGGCCCAGGTAGACGTTGGCCAGCGAGCTGCCGAGCAGGTCGGCCTGCAGGTTGACCAGGTCGGCGTGCGCGTCCGCGGTGTAGGGGGCGGGCAGCGGGGCCGCCGAGGCCGGTTCGGGGACGAAGAGGACAAGCGCACCGGCGGTGGTGAGCGCGGTGGAGGCGTAGAGGGCGCGCCGAGGTATTCGGCGGAGCGCACCGCTGAGATCCGACATGGGGGTCTCCTGAGGTCCGAGGGAGGGAGGGAGGCGCGGCGAATCTAGGGCCGGTTTGCGGACCACGCGACGAACTTGCAAGAACTGCCCTCACGCCGAGGCGTGGGTCATGTCACAGGTATGCGCCGAAGATCGCCGTCCCCGGGGTGAGCTGGCCGCGAACCCGGGACCACCCGCCCCACAGCCGCTCGTTGTCGGCGGGCCACTCCGGCTCCAGCAGGGTCGTGATCCGGAACCCGGCGTCGGCCAGCAGGTGCACCCAGTCACCGAGCGTCCGGTGGTGCTCGACGTACGCCGTCTCGCCGGTGGCGTCGTCGACCTCGACGTACGGCGTGCGGTCCCAGTACGACTGGGTCGCGGTCAGTCCCTCCTCGCCGGGGTCGTCGGGGAACATCCACCGGGTCGGGTGCGTGATCGAGAACGCGAACCGGCCTCCGGGTCGCAGCACGCGGGCGGTCTCCGCGACCGCGCGCTCGATGTCCGCGACGAACTGCAGCGCGCCGAAGGAGGAGAACACCACGTCGAAGGTGTCGTCGCCGAACGGGAGCTGGGTCGCGGTGCCCAGGACCGATGGCACCGCGGTGCCGGTGGCCTCGTCGATCCGCCGCGAGTGCTGGAGCTGGCGGTACGAGAGGTCGAGCCCGACGGCCCGCCCGCCGCGGCTGCGCACCCACCGCGAGCACTGGCCCGCGCCGGAGCCGACCTCGAGCACGTCCCGCCCCTCCAGCGGGCCGAGAATGCCGGCGTCCGCCTCGGTCAGGCCCTCGGGGCCCCACAGGAAGCCGGCGTCACCGAGGTACTCGCCGTGGGTGGCCTGGTACTCGTCGGCGTACCGGTCCCAGTCGGGGCCGTTGGCCCGGCGGGACTCCTCCTCGGTGGCCGGCCGACGATGGGCGGTCACCGGCGGATGAGGCCACTGCTGCACCCTGTCACGATAGAGCGCGGCGACCGGGCGCTCCCGCGGGCGGCGTCAGTTGGACGGTGCCGCGCAGGCGCGCGTACTCTAGGTACTTGTGCCTGCAACCCGTAGGCGCGCATCACTTCGACATCTGCCCACCAAGGATCTGTCCCTTCTTATGACGAGCACCCTCTCGACCCCCGTCCCGAGCCACTACGACGACAACGCGCCCCAGGTCGCGGTCAACGACATCGGCTCCGAGGCGGACTTCCTGGCCGCGATCGACCAGACCATCAAGTACTTCAACGACGGTGACATCGTGGATGGCACCATCGTCAAGGTCGACCGGGACGAGGTCCTGCTCGACATCGGCTACAAGACCGAGGGTGTCATCCCCTCCCGTGAGCTCTCGATCAAGCACGACGTCGACCCGTCCGAGGTCGTCACCGTCGGCGACAAGGTCGAGGCCCTGGTCCTCCAGAAGGAGGACAAGGAGGGTCGCCTGATCCTGTCCAAGAAGCGCGCCCAGTACGAGCGCGCCTGGGGCACGATCGAGGAGGTCAAGGAGGCCGACGGCGTCGTCGAGGGCACGGTCATCGAGGTCGTCAAGGGCGGCCTGATCATCGACATCGGCCTGCGCGGCTTCCTCCCGGCGTCGCTGGTGGAGATGCGCCGCGTGCGCGACCTGCAGCCGTACGTCGGCCAGACGCTCGAGGCGAAGATCATCGAGCTGGACAAGAACCGCAACAACGTGGTCCTGTCCCGCCGCGCCTGGCTCGAGCAGACCCAGTCCGAGGTCCGCCACGGCTTCCTCACCCAGCTCCAGAAGGGCCAGATCCGCAAGGGCGTCGTGTCCTCGATCGTCAACTTCGGTGCGTTCGTGGACCTCGGCGGCGTCGACGGCCTGGTCCACGTCTCGGAGCTGTCGTGGAAGCACATCGACCACCCGTCCGAGGTCGTCACCGTCGGTGACGAGGTCACCGTCGAGGTGCTCGACGTCGACATGGACCGCGAGCGTGTCTCCCTGTCGCTGAAGGCGACGCAGGAGGACCCGTGGCAGCACTTCGCCCGGACCCACCAGATCGGCCAGATCGTGCCCGGCAAGGTCACCAAGCTGGTGCCGTTCGGCTCGTTCGTCCGGGTCGAGGAGGGCATCGAGGGCCTGGTGCACATCTCCGAGCTGGCCGAGCGCCACGTGGAGATCCCCGAGCAGGTCGTGGGCGTCGGCGACGACGTCATGGTCAAGATCATCGACATCGACCTCGAGCGTCGCCGGATCTCGCTGTCGCTCAAGCAGGCGAACGAGCAGACCGCGGCCTCGGACGTCGAGGAGTTCGACCCGACCCTCTACGGCATGCCGGCGACCTACGACGAGCAGGGCAACTACATCTACCCCGAGGGCTTCGACCCCGAGACGGGCGAGTGGCTCGAGGGCTACGACGAGCAGCGGGCGACCTGGGAGGACCAGTACGCCAAGGCGCACGCCCGCTGGGAGGCGCACGTCAAGCAGCAGGCCGAGGCCAAGCAGGCCGAGATCGAGGCCGGCGAGGCGACGTCCTACTCCTCGGGTGCCGCGGACGAGCGCTCCTCCGAGGAGGGCGGCGGCTCGCTCGCCTCCGACGAGGCGCTGCAGGCGCTCCGCGAGAAGCTCACCGGCGGGAACTGAGTCCCACCAGCACGTCGCGCGCGGCGGTCACCCGGTCCGGGTGGCCGCCGCGATGCATTTCCGGGCCGGCGAAGCGGTCCCGGCTGGCGTAGCGGGCCAGGGCGGCGAAGCCGGCGATCAGCAGGAGCACGAGGACGAGAGTGGTCATGGCAGAAATGCTGCTCTGATCAAGATCCTGCCACCAGTGGCAGGAATGCCGGTCGCCGTTGATTTTCTGCCATCCGTGGGGCACCATCGACGACCGTGAGCCTCACCAACGTCGCGACGATCGTCCACGACGGCCTCAACCCGTTCGAGTTCGGCGCCGCGTGCGAGGCGTTCGCCCTCGACCGGCGCGACGACGGGATCCCGCTGCTCGACCACGCGGTGTGCGCCCCCCGGCCCGGACTGGTCCGCACCTCGCTCGGGTTCGCCATCGAGGCGACCCACGGCCTCGACCGGGTGGCCGAGGCCGACCTGGTGGTGATCCCCGCGCTCGGGCACGCCGTGCACGGCCGGAGCACCCCGCCGGAGGTCCTGGACGCGGTCCGGGCCGCTCATGCCCGCGGCACGCGGATCATCACCTACTGCTCCGGCGCGTTCACGCTCGGGGAGGCGGGACTGCTCGACGGCATCGAGTGCACGACCCACTGGAAGTACACCGCGAAGATGCAGGAGATGTTCCCCGCTGCGCGCGTGGTCCCCGAGGTGCTCTACGTCGACGCCGGCCAGATCGTCACGAGCGCGGGCACGGCGGCGGGCCTCGACGCGAGCCTGCACATCTGGCGCCAGGAGCACGGCGCCGCCGTCGCGAGCATGATCGCGCGCCGGATGGTCGTGCCGCCCCATCGCGACGGCGGCCAGGCGCAGTACATCGCGCGCGCCGTACCGGACTGCGACGCGGACACGCTCGGCCCGCTGCTCACCTGGGTGCTGGAGAACCTCGGCGAGGACCACACCGTCGAGTCCCTCGCCAAGCGCGCGCACATGTCGCCGCGCACCTTCGCCCGGCGCTTCCGCGACGAGACCGGCACGACGCCGCACAGCTGGCTCACCCGGCAGCGGGTCGCCGCGGCGGAGGAGCTGCTCGAGCGGAGCGACCACGCGGTCGAGCGGATCGCGTCCCAGGTGGGCTTCGGCAACGCCGCCGCGCTGCGCCACCACTTCTCGCGCGTGCGCGGCGTCAGCCCCAAGGAGTACCGCCGGCAGTTCGCCTGCTGAGGACCGCCTGGTATCAAGGGCGCATGGATCAGCGTCGTCTTCCGCGGACCGGTCGGGACCTGTCGGCGATCGGGCTCGGCACCTGGCAGCTCGGAGCCGACTGGGGGGAGGTCTCCGAGGACGACGCCCTCGAGGTGCTCGCGGCCGCGGTCGCGTCGGGGGTCACCTTCCTGGACACCGCCGACGTCTACGGCGACGGCCGCAGCGAGCGGCTGATCGGCAGGTTCGTCGACGAGGAGGGCCACGACGGCCTCACGGTCGCCACCAAGATGGGTCGCCGGGTCGAGCAGCGAGCGGAGAACTACACGCTCGACAGCTTCCGCGCGTGGACCGACCGCTCGCGGGCGAACCTCCGCACCGACACCCTCGACCTGGTGCAGCTGCACTGCCCGCCGTCCGAGGTCATCGACGCCGACGCGACCTACGACGCTCTCGACACCCTCGTGGCCGAGGGGGCGATCGCGGCGTACGGCGTGAGCGTCGAGACGTGCGCGCAGGCCCTCTCTGCCATCTCCCGTCCGGGCGTCGCCAGCGTCCAGATCATCCTCAACGCCTTCCGCCTCAAGCCGCTCGACGAGGTCCTGCCGGCCGCGATGGCCGCTGGGGTGGGGATCATCGCGCGGGTGCCGCTCGCCTCGGGCCTGCTGTCCGGCCGCTACGACGAGGCGACGACGTTCGCGCCCGACGACCACCGCAGCTTCAACCGGCACGGCGAGGCGTTCGACGTCGGCGAGACGTTCTCGGGCGTCGACTACGCCACCGGTGTCTCCGCGGCCCGCGAGTTCAGTGCGCTGGTGCGCGACCTCGGGCCGGACGGGGCCACGCCCGCCCAGGTCGCGCTCGCCTGGGCCGCCCAGCAGCCGGGCGTCACCACCGTGATCCCGGGCGCGCGGACCGTCGAGCAGGCCCGCGCCAACGCGGCCGCCGGCTCGCTGCCGGCGCTGGACCCGGCGCTGCTCGCGGGCGTGCGCTCGATCTACGACCGCTCCTTCCGCGCGGCGGTGCACGACCGCTGGTGAGGCGCTCGGAGCTCCCTGCTCAGAGCTCCCCGCGGCGCACCTTCCCCGTGAGCGTGCGGGGGAGCGCCTCCCGGAAGGTGTAGGTCTTCGGGCGCTTCGGCGGCGCCAGGTGCGCGCGCGCCCAGGACGTGAGCTCGTCCTCGGTGGCGGTGCCGACCACCGCCGCGCTGACCCGCTGGCCCCACGTCTCGTCCGGCACGCCGAACACGGCGATGTCCTCCACGCCCGGGCACTCGCCCAGCAGCTGCTCGACCTCCGCGGGGTAGACGTTGACGCCGCCGCTGATGATGAGGTCCTCGCGCCGGCCGTCGAGGTAGACGTAGCCGTCGGCGTCGATCCGGCCGTGGTCGCCGACCGTGAACGCCGGGCCGGCAGGCGTGTCCCGCCACGCCGCGGCGGTCTTGTCCGGGTCGCCGTAGTAGGTGAACCGCGCGTGCTCGGGGACCACGCACCACAACGTGCCGTCGGGATCGGCGGTGAGGATCCGGCCGGGCCGGGCGCGCCCGACCGTGCCGGGGCGCTCGAGCCACTCCTCGCTGCGGCAGGCCGTGAACTGTCCCTCGGTCGACCCGTAGAACTCCCAGGTCGAGCCGTCGGGGAAGAGGTCGATGAGGCGCCGCTTCACGTCGGTCGGGCAGGGCGCGCCGGCGTGGGCGACCAGCCGGAACGACGAGAGGTCGGGCACGCCGCCGGAGCCAGGGGTGTCCCAGTGGGCGAAGAGGCGCTGGAGGTGGGCGGGCACGCAGAACATGGAGGTGGGCCGCTGCGACCGGATCGCAGCGGTCACGCGCTCCGGGTCGAACCCTTCGATACGCCTCGTTCCTCGGCTACTCAGGACAGGCTGGCCGGGGATGATCACCCGACCGCCCGCCAGGGAGGTGCCGAGCGCGAACCGCAGCGGCGCGGAGTGGTAGAGCGGGCTCAGGACCAGGTTCACGTCGTCGGGCCGGAAGCCCCACAGGGCGCGCTCCTCGGCCACGAGCAGCTCGGCCTGCCGGTCGTCGAGCAGGCCCGAGTAGACCCCCTTCGGAGTGCCGGTCGTCCCGCTCGTGCAGTGGATGGGGCGCCCGCGGGGGAGGCCGGGCGCCGGCAGCGGGGCGACCAGCCGGGCGAGCTGCTCGTCATCGGTGACCACGACCGTGGGGTCCAGGCCGGCCAGGATCCGGGAGCGCTCGCCCTCGGTCAGCCGGGGGTCGAGCGGGATCGGGAACACGCCGGCGGTGAGCATGCGGTGCACGGCCTCGAGGTAGGCCACCGAGCCCGCGACGAGCAGCGCGACCCGGTCGCCCGGCACGAGGTGGTTCGACGTCGGCACCCGATCATTCTGGCGCCGGCGCACCACCGGCCGCGGCCGGGGTCACGACCCGGCGGTGCAGCTCGGTGGTCAGCCGGTGGATCTCGCGGGTGAGCTCGGTGTTGGTCCGCAGCTCCAGCTCCTGGGCGTTGAAGTCGTGGTCGGCCTTGGCCTGCGCGAACCCCGCCTGCCGGTTCTGGCCGATCATGACGAACGTCGACAGGAAGATCGCCTCGAGCGAGACGACCAGGGTCAGGGTGGGCCAGGGGTTCGCCTCGACGACGACCATCCAGACCCCGAAGACGACGACGTGGACGTAGACGAACCACATCGAGCCCGCGAAGCTGGTGATGGCGTCCGCGACGCGGTTCTGGATGCTGGCAGCGCGGTGCTCGAGGTAGGCGGCGACGCCGGGGTGGCGCTGGTCGGCCGGGAGCGACGACGTGGCCGGGTGACGGATGCTCATGCCGCCGATGGTGGCACGTCGCGCGCCGCTAGGGTCCGACCATGCGCGTAGGACTGACCGGCGGCATCGCCTCGGGGAAGAGCACCGTCTCGGCCATCCTGGCCGAGCTCGGCGCCGTCGTGATCGACGGTGACCAGCTGGCCCGCGAGGTGGTCGCGAAGGGCACGCCCGGCCTTGCCCGCGTGGTCGAGGCGTTCGGCCCTGAGGTGCTGACCGACGACGGCGAGCTCGACCGGCCCAAGATGGGCGGGATCGTCTTCCACGACGAAGCCAGGCGGCGCGTGCTCGAGGGGATCGTCCACCCGCTCGTCTTCGAGCGGATCGTCGAGCTCGAGGCGGGCGCGGCCCCCGGAGCGCTGGTGGTGCACGACATCCCGCTGCTCGCCGAGTCCGGTCGCGCCGACACGTTCGACGCCGTGATCGTGGTCGACGTCCCCGAGGAGGTCCAGGTCGAGCGGATGCTCCGCGACCGCGGCTGGACCGAGACCGACGCGCGGGCCCGCATCGCGGCGCAGGCCTCCCGGGAGCAGCGTCGGGCGATCGCGACGTACGTCATCGACAACACCGGGACCGTGGAGCAGCTGCGCCGACGGGTCGCCGAGGTGTACGCCGAGCTGACCGCCTGAGAGGCGTCCGCGCCCGCTGAGGGCATCTCGTCCCCCGTCGCGGGGACCTTGGTCCGGAAAGGACTTTTGGCCGGGGTCCGCAGGCGTGCGAAGTGGTTGACTCCGAAGAGGAGGGACCCAGTCGGTCGGGGGGCTGGCTCAACGCACACCGGTGGCCCCAGGACCGCCGGCGACGACCGGGGAGGTCTGGGCATGCCGGCGACGAGGGTGGACACGGGTGATCGGGGCGCGCTCGCGGGTGTCGCGGCCGCCGTCGGCGCGCTGCTCGGGTTCGCGGTCGTGTTCGTGGCGTTCCTGATGGCGCCCCTGCTGGTGCTCGTCATCGCGGCCGTCGCGTACGCCGCCTTCCGTGCGACCGCCTCCCGGCGCCGGAGCCGTCCTGCTCCGCGCGAGGAGGCACCCGAGCCCCGGGCCGGCACCGGACTCCAGACCTTCGGATCGGGGGCACAGCGATGACCGTCACGCCTGTGCAGGAGGAGCGGGCCTCGCTCGCGGCCGTGTGGGCCGCGGTCCCGCAGGAGGTCTGGCGCACCCTCCACGCGGCGCCGCTCGACCTCAGCGCTGACGGCGTCGTGGAGATCGCCACCGGAGGAGCGCCGACCGTCCTGGTGCAGAACGTGCTCGGCGAGCTGCTCGACCACGACATCGCCGTGGTCCAGCAGTCCGCGGCCACGGTGCGCGCCCACTGGGCGATCGAGACCGGCTCCCCGTTCCCCGAGACCGACGACAACTACGTCGACCTGATGGTGCGCGTGGTGTGGGACCTGGTCACCTTCGGCCTCGTCGACGAGGAGACCGTGCTCCGTGCCGTGCTCGTCGAGGCCCGCACGGGCGAGGAGGTGGCCGACCTCCTCGTGGCGGACGGCTCGGTGGGGCAGGAGGCGCTCACCGCCGTCATCGCGCACCAGACCGGGCTCCCGCGCGCCGACCTGGTCGTCGAGGACATCGACCTCGACGTCGCCGGCAGGGTGTCCCAGGAGCTCTCGCTGCAGACCGGCGCGATCGCCGTGCAGCTGGTCGAGGACCGCCTGTTCGTGGTGGCCGCGCGGGTGCCCTCCGACGAGCAGCGCGCGCTGCTCCTCGCCGCGGTGCCCGAGGCGGGGGAGCTGCGGGTCGTGCTGGTGACGCCGTCGAGCCTGGACCGCGCGCGCCAGGTCGCGTACCGGGAGGAGCACGAGAGGCTCGCGCTGCGGCAGCTCATCGACGACCGTCCGGGAAAGTCGGCGGTGCCGGTGCTCACCGTCGGGCAGAAGATCGGCTTCGTCCTGCTCCTCGTCCTGGTCATCGCCTGCGCGATCTGGCGGCCGGCGGAGACGGCGATCGCCGTGACCGCCGTGGCCAGCCTCATCTACCTCGTCGTCTCGGTCTACCGCTTCGCGCTGACCTTCCGGGCGCTCGGCCGCGACCTGGCGGAGGTCTTCTCCGACGAGGACCTGGCCTCGCTCGACGAGCGGGACCTGCCGACGTACACGATCCTGGTGCCGCTCTACCGCGAGGCCGCGGTCGTCGGGCGCCTGGTCGAGGGCATCCACGACCTGGACTACCCCCGGACCAGGCTGGACGTGAAGCTGCTGTGCGAGGAGGACGACCAGGAGACCATCGCCGCCATCGAGGCGCTCGACCTGCCGCCGCAGTTCCGGCTCGTCGTGGTGCCCGACGGAGTTCCGAAGACCAAGCCGAAGGCCTGCAACTACGGCCTCGCGTCCGCCGAGGGCGCCTACTCGGTGATCTTCGACGCCGAGGACCGGCCCGACCCGGAGCAGCTCAAGAAGGCGGTGCTCGCCTTCCGGGAGAGCGACCCGAGGACCGTGTGCGTCCAGGCGAAGCTCAACTACTACAACGGCGACCAGAACCTGCTCACCCGCTGGTTCGCCAACGAGTACTCCATGCACTTCGAGCTGCTCCTGCCGGCCCTCGCTGCGGACGGTGCTCCGATCCCGCTCGGCGGGACCTCCAACCACTTCCGCACCGAGTTCCTGCGCCAGGTGGGGGCGTGGGACCCCTACAACGTCACCGAGGACGCCGACCTGGGGATCCGGCTCGCCCGCGACGGCTACCGCACCGCGATGATCGACTCGACGACCTACGAGGAGGCCAACTCGCGGGTCCGCAACTGGGTCCGGCAGCGGAGCCGCTGGATCAAGGGCTACCTGCAGACCTGGCTGGTCCACATGCGTCAGCCGTTCCGCGCCCTGCAGGAGCTCGGCCCGCGGGGTTTCGTCAGCTTCAACATCACGCTGGGCGGTGCGTTCGTCCACCTGATGAACCCGATCTTCTGGGCCCTGACCACCCTGTGGTTCCTCGCCCAGTGGGGCTGGATCGAGCGGTTGTTCCCCGGCCCGGTCTACTACCTCGCTGCCCTGATGCTCTTCGTCGGCAACTTCGTGTTCGTCTACCTCGCCGTCGCCGGGAGCCTGCAGCGGGGCCAGTTCGAGCTGACGCGCTACGCGCTCTGGTCGCCCGTCTACTGGGGCCTGATGGCGTGGGCCGCCTGGAAGGCGTTCGGCCAGCTCTTCACCAACCCCTTCTACTGGGAGAAGACCGAGCACGGGCTCGATCGCTCGCCGGCGTCTGCGACCACGTCGCCCCCGGCCGCCGTCGCGCCTGAGCGCGAGGAGGCCGTGACGTGATCAACCTGGTCCGGGAGCCGCGCTCGGTGACCGGCGACCGGCCCCAGGAGCCGGTCGTCCGGACGCAGGTCACCCCGGCGCCGGTGGGCCCGGTCCAGCGGCTGCACGGCGACGGAGCCGGAGCCTCCGTGCTCGAGCGGTTGGTCGTCTTCATCGTGGCCGTGGCGGGGTACATCTGGGTCGGCAACTGGCTGGTCGTCCAGCTGCACGTCGTCGGCTTCGACACCCTCGAGGACCAGCTCCGGGCGCTCATGGTGTGGCACAACGACCCCGCCAAGCTCTCGGCCATCGGCTGGGACGGGGAGCCGCTGCGCCAGCTGGCCGTGGTGCCGTTCGCGATGTTCGCCGGACCGGTCAGCAACCTCACGGTCGTGCCGATCGCGACGTCGCTGTTCGGCGGGCTCCTCGCGGTGACCGTCAACGGGCTCCTGCGCCGGGGCGAGGTGCCGGCGGTGCTGCGGTGGGTGCTCGTGCTCGCGTTCGCGGTCAACCCGCTCCTCGTGTTCGAGGCGGCAACCGGTCGCAGCACGGTGATCTGGGTGGCGCTGCTCGCGGCGGCCGTGTCGTCCCTGGTCGCGTGGTACGACTCCGCGGCCGTGCGCCACATCATGTCCGCCGGCGTCGTGCTCGCGCTCGCCTTCCTCGCCGGGTTCACCACGGTGATCTGGGTGGTGCTGGCGATGATCCTGGTCGCGGGGGTGCTGGGCGGGCTGAGGGCACGCTCCGCGGAGGTCGAGGGCACCCTGATCGGGCTGGCCGCGCCCGCGACGTACGTCGTCGCGGTGTGGACCGTGCTGGCGTGGATCGCCACCGGCCGCCTCGGCGGGTGGCTGCCCCACCAGCTGGGGGCGTCGGGCGCCGTGGCGCACCGGGAGGTCGCCCGGGCCACGTTCGAGCTGGTGGTGGCCAGCAGCCCGCTGACGCTCGTCGTCGTGCCTGCGCTGCTCCTCGTGGGGCTCCTCCGCCGTGACGTTGTGTGCGCCTGGCTCGCCGTCGTGGTGACCACGGCCGTGGCGATCCCGGCGGTCGCGGCGTGGTGGCGGCTGACCCCCGCGCCCCTCGAGCTCGACGACGGGCTGCCCATCCTGGTGCTCACCGTGGTTGCCGGCGCGTGGCTGGCCCGGATCGGCGGTCGGGTGCTCGTCGCCGCCGGCCTGGCCGCGCTGCTGGTGGCCACGGTGCCGTGGACCTTGAACCGGATGGAGAGCTATCCCCGCCAGCACCTCGCGGTGGCCTTCGCCCACGCGATCACCACCGGCGAGAGCCAGGAGGGGGTCACGGCCGGCGGCCACCGGATCGGGATCGGCGACGAGCTCGCCATGGCCCGGCAGATCGAGCAGCTCTCCCCGGACCGGGGGAGCATCCTGACCGACGACACCGCGACCTACGCCGTGATGCTGCTGACGGGGCGGCCGGAGTGGTTCCTCGACCGGGTCGACCACGGCGACGCCCGCTGGCAGGCCGCGCGCAGGGACGTCCCCGCGAGCGTCGACCTGATGCTGCTCTCCACCGAGCCCGGCTCCGTCGACCAGCTCACCCAGCTGCTCCCCGAGGTCGCGGCCGGCACCGACGCCCGGTTCCCGGTCGTCTACCGCACCGAGCGCTACCTGCTGGTCCGGGTGCAACCCGGCACCGACCTGACCTCGGGACCGACGAGCGAGGAGAGCCTGCGATGACCACCAACGAGAACTGGACCGTCGTGCCGCCCCAGAGCCTCGCGGACGTGATCGACGACGACCTCCACGGCCGCGAGGCTCCGGAGGCCCTCCAGCAGGCCGAGCAGCAGGCCCAGCAGGCGGCGGAGGAGCAGGCCGAGCAGCCGGCCGAGACGACGGCCGACCAGCCCGCGCACGCGTCGGGTGGTGGCACGTGAGGCGACGCAGAGCTCTGGTGGCGGCGGCTGCGGTCCCGCTGCTGGTCTCCGCGTGCGCCTCGGGACCGGACGCGACCGAGGGCGGCAGCGCCGAGCAGCAGAGCCCCAGCGGGATGTCGTCGATCTCCTCCGAGGCCGCGCGCGTGCTCGCCGAGCGCCCCTTCGCCGCCGACTCGCCCTGGAACACGGCGATCGACGGAGCGAAGGTCGACCGCCACTCGGCGCGGATGATCCGGCTCTCGCAGGAGCGGGTCGGCGTCGTCGAGCGCCGGGGAGGGGCCGCTCCCGTGGTCGAGCGGCGGATGGTCGACGAGGGCCTCTACATCAACACCAGCTCCTGGACGACGCCGGTGGTGTCCGGCGGCGTGCCCACCGAGCTGCGGTGCCGCCAGGTCGACTGCGGCGACCCGATCCCCGACGACACGCTGACCGTGCCCACCGACGTCGACCCGATGCCGGAGTACGACGGCTGGTTCACCGTGCTCTCCGACGGCACCGCCTACGACCTGTGGCGCGCCCGGCGCGAGTCCGACGGCGCGCTGAGCTACCTCTACGCGCGGGCCTGGGACCTCGACGGGCCGGGGTACGACGTGCCGCAGACCGTGTCCGCCCGCGGTTCGGGACTCCCGTTCATCGGCGGCCTGATCATGCCCGGCGAGCTCGCTGCGGGCCGGGTCGAGCACGCCCTCGCGATCAGCGTTCCAGGACCGGCGCAGCGACGGTTCGTCCAGCCCGCGTCGTCGACCGACGGCAACGGACGGTGGGCGTCCCTCCCCGAAGGGGCCCGGATCCGGCTCCGTGCCGACGCGGTCCTCCGGCCCCCTGTCGACCGCGTCACCGGCGAGGTCGTCCCGCTGAGCCCGCAGGAGCAGCGCGTCGCCGACGCGTTGGTCGCCACGTTGCGCCGCTACGGCGCGATCGTGGTCGACCGCGCCGCGGTCCCGACGCTGTACGCCAGCCCCGACGTCGGCACGAGCGGGCTCGTGGGCTACGAGCTGCAGGGCCTGACCATGGCGGACTTCGAGGTCGTCGAGCTCGGCAAGATCCACATCTACCCCGACACCACCGAAGGAGGGAAGTCGTGAACAGGGTGAGGCTGCTCGCCGCCACGGGCGCCGTGCTGGCTCTCGCGGTGACCGGCTGCCAGCGCGCTGCCGACGAGGACGCCACCCCGGCCGTGGAGGCCTCCGACACGCCGACCCACGCGACGCAACGCCCCTCGCCCCTGCCGCCCCCGACGGCGGGCGTGGTCAAGGTCGCCGGTGACACCAGCGCGTCGCTCACGAACGTCGCGCTGCGCGCCACGGGCGCCCGCGGCGTCGAGACCACGCGCATGTCGAGCGGTGCGGCGTTCGACAGGCTGTGCAGCGGCACGGCCGACGTCGTCGACTCCTCGCGCCCGATCAGCGCTGCCGAGCTCCGCTCCTGCGCCGACCACGGGCTCGACGTGGTCCAGCTCGAGGTCGCCGCCGACGCCGCCGTCGTGGCGATCGCGTCGGAGACCGACGTGGGCGGCGACTGCCTGACGCTGGCGCAGGTGGAGGAGCTCTTCCGGGCCGGCTCGCCCGCCCTCTCGTGGTCAGACGTCGGGCTCGCGAACGTGCCGCTCCGGGTCGGTGGACCGGGCCCCGGCACCGGCGCGTTCGACTACTTCAGCGCGGCCGTCCTCGACGCCGCGGAACCGTCCCTGGTCTACTTCCGGTCCGACTACCACGCCTTCTCCGACGACCGGCGCAGCCGCCTGTTCGTCACGGGTCCGGCTCGCGACTACCGCAAGGTGCGCACGCTGGAGACCTACACCGCCCTGCTGCGGTCGGCGACCGCTGCGGTCCGCAGCGCACGGGAGAACCTGCGCGCCGCGAAGGACGAGTACTCCATCGCGCTCGCCGAGCGGCACAAGGGGATCGTCGACCAGCGGCCGCCGGCCGACCGGGCGCGGGACCAGAAGCGGGTCGAGGACGTGTACGCCTGGGTCGTCGACGCGCGGGCCCGCGTGGCCGACGCCGTCGCGGCCCGCGACCGGGTCGCGCACCGGCACGGCATCGCGGCCGACGCCCTCCGCGACCTCGAACGACGCCACGGCAACGTCGCCTACTTCCGGTTCAGCTACTACGAGCTCTTCGAGGAGCAGCTGCGCCCGTTCGAGATCACGGTCGACGACGACCCGCAGAACTGCATCTTCCCCAGCCAGCAGACCGTCACCGAGGGGCAGTACCCGTTGGCCCGGCAGCTCCTGCTGACGACGACCACCCGCTCGCTGGCGCGGCCCGAGGTCCGCAGCTTCCTCGAGGACTACCTCCACGCCGCCCGGGGCCTGGCCGTCGACGCGCGCCTGGTGCCGCTCCCGCGCACCACGATCGACGAGCAGCTGTCGTGGGTGAGCGGGGACGTGTCCCCGCCGGTGCTGAAGCCGCCGTCCGAACCGAGCGAGACCCCGACGACGGCAGGGGAGCCACCGGCATGAGCCGGCGGTGGCGGGCCGCGGCGACGGCGTCGAGCCTCGTGCTGGCCGCCGCCGTCCTGACGCCGTCCGCCACCCTCGCCCCGGCCGCCGGCGCGCGGACCCCTGCGACGTACCGCGCAGCCCTTCCTGCCACGTCGACCGCCTTCGTCCAGCGGGTGCGGATCTCGTGGCAGGAGTCGCAGAACCGCCCTCAGTACTCGGCGCGGGCGATGGCCCCCGGCATCACACCCGTGCGGATGGTCTGCCGCCCCGACGCCACCTTCGTGGGCATCCGGCCCTACGACCGCAGCGACGAGACCCAGATGTGGGTTGCGAAGTACGAGCAGAAGTCCGCCGGCCCGGTGGTCGCGGTCAAGAACGTACGGGTCTACACGGCCGCCAACGCCAACGACCACAGCGGGAGCGGCACCGGCCCCACGGCGTACGAGGGCCTCAACCAGGAGCGCACGCCGGAGGACTCGTCCCACGGCTACCTGCACGGCGTGATCAGCAGCCGGCCGGGTCGCGACCAGCCGGCCGGGGGCGTCGCGGTCCCGCAGCCCACGTCGTTCACCCTCGACTGGTCGTGGGGCGGCCTGCGCGATGGCGGCCGTGACGCCTGGTGCGTCGTGCACGCCCGGTTCGTCACCCAGATGTCACCGGCGGAGGCCCGGGCCCGGGCGGCGCGTGACACGGGCGTCGAGACCTGGGTGCGCGCCCTCGACGCCCCGGCGCTCGCGGTGAACTGGCACGGCGAGGACGACGCCGTCGGGCACGAGACCGACAGCTCCGCGTGGGCCGGTCTCGGCACGCTCGACCTCGAGTGCCGGGTCGGCCGGGACTCCGACCACGCCCTGTGGCTGCGCGAGCCCGACCCGACGACCTGGATCTGGGTGGAGACCGTGACCGGGGAGGGCCTGGTCACCGACCACGTCTCCGGCGAGGCCGTGGGCGTGGACCCCGTGGAGCACTGGGTCGGGCCGATCGACCTCCCGCGCAACGGGATCGTCCGGATCTTCGTCACCACCGCGACCGGCGCGGCGGGCAGCCTGATCGTGTCCTCCTACGTCAAGGACAACGACCACGATCCCCGACTCGACCTGTGCGAGACGGGGATCGCGGCGTGGCTGGAATGAGGGTCAGGCGGCCAGGCTTCAGGCGGCCAGGTCCGGATCGCCGAGGCGCCGGAGCTTCTGGAGCGCCTCGCGCTCCAGCTGGCGGACGCGCTCGGCGGAGATGCCGTGCTTCGCCCCGATGTCGGCGAGCTTGTGCTGCCGGCCGTCGACCAGGCCGTAGCGCGAGCGGATGATGTCGGCGGCGCGCTCGTCGAGCTGCCCGACCAGGCTGTTGAGCCGGTCGCGCGCCTCGGTGTCGAGCACGGTCAGGTCGGGACCCGGGGACGTCTCCTGGGCCATCAGGTCGCCGAGCGAGGTGTCGCCGTCCTCGTCGACCGGGGTGTCCAGGCTGACGTGCTCACGGCCCCAGGCGAGCAGGTCCAGGACCCGCTCCACGTCGATGCCGAGCTCGGTCGCGATCTCCTCGGGCTCGGGGTCGCGGCCCAGCTGGCGCTCCAGGGTGCGGCGGGCGCCGCCGACCTGGTTGAGCTCCTCCACCACGTGCACGGGCAGCCGGACGACGCGGGCCTGCTGGGCGATGCCGCGCGTGATCGCCTGGCGCACCCACCACGTCGCATAGGTCGAGAACTTGTAGCCCTTGGCGTAGTCGAACTTCTCGACCGCGCGGATCAGGCCGGTGTTGCCCTCCTGGATCAGGTCGAGCATGGGCATCTGGGCGCGGCCGTACTTGCGCGCGATCGACACCACCAGGCGCAGGTTGGCGGTGATGAACTCGTTGACCGCCTTCTGGCCCTCCTCCGCCAGCCACTCGAGCTCCTCACGCGAGGGGGCGCCCTTGGGTGCGCCCTTCCGGCGGCCCCAGCGGCCCTCCGCGAGCAGGTGCTCGGCGTACAGCCCGGCCTCGATCGCCTTCGCGAGCTCCACCTCGCGGGCAGCGTCGAGCAGGGGGGTGCGGGCGATCTCGTCCAGGTAGAGACCGACGCTGTCACGCCCCTCGATCTCCCGGACCGCGCCCTTCCTGTTTGCGACTCCGACTGCCATCGCGACCCTCCTTCGCCCGGGCCTTGCGCCCGTACTCTCGTCAACGTGCCGCTGGCGGTGGGGATTCCCGGGCGGCTTCGTAGACTCAGACGACCCGGCAACGCGCAGAGTTGCGCGTCACAGGAACTCTCAGGGTCTTCTCAGGGGAGCACCAGGACGGGACCGTCAGGGCCTACGCGTCGGTCGAGGTACCCACGCCCGCGAGGCCCATGCGGTCGAGCACCCAGGCCAAGGTGAAGGCGCGGTCGTGCCAGGCCCGGTAGCGCCCCGAGACGCCGCCGTGACCCGCTGCCATCTCGGTCCGCAGGAGCACGTCGGCACCCGGTGCGCGCTCGCGCAGCCGCGCCACCCACTTCGCCGGCTCGACGTAGAGGACCCGGGTGTCGTTGAGCGACGTCTCGGCCAGGATCGCGGGGTACGGCAGGTCGGCGACGTTGTCGTACGGCGAGTACGCCGCGATCCGCTCGTAGGCGACCGGGTCGTGCTCGGGGTCGCCCCACTCGTCGTACTCCGGCACCGTGAGGGGCAGGCTGCTGTCGAGCATGGTGGTGAGCGTGTCCACGAACGGCACGCCCGCAACGATGCCCCCGAAGGCCTCGGGGGCCTGGTTGGCGACCGCGCCCATCAGCAGGCCTCCGGCGCTGGCGCCCTCGGCCACCAGCCGCTCGGCCGTGGTCCACCCGGTGGCGACCAGGTGCCGGGCGCAGGCCACGAAGTCGTCGAACGTGTGCTGCTTGTGCTCGAGCTTCCCGTCGTCGTACCAGTGCCGGCCGAGCTCGCCGCCGCCGCGCACGTGGGCGATGGCGAAGGCCGCGCCGCGGTCCAGCAGCGAGAGCCGGGAGACCGCGAAGTAGGGGTCGATCGACGTCTCGTAGGCGCCGTAGCCGTAGAGCAGCAGCGGCACCGGGCCGCCGGCGGCGCGGGCGTCGCGCCGCACCACGAGCGAGATCGGGACCTCCACCCCGTCGGGTGCGGTCGCCCAGAGCCGGTGCTCCTCGTAGTCGGACGCGTCGTAGCCCCCCAGCACCGGCGCGCGCTTGAGCAGGGTCAGCTCGCCGGAGCGGACGTCGTAGTCGTGGACCGAGCTGGGCTCGGCAAGGCTGGTCATGCCGACCCGCACGGTCGGCTGCTCGAACGACGGGTTGCCACCGGCGCCGACCGTCGCGAGCTCGGAGGGGAACCGCACCAGGCGGTCGTCGGCGACCCCGTCCGGCCCGAGCGTCAGCACCCGCACCTGGGTCAGCCCGCCGCTGCGCTGGGACACGACGAGGTGCCCGGCGAACGCGTCGACGTCCTCGAGCCGCACCGCCAGGTCGTGGGGGAGGAGCGGCTCCCAGCCGTCGGGGGAGGTCGGCTCGACCGCGCAGGTGCCCAGCTCGAACTCGGGCCCGGTCGCGTTGTGGAGGACGAGGAAGCGGTCCTCCCCGGCGACCACCGCGTGCTCCAGCGAGTACTCGACGCCGTCCGTGCGGGCCGCGAACAGCCACGGCGTCGCCGTCGGGTCCGCGGCGTCGAGCACGTGGAACTCGCTGGTGGTCTTGGAGCTCGCCGCGATCATCACGAACCGTTGGCTGCGGGTGCGCCCGACGCCGACGAAGTAGCGCTCGTCGGGCTCGTGGAAGACCAGCTCGTCCTCGGCCTGCGTGGTGCCGAGCCGGTGCCGCCAGATCTTGTCCGGGCGCCAGGCGTCGTCCACGGTCGCGTAGTAGAAGTGGTCCGGGGTGCCGCCCCAGGTGACCCCGCCGAGGACGCCGGTGAGCTCGTCGGCCAGCAGGTCCCCGGTGGTCAGGTCCTTGACCCGCACGGTGTAGCGCTCGTCCCCGACGACGTCGGTGGCGTAGGCGAGCAGGCGGTCGTCGGGGCTGACAGCCGCTCCGCCGAGGGAGAAGAACTCGTGACCCTCGGCGAGCTGGTCCAGGTCGAGGAGGACCTCCTCGCCCGGGAGCGCGGGCTGGTCGGGGCGCGCGTCCTCGGCCGGCCGCGGCGGCGTCCAGTCGTCGGGCCCGGAGGCCGCGACGCGGCAGGTGGCGCCGTACTGCCGGCCCTCGAAGGAGCGGCCGTAGTACCAGTGCCCGCGGACCCGGGTGGGGACCGACAGGTCGGTCTCGAGGGTGCGCGCCTTGATCTCGTCGAAGATCTGCTGGCGGAGGTCGGCCAGGTGCGCGGTGCGCTCCTGGGTGTAGGCGTTCTCCGCCTCGAGGTGGACGATCACCGCAGGGTCGTCCTTGGCGCGGAGCCAGTCGTACTCGTCGGTCCGCGGGTGCCCGTGGTGGGTGTGCGTGACCGGGCGACGGGCGGCCCGGGGCGGTGCGACGGTCCGGACGCCGGCACCTTCGTCGAGGGTCATGGGGCGCACGGTATCCGGCCACCGAAGTCCGCACGACCGTGCCTCGGGCTGTGGATGACAGCCGGCGATCCTGTGGAGGAACAGGCCCATGGTGTGGAGGATCCTGTGGGACCGGAGGAATGTCGGAAATTCTTCCCCGAACCACTTGTGCCTGGCCCGTCGGGAGGCGTAGAACTCTCCTACCGATCCGGACCGCGGAACCTTCGGGGGAAGCGAGAAGGTCGGGGACCAGCGGTCGCTTCGGCGGTCGTAGGGTCGACCAGCCGCTTCGGCGGTGCGGTCAAGCCGAGGGCCTCTTGATGCTCATACCACCAAGAGGCCCTCACCCTTTTTTCGGCACCCGCGCGAGCGTGTCGGTCGCTGACGCCGGTGCCCATGCTGGCGCCTGGACGTGACGTGCGCAACACGCCGCACGTGACGGGAGCGTGAACGCGTCAGGTCGGGCGGTCCGGTGCTGGGCGGTCCGGGCGACTCAGTGCCGGGTCGTCCGCCGCGAAGGACCGCACCGGGCCGGGAGGGGTGTCGGCGGTCTCGAACCGCACGGTGACCACGCCGCGGCCCGAGCCCCAGACCCAGCCGGGACCGTGCTCGGCGTGCACGACGTCGACGCCCGGCGGCCAGCCGGAGCGCGCCTTCACCCCGGCCTCCGCCACCCGGACGTCCTCGGGCCCGGACGCTGCCTCCTCGGTCGCGGGCTCGGGGTCGGTGAACAGCTCGTCCTGGACCCAGTCGGCGAGCCCGGACACGCCCACGCCGAGCAGCCGCACCCCGCCCGCCGTGTCGAGGTCCTCGAGCAGCCCGGTCGCGAGCCGAGCGATGAGGGCCCCGTCGTCGGTCGGCGAGGACAAGGTGGTCGAGCGGCCGACGGTGGTGAAGTCCCAGCGGCGCACCTTGATCGAGACGGTGCGCCCGGACAGCCCGTTGGCCCGCAGCCGCCGGGCCACGTCCTCGGCCTGGCGGCGCAGCAGTGCCGCCATGAGGACGCGGTCGGTGAGGTCGTGCTCGTAGGTCCCCTCCACGCTGACGGACTTGGTCTCGCGCTCGGGCTCGACGGGCCGGTCGTCCTCGGCCCGCGCCAGCCGGTGGAGGACGGCGCCGTGCGCGCGGCCCACGAGCCGGACCAGCTCGTCCTCGCCGAGCCCGTGCAGGTCGGCGACGGTCCGCACGCCGGCTGTGCGCAGCCGGTCGACGGTGGCCGGGCCGACGCCGGGGATGACCGAGACGTGCATCGGGAGGAGGAGCTCGAGCTCGGTGCCCGGGGACACCACGACCAGGCCGTCCGGCTTGTCCAGGTCGCTGGCGACCTTGGCGAGGAACTTGGAGCTCGCGACGCCGACCGACGCGGTGAGCCCGCCGGTGACCTCGCGGACCCGGCTGCGCAGGTCCTCGGCGTACGCCGTGACGGCGGCCACCGACAGGTCCGGCAGCCCCGACGCGCGCTCGAGGTCCACGAACGCCTCGTCGAGGGACAGCGGCTCCACCAGCGGCGAGCAGGACCGGAGCAGCTCCATGACCGCCGCGCTCGTCGCCCGGTAGGCCTCGAACCGGCCGCTCAGGAACGCTGCGTGCGGGCACCTGGCCCGGGCCTCCCGGGTCGACATCGCCGAGCGCACCCCGAAGACCCGCGCCTCGTAGGACGCCGTCGCGACGACACCGCGGTTGCCGGTGCCCCCGACCACCACCGGCTTGCCGCGCAGCGACGGCTTGTCGCGCTGCTCGACGGCGGCGTAGAAGGCATCGAGGTCCAGGTGGAGGACCGAGGCCTGGGCACGCACGCCCGCACGCTACCTGTGTCCCAGGACAGCCCGGTTGCCGTCAACAGGCCGGTCACCGGGACGGCTCCTCCACAGCGCCCGGCCGGGTGGTCGTCCGACGTCGGGCGGGGCGCGGAGCGTAGGTCGCATGACGACCTCATCCGTGCCCGTCCCCGCCTCCGACCCCGAGCCGCCCCTCGCGCTCACCGCCCGCAGTCCCGAGGACCTGATCGCCCTCGTGCCCGTCGTGATGGGATTCCATCCCGAGGACTCGGTCGTGATGCTCACCTTCGGCGCACAGCGGTCCTTCCACGCCCGGGTCGACCTGCCCCCGCCGACGGACGACGTCGCCCGGCGGCGCGCCGAGCTCGACGAGCTGGCGTCGGCGCTGGTCGCGCCGGCGGCGCGGGCCGGTGTCGTCGCGGTGGTGCTCGTGCTCTACAGCGACGACCCCGGGCGGGCCGGGGCGGCGTGGCGGCGGCTGCGCCGTGCGTTCGGCGACGCCGGCATCCGGGTGGTCGACGCGCTGCGGGTCGCCGAGGGGCGCTACCACCCCTACCTGGCGCGCGACCGGGCCCTCCGGGACCGGGGGATCCCGTTCGACGTCTCGGCCCACCCGTTCCTGGCCGAGGCCGTGCTCGACGGCAGGGTGGTCCACGGCAGCCGGGCGGAGGTCGTGGCCGCCGCCGAACCGGACCCCGTCGCGACCGAGCGGGTCGCGGCGGAGGTCGACTCCGCGCTCCGCGGCGGCGGGGTGCCGTCGCGGGTCCCGGAGCTGCTCGCCGCCGGCACCTGGGTGCGGGCGCTGGTCGAGCGGCACGTCGCGGCGGGGACGGTCCCGACCGACGCCGAGGTCGCTCGCCTGCTCTGGACGATGCAGGCGGTGCGCGTGCGCGACGCCGCGTGGGAGCTGGTCCGACGGCGCACGGCCCGGCCGCACGTCGACTTCTGGCTGGGGGTGGTGCGGCGCGCACCGGCCGACCTGGTCGCCGCGCCCGCGGCGCTGCTGGGGTGGGCGGCCTGGATGGCCGGAGACGGGGCGCTGGCCTGGACCGGCGTCGACCGGAGCCGCGAGGCCGACCCGGCCTACGGTCTCGCCGGGCTGCTCGCGCACGCGCTCGAGCACGCGTTCCCGCCGGAGACGGGCGAGCTCGACTTCGACTGGGCTGCCGGCCTGAGGGGTCGCTGACTAGTGTCTGGCCCATGGGAAAGGACGTCGACGCGCAGGAGTTCACGCGGGCCGACCGGACGCGGCACCGCGAGAAGGTGCGGCGGTGCCTGGACGTGCTCGAGCGGATGCTCAACGAGTCGGCGTTCGACGGAAGCGACCCGCACACGGGCCTGGAGGTCGAGCTCAACCTCGTCGACGACGCCGGTGACCCCGCGCTGCGCAACGCCGAGGTGCTCGACGCGATCGCCGACCCCGACTTCCAGACCGAGCTCGGACAGTTCAACATCGAGATGAACGTCCCCCCGGGGCCGCTGCGCGAGCGCGGGCTGTCCCGGATCGAGTTCGGGCTGAGAGACACCCTCAACGAGGCGGAGCGACGGTCCGCGGCGGTGGGCGCCCACCTGGTGATGATCGGCATCCTGCCGACGATCCAGGCCCCCCACCTCGGCGCCGACGTGATCAGCCAGAACCCGCGCTACAGCCTGCTGAGCGAGCAGATCCTCGCCGCCCGGGGCGAGGACGTGCGGATCGACATCGCCGGCGCCGAGGTGCTGCGCACGACGGCCGACTCGATCATGCCCGAGGCGGCGTGCACGAGCACCCAGCTGCACGTGCAGACCCCGCCCGAGAGGTTCGCGGCCTACTGGAACGCCTCCCAGGCGATCGCGGGCGTGCAGCTCGCCGTGGCCGCCAACTCGCCGTACCTGCTCGGCAAGCAGCTGTGGCGCGAGACCCGGATCCCGCTCTTCGAGCAGGCGGCGGACACCCGCAGCGAGGAGCTCAAGGCGCAGGGGGTCCGGCCGCGGGTCTGGTTCGGCGAGCGGTGGATCACCTCCGTGTTCGACCTGTTCGAGGAGAACGTGCGCTACTTCCCGGCGCTGCTGCCGGTCACCGACGACGCCGAGGACCCGCTCACCGTCCTCGAGGCGGGCGGCACGCCCAACCTCTCGGAGCTGCGCCTCCACAACGGCACGGTCTACCGCTGGAACCGGCCGATCTACGACATCAGCTCCGGCGTCCCGCACCTCCGCGTCGAGAACCGGGTCCTCGCGGCCGGACCGACGGTGGTCGACACCGTCGCCAACGCGGCGTTCTACTTCGGCCTGGTGCGCACCCTCGCCGAGAGCGACCGGCCGTTGTGGTCGCAGATGTCGTTCAGCGCTGCCGAGGAGAACTTCCACGCCGCCGCGGAGCGCGGCATCGACGCCGAGGTCTACTGGCCCGGCGTCGGCAAGGTCCGCGCGACCGAGCTGGTCCTGCGCCGCCTGCTGCCGATGGCGCACGAGGGCCTGACCGCGTGGGGCGTCGACCGTGAGGACGCGGACCGCTACCTCGGGATCATCGAGGAGCGCTGCCTGCGCGGCATCAACGGCGCGGAGTGGATGGTCCGCCGGATGGACGACGAGACGGCGGACGACCGCTTCGACGCGCTCCGGGCGATGCTCGCCGACTACCGCGCGGGGATGGCGGACAACCGGCCCGTGCACTCCTGGTAGGTCAGGAGCGGGCGCGGATCCGCTTCCAGGTGCGACCGACCCCGGAGCGCGGGTCGTGCCAGCCGTGCCGGGTGACCACGACCAGGCCGAGGGAGACCCCGAGCTCGGCTCCGGCAGCGCGGACCGCGGCACCCCACGCGACGTCGCACTCCCAGTCCTCGCCCTCCATCCGGGTCAGCCAGATCAGGGGGACCACGGACCGCTCGAGCGAGCGCCGGAGCATCGCCTGCACGACGTCGACCCGCAGCGCGTGGTCGAGCGCCTCGTCCGGCTCGGCGCGGAACCGCCGCGGGTCCCGCTCGGGCAGGCCGACGTTGAGGACCGGAGGGTGCTCGCGGCGCCGTTCGCCGAGGGCGAGCTCGAGGACCGCGCGGCGCAGCACCCGCTGCAGCGCACGGGGCACCGGTTCGGTGATGGTGCCGAGGTCGGCCATGCCCCGAGCGTGCCCCACGTGGCGGGCTGCTGCGGCCGTCCTCCACAGGACCGGTCCTAGGGTGGGCCCGTGGCCACCGCGTTGATCGAGCCCGACGAGCTCGCCGAGCTGCTCGGGCGGGTGACGGTCCTGGACGTCCGCTACCGGACGGGCGGGCCGCCGGGCAGGGCGGACTACCTCGCGGGGCACGTCCCCGGGGCGGCGTACGTCGACCTCGACGCGGCGCTCGCCGGTCTGCCCGGCGCGGGCGGACGGCACCCGCTGCCGGCGACCGAGGTGTTCGAGGCCGCGATGCGTGCCGCGGGCGTCAGCGCCGGGACGCCGGTCGTGGTCTACGACGACTGGGCCGGGCACGCCGCCGCCCGGTGCTGGTGGCTGCTGCGCCACCACGGTCACCGCGACGTGCGTGTGCTGGACGGCGGGTGGAGTGCGTGGCGGCGGTCCGGCGGCGCCGCCGAGACCGGGCCCGGGCCGGTCGTCGCGACCGGTGACTTCACCGCCGCACCCGGCGGCATGCCGGTGGTCGAGGCGGACGACGTGCCCGGCGTCGGGGTGCTGCTCGACGCCCGCGCGCCCGAGCGCTTCCGTGGCGAGGTCGAGCCGATCGACCCGGTCGCCGGTCGCATCCCGGGGGCGGTCAACGTCCCGACGGCGGGCAACGTCGACGCCGAGGGCCGGTTCCGGCAGCTCGAGGAGCTCCGCGCCGTCTACGCGCAGGCCGGTGCGCTGGACGGGGGCACCGTGGCGGCGTACTGCGGATCGGGCGTCACCGCGGCGCACACCGTCCTCGCGCTCGACCTGCTCGGGGTGCGGGCGGCGCTCTACCCCGGCAGCTGGAGCGGCTGGATCACCGACCCGGACCGGCCCGTGGCCACCGGGTCTACCAGTGGATCCCCTTGAACACCCGCGCCATCAGCACCTGCTCGGACTCCCGGCGGGCCTCCTCCGGCGACGGCGGCGTGGCCGTCTGACCCTTCGCCGCCGCGCTGTCGGGGAACACGTGGTAGGCCATGTTGAGCACGCGGAACGCCGCCTTCGGCGCCACCGTGTGCGCGATCGCGCCGACGTTGCCGAGGGCCGTGTTGATCTCGTGGGGCTTCTCGACCATCGCCCGGATCACCGTGTCGGCGGCCTGGGCGGGGGAGATCGTGGGGAACTTGTCGTAGATCTTGGTCGGCGCGATCATCGGCGTCCGCACCAGCGGCATGTGGATGTTGGTGAACGTGATGCCGTTGCCGACCACCTCGGACGCGACCACGTTGCTCCACGCGTCCAGGGCGGCCTTGGAGGCGACGTACGCCGAGAACCGCGGCGGGCTGGTCTGCACGCCGATCGAGGAGATGTTGACGATGTGGCCGGAGCTCTGCTCCCGCATCTTCGGCATCAGGCCGATGATCAGCCGGATCGCGCCGAAGTAGTTGAGCTGCATGGTGCGCTCGAAGTCGTGGAACCGGTCCTGCGAGAGCTTCAGCGAGCGGCGGATCGAGCGGCCCGCGTTGTTGACGACGAAGTCCACGGACGGCAGCTCGCGGGAGAGGTCCTCGCAGAGCCGGTCGATCGCACCGAGGTCGGAGAGGTCGCAGGCGAACACGTGCGCCTGGCCGCCGCGGAGCTCGATGGTGGTCTTGGTCTCCTCGAGCTTGTCCTTGCCGCGGGCGACGAGGACGGGGATGCCGCCCGCCTGGGCGACCTTCAGCGCGGTGACCTTGCCGATGCCGGAGGAGGCGCCGGTGATGACGACGTGCTTGCCGGCCAGTGCCTTGCGGACCTTCGGGTCGCGTCCGGTGGAGGTGTCGAGGTTCTCCTCCCAGAAGGCCCACAGCGTGCGCGAGTACGACTCGAGGTCGGGCACGGCGATGCCGGAGCCGGCCAGCGCGGCCTCGGTGGCGCGCGAGTCGAAGACCGAGGTGAACGAGGTGTGCGCCAGCACCTCCGCGGGGATCCCGAGCCGGCCGATGGTCTGGTCGAGGACCAGCTGCGCGGGCGCCGAGCGGATCACCGCCGACATCAGCCGCAGCGGGCGCAGGCTACTCGGCAGCAGGGACAGGGGCCTGGCGGTGACCGACCGGTCGACCGGCGTGGCGAACCGCGGCGCTCCGGCGGCGGCACAGAAGGCGTTGATCATGTCGACCACCGGCTGCGGCTCCGGGTTGACCAGGTGGAAGGCCTGTCCGTCGCGGTCGGGCACGTGGGCCAGGTGGTCCATCGCCTTGGCCACGTAGTCCACCGGCACGACGTTGGTGTCACCGAGGTCGACGCCGACGAGCGGCAGCCAGGCCGGCAGGTGGTCGCGCAGCCGCTTGATCAGCGGGAAGAAGTAGTAGGGGCCGTCGATCTTGTCCATCGCGCCCGTCTCGGAGTGACCGACGACGATCGCCGGCCGGTAGACCCGCCACGGGACGGTCGACTCGTCGCGGACGATCTTCTCCGACTCGTACTTGGTGCGGTGGTACGGCGAGGGGAGCGGCTGGCCCTCCTCGAACATCGACTCGTCGAACCGCCCGTGGAAGTCGCCGGCCGCGGCGACCGAGGAGACCTGGTGGAAGCAGCCGGCCTGCAGGCTGTCGGCGAGGGCGAGCGCGTTCCGGGTGCCGTCGACGTTCATCGCGTCGTTGGTCGCGTCGTCGGCGGTCATGTCGTAGATCGCGGCGAGGTGGAAGAAGTGGTCGATGCTGCCGGCGTGCTCGGCCACCCACTCCTCGTCGACGCCGAGGCCGGGCTGGGAGAGGTCCCCGATGACGGGCTGGACGCGGTCGGAGCCCCACTGCCGGATCAGGGCCTCCATGCGCGGCAGGGAGGACTGGCGTACGAGGACGAAGATCGGGCCGTCGCGGTGGTCGGCGAGCTCGCCGACGAGGAAGCGACCGATGAAGCCCGTTGCGCCCGTCACGAAGTAGGACATGGGCGCAGGCTACTCGCCGGTTTAGTTGTCGGTAAGAGCGTCCGAGGGGTCTCGGTCCTCAGGACCGCTCCCTGGCCGGTGCGGTGGTGCGCTAGTCGCTCGAGCCGAACATGATCTCGTCCCAGCTGGGCACGGAGGCCCGTCCGCGACGCTTCTGCACCGGCCGGCGGTGGCGGGACCGGTCGTCCTCGTCGGCAGCCTCGTCCGCCACCTCGGCGGCAGGCTCGGCGGGAGCGGGGGAGGGCTCCGCGGTCACCGGGGGCTCCGCGGCCCGGTCGTCGACGACGTCGAGGAGGTCGAGGGTGTCCTCGCCGAGCGGCAGCTCGTCACCGGGGACAGCGGCGAGCCGGCGCTGGCGCACCTGCTCGAGGTCGTCCTGGGGAGCGGGCACCGGCTCGGCGTGCAGGTCGCCGAGCAGCCACCGGGCGTCGTCGTCGTCCGCGGTCACGTAGTTGCCGGGCGCGTCGTAGGTGAAGTGGCCGGTCCCGGACCGGCGCGGGGCGTCGTAGGTCGCGGTGAGCGTCCACTTGCCGTCGTCGCGGCGCGCGGCGTCCCAGGAGACCATGTCGGGCTTGGTGTCCTGGCTGCGCAGGTGGGCGGCGACCGCGTCCTCGAGGGCCCGGGTCGGCGTGGACCCGCCTGCTGCTGCCGGGCGGCGCACCGAGGACCGCTGGGCGCGCGCGGCGACGTGCTCGCGCTCGGCGAGCACGGGCGCGACGAACGGCATGATCGCCTCGACGGTCGTCCCCGCAGCGGTCGCGACCGCCTCGGGGTTCTCGCCGGACCGGATCCGGTCCTGGATCTCGCGGGGACGGAGGCTGCTGCTCATCTTGATCTCCAACTGACCGAGTCGGGTGGTCTCGCCGCGCAGGGCGGCGCGGAGCGCCGGCGTGATGTCGAGGGTGTGCTCGGCACCTCGGTCGCTCACCAGGAGCAGGCGCTTCCCGTCAGCGCTGACCCCGGTGAGGGAGAGGTGCGTCATCGTCTGGTCGGTCCTGCCTGTTCGTGCCTACGGTGCTGCCGACCCTACGCCGACGTCCGCCCAGGATCGGGCGGCGCGCCCGGCGTGTGGCGATGTGTCGACAAATCTCGGGTCAGTCCCGGAGCTGCCGGCCCCGGACGTAGACCCAGTCGCCGGCGACGCGGAAGAACCGGCTGATCTCGTGCAGGGAACCCGGCTCGCCGCGGACGACGTACGACGCCCGGAACTCGACGACCCCCTTGGCGTCGTCCTCGCCACCGGCCTCCGTGGCGAGGACCTCGAGACCCGTCCAGCGCTGCTCGGGGTCCAGGGTGATCGAGCCGGGCCGCGTGGCCGGGTGCCACGTGCGGAGCAGGTAGGCGGCGTCGCCGACGGCGAAGGCCGCGTAGCGGGAGCGCATCAGCTCCTCGGCGGTCGTGGCCGCGGTGCCCCCGTGGAACCGGCCGCAGCACGCCGCGTACGCCGTGCCCGATCCGCACGGGCAGGCAGCCGCCGTCACGGGGCCACCCGTGCCCGCTGGGGCACGGCGGCCGAGACCCGCGTCGCGAGGGCCGCGAGGAGCGCCACCGCGCCACCGGCGAAGGAGACGAGGTAGGCCGGCGACGCCCCGGCGTCGTCGATGACGACCCCGGCGAGCGCGGCTCCGGGCGCCAGGCCGGCGGCGATGCCGGTCTGCAGGAACGCCATGCCCTCGGTCAGCCGGGCCGGAGGCAGCACCTGCTCCGCCAGCGACATCGCAGCGATCAGGGTCGGCGAGATCGCGAAGCCCCCGACGAGGAGCACGGCGAACATCACGGGGATCGACGGCACCAGGGCCAGCGGTGCCATCGCGGCCGCCATCCCGAGGGCTCCCCACCGCAGCCGCACCAGCGGGCCGCTGCGCCAGCTGATCGCGCCCGACACCAGGCCGGCGACCAGGCTGCCGAACGCCCAGGTCGCCAGCAGGAACCCGGCGACGCCCTGGTGGCCCTGCTCGTCGCTGAACGCGACCGTCGCCACCTCCGCCGCACCGAAGAGGGCGCCGAGCGCGAGGCACAGCACCGTGAGAGGCGCGACCGCTGTCCACGGCATCGGCGCCCGGGCGGTGCCGTGCGCCGGGCGCGCGTGCGCCGGCGGCTCGCTGCCGCGCTGCGCGGCGAACGCGTAGGTGCCGGCGAGCCCGGTGACGAGCGCGGCGGTCAGGCCGGCCACCGGGTGCACCGCGGTCGCGAGCATCGTGACCATGATCGGTCCGACGAGGAACACGACCTCGTCGGCGACGGCCTCGAAGGAGAAGGCGGTGTGCAGGCGGGCGGGGTCGTCGAGCGTGGACGACCACCGGGCGCGCACGCAGGTGCCGACCGACGGCAGCGCCGCGCCCGCCACCCCCGCCAGGACGTACGTCGTCCACCGGGGCCAGTCGGCCTCGAGGGACCACATGGTGGCCGCGAGCCCGACCCCCCACACCGTGATCACCGCCGGCAGCACGCGGCCCTGGCCGAGCCGGTCGATGAGCCGGCCCTGGCCGATGGCGAGGACCGCGTTGGCGATCAGCGCGACCGCGGAGACCGTCCCGGCGAACGCGTAGGAGCCGGTCGCGTGCTGCGCGAGGAGCACGAGCCCGAGGCCGACCATGGAGATCGGCAGCCGCGCGACCAGCCCGGTGAGGCTGAACAGCGCGGTGGACCGGGTGAAGATCCGACGGTAGGACTCGAGCATGGTGCGTTGATCCTCGTCCCTACGATGAGGGCGTGCCGAATCCGGAGCCCTCACCCCGACCGACGGACCCCTTCGACGCCGTGCTGCTGCTGTCCTTCGGCGGCCCGGAGAAGCCCGAGGACGTCGTCCCCTTCCTCGAGAACGTCACCCGCGGGCGGGGCATCCCGCGCGAGCGCCTCGAGCAGGTCGGTGAGCACTACTTCCTGTTCGGCGGCCGCTCGCCGATCAACGACCAGAACCGGGCCCTGATCGCGGCCCTCGAGGCGGACCTCGCCGGCCGCGGCATCGACGTCCCGGTCTACTGGGGCAACCGCAACTGGGCGCCCTACCTCACCGACACGGTGGCGCAGATGGCCGCGGACGGCGTACGCCGTGCCGTCGTCCTCGCGACCAGCGCCTACTCGTCGTGGTCCAGCTGCCGGCAGTACCGGGAGAACCTCGCGGACGCAGCGGCGGCGGTCGAGGGTGCGCCCGCGATGGAGAAGGTGCGGCCCTACTTCAACCACCCCGGTTTCGTGGAGCCGGTGGTGGACCGCACGATCGAGGCGATCGACGCCCTCCCGGAGGAGACCCGGGACGCCGCCCGCCTGCTCTTCGTGACCCACTCGATCCCGACCAGCATGAACGACGACAGCGGCCCGGAGGGCGGGGCCTACCTGGCCCAGCACCTCGACGTCGCCGCCGTGGTCGCCGACCGCGTGGCGGAGGAGACCGGCGTCGCCCGCGACCACGAGCTCGTCTTCTGCTCCCGATCGGGCTCGCCGCGCACCCCGTGGCTGGAGCCCGACGTCAACGACCGGATCGAGGAGCTGGCGGCCGAGGGCGTGGCCGCGGTCGTGCTGATCCCCGTCGGCTTCGTCTCCGACCACATGGAGGTCGTCTACGACCTCGACACGGAGGCGGTCGCGACCGCGCAGCGGCTGGGCGTCCTCGTCCAGCGCGCGGGCACGTCGGGCACCGATCCGCGGTTCGTGGCGGGCCTGGTCGACCTGGTGCTCGAGCGGGCGGCGACCGCGCGCGGGGAGGAGCCGGACCGGCCCGCCTGCGGCGCCTTCGGCCCGGTGTGGGACCGGTGCGCCGATCGCTGCTGCCTGCCCGAGGCAGCCGGGCAGTGAGCGCGGAGCTCGCCGACCTCGCCGAGAGCACCGCGCGCGAGGCGGCGGCACTGATCGAGACCTACGCCGCCCGCGGCGTCGACGTGGCGGCCACCAAGTCGAGCGACGTCGACGTCGTCACGGCCGCGGACCGGGCGGCCGAGGAGCTGATCCGGGCGCGGCTGCTGGGCGCCCGGCCGGAGGACTCCGTGCTGGGGGAGGAGGGCGACGACGTCGCCGGCTCCTCCGGCGTCCGCTGGATCGTGGACCCCATCGACGGGACCGTGAACTTCCTCTACGGGCTGCGGGAGTACTCCGTCTCGATCGCCGCGGAGGTCGACGGCGAGGTCGTCGCCGGCGTCGTCCACGACGTCGCGAAGGGCCGCTGCTACCGGGGCCACGCGGACCCGGCGCTGCCGGGCGGCGGGCAGGTCACCCGGGACGGGGTGCCGCTGCGGGTCAACGGGCCGACGCCGCTGGCGCACCGGCTGGTCGCGACGGGGTTCTCCTACCGGTCCGAGGTGCGCGCCGTGCAGGGGCGGGCCACCGCGCGGCTGCTGCCCCGGGTGCGCGACATCCGCCGCCACGGGTCGTGCGCCCTGGAGCTGTGCCACGTCGCCGAGGGTGCGCTCGACGGTTACGCCGAGGAGGGCGTGAACCTGTGGGACTACGCCGCCGGCGCGTTCCTCGCGCGGCTCGCCGGGGCGCGGACCACGGTGCTGCCCGGAGCGGGCGGCACGGACCTGCTGGTGTGTGGTCCTGATCACGGGTTCGACGAGCTCGTGCAGGTGGTCCGGGAGTCCGGCTTCAGCCGGGAATAGCGGGCCGCTCAGGAGTGTTCCGACGACTCGCCATCCGGGCGGAGTACCGCTGTTGGGTCGGATGGTGCACAATCTGCCGCGCCGACCGCCGAGAGCCGGGGGAGCGGCGGGCAAGCCGAGGGAGAGAGCAACCAGTCATGGCGACCGATTACGACGCACCGCGCAAGAACGAGGACGAGCAGTCCGAGGAGAGCATCGAAGAGCTCAAGGCGCGCCGCCACGACAAGAACTCCGGCAAGGTCGACGAGGACGAGACGGAGGCCGCCGAGTCCTTCGAGCTCCCGGGTGCCGACCTGTCCCACGAGGAGCTCGCGGTCGAGGTCAAGCCCAAGCAGGAGGACGAGTTCACCTGCATGAGCTGCTTCCTCGTCCACCACCGTTCGCAGCTCGCGGACGAGAAGAAGATGATCTGCCGCGACTGCGCGTGAGCGGTCCTACACGTCCTTCCGGAGCGGCGGGGGCAGCTCGCCGGTGGACTTGAGGTAGTAGCCCGCGGCGCGGCGCTGGGCGAACATCCGCGCCAGCGCGACGACGGCACCGGTCACGGTGACCCAGGCGACGGCCTCCCAGACCTCCACGTCGGGGTCGGCCGGGTTCTCCGGCGGCTCCTTGCCGGTGCTGATCTGCCAGCCCTTGTCGAGGGCCTTGCGCGCGACCGCCGCGGCGCCGAGCGCCGCCGCGATCGAGAAGACCGACCAGACCTTGGAGCTGTCCTTTGCCATGTCGGCGAGCCTAGCGGCTCAGATCTCGCGCGGGAGCGTGGCCAGGGCGCCGGCCAGGGCGTCGGGGTGGCGCGAGCTCACCAGCCAGTACGGCGTCGGGTCGGCCGGGTCGGCGATCTCCACCTGGACGGCGCGCTTGAGGTAGGGCCGCAGCAGCAGGTAGGCCCGCGCGTCGGCGTCGCGGCCGGCCACCCGCCGGGTCTGCTCGGCGTCGAGCGCCGCCACGTCGCCGACGTAGCGCGCCTCGATCCGGGCGCGCCCTGCCCGGAACCAGCCGTCCTCGACCACCACCCGTGCGTCGCCGTACCAGAACAGGCACGCGGCGAGCAGCACGAGCGCCAGACCGGTGACGATCCACGCCGTGGGCCCGGGCACGGCGACGACGACGGTCAGCCAGAGGATGGCGACGGCCATCGTGCCCTGCGCCCACCAGCGCAGCGGGACGGCGAGCCGCTCGTGGTAGGTCGTCCCGGGGCCGTCGCTCACGCGCAGAATGATCCCATCCGGCCCGACGGGCGGGTCGTTAGGGTTCGGTCCGTGCCGACCGACCTCGAGATCGCCGTCCAGCTGCTCGACCCCGCGCTGCCCCTCCCGGCGTACGCCCACCCCGGCGACGCGGGTGCCGACCTGGTCACCGCCGTCGACGTGCGGCTCGAGCCGGGGGAGCGGGCGCTGGTGCCGACCGGGATCGCGATCGCCCTCCCCGAGGGGTACGTCGCCCTGGTGCACCCCCGCTCGGGCCTCGCGGCCCGGCACGGGCTGTCGATCGTCAACACGCCAGGCACCATCGACGCCGGCTACCGCGGCGAGATCAAGGTGCTGCTGATCAACCACGACCCGGTCGAGCCGATCGTGCTCCAGCGCGGCGACCGGGTCGCCCAGCTCGTGGTGCAGCGGTTCGAGCGGGCCGAGTTCGTGCCGGTTGTCGACCTTCCGGGGAGCGCGCGTGGCTCCGGGGGCTACGGTTCTACCGGAGGCTTCGGAGGGCCTTCACCAGCGAGGATCGGGGAAGAGCAGTGAGGTTGCGGCGCAAGACCGACGCGGTCGACGAGACGGCGGCGGAGACCGGCGACGACCCGCAGGCGGACGCCCTGCAGGCCGACGAGCTGGTGGCCGACCCCGGTGACTCCGGCCCGTTCGACATCGACGAGCTGCCCGAGGACGGCGTGCCGCGGGTGGACCTGGGCGGCCTCCTGGTCGCCCCGGGCGAGGGCCGCGACCTGCGCGTCCAGGTGGACCAGCAGTCGGGCCAGGTGCGCTCGGTGATGCTGGCCGGCCAGACCGGCGCGCTCGAGCTCCGCGCCTACGCCGCTCCCCGCAACGGCGACCTGTGGAGCGAGATCCGGCCGCAGATCGCGGCGGACGCCTCCCGCCGTGGCGGCACCGCCACCGAGCGCGAGGGGCGGTTCGGCACCGAGCTGGTCTGCGAGGTGCAGGTCCCGACCTCCGAGGGCGGCACCGGCACCCAGACGTCCCGGGTGATCGGCATCAACGGCCCGCGGTGGCTGCTCCGGGCGACCCTGATCGGCGAGCCCGCCCGCGAGCCCGAGGCGGCCGACGCCTGGGAGGACGCGATCACCAAGGTCGCCGTACGCCGCGGTGCGCAGGCGATGCCCGTCGGCGAGGCGCTGCCGCTGACCCTGCCGGAGGGCGCACGCCCCCAGGACGGGTCATGACCAAGAGCCGGCTGCGCCACACGATCAGCCGGTGGGCCAACCCGGCCGAGGCGGAGGCGCGCGACCTGCGGCGCACGTTCACCGGCGCGGACCGCGAGTCGATCGAGGCCGCCGCCGACCGGACGCCGGTGCGGCTGCGCGGCACGCTGCGCACGGTGACGCTCCGGCCGCGAGGCGGCGTACCGGCTCTGGAGGCCGAGCTCTACGACGGCACGGGCGTGCTGACCCTGGTCTGGCTCGGTCGTCGGCGGATCGCGGGCATCGACCCCGGTCGCGCGATCGAGGTGAGCGGCCGGATCGGCAGCCACGAGGGCGCGCGGGTCATCTACAACCCGAAGTACGAGCTCCTGTGACGCGGGATGCCTGAGGAGCCGGCAGAGCGGGTCGACCCGGTGGACCCGGTCGACGCCACGGACCCCTTCGACCCGGTCGAGGCGGAGGAGCACCCCCTGTCGACCGACGCCGCCAAGGAGATCGGGGTCGACACGGTCGAGGCCCTGGTGCGCCACCAGCTCGCCTCCTCGCTGGGCGGGCGGCGCGGGATGCTCGAGGCCGGGATCCCGGGACTGGTCTTCACGCTCGTGTGGCTCCCGACCAAGGAGCTGGAGTGGGCGCTGATCGGCAGCCTCGCGGTCGCCGGCGTCGCGCTGGTGCTCCGGCTGGCGCAGCGCAGCTCCACCCAGTACGTCTTCAACGCGATCTTCGGCATCGGCATCGGCTGGCTGTTCGTGCGGCTCGCGGAGAGCTCGGGCGGCTCCGCGTCCGACCAGGCGCTCGCGTTCTTCCTGCCCGGGATCCTCTACAGCCTGGGCTACACCGTGGTGATGGGCGCGACCTGCCTGGCCGGCTGGCCGGCGCTCGGCTTCATGCTCGGCGCCGCGACGGAGGACCCGCTCGGCTGGCACGCCAACAAGCAGGTGGTACGGCTGTGCAGCCGGCTGACCTGGGTGATGCTGGTGCCGGGCGCCGTCGGCGTGCTGCTGCAGGGTCCGGTCTGGCTGCTCGGCCACCGCGGCACGATCGACGCGGACGTCGCCGTGACCGTGATCGCCGTGCTCCGGCTCGGCCTGGGCTGGGCGCTGCGGATCGGGTCGTGGGCCGCGATGATCTGGCTGCTCGCGCGCAACGCGACCCCGATCGACGCCGAGGCCGCCGAGGAGGCCTGAGCGCTCAGGTCCCCGGGTGGGAGGACGGCGCGAGCAGCTGCTCGAGTGCGTCCTCGGCCTCGGCCGGTACGACGAACAGCAGCTCGTCGCCGGCCTCGATCGGCTGCTCGGGCGTGGGCACGTAGACCAGGCCGTCGCGCAGGATCGTCACCAGCGCGCAGTTCTCGGGGAGCGGGATCAGCCCGGACGCCTTGCCGACGTACGGCGAGTCGTCGGGCAGCGTCATCTCGACCAGGTTGGCGTTGCCCTGGCGGAAGGTGAACAGCCGCACGAGGTCGCCGACGCTCACCGCCTCCTCGACCAGGGCCGACATGATCCGTGGGGTCGACACGTTGACGTCGACGCCCCAGGCCTCGGTGAACAGCCACTCGTTGTTGGGGTGGTTGACCCGGCCGACCGTGCGCGGGACGCCGAACTCCGTCTTCGCGAGCAGCGAGGTGACCAGGTTGGCCTTGTCGTCGCCGGTCGCGGCGATCACCACGTCGCACTTGTCGAGCCGCGCCTCCTCGAGGGAGGACATCTCGCAGCTGTCGGCCAGCAGCCACTCGGCGTCGGGGACCCGCTCGGGCCGGATCGAGGCCGGCTCCTTGTCGATGAGCAGCACCTCGTGGCCGTTCTGGATCAGCTCGCGCGCGATGGACCGGCCGACGGCACCGGCTCCGGCGATCGCCACCCGCATGTCAGTGACCTTCCTCGGGGCCGCGCTTGAGCACCTCGTAGGCGTGCGCCGCGTTCTCCTCGCGCACCACGACGTGGAGCATGTCGCCCTCCTGGATGATCGAGTCGCGGGTGGGAAGCATGCCCTCGCCGAGGCGGTCGATCCACGCCACCCGGGCGTGGGCCTGGTCCTGGTAGTCGCCCAGCCGGTGGCCGACCCAGACCTCGGGGACCATCACGTGGTCGAGGCGGATCGTGCCCGACGGGTCGCGGAAGTCCGGCTCGGTGCCGACGGGCAGCAGCCGGCGCAGGACCTGGTCGGCGGTCCACTTGACCGTGGCGACGGTCGTGATGCCCAGGCGCTGGTAGACCTCCGCGCGGCCGGGGTCGTAGATGCGGGCCACCACGGACTGGATGCCGAACGTCTCGCGCGCCACGCGGGCCGCGATGATGTTGGAGTTGTCGCCGCTGGAGACCGCGGCGAACGCGTCGGCGCGGCGGATGCCGGCCTTCTCCAGTACCTGCTGGTCGAAGCCCATCCCGGCGACCTTGTCGCCGTTGAAGCCCGGTCCGAGCCGGCGGAAGGCGTCCGGGTCGCTGTCGATGACTGCCACCGTGTGGTTGCGGTCCTCGAGACTGCGGGCGAGCGTCGAGCCGACGCGGCCGCATCCCATGATCACGACGTGCACGGGGACGACGCTATAGCAGTCGGGTGCGCGCGTCCTCGTCGGCGCGCATGCCCTAACGTTGTCGCCCGTGGGTGTGGCCGACGTCTCGAAGCGGATCCTGCTCGGACGCAAGCTCAGGAGCGCACAGCTGGGGGAGACGCTCCTCCCCAAGCGGATCGCCCTGCCCGTCTTCGCCAGCGACGCCCTGTCCTCGGTGGCGTACGCCCCGGACGAGGTCTTCATCATGCTCGGCCTGGCCGGCGCGTCGGCGTACGCCTTCTCGTGGAAGATCGGCATCGCGGTCGCCGTGGTGATGGCGGCGGTGATCATGTCCTACCGCCAGACGGTGCACGCCTACCCGTCGGGCGGCGGTGACTACGAGGTGGCGACGGTCAACCTCGGCCGCACCGCTGGCACGACGGTGGCCAGCGCGCTGCTGGTCGACTACGTGCTGACCGTCGCGGTGTCGATCTCCTCGGGAGCCCAGTACGCCGCCGCGGCGGTGCCCGCCCTGCTGGGGCACGAGGTCGTGCTCGCGGTCGCCCTGGTGCTGGTCCTGATGGCGATGAACCTTCGCGGGATCCGGGAGTCGGGCTCGTTCTTCGCCGTGCCGACCTACCTGTTCATGGTCGCGATCCTGGGCATGGCCGCCTTCGGGTTCCTCCAGATGGCGCAGGGCACCCTGCCCGACGTCGAGAGCGCGAAGCTCGACCTCGTGCCGAAGGAGGGGCTGGAGCAGCCGCTGAACACGATCGCGCTCCTGTTCCTGCTGGCCCGCGCGTTCTCCTCCGGCTGTGCGGCGCTCACCGGTGTCGAGGCGATCTCCAACGGCGTGCCGGCGTTCCGGCGGCCGAAGAGCAAGAACGCGGCCACCACGCTGCTCATGCTCGGGATGATCGCGATCACGATGATGCTGAGCGTGATCGTGCTGGCCAAGCAGATGGGCCTGAAGTACGTCGACCCGCACGAGCTCGAGCGGCTGACGATCAACGGCCAGCCGGCCACCGACTACGAGCAGCACGCCGTGATCGCCCAGATCGCGCGGGCCGTGTTCGCCGACTTCAGCCCCGGGTTCTACCTCGTCGTCACCGTCACCGGCATCATCCTCGTGCTCGCCGCCAACACGGCGTTCAACGGGTTCCCGGTGCTCGGCTCGATCCTGGCCAAGGACGGCTACGCGCCGCGCGCGCTCGGCTCGCGCGGCGACCGGCTCGCCTACAGCAACGGCATCGTCTTCCTCGCCGTGATGGCGATCCTCCTGATCGTGGTCTTCCACGCGCAGACGACGCGGCTGATCCAGCTCTACATCGTCGGCGTGTTCGTCTCGTTCAACCTCAGCCAGCTCGGCATGATCCGGCACTGGACCCGGCACCTGAAGACCGAGCGCGACCCCGCCGTGCGCCGCCGGATGTTCAACGCGCGGATCATCAACACGATCGGCCTCAGCTTCACCGCCGTGGTCCTGGTCGTCGTGCTGATCACCAAGTTCCTCGCCGGCGCCTGGATCACGATCCTCGCGATGGCCTTCTTCTTCATGGTCATGCGCGGGATCAAGCGGCACTACGAGAACGTCGCGCTCGAGCTCGCCGCCGACGAGGGCGACAAGGCGCTGCCCACGCGCGTCCACGCGATCGTGCTGGTGTCCAAGCTGCACAAGCCGACGCTGCGGGCGCTGGCGTTCGCGAAGGCCTCGCGCCCCAACGCGCTCGAGGGCGTCTACGTCTCCACCGACGCGGGGGAGACCGCGCGGCTGCTGGAGGAGTGGGACGACCGCAACACGGGGATCCCGCTCAAGGTCCTGCACTCGCCCTACCGCGAGATCATCAAGCCGATCGTCGACTATGCGACGGCGATCCGCCGCGCCAACCCGCGCGGGGTCGTGGCCGTCTACATCCCCGAGTACGTCGTCGGCCGCTGGTGGGAGCAGCTCCTGCACAACCAGACCGCGCTGCGGCTCAAGGGGCGGCTGCTGTTCACGCCCGGCGTCATGGTCATCTCGGTGCCCTTCCAGCTGCGGTCCTCGCAGATCGCGCGGGAGCGCGAGGAGCGCGAGGAGTCCCGCGTGCGGCCCGGCGACCTGCGCCGCGGCCGCGTCTCCGAGACCGACCGCCAGATCCAGCGGTGAGCGGCGACCGCCGCCGGGGCCGCGCGCCCCGCAGCCGGCAGGCCCGCGGGCGCTCGGTCATCGGGCAGCGCTTCGAGGTCGAGGTCGGCCCGGTCGCCCACGGCGGGCACTGCGTCGCCCGGGTGCCCACGCCCGACGGCAGCCGCGTGGTCTTCGTCCGGCACACGCTGCCCGGCGAGCGCGTGGTGGTCGAGCTGACCGAGGGCACCGAGGGTGACCGGTTCTGGCGCGGCGACGCCGTCGAGGTGCTGGAGCCGTCGCCCGACCGGGTGACGGCGCCGTGCCCCTACGCGGGGCCGGGTCTCTGCGGTGGCTGCGACTTCCAGCACGTGGCCCTCGACGCACAGCGCCGGCTCAAGGCCGACGTGGTGCGCGAGCAGCTGCGCCGGCTCGCCGGCCTCGAGGTCGAGGTCGTCGTCGAGCAGGTGCCGGGCGACGTCGACGGACTGGGCTGGCGGACCCGGCAGCGGTACGTCGACCTCGGCGCCGGTCGGGTCGGGATGCGCAAGCACCGCTCCCACGACGTGGTGCCGGTCGACCGCTGCCTCCTCGAGGCGCCCGCCGGGCCGTCGTACGTCGTGCGCGGGCACGAGTTCCAGGTCGCCGGCGAGGAGACCGCCTTCTGGCAGGTGCACCCGGGCGCGCCCGAGGCGCTGGTCGGCGCGGTGCTCGACGCGCTCGCGCCGGCGCCGGGGGAGTCGGCGCTGGACCTCTACGCCGGCGTCGGCCTGTTCAGCCGCTTCCTGCTCGAGGCGGTGGGCCCGGAGGGACGGGTCGTCGCCGTGGAGGGCGACCCCGCGGCGTCCGCGTTGTCGCTGCAGAACTGCCCCGGCCTCGAGGCCCGTGCGGGTGACGTGGGCGCGGTCCTCGCCTCGACGTACGACGCCCCGGTCGACCTCGTCGTGCTCGACCCGCCGCGCGTCGGCGCCAAGCGGGCCGTGGTCGAGCAGGTCGTCGCCCGGGCGCCCCGCGCCGTCGCCTACGTCGCCTGCGACCCCGCCGCCCTCGCGCGCGACGTCGCGATCTTCGCCGAGCACGGGTACCGGCTCACCGGGCTGCGTGCGTTCGACCTGTTCCCCATGACGCACCACGTCGAGTGCGTGGCGCGACTGGTGAGGAGCTGAGCGCGTCGGGCGATCAGTCGACCGGCATGGCCGGCCGCCCCGCGCCGGTCAGGGCTCGAGCACGACCTTGCCGGTGCTGCGGCGTGCCTCGATGTGCTCGTGGGCCCGGCTCGCGTCGGCCAGGGGATAGGACGAGTCGACGTGCGGACGCACCCATCCGGACTCGACGCCCTCGATCACCTGGACCATCCAGCCGCGGAGCATGTCGACCTCGTCCCACATGTGCCCGAGGTTGACCCCGAAGGCGCCGTGGTTGGAGTTCATGAGCGTCACCGGGTGGAACAGAGGCATCCGCGCGGCGGTCCTGGCCAGCTGGAGCTTGCCCCGCAGGCCCTGGTTGTTGGAGGCGGCGGAGACGCCGTACATCCCGAGCCGTCCGGTGGGGCGCAGCACCGTGCGGGAGCGGCGGAAGCTCTCCCCGCCGAGCGGGTCGATCACCAGCTCGACGCCCCGCCCGTCGGTGAGCGCGCGGACCTCGCGGGTCCAGTCACCGGTGCGGTAGTCGACCGTGTGGTCCAGGCCCCGAGCGGTGAGGAAGGCGTGCTTGCCCTCACTGGCCGTGCCGATGCTGCGCGCCCCTAGATGGCGGGCGATGTCGAGAGCTGCGAGGCCGACGCCGGAGCCGGCGTTCTGGATCAGCACGGTCTGACCCTCGCGGAGGCCGCCCTGCACCACGAGGAGCTGCCACGCGGTGAGGTAGGCAACGGGGATCGCCGCCGCCTCCGCGTGGCTCAGCGCCGCCGGCTTGGCGAAGACCTGTTTCGCCGGGACGTTCAGCGCGCTGCTGTAGCCGCCGAACCGGGTCAGCGCGAGGACGTCCTGCCCGACGAGCGACTCCTCGACTCCGGATCCCACGGCACGCACCGTGCCCGAGACCTCGTAGCCGACCACCAGCGGCAGCGGCGGCGCGTCCGGGTAGAGGCCCTGCCGCGCGAGGATGTCGGCGAAGTTGATGCCGGCGGCGACCACCTCGACCTGCGCCTCACCAGGGGCGGGCGGGTCTAACCGAGACGTCTGAAGGCTCAGTCGCTCCGGCCCGCCCGCGCGGGGGATGACGACCTGTCGGATCTGCATCCCTGCATTGTCGTCCCCGCCCGCAGCAGCAGATCCGCGCGTCCGGCAGGCGGCGGCATGACGCAGGTCCGACGGAGCGCCGGACGCGCCCGGCCGGATCTGTCGGTGTGCATGCCTAGAGTTCCTCGGGTGAAGCAACGATGAGCAAGGAATCAGCACTGCGGGCGATGCGGGAGGCTCGGTACAGCCGACGATCAGCCACGCCCGCCCCCGGGGTCGCGCCGCGCGGACCCGGGAAGGCCGAGGAGCCCGTGGCCGTCGCGCCGCCTGCGTCGACCGACGGGCTGTGCGGGCACCGTTCGATGAACGGGCGGACCTGCACCCGCGAGCACGGGCACGCGGCGAAGAACCACCGCTACTCCTAGCGACTTCGGGCGATCCCTGGCCGCAAAGAGGGGATCCGCTCGAGAAGGTCGGTGGTCCCTCTTGCGGGTCGAACATGTGTTCGACTATACTGAGGGCATGGGTCTCGGGACCGTCCTCGCAGCGCAGCAGATCGCCGATCTGCGGGCGTCGCTGCAGGGTGGTGGACTGCCGGACGACCCTGCGGCGTTGGTCGACCTGATCGGCGAGCTGGAGGACTTGAAGTCGACGGCGTGCGCGGTGCAGGCCGAAGCGGCGGTGGCCTACGACGCCGCACGGCGCAGCGCCGAGTCGGCGCAGGGTGTGCCGGCGCGGCGTCAGGGCAGGGGAGTGGCCGCGGAGGTCGGGTTGGCGCGCAAGGAGTCTCCGCACCGGGGGCAGGTGCTGCTGGGGTTCGCGAAGGTCGCCTGCGCGGAGATGCCGCACCTGGTGGCGCGGTTGAAGGACGGCACGCTGAACGAGTGGCGGGCGATGCTGCTCCTCCGGGAGACCGCATGCCTGTCCGCGGAGCAGCGGGCGTTCGCCGATGAGGAGCTGTGCGCCGACCCGACCGCGCTCGAGGGGCTCGGGACGCGGCGGCTGGTGGCGAAGGCCAAGCGCCTGGCCTACGAGCTGGACCCGAAGGCGGTGGTGGACCGGGCGAGCAACGCCGCCAAGGACCGCCACGTGTCGTGCCGGCCGGCGCCGGACACGATGACGTACGTGACCGCGCTGCTCCCGGTCGGGCAGGGGGTGGCGCTGCACGCGGCGTTGAAGCGCGACGCCGCGGCACTTATCGCGTCTGGTGACCCGCGGAGCCGGGGCCAGGTGATGGCCGACCTGCTGGTCGCCCGGGTGACCGGGGTCCCGATGAGCACCGGGGAGATGCCGCCGGCGGTGCCGGTCGGGATCAACCTGACCCTGTCGGCTGCGACCCTGGCCGGTGGCCACGCCCCGGGGCTGGTGGAGGAGGAGGTGGTCCCGGCCGAGATCGCCCGGCTGCTGGCCGCGCACGCCCTGGACGAGGGGCTGGACACCTGGATCCGTCGGCTCTACACCGACCACCGCGGCCGGCTGGTCGCGATGAGCAGCAAGCAGCGGACCTTCCCGACCGGGTTGGCCGACTTCCTCTCCCTGCGTGGTCAGGGGATCTGCGCGAGCCCCTACTGCGGGGCACCGGTCCGCCACACCGACCACATCACCCCGGTCGAGGACGGCGGGGAGACCTCCGCCGAGAACGGCCAGGCGCTGTGCGAGGACTGCAACCACGTCAAACAAGCCCCCGGCTGGCGACAACACCCCACCGACGACGGCGGGGTCGAGACCATCACCCCCACCGGGCACCGCTACCGCAGCCACGCCCCACCCCCGGTCGGCTGGCGCGAACCCCGCTACGTCCAGGTCGCCCCCGGCCGCTACCAGCTCATCGCCTGAGTTGGTCAGTCGATCGAGCAGGTGATGTCCGCGGTGACCGTGGCGCCGCCGGTGACGCCCACCCTGTCGGGACACACGATCCCCCTGAGCGGCGCGAGCGGCGTCGCCTCGAGGTCGTAGGCGCCCGGCGGCAGGTGCAGGGTGTAGGTGCCGTCGGGGCCGATGGCGCTCTGGTCGGTGCCGGACGGCCCGGTCGCTGTCACCCGGCCGGCGGTCACCACCCGGTCGGGTGTGCCCGCCGGACCGCCGACCACGGTCACCGTGCCGGTCACCGTGCCGAGCTCGACATCGCCGACGGTGAGCTGCCCGTGCAGCGCGGTCGTGCCGCGGACGTCGAGCCGCCACACCACCTTGCCGGCGGCCGCCCGGTCGAAGCCGTCGACCCGCATCTGGAACGTCACGGGGGTGTCGGCCGGCAGGTAGGCGTCCCCGGCGTCGTCCTGATAGGGCACGTCGGCGCAGTTGAGGCCGTAGGTCCCGCCGTGCGACCCGGCCGTCATCACGTAGTCGGGACACGCAGCCAGCGGCAGGTCCACCCGGCTCGTCAGCGTGACGTCGAAGGTGACGTCCTCATCGACGCCGGCGGCGAGGTCGAGGTCGCCGGCCACCTCGACCTCGCGCCACGGCGACGTCGAGCCCGCGCCGGGTGATGCGGCGGACTGCAACGGCGAGACGAACGGCAGGGATCGCTCCTCGCCGGGGTTGCACGAGCTGAGGCCGAACCCCGGCAGCGACAACGGGACGTCGTTCGGGCCGAGCGTCACCCGGATCTCGTCGTTGTCGACCGCCGGGCACGAGTGGCTGACCGCCCACCCGATCGTCAGCGTCGCCGGGTGGGACCCGTCGACGAGCACCCGCGTGCCGGGCGTGGCGTCCGGCTGGTTCTTGGTGACGCGGAGGTCGAGGGGTTCGCCTGCGGAGAGGAAGGTCACCGCCGGGTCCTGGCTCACCCAGCACGGTGCGTCCCCGGTGAGCCGGAGGTCGACCGTGAGGTACTCCGTGCCCGCAGCGCCCTCCGTCCGGGGCCGGCCGGCCGCGACGTCGCCGGGTCCGCACGCGGGGGCGGGCGTGGTCGGCAGGGTGGGATGCGTCGGCGGCAGGTCCGCCCACGGGACCACCCGGGGGGCCGGCGAGGGAGAGGTTCTGTCCGCGGGAGGAGCATCCGCCCGGTCCGTGCCGGAGCGCAGGACGACACCGGCGCCGACCACGACGAGCACCGCCGCCGCGGCCGCGGCGGCGACCACGCCGGCCCGGCGCGGTGCACGCGGGGAGAAGGGCGCGACCTCGGGCAGGTCCTCCCGCCAGCGGGCGGCGTGGGTCCGCAGGCGCTCGTCCATCCGGTCGTCCATCCGGTCGTCGAGGTGGTGGTCGGTGTGCTCAGCCATCGTCGTCTCCCAGCAGCGTGCGGAGCGAGGTCCGCGCCTGGTGCAGCGTTGCGCGGACGGTGCCGGGCGCGCAGCCCATGACCGCTGCCACCGACGCCACGTCGAGGTCCACGAAGTAGTAGAGGTCCACGGCCTCGCGCTGGCGGGCGGGGAGCATCGCGATCGCTCGTTCGAGGTCGGGGTCCGCGTCCGCGGGGGCCACGGCCCGATCCGCGTCGACCAGGGACAGGTGCTCGCGGCGCCGGGTGCGGTGGCGCCGCGCCCGGTCGCGCACGATCGCGACCAGCCACGGCAGCGGTGCGCCGCGCGCCTCGTCGTACGTCGACCGCCTCCGCCACGCCCGGGCCAGGGCGTCCTGCAGCACGTCGTCGGCGTCGGCAGCGCCCACCTGCCGCGCGGCGTAGCGGTGCAGCGCGGGGAGGTGCGGCCCCACCCATGCGGCGAAGTCGTCGTCCGCCGTCCTCGCCATCCGCCCTCCGAGCGCCAGGGTCTCCATGCGATGTCTACACCCGGGGGCGGCCGAACGGCTTAGTCACCGCCGGGATGCATAGATCCGGCGCACGACGTCCTCGATGTCGGGCTCCTCGACGGTGAGGTCGAGGACGTCCACCCGGGTGCTGACCTCGGCGAGGACGCGCGCGGCCGTGGTCGCCCGTGCGTCGAACGCCAGGCGTTGCCGGAGGCCGCCGCCCTCCGACGCCAGGTGCCGGGTCTCGGGG
>DATMHR010000047.1:0-99539 GCA_035554955.1 Nocardioides sp. | reverse complement strand
GGCGGATAGATGCAGCATCTCAGCCGCCTGGGCCGCGGCAGGACCGAGACGGCCGCGGGCGCGGTGGCGTACTCCCTCGGTGTTGCGTGCACTCCCTCAGTCTTGTGACCGGTCATGACACCAAGGAAGCGAACCGAAGTCCGTGGGAGCGTCACTAACACTGAGTTACTTGCGCGCTCTCGCCGCACCGTCCCGAATCGACGCGCGCGGACAACACCCGAAAACGACCGAGGGGCGGGGGAGGCCGTGTGGCCCCGCCCGCCCCTCGGCGGTGGATCAGTGCGTGTCGGTCGGACCGTGCCGGTTGGGACCGGCGGCGATCTGGGCCTCCAGCTCGTGCAGCTCGTGCTCCGAGTGGTGCTCCGCCTCGTGGAGCTCCTCGGGGGTCGGCTTCTGCACGTTGTCGGCGTACATCAGCTCCGAGAGCCGGCCACGGACCTTGGCGAGGCGGGCGCCCTTCTTGGCGACACCGTTGGAGTCGGTGCCGTCCTCGGGGACGTAGACCTCGTCGCGGTCGCGAGCGGTGAGCGTGAACGCCTTGGACTCCGCGATCGGCAGGTGCTTCTCGGCGTACCCGCCGTCGGGGGAGCGGACGATCACACCGGTCTCGTAGCCGTGCAGCAGGCGGTCGTTGTCGGCACGCTGCAGCGAGATGCACCAACGGCGCGTGATCAGGAACGCGATGAGCGGACCGATGAACACAGCGCCGCGCATGAAGTAGGTGATCTGGTTGATCGACAGGTGCATCTTGATCGCGATGATGTCGTTGCCACCGGCCGCCCAGGAGAGCGCGTAGAACGTCATCAGCGAGACCATGATCGCGGTGCGGGTCGGCGCGTTGCGCGGACGCTGGAGCAGGTGGTGCTCCCGCTTGTCGCCGGTGATCCAGGACTCGAGGAACGGCAGCGCGATCAGGATCGTCAGCATCAGCGGCGGCATGATCAGGATCGGGATCATGATGTTCCAGCTGATCGTGTGACCCCACAGGTGGGTCTCCAGCGCCGGGATGATCCGGAGCAGGCCGTCGGGCCAGCCCATGTACCAGTCGGGCTGGGAGCCCGCGGTCACCTTGGACGGGTCGTAGGGGCCGAACTTCCACACCGGGTTGAGCGTGAACAGACCGCCCAGCAGCGCGACCGTGCCGAACACGATCATGAAGAAGCCGCCCGCCTTGGCCATGTAGACCGGCAGCAGGGGGTAGCCGACCACGTTCTCCTCGGTGCGGCCGGGACCAGGCCACTGGGTGTGCTTGTGGTAGACGAGCAGCACCATGTGGGCCGTGATCAGGGCCAGCAGGAGGCCCGGGATCAGCAGGATGTGGATGACGTAGAGCCGCGGGATGATCGAGTCACCCGGGAACTCGCCGCCGAACAGGAAGAACGACATGTAGGTGCCCACGACGGGGGAGGCCTTCATGAAGCCGTCGGCCGCGCGGACGCCGGTGCCGGAGAGCAGGTCGTCGGGCAGCGAGTAGCCGGTGAAGCCCTCGATGGTGCCGAGGAGCAGCAGCAGGCAGCCGATCACCCAGTTGAGCTCGCGGGGCTTGCGGAACGCGCCGGTGAAGTAGACGCGCATCAGGTGGATCATCATCGCGCCGATGAAGATCATCGCCGCCCAGTGGTGCATCTGCCGCAGGAGCAGGCCACCGCGCACGTCGAAGGAGATGTCGAGCGCCGAGGCGTACGCCGAGGACATGTGGACGCCGCGCAGCGGGTCGTAGGACCCGTTGTACTGCACCTCGGTCATGCTCGGGTCGAACCACAGCGTCAGGAAGACACCGGTCAGCAGCAGGATCACGAAGCTCCACAGCGCGATCTCGCCGAGCATGAACGACCAGTGGTCCGGGAAGACCTTCCGGAGCGACATGAGCTTGGTGGACTTGGCGAGGCCGAGGCGCTCGTCAGCCCAGTTGGCGACCGCCCCGGCGCGCTTGGCGCCCTTGGACGGGGTGGCCGGCTCGGTGGCGTTCGTCGAGGCGACCTTGCTGGTGTCAACGCTCATAGTAGTCCCGCTCCCAGAAGCTCGGTCCGACCGGTTCATCGAAGTCACGCTGCGCGACCAGGTAGCCCTCGTCGTCCACGGCGATCGGCAGCTGGGGGAGCGGCCGGCCGGCGGGGCCGAACACGACCTTGCCGGAGTCGGCGAGGTCGAACGTGGACTGGTGGCAGGGGCACAGCAGGTGGTGCGTCGTCCGCTCGTTCAGCGAGATCGGGCAGCCCACGTGGGTGCAGATCTTGGAGTAGGCGACGATGCCGTTGACGTCCCAGTTGGCGCGGCTCTTGCCCTCGGCGTCGACGCCGGGCTTGATGTCGGCCGGATCCATGCGGTGCAGGATCAGGGACGCCTTGCTCTTCACGATCTGGGCGTTGGTGCCCTCGACCTCGGCGGGGTCGATGTCGTAGCGCTCGGGGTTCATCAGCGCGTCGGGCTGGCAGTTGACCAGGTCACCGATCTCGAGGTCGGAGGCCAGGATCGGCGTCCAGATGCCGTCGCGCACGATCCGCATCGGCCGGTCCTCGGTGCCCTCGCCCCAGATGGTGTGGTAGAGCGAGTCGCCCGGCAGCGGGCCCAGGTCGCGCAGGCCGATGATCGCCGGGACGCCGAGCAGGCCGAGGGCGCCGAGCAGCGAGTTCCGCACCAGCGGGCGACGGCCGATGCCGGTCTCCTCGATGCCGGCGGCGAGCTCGGCGAGGGCCGAGGTGCGCTCGGCCTCCGAGGAGCCCGCGGAGTGCCGCATCTCGACGATCTCGTGGTCGCCCATGAGCTTGCGGGCCCACTGGATGATGCCGATGCCGACGAAGAGCAGGGCGCCGGCCAGGCTCAGGCCGAGCGCGACGGTGGAGGCGCCGAGGCCGCCGACCACGCTCCAGTTGTCCTTGACGTCGAACACGAAGTAGGAGACGACGAACAGGACGGTGCAGACCGCCGACAGCCCGAAGAGCAGCGAGACCTGGATCTCGGCGCGGCGCTCCTTGGCCGGGTCGACGTCCGTCGGGCGCCAGGTGTGCTCCGGCAGCCCCGGGTTGGCGATGGGCTCGTCACGGACGAGCTCGCCGCTGTGGCTCTCGTGTACGTCGCTCACGCCTCGACCTCGTCCTTCTTCCTGCTCGAGCGGGTGGTGTGGGCCGCGATCCAGATCGCGAAGCCGACGAGCCCGCCGATACCGACCACCCACGCGACGATGCCCTCGCTCACCGGACCCAGGCTGCCGAGCGTCAGGCCGCCGTAGTCGGGGGAGTCGTTGAGCGTCTCGAGGTAGGCGATGACGGCCTTCTTGTCGTCCGGCGGGATGTTGCCGTCGGAGAAGGTGTCCATCGACTGCGGGCCGGTCAGCATGGCCTCGTAGATGTACTTGGGGTCGACGCCGCGGATCCGCGGGGCGTAGCCGCCGCGCGGCATGGCGCCGCCGGAGCCCTCGAAGTTGTGGCACGCCGTGCAGTTGGCGAGGAAGATCTGGCCGCCGCGGGTGACGTAGTCCTGGTACTCGTCGTCGCTGAGCGTGCTCGGGTCGTACATCTCCGCGTCGGGGATGGCCGGGCCGTTGCCGAGCGAGGCGACGTACGCCGAGAGCGCCGCGATCTCCTTGTCGCTGTAGACGACCTCCTTGCGCGGCACCTGGGCGCCGGGCTGGGCCATCGGCATCCGGCCGGTGCCGACCTGGAAGTCGACGGCGGCGGCGCCGACGTCGGTGAGCGCCGGGCCGTACTGGTCGCCGTCCTGGGTCAGGACGCCCTCGCCGTTCTGGCCGTGGCAGAACGCACAGCCGACGAGGAAGAGCTGGCGCCCCTCCTCGACCTGCGCCGCGGTGTCGGACTCCTCGTTGGCCTGGGCAGGCGCGAGGGCGGCGTAGAGGCCGCCGGTCAGGAGGAGCCCGAGAAGCAGCACCAGCAGTCCGGCGATCGGCCCGCGGCGGTACCGCGAGAGACGACCGGCGGAGCGGTTCAGGAGTCGCACATTCAGTCCTTACAGGTCCGCAGGGGGCACAGGTTCTTCGTGGGAGCAGGGGCCGCTGTCACGCGACTCACTGCACCAGGTAGATCGTGGCGAACAGGCCGATCCACACGACGTCGACGAAGTGCCAGTAGTAGGACACGACGATCGCGCTGACGGCCTGCTCGTGGGTGAAGCGCTTGGCGATGTAGGTGCGGCCCAGCACGAAGAGGAACGCGATCAGACCGCCGGTCACATGGAGCCCGTGGAAGCCGGTCGTCAGGTAGAACATCGTGCCGTAGCCGTCGTGGGGGATGGTGACCCCCTCGTGGATCAGGGCGGCGTACTCCGTGGCCTGACCGCCGATGAAGACGGCGCCCATGATGTAGGTCAGGATGAACCACTCGCGCAGGCCCCAGCCGCCGATGTTGAGCACCGAGCCGCTCCGGCCGACCTGACCCCGCTCCGCGGCGAAGACGCCGAGCTGGCAGGTCACCGACGACAGCACCAGGATCGTGGTGTTCACCGAGGCGAACGGCACGTTCAGGAGGTCGGTGTTGGCCGCCCACATGTCGGGGCTGACCGAGCGGATCGTGAAGTACGACGCGAAGAGCGCCGCGAAGAACATCAGCTCGCTCGAGAGCCAGATGATCGTCCCGACCGCCACCATGCTCGGTCGGTCGTGCTGGCCGTGCAGGCGGGAGGCCGGGAGGGATGCGGTTGCAGTGGTCGCCACGGGCAGCATTATGTCGATAGTGGCGCCGGGTGGCACGCCCACCCCCTGGAATGGGCACCTGGGGCCGGGGACGTAGCGTGGTGATCCGCTCGGGGACGATGGAGGAGGTGCCCGATCCCTGGTGTGCTGATCGCCGACGAGGCGCTGCCGCCCCTGTCGTGGGGGACCTCGGTGACCCAGTGGACGCTCGACCCGCTCCCGCTGGTGGTGACCGTGTGGGCCGTGGGCCTGTACGCCGTCGGCGTCCACACGCTCCGCGCGCGGGGCGACCGCTGGCCGGTGGGCCGCTCGATCGCCTGGGGCGTCGGGATGCTGGCGTTCTACGTCTCCACGTCGTCGGGGTTCGCGGCCTACGACACGACCCTCCTGAGCGTCCACATGGCGCAGCACATGGTGCTGTCCATGGTGGTCCCGCTCAGCCTGGCCCTCGGGGCGCCGGTGACGCTGGCCCTGCGGACCCTGCCGCGCACCCCGCGCGGGTGGCTCCTGGCCGTGCTGCACTCCCGGGTCGCCAAGGTGCTGTCGTTCCCGCCGCTGACCCTCGCGCTCTACGTGCTCTCGCCGTGGGCGCTCTACTTCACCGGCTGGTACGACGCCTCGCTGAGCTCGGCGTACGTCCACGAGATGATGCACATCCACCTGGTGCTGGTGGGCACCCTGTTCTTCTGGCCGATCGTGGGCGTCGACCCGCTGCCGGGCCGGGTCTCCTACCCGTTCCGCCTGCTGCTGCTGGTGCTCACGCTGCCGTTCCACGCCTTCCTCGGCGTGACGATCATGGGCCAGTCCGCGCTGCTCGCCGAGGACCACTACCGGGCGCTGCGCGAGGGCCCGATGGCGAGCTGGCTGCCCGACATGGCCGACGACCAGCAGCTGGCCGGCGGCCTGCTGTGGTCCTCCGGCGACCTGGTCGCCCTGGTCTTCCTCGCCATCCTGTTCGCCCAGTGGGTGCGCTCGTCGATGAAGGAGGCCGCGCGGGAGGACCGGCGGCTGGACCGGCTCGAGGCGCAGGAGGCGGCGCGCGCCGCCGTACCCGAGCGCGCGGCGCAGGACACCGAGTAAGGTGCCGCGGGTGAGCGACGCCAAGCCTCTGAAGGTGCTCGTCTACAGCGACGACATGCACACCCGCCAGCAGGTCATCCTCGCGCTCGGCCGCCGGCCGCACCCGGACCTGCCCGAGCTGCAGTACGTCGAGGTGGCGACCGAGCCGGTCGTGATCCAGAACATGGACGCCGGCGAGATCGCGCTCGCGGTGCTCGACGGCGAGGCCGTGCCCGCCGGCGGCATGGGGATCGCCAAGCAGCTCAAGGACGAGATCGCCGAGTGCCCCCCGATCGTGGTGCTGACCGGGCGGCCGCAGGACGCCTGGCTGGCGACCTGGTCGCGCGCCGACGCCGCCGTCCCGCACCCGCTCGACCCGATCCGGCTCGCCGAGACGGTCGTCGGGCTGCTGCGCCCGCGCGTCCCCGCGACGTGACCGGGCTGAGCTGGCCCGACGTCCTCGGGGCGCTCGTCGCCCGCACCGACCTCACCCCGGCCCAGGCCACCTGGGCGATGGGGGAGATCCTGCGCGGCGAGGCGACCGAGGCGCAGATCGCCGGGTTCGCCGTCGCGCTGCGCGCCAAGGGCGAGTCGATCGACGAGGTCTCCGGCCTGGTCGACGCGATGTACGCCGTCGCCACCCCGATCGAGGTGCCGGGGCGGCTGCTCGACGTCGTCGGCACCGGCGGTGACCGGTCGCAGTCGGTGAACATCTCCACGATGGCGGCGATCGTGGCCGCGGGCGCCGGCGCGCGGGTGGTCAAGCACGGCAACCGGTCGGCCTCCTCCAAGTCCGGCTCCGCCGACGTCCTGGAGGAGCTCGGCATCCGGCTCGACCTGCCGCCCGCCCGGGTCGCGCAGGTCGCGGTCGAGGCGGGGATCACGTTCTGCTTCGCCGCCGCCTTCCACCCGGCGATGCGGCACGCGGCGGTGCCGCGCCGCGAGCTCGGCATCGGGACCACGTTCAACATCCTCGGACCGCTCGCGAACCCGGCGCACCCGGCCGCGCAGGCGATCGGCTGCGCCGACGCGCGGCTCGCGCCCGTGATGGCGGGCGTCTACGCGCGCCGCGGGGTCGACGCCTGGGTGTTCCGCGGCGACGACGGACTCGACGAGCTCACCACGACGACGACCTCGCAGGTCTGGGTGGCGCGCGAGGGCGAGATCACCACCGCGACCGTCGACCCCGGCGCGCTCGGGCTCGCCCCCGCGACCGCGGAGGACCTGCGCGGCGGCGACGCGGCGCACAACGCCGACGTCGTGCGGCGGCTCCTGGCCGGCGAGCCGGGGCCCGTGCGGGACGCCGTACTGCTGAACGCGGGGGCGGCGCTCGCCGTCTACGACCAGCCGGGCGCCGACGTCGCCGAGGCGCTGGCCGCGGGCCTGGTCCGCGCCGCGGACGCCGTGGACTCCGGGGCCGCGCAGGCCACGCTCGACCGCTGGGTCGCGGCCGCCGCCTCCTGAGCGCGCCTAGTCAATTCGGGCTAGTCCGCCCGCCGATCGCCCACGATCCCCGCGGATCCGTGCGCCGCGGGCCCGGAGTGCATAGCCTCGCGCCAGCCGGACGTCGGGAGGGACGTGCGGCGATCTCATCGTTCGGCTCGGGAGGGCGAATTGACCACGCACAGGACAGCTCTGCTCGCAGCCGCCGGGCTGATGGCCTCGGCGCTGACGGCACTGTCGACCGCACCGCCCGCGCACGCGGACGTCGACCCGGCGACCGCGGTCACCGCCCTCGGGGCGCCCGCCGGCGTCACGGCCGCCCTGTCGGGCAGCAGCGCGACGGCCTCGGCGGTGTTCAACGACTTCCCGTCGCAGGGCTCGGACTACCTGCTGCTCTCGACCGGGGACGCCGGCCAGGTGTTCCCCGCCGTCGCGGACCCGCAGGCCCAGCTCAGCACCGACCGCGGCAGCGACGGGCAGCCCGACACCACCACGCTGACGCTGACGGTCCAGCCGGCCGCCGGTGTCGGCTGCCTCTTCCTGGACTTCGCCCTCGGCACCGAGGAGCCGGTCCACACCTACACGACGGCCACGCCGAGCGACACCCTGTCGATCCAGCGGGCCGGCGACACCTCCGAGTACGCGATGAACGCGGGCCGCGGCTACTTCAGCCAGACCGGCTGGCCGGCGAAGCCGACACCGTACGCGGTGAACGCGCTCGACTACTGGCACCAGCCCGGTGACCCGAGCGACCCGATCACCGGCTCCACCGAGCAGCCGCGGCTGCCGGAGCTGACCGCCCTCAACCACGTCACCACGCGGGACACCGCCCGGGTGCCGCTCGCCTTCGCCGGCGGTGCCGCCGAGACCGTGACGGTCACCGTCTCCGACGCGGGCAACGGCGACCTGGACTCCGTCGCCTTCCTCGACCACCTCCGCCTCGGCGCGACCTGCGGGGCCGGCACCGGTGTCGAGCCCAACCCCGCCTACGACGGTGGAGTCATCGGCGGCATCCGCGGCGTCGGCAACGAGCTCTGGTACGACCCGATCCCGGGCACGACCGAGATCGAGCGGTACGACGACCCGGCGGTCGGCGGCAACGGCTGGCGCTCGCCCTCGGGCGTCCCGGTCGAGCTGCGGTTCCGCTGGTACCGGGCCGCCTTCTACAACGCCAACAACGGCGACATGACCCAGTGGACCGCCATCCCGGACGCGGACCGGCAGTCCTACGTGCCCGGCCCCACCGACAAGGGCTCGACGCTGATCGTGATGGTCACGGGCATCGTCGACGGCCGGCGCGCCGAGACGTTCCCGTCCACGGGGACCGCGAACAGCTGGTACGCCACGCTGGCCATCGGCAACGGGACGTTCGTCGACGGTGACGCCCCGGTGATCGCCGGTCCGGCGGACGGCGATGCCACGGTCGGCGAGACCCTGACCGCGCAGATCGGGCACGCGGTGCCCCGCGAGGACAACTACACCTGGCAGTGGTACGCCGACGGTGCGGCCATCTCCGGGGCGACGGGCCAGTCGCTGGTGCTCGGCTCGGGGCAGGCCGAGAAGACGATCACGGTCAGGGCGACCGCGCACCGCCTGAGCTTCAACGACAAGGAATGGCCCAGCGCGCCGTACGGGCCGATCAAGCTCCAGGGCTGGACCTCGACGTCGCAACCGACCGTCGTCGACGACGGCACCCCCTCGTACGGCGAGACCGTCATCGCTGATCCCGGAGCCGGCTGGGTGCCCACGCCCGCGTCGTACAGCTACCAGTGGAGGCGCAACGGCGACGTCATCGCCGGCGCGACGAGCTCGAGCTACACGATCAAGGCCGCGGACGTCGGCAACGACCTCACCGTGGCGGTCTCCGGCGTCAAGACCGGCTACCTCCAGGAGCCGAGGACCAGCCCGGCCGTGCACGTGCTCGGCGCCACCATGACCGGAGCCACGCCGACGATCACCGGGACCGCCCAGGTCGGGCAGATCCTCTCCGGAGTGGTCGCGGACTGGGCGCCGGCCGACGCGAACCTGACCTACACCTGGTACGCCGACGGCACCCAGCTCCAGACGGGCACGAGCCACTTCCTCACCGTCCCGCCCTCCGCCGTCGGTCACTCCATCGTGCTGGAGGTCACGGGCACGCTGAGCGGCTACCAGACCCTCACCAGGAGCAGCGAGCCCACGGCGGTCGTGGTCCCGGGCAAGCTCACCACCGTCGAGCCGAAGGTCTACGGCGTGACGGGGGTCGGCTACACCCTCTCGGCGTACGCCGGGACCTGGGGACCGTCGGGGGTCAAGCTCGCCTACCGCTGGAAGATCGGCAGCCACGTGGTCACCGGCCGGGCCGGCAGCGGGACCGAGTTCAAGATCCCCCGGACGGCCCGCGGGAAGCGCATCACCGTGACCGTCACCGGCACGCTCAAGGGCTACAAGACGGTGAAGCGGGTCAGCGCACCCACGGCCAAGGTGACCGGCTGACCGGACGGGACGATCAGTCGAGCCCGATCGAGAAGGCCGCCTCGAGGTCGTGCCGCGAGTAGGCGCGGAACGCGATGTGGGTCTCGGTGTCGAGCACGCCCGGCACCTTGTTGAGCTGGTCGGAGACGACGTCCGCGATGTCCTCGTGCCGCTTGACCCGCACCAGCACCACGAGGTCGATCTGGCCGGTGACGGAGTAGACCTCGCTGACGCCGTCGAGCGCGGCGATCGCCTCCGCCACCTCCGGGATGCGCGCGGTCTCGGCCTCGACGAAGACGATGGCGGTGATCATGGGCCCAATCTAGTGGCCGGGGAGGCGGGTCAGGCGAAGCGCCGGGCTGCGCGCCCGGCGCCGCTCACCGGGCAGGTCCACTCGCCGTCGACGTCGACCAGCCGGACCCCCGGCTGCTCGAGCCAGCGCAGGATCCGCTCGGACTCCTCGGCCGTGGCGGCCGGGACCGGACCGATCGCCGGGAGCACCGTCTCCGCTCCGGCGCGGAGCTGGTCGACGTACGCCGTCGCGTCGGCGCCGGGCGGGATCACCCCGGCGGCCGCGAGCCGTCCGTAGCGCACCACGTGCACCGACCAGCGGCCGTCGTCCTCGCGGCGGACCGCGACCAGCTCCGAGCACCGGGTCAGGGAGGTCAGCCGCTGCGACCGCGCCGCTGCCCGCACGAACGAGGCGAGCCGGTCGCGGTGGACCCCGGCCTCCTCGAACCGCTCCTGCTCGGCCAGCGCGACCATCTTCTCGTTGACCAGCTCCACCACGTCGTCGGGATCGCGCAGCAGGGCGTCGCGCAGCTGCCGGACGACCGCGGCGTAGGTCAGGGCGTCGGCCGTGCCGTCGCACGGGGAGAGGCAGCGGCCCATCTCCGCCAGGACGCACGCGGACCGCGACGGCCGCTTGCCGAGCCGGTCGGCGCACTGGCGGATCGGGAAGACCTCGTGCAGCGCCGCCAGGCAGCTCTCGGCCATGCTCCGGGAGGAGAACGGGCCGAGGTAGTCGGCGTCGTCGTCGAGCACCCGGTTGACCAGGGAGAGCCGTGGCCACGGCTCCCGGGTGAGCTTGAGGAACGTCATCTTCTCCGGGAAGCGCGACCGCCGGTTGTAGCTCGGCTTGTGCTCGGCGATCAGGCGCAGCTCGCGGACCTCGGCCTCGAGCGCGGTGGCGCAGGTGATGCCGGTGACCGAGGTGGCGATGCGGACCATCTCGCCGATCCGCGAGCGGGTCTCCGAGGCGGTGAAGTAGGAGCGCACCCGGCGGCGCAGGTCCTTGGAGGTGCCGACGTAGAGCACCCGGGACCGCTCGTCGCAGAACAGGTAGACGCCCGGGGCGTGGGGGAGGCGGTCGGCCAGGTGGCGCTTGCGCCGCTGCTCCGCGGCGACCTTGGAGGAGTAGGTCTGCAGCTCCTCGAGGGTGTGCACGCCGAGGCCGCCGAGCCGCTCGATCATCCCGTGCAGCACGTCGACGGTGGCCCGCGCGTCGGCCAGGGCCCGGTGGTTGGGCGTGGTGCCCGACCGGAACACCCGCGCCAGCGAGGAGAGCTTGTGGTTGGGGGCCTCGTCGCGGGTCACCACGCGCCGCGCCACCTTGACGGTGTCGAGGACCTCGAAGGCCGGCCACGCGATGTCCTGCTGCGCCGCGAAGTGCCGGAGGAAGCCGACGTCGAACCGCGCGTTGTGGGCGACCAGGACCGTGCCCGCGGCGAACTCGAGGAACGCGGGCAGCGCCGCGGTGATCGGCGGCGCGTCGGCCACCATGCCGTTGGTGATGCCGGTCAGCACCGCGATGAACGGGGGGATCGCGGTGTGCGGGTTGACCAGCGTCTGGAACTCGCCGAGGACCTCGCCGCCCCGCACCTTGACCGCGCCGATCTCGGTGATCATCGAGCCGTCGGTGGGGCTGCCGCCGGTCGTCTCGAGGTCGACGACGCAGAAGGTGACGTCGCGCAGCAGGCGGCCCAGCTCGTCGAGGCTGCGCTGCTCCTCCCACTGCGTCGTCGTGCTCGGTCCCATGTCCGTGACGGTAGGTCGCGGGTCCGACACAGTGGTGACGGCGCGCCCGGAGGCCCCCACTAGACTCGCCGACCGTGCCCGGACTTCCCGACGACGGCCAGCGCTGGCGCTGCGCAGGCTGCGGCAACCTCACCCGGTTCGACGTGACCCGCAGCCGTCGTACGACGGAGTACTGGCACTTCGACCTCGCCGGCGAGCACCGGGTCGAGGAGGCCGACGTGCTGGCCGAGTCGGTGGAGTCGGTGCGCTGCCGCTGGTGCGGGCGCGACGACGCCGTCGAGCTGGTCGAGCGGCTGGAGTCCTGACGCGCCGTCCGCCTCAGCCCACGTCGTAGACCGACCAGGGGCCGTGCTCGCCGACCTTCCGGACGCCGGCGAGACCCGCCAGGCGGTCGGCTGCCTCGCTGCCGGTCTCCACGACCACGGCCTGGACGTGGGGGAGTGCGGCCGAGGGGTCGCCGTCGTCGACGAAGTCGAGGTAGGCGCTCTGGGCGTCGGGCTCGAACGCGTCGACCGGGTCGGCGACCCAGACCGTGGCGCCCTCCAGCGCCAGCGCCTCGGCGAGGGGCTCGGGGGCCAGCACGACGCGGTCGCCCACGTCGGCGGCGAGCACGCGCACCACGTCGGGGTCGTCGCGGGCCACGCCGTCCCCGCGCGGTACGACGAGCGCGACCGCGAGCACGGTCGTCGCGGACAGGGCCAGGGCGGCGAACCACGCCGCGCCACGGCGCGCGACCGCGCCGGCCCCGGCCGGTGAGGTCCGTGCTGTGAGGGCCGTCAGGGCCGGGCGGGCCGCCGGGGCGACCGCCCACATGGTCAGCCAGACCCCGTTGCGGGCGGCGCTCACCGTCGCGACCGTGAGCCCGGCCAGGACGACCCACTCCCAGGCGGGCAAGCGGTGCCGCGCCGCCAGCACGACCAGTACGAGCGCCGCGAGCGCGAGCGCGACGTCGAACGGGCGCTCCAGGCTCGGCCGCGCCCAGAGACCGGTGCCGCGACGGGCGGCCTCGTTGCCGAAGACGCCTGCGTAGTAGGCGGCCGTGCGGAGCCCGGCGGGGGTCGCCAGCAGGGCGACCAGGGTGAGCGCGCCGACGCCCACGGTCTCCGCCGGTCGTTGCCGCAGCCGGGAGAACAGCAGGTAGGCGCCCGCCGTCGCGACCCCGAGCAGCACCGCACCGTGCAGGTTGGTCCAGGCCGCGACGAGCGCCGGGAGGAGCCAGATCGCCCGGGTCGGCCGCCGGTGCTGGCTGCGCAGCAGCCACAGGAGCGCCGCGAACGGCACCAGCGAGAACAGCTGCAGGCGGACGATCGCGAGAGCGGTGACCGAGCCGACGGCGAACACCGCCAGCACGCGGGCCGTCGCCGCGTCGGAGGCGCCCTCCGCCCGCGCACCGAGGGCGAGGACCACCATGGCCGCACCGCTGGCGAGGACCTGCAGCACCGCCAGCCCGGGGAGCCCGAGCTCGTGCACCCAGGAGAGCACCAGCTCGGCGGCCACCACCGCGTTGGGCCACCCGTCGGTGGTCGCGGCGGCGAACGGGAGGCCGTCGGGGATCCCGTGCGCGCGCACGTGGTCGCCGAGGGTCACGAGCCACAGGCAGTCGGCCCCGATCGTGACGAAGTGGGCCACGAACGCCGAGACCAGGAGGATCGCGGCGAGGGTCCAGCGGTAGCCGCCGGACCGCGGGCCCGACCGGGACTCCTGCGCCTCCTCCACGGCGTGCAGCATAGGAGCGCGGCGGCTGCGGCGGAGGATGTGTCGGGCCCTGGTGCGACTCTCGGGGCATGACGACGAGGATCGACTGCGACACCTGCGTGGTGCGGGGTCTGGCGTGCCACGACTGCGTCGTGACGGTGCTGCTCGGCCCACCTCCCGAGCTGACCATCGACGACGACGAGCTGCGGGCCCTCGACGTGCTCGCCGACTCCGGGCTGGTCCCACCGCTCCGGCTGGTGACGCCGGTCGACGGCCCCGACGTGGAGTCAGCCTGACCGCTCCGCGGCGACGCCTAGTCCCGATGGGCTAGGCCTGAGCCGACGAACGGCCGGAATGTCGGCCGACCCCTTACCCGGCCCCGCGAGCGCTCCTAGCCTGAGGCGATCAGCCAGGGAGGTGGCGGGCGTGGACAGCACTGTCGTCGTCGTGCCGATGTACAACGAGAGCGCGGTCGTCGGGGAGGTCCTCGCCCGCGTGCGGTCGAGCTTCGACCGCGTCGTGTGCGTCGACGACGGCTCCGCGGACGGCTCCGACGCCATCGCCCGCGCCACCGGCGCCACGGTGCTGCGGCACGCGGTCAACCTCGGTCAGGGCGCGGCGCTGCAGACCGGGTTCGACTGGGTCCTCGCCTCCACCCGCGCGACGCACGTGGTCACCTTCGACGCGGACGGCCAGTACAGCGTCGACGACGCGCTGGCGATGGTCGACCTGGCGCAGCGCACCGGCGTCGACATCGTGCTCGGCTCCCGCAACCTCGGCCGCACCGACGGGCAGCCGCTCGCGCGCCGGGTGCTGATGCGGGCCGCCCTCGGGTTCAGCCGCCGGTCCACCGGCCTCGCGCTGACCGACACGCACAACGGCCTGCGGGTGCTCAACCGGAAGGCGCTGCTGGCGATGAGCCTGCGCCAGCGGGGGATGGCCCACGCCTCCGAGATCGAGTCGCGGATCAGTTCCGCAGGGCTCAGCTGGGTCGAGCACCCGATCACGATGACCTACACCGACTACACCCGTCGGAAGGGCCAGTCCAACGTCAACGCGTTCAACGTCGTCTTCGACCTCGCCGCCGAGCGCATCGGTGCGGTCCTGTGATCATCCGCATCTTCCTCATCGCCAGCATCCTGGTCGCGAGCTGGTGGCTCCTCCAGGGGCGGACGACCGGCCTGCGCCTCGCCGCCACCCGCGCGGGTGCGGTCGTGTTCGCGGCGGCCGCGGTCGTCGCGGTGCTGGCGCCCGGCCTGGTGACCGACGTGGCGCACGTGGTGGGGGTGCAGGAGGGACCGAACCTCCTGCTCTACGTCCTCATCGTCGTCTTCGCCTTCACCACCCTCGCCCAGACGGCCCGGATCCGGCACCTCGACAGCCGGCTGGCGCGCCTGGCGCGCGCCCAGGCGCTGCTGGAGGCGGAGATCCGCGCCGGCGCGGAGGCGCGGGTCGATGGCTGAGCCGACGGTCGAGTTCTTCATCCCGTTCTACGGCGACCCCGACTACCTCCTCGAGGCGGTCGAGAGCATCCGCGCGATGGACGACCCGGAGTGGCGCCTCACCGTCCTCGACGACTGCTACCCGCACGCGGACGTGGGCGCGCGCGTCGCCGCGCTCGCCGACCCGCGGATCGAGGTCCACCGCAACGAGCAGAACCTCGGCGCCAACGGCAACTACCGGTCCGCGATCGACCGTGCCGTCGCCGACTACGTGGTGATCATGGGGGCCGACGACCGCGTGCTCCCCGGCTACCTCAGCCGGGTCCGGGCCGCGCTCGCCGCCACCGGCGCCGCGATCGTCCAGCCGCGCGCGGCGGTGATCGACGAGGAGGGCCGTCGCTACCTGCCGCTGGGGGACCGGGTGAAGTCCTGGCTCGCGCCGCGACCGGCCGGGGTCACGGCCTACCGGGGCGAGCGGTTCGCGGCGTCCCTGCTGACCGGGAACTGGACCTACTTCCCGAGCCTGTGCTGGCACCGCGAGACGATCCAGCGGATCGGCTTCCGTGACTACGACGTCGTGCAGGACCTGGCCCTGATCATCGACGTGCTGCTGGCGGGCGGGGGCTTCGCCGTCGCCCCGGCGCTCGCCTTCGAGTACCGCCGCCACCGGCTGTCCGACTCCTCGGTCAGGGCGCTGACCGGCGAGCGCTTCGCCGAGGAGCGCGCCTACCTCGCCACCATCGCGAGCGAGCTCGACGCGCACGGGTGGCCGTGGGCCGCGCGCGCGGCCCGCGCGCGCCTGACGTCCCGGCTGAACGCCGGGCTGACGGCGCTGTCCGTCGCGCCCCGCGACCGGCCCGCCGCACGGCGCATCGCCCGCACGGCGCTGTCGTGAGCGGACGGACCCGCCCGGCGGTGCGGCCCGGCGGTGCCGCCGCGGTCGTCCTCGGGGTGCTCGCGCTGGTCGTCTTCGCCCTCACCGCCTCCCGGGGCGTCAGCTCCGTGGACGTCGTCTCGGTCGACCTCGGTTCGTGGCGGATCGCCACGACGGGGAGCCCCTGGCTCGACGACGTGCGCCCGGACCAGCTGCCGGCCAAGCCCGCGCGCGACGAGCTCTGGACCACCACCAACGCCGACAACGGCCACGAGGTGGTCGCCCGGAGCGTCGGCGCGGTCCTGGTGGCGGTGCCCGCCTACTGGGTGGCGGACCGCCTCTTCCCCGGCGACCGCGACCGCCTCCCGCTCCGTCCCGGCGGCATCACCGCCGCCGTGCTCGCCGCGTTGGCCCTCGTGCTGCTGCTGCGCTCCCTGGCGGGGCAGGTCGACGGCCGGACGCTGGTCCTCGCCGGGTGCGCGCTGGCGTTCACCACGCCGTTCTGGTCGATCGTGGGGCACGACCTGTGGCCGCACGCCCTGACCGTCCTCGGGCTCGCCGGGATGGCCTGGGCGAGCAGCGGCCGGCGATGGTGGCTGGCGGGCCTCTTCGGGGGGATCGGGCTGCTCGGCCGCCTCCACTTCGCGTTCCTCGTCGCCGCGTTCGGGCTGGTCCTCGCGTGGCGGCACCGCGACCCCTGGGTCGCCGTGCGGGTCGCCGGCACGAGCCTGCCGTTCGTCGCGCTCTCCTCGTTGTGCGGCCGGGTGCTCTACGGCTCCTGGAACCCCAACGCCGGCTACCGCATGGGTGAGCTGTCCGGCTGGGCGCAGACCCAGGACGCCCTCGACCGGCTCACGGGCCTGCTGGGGCTCTTCTTCTCGCCCGGCGTCGGGCTGTTCGTCTGGACGCCCGCGCTGCTCCTGGTGCTGCCCGCCGTGGTCCGGTCGTGGCGGGGGCTGCCGGCGTGGACCACCGCGCTCCTCGCGGGAGCCGGCGTCTACCTCGCGGTGCAGTGGTGGCTGAACCCGTTCGACGGCGGCGCCGCGTTCTGGGGCTACCGGATCACGGTCGAGGCCGTCGTCGCCGCGTTCCCGGCGGTCGTCCTGAGCGTGCCGAGGATGGGCGCGGCAGCACGCAGGCTGCTGCCCGCCGTCCTGGGCGTCCAGCTCGGGGTGATCGCGCTGGGAGCGATCGCCGGGCTCGGGATCCTCACCGACGACGCCTGGCACGCCAACGCCGTGCTCCACGCGCTGCGGATCGCGCCCGCGGTGGTCGTCGCGGCGGTGCTGTGCGGCATCGCCCTCGCCTACTGCGTCCGCGGTCTGGTGCGCCAGCTGCCCGACGCCTGGCTCGACCCGCCGGTCGGGTGTGACGCGGAACTCGTCCAGACCGGCTGACACCCCGGTGCACAGGGTTTGGAAGGACCCGGCCCGGGGGATTAGGCTGCACCCTCAGGTGTCCGTGGAAGTGGGCCGACCGGCTCGCGCGGACACCGCGCCGAGTCTGGTGCCGTTCGCGGGACCGGAGCCGGGGAACCACCTTCCTCTGGGGTGAATCCCGCACGAGGCGCGTGCGTCCGACGACGAGGTCGGGGGAGCGCGAGGAGTGCAGGTAGGGCCTGTCGTGCCCGAACCCGTCAGCTCACCCGGTAGGCGTACGACACACGAGGGGACCGCCAGCACGTGCTGAACGGCCGCACACGCACCACCGCAGCTCTCGCCGGACTCACTGCCGCCGGCATCGTCGGACTGACCCTGAGCGTCCCGTCCGCGCCGGCGACCGCCGACCCCGACATCAACGACGTCCGTGACCGGGTCGACCGCCTCTACCACGAGGCCGAGGTCGCGACCGAGCGCTACAACGACGCCAAGCTCGAGCTCGGCCAGCTGAACGACGAGCTCGATTCGCTCGAGGCCGACGAGGACCGGCAGGGCGACCAGCTCGACGAGGTCCGCAGCGACGTGCGCGACTCGATCCTCCAGACCTACCAGGGCGACGACCTGGGCGCGGCCGGCGGCCTGCTCAACAGCGACCCGAACGCGTTCCTCAACCAGCTCTCCACGATGTCCACGGTCAACGACATCCAGGACTCGCTGCTCTCGGACTACAACGACCAGCTCAAGGCCTACACGATCCGCCACGAGGAGACCGAGGCGCGCCGCGACCAGATCGCGGACCTCGAGGGCCAGCTGGCGGACGAGAAGGACACGATCAACGCCAAGCTCGACGAGGCCAAGTCGCTGCTCGACGACCTCGAGGAGCAGGAGCGCCAGGAGATCCTGTCGCGCGGCTCCGGCCGCCTCCCGTCGGAGGTCCCCGCGTCGGGCCGCGCCGCCGCCGCCGTGCAGTACGCGATGGCCCAGGTGGGCGACGCCTACGTCTGGGGCGCCGCCGGCCCCGACGCCTTCGACTGCTCCGGCCTGACGATGATGGCCTGGGCCCAGGCCGGCGTGTCGCTGCCGCACTCCTCGAGCGCGCAGTACGGCACCGGCGCCCACGTCGCCGAGAGCGACCTGCAGCCGGGCGACCTGGTCTTCTACTACAGCCCGATCAGCCACGTCGGCATGTACATCGGCAACGGCATGGTCGTCGACGCCGCCAACCCGGGCGTCGGTGTGCGGGTGACCACCCTGCACTCGATGCCGTACGTCGGCGCGGTCCGCCCTGGCTGATCCCGCCGGCGCGCGTGGCGCCCGGTGGCGTCTGGCCGCCGGGCTCGTGGCGCTGGTGGCCGCGTCGGCCCCGCTCCTCGCCGGGTGCTCCGGCGACGAGCCGTACGTCGCCCCGACCGCCGCTCCCCACAGCGACGCCCCCCGTCCGGCGACGGCCGCCGACACCCTCCGCTCGCTCGAGCGCGCCGTCCGCACCCGTGACGAGGGCCGCGCCGCGGAGCTGGGCACTGGGGACGGTGCCGGCAACCTGCTGACCACCCTGACCCGGAACGCGACCGCGCTGCGGCTGCGAGGCGTCGGCTTCCACTACCTGACCGAGACCGGCCAGGTCGCCGCCGACGGCGGGTGGACGGCCTCGGTGGAGGTCACCTGGCAGTACGGCGGCTTCGACCGCCGGCCCGGCCGGACGACGGTCGCGGTGTCCTTCGATCCCGACGGCACCGGGATCACCGCGATCGGGGCCGGTGACGGCGCGGTGCCGCTGTGGCTGACCGGGCCGGTCGCCGTGCGGCGCACGGACAACAGCCTGGTCGTGGCGGCGGGCCGGCAGGAACGGCACCTGGCGGACTACGCCCGCCAGGCCCGGGTCGCGATCGCGTCGGTCACCGACGTGCTCGGGCCGGGGCCCCGGCTCGTCGTCGAGGTGCCGTCCTCGGTCCAGCAGCTCGACCGGGCCGTCGGCGCCGACCCGGGGACCTACGACCGGATCGCCGCGGTCACCGCCAGCTCCGACGGCAGCCAGGCGCCGGGCAGCGCCGTCCACGTCTTCCTCAACCCGGCCGTCTACGACGACCTCGACCCCGTCGCGGCGCAGGTCGTGATGACCCACGAGGCCACGCACGCCGCGACCGGTGCCCCGCTGGTGCAGGGGGTGGACCTCTGGCTCCTCGAGGGGTTCGCCGACTACGTCGCGCTCCACGACACGACGCTCCCGTTCTCGAAGACCGCCGCGCAGGCCATCGCGCTGGTGCGGCGCGACGGCGTGCCGGCAGCGCTGCCGAGCGACCCGGAGTTCGACACGCAGGCCTCCCAGCTGGGGACCGTCTACGAGGAGGCCTGGCTGGTCTGCGTGACCCTGGCCGACCATGCGGGGCAGCAGGCGCTCGTGGACTTCTACGACGCCGTCACGGCCGGACGGGACCTGGAGCGCTCGCTGCGCACGTCCTTCGGGTGGAGCCTCGCGGACCTCACGGCCGCGTGGCAGGAGAAGCTGGCGACGTTGGCCGGCGTGCCAGAATCGCCGCGTGGCTGACGATCCCGCGGAGCGCCGGCAGACGCTGGCCGTCGCGGTCGGCACCGCCCTGCTCGGAGCGGCCGCGTTCGTGGCGCTCGCGGCGTGGCTGGTTCCGTGGCACCCGGTCCCCGGCGGCTCGCCGCCGCCCGTCCCGGCCGCGTCGGAGTTCAGCCGGGCCCAGATCGACCGCGCCGAGGACTTCGCCCGGTTCGCCCGGCTGTGGAGCTGGAGCGCGCTCGCCGTGTCCCTCGCGGTCGCCCTCTGGCTGGGCCTCGGTTCGCGCGGACGGCGCCTGGCCGAGCGGATGCGCGGCCCGTGGTGGCTGCGCGCCACGCTGGTCGTGGCTCTGCTGGTGCTGATCGGCCGGGTCGCCACGCTGCCGTTCGCGATCGCCTTCCGGAAGCTCCTGCTCGACGCCGGCCTGGCGACCTCGTCGTGGCCGTCGTGGGCGCTCGACGTCGTCAAGAGCGAGCTGGTGACCACCGTCGCGACGGCGATCCCGGTGGTCGCCGTCCTCGCGTGCGCCCGCCGCTGGCCCCGGGCCTGGCCGGCCGTCGCCGGCGCCCTGCTCGGCGGCCTGGTCGTCCTCGGCTCGTTCGCGTACCCGGTCGTGGTCGAGCCGCTGTTCAACCAGTTCACGCCGCTGCCCGACGGGCAGCTGCGCACGGACGTCCTCGCCGTGGCGCGCGAGGAGGGCGTCCACGTCGACGACGTGCTCGTCGCCGACGCGTCCCGGCGTACGACGACCCTCAACGCCTACGTGTCGGGGTTCGGCGGCAGCCGGCGCGTGGTCCTCTACGACACGCTGGTGGACGGCGTGCCGCGCCGTGAGGCCCTCTCCGTGGTCGCGCACGAGCTTGCCCACGCGGGCCACGACGACGTGCTCACCGGCACGGCGCTCGGCGCCGCCGGAGGCGTGCTCGGCGGAGGACTGCTCGGCGTGGTCCTGACCCTCGCCGAGCGGCGGGGCAGGCCGGGGGCGGCGCAGGTCGAGGCCGTGCCGATGGTCCTCGCGCTCGCGGCGCTGGCGGTGTTCCTGACGACCCCTGTCCAGAACGGGATCAGCCGGCAGATCGAGACGCGGGCCGACGTGGTCGCGCTGCAGGCGACGAACGCCCCCCAGCCGTTCGTCGCGCTGCAGCGCCGCCTCGCCCTGCGCTCCCTTGCGGACCCCACGCCCCCCGCGTGGTCGCAGTGGTTCTTCGGTTCACACCCCACGGTGCTGGAGCGGATCGCGATCGCGAGGTCCCTGGAGACCCCGGACCGCAGCTGATCACCAGCCGGAGTTGTTGGCCAGGTCGTAGAGGCCGAAGACCTTGCCTCCGAGCACGATCACGACGCCGATGATGACGCCGGCGATCAGTGCGACGAGCAGCGCGTACTCGATCGCGGACGCGCCACGGTCGGTGCGCGTCATGGACGGTACGCAAGGTCGGATCATGCTGGCCCCCGGATGCTGGCTGGGTACGTGACGGCCGCGCCGGCTGTCGGCGGGCGCGGCCGTCACGGTCATTGGTCGGTCAGAGCGCGTTGTTGACGGCGGTGAACGCGTCGGAGATCTTGCCGCCGAGCGTCGCGACGACGCCGACGATGATGGCGGCGATCAGCGCGACGAGCAGGCCGTACTCAACGGCGGTGGCGCCACGCGACTCGGCGTTCTGCGCCTTGTCGAGCCGGGCGCCGAGCAGCATCTGCAGGTACTGGATCATCGGGGTTGCTCCCTCTTGGATGAGTGTGAATCTGTGTCCCCGGGGTGGTTCATCCCCGATGGCACCACTCTGCCGAAGCAGGGGCATCCGGCGGATCGGGAGTTCGTCTCGATCGGTCTAGTCAGTTCTGACTAAGATCTGCGTTGCACCTGCCGACGCGTGGTCGCGCCGAGCTCCTGGCGAAAAACACGCCGGCCGCGCTGCCTGGGGCGAGCGCGGCCAGCGAGGTGGTCAGTCGATCAGAGGGCGTTGTTCACGGACGTGAACGCGGCCGAGATCTTGCCGCCGAGCGTCGCGACGACGCCGACGATGATGGCGGCGATGAGCGCGACGAGCAGGCCGTACTCGACGGCGGTCGCGCCACGCGACTCTGCGTTCTGCGCCTTGTCGAGCCGGGCGCCGAGCAGGATCTGCAGGTACTGGATCATCGGGGTTGCTCCCTTAGGTAAGTCGTGTCTTTGTCCCCGGGGTTGGTCATCCCCGATGGATAAAACTTTGCCAAAGGAAGGGCACCCTGCGAATCGGGAGTTCGTCCGGACCCGTCTAGTCAGTTGGGACTAAGCGGGCCTGGCGCCTGACGGCCGCCGATCAGCGTGCCGAGGGCTGCACCGTGGACAGCAGGCCGATCCGCATCGCCGTGACCAGGGCCTGCGCGCGGTTGGCCGCGCCGAGCTTCTGGTAGATCCGGGCGATGTGGGACTTGGTGGTCGACTCGGAGAGGTAGAGCTTCGCGCCGATCGCCGCCGCGTTGAGGCCCTCGGCGAGGAGCAGGAGCACGTCGTGCTCGCGCTCGGTGAGCGCGGTCGTCTCGCCGGACTGGCGCCGCATCATGGCGCCGACCAGGCCCGCGCACACGAACGCCTTGGGGGAGACCGCGGCGTGGCGCGCGGTCTTGATCACCTCGGTCGACGGCGCGTCCTTGCCGACGAAGCCCGAGGCGCCGGCCTGCATCGCGGCGAAGATCTGCTCGTCACCGGCGTGCATGGTCAGCACGACCAGGCCGACCTTGTCGTTCTGCTTGCGGATGGTCCGCACGACGTCGAGGCCCGTGCCGTCCTGCATCTGGAGGTCGGTGATCACCACGTCGGGCTGGAGCTCGGCGTAGCGCTGGAGGCCCTCGGCGACCGTGGCCGCGGTCCCGACCACGTCGAGGTCGTCCTCGAGGTCGATGACGGCCCCGAGCCCGTCCCTGATCAGCTCGTGGTCGTCGATGAGCAGGATCGAGATCGGAGCGTCGTCGCTCATGGGACTCCTCAGGTCGTCGTGGCGGAGACGGGCGCCGTTCCGTGCTTGCGGGGGGACCGCAGTGCGATGGAGACGGTGAGCCCTCTGCTCGCATTGTCCCGCACGGTCAAGTCACCGCCGATCAGCCGCGCCCGTTCCTGCATGATCTTGAGGCCGTGCGAGTCGGACCGCGCCGCCTGCAGGCCGACGCCGTCGTCGCTCACCGTGATCCGCGCCTCGGGGGCGTAGACCTGGCAGCGCACGTCGATCGACGTCGCCCGGGAGTGCTTCACGGCGTTGTTGAGCGCCTCCTGGGCGATCCGGAACAGCTCGGCCTCGACCTCGGGCCGCAACCGCTGGGGCTGCTCGTCCAGCCGGACCCGGATCGGGATCCCGGACGCCTCGGAGAGGTGGCGGGCGACCCCGGAGATCGCGGCGCCCAGGCTCTCGTTCTCGCCGATGCTGGTGCGCAGGTTCATCACCGACTGCCGGACCTCGCCGACCACCTTGCTCACGCGGTCGCGCAGCATGTTGAGCTGCTTGGCCTGCTTCTCGTCCGCCGGCCGGGCGGCGATGGCGTCGACGAGGTAGCCGAGGGACGCGATGTCCTGGGCGACGCCGTCGTGCATCTCGCGGGCCAGCCGCTGCCGCTCGTCGGCGGTGGCGGCGTCGCGGAACTGCGCGAACAGGAGCGCCGCGTCGAGCTTCACGCCGTCGGCGGTGACGTGGCTGGCGATGCTCTTGAGGTCGGCGTCGGCCGACCCGTCGGCGGAGCCGGGCGGCAGCAGGCCGGCGACGATCGCCTGCTCGCTGACGGGGAAGCCGAACCCCTGGCCGACACTGACCGGCCGCTTCCCGAGCCGTACGTCGCCCGCGAGGGTCTCGCACGCGGTGGCGTCGGCGGCGTTGAGCTCCCCGGTCTCGGCGACCGGCGTCAGCTCGGTGCCGCGCGGCACGTAGAGGACGAGGCCGCGGTTGGGCACCCGGTCGCTGATCTCGCTGAGCAGCGCACCCCCGATCGCCGCGACGTCCAGACCCGAGCTGAGGCTCCCGGACAGGTCCAGCAGCTGCTTGAGGAGGTGCTGCGCGTCGCGGTAGGGGGCGAGCGGGTCCGGGATCCGGTCACCGGAGAACGTCACGCCGGCGATCAGGCTCAGGCCGACCCCCGCCATGATCCAGGTGAAGATCGACACGCCCTCCTGGCCGGTGAGGTGCTGGTTCCACATCAGCCCTATGGCGAGCACGGCGACCAGCTCCACGAAGACCGTCCGGACCATCAGGCGGTAGCCCGACACCGCGGTCGCGTAGAGCGGAGGCACGACGAGCGCCGCCAGGATGGCGGGGGCGGCGTCGATCGTGACCGCGCAGACGACGCCCACCGCCGCGGCCTCGGTGACCGGGGACAGGCACAGCTCGAGCTCGCGACGCGTGGCCGTCACCCCCTGGTAGACCCATATGCCGCCCACGACGGCGACGCCGACCAGGCCCGCCGAGTCGCGGTACCACAGCATCGGGGCGCCGATCGCGACCAGCGCGAACAGACGGGCTGCCGCGATGACGGCGTAGATCTGGCTGCTGGGCATGGTCCCCTTCTGGCGAGGCTAATGCGGGGCGGTGAAGGCGTCATAGGCGTTGAGCGCTGCCGGGCCCATCACGACCACGAAGAGGCACGGCAGGATGAACAGGATAAGCGGAATCATGATCTTGACGGGGACCTGCTGGGCCTTCTCCTCGGCGTACTGACGCCGCTTGAGGCGCATCTCGGCCGACTGGACGCGGAGGACCTGGCCGATCGCGATGCCGAACGCGTCCGCCTGGACCATCGCACCGACGAAGGCCTGGAGGTCCTCGACGTTGCTGCGCTCGCCCATGCTGCGCAGTGCGTCGGAGCGGCCCTTGCCGAGCTGCATCTCGCGCAGCAGCCGGGAGAACTCCTCGGCGAGGGGACCGGTCGTGTTGCGCGACACCTGCTGGATCGCGGCGTCGAAGCCGAGGCCGGCCTCCACGCTGATCGTCAGCAGGTCGACCGCGTCGGCGAGCGTCCGCCGGATCTCGTCGGCCCGCTTCTGCGCGGCGTTGTAGAGGTAGATGTCCGGGGCGAAGAACCCGAGCAGGGCGGCGGCGACGGTGGCCAGCAGCACCAGCACGAACGAGAACCCCAGCGCCGCGGAGTAGAGGAGCACCGCGAGGGGCAGCACCACGCCGGCGATGACCTTGAGCGCCACCACCCGGTCGACCGTCCAGGCGTGCGGGTTGCCGGCGAGGTCGAGACGGCGCCGGATCCGCTCCGCCTGGTCGCCGCCGGTGAGCCGGCGGCCGATCTGGAGGGCGCGGTCCTGGAACGGCGCGAGGATGCGGTCCGCGAACGGCTGCTCCGCCTCCTGCGCCAGCTCGTGACCGCTCGCTCCCTGCCGCTCGAGGACCTCCAGGGCGCGGGCGAGGCCGGTGGGCGCCTCGCTCTTGTTGAGGGCGGAGGCGAGCACGACGATCGCGGCGGCGAACAGGGTGAACGCGATCAACAGGAACATCAGATCTCCACCTTCACCATGCGGAACATCATGAACGAGCCGATCGCCATCCAGACGGCACCGAAGATGGCGATGAAGACGCCGCGGATGTCGTGGATGAGCGGGTCGAGGTAGTCCGGGTTCGTCAGCACGAGGAACCCGGCGAAGCCGATCGGGAGCGCGCACAGGATGTACGCCGACAGCCGGCCCTCCGCCGACAGCGCCCGCACGTGGCGGCGCAGCGACTGCCGCTCGCGCATCGTGTTGGCCACCGTCGTCAGCAGCTCGGCCAGGTTGCCGCCGACCTGCCGCTGGATCCGGATCGCCATGACGGCCCAGGCGAAGTCCTTGCTCTGGAACCGCTCGGCCACGCCGTCGAACGCGTCCTCGAGCTCGAGGCCGATCCGCGCCTCGACCAGGACCCGCTTGAACTCCGACGCGATCGGCTCGGGGCCCTCGTTGACGACGGTGTTGACCGCCTGCTGGAGCGAGAGACCGGCGCTGAGCGCTCCCGCGAGGAGCTGGAGCACCTCGGGGAGCGCGGAGTCGAACGCCTTGCGGCGTCGGCTGGCCCGGAACGTCAGGTAGAGGCTCGGCGTCAGGATGCCGAGGAGGAGGACGATGAACGCGACCACGAGGTTGCCGCGACCGAGCAGGACGCCGAGGAGCAGGGCACCGACGGAGACGCCGACGTGCAGCAGCAGCCACTCCGAGGGCTTGAACTTGCTGCCGGCGGCCTCGAGCCGGCGGCTGAGCCGGTTGTCGAGCCCGTGGTGGCGCTGCAGGACGCCCGCGGCGGCAGCCTTGGCCTGGTCGAGCACGGGCTCGGACGCGGACGTCGACTCCTCCTCCCGGGCCGTGTCGCCCCGGGTGGCCTTGCTGTAGGCGGCGACCCGCTCGGCGATGGTCATCGGCTTCGGCGGGGCGGGCACCAGCAGGACGGCGACACCGATCGCACCCACGGCGAGTGCCCCGATCGCGACGTACAGCAGCCAGGACGGGACGTCCCACCCGGCCGGGTTCGCGTCCGGGATGGCCGGCACGCCCCGGTCGGGGGCCGCGGCCACGTCGATGCTTGCGAGCGCGCTGGCGACCAGCGTGGTGCCGCCGGCGGGCAGGCGCACCTCGACGGTCGCCTCGGTGGAGTCGAAGCCCTGGGGGAGCGGCGCGGTGACGAGGACCTGGCGCGCGAGGACGTCGGCCTCGCGGGCGAAGGTCTGGGCGAGGGCGTCGCCGCTGGAGGCGATCACCTCGCCGTTGCCGGCGTCGCTCATCGAGCGGAGCGCCTCCAGGGCGCTGCCGCGCTGGCCCAGGGACACCACGTCGACCAGCGCGTCGGCGTCGTCGATGGTGGAGGTGACCTGGTCGATCGATGCGGAGCTGCCGGTGTCGGCGCCGTCGGACAGGACCAGGATGGACCGCTGGCCGCCGTCCCCCGCGGCGTCGACGGCGGCGATCACCCCGTCGTAGAGCAGGGTGTCCCGGCTGAGGTCGAGGCCCGCGATGACGGCCTCGGCCGCGCCGCGGTCGGTCGTCGGGGCCAGCGCCGTCGTCACGTCGCTGTCGAAGGTCACGATGCCGACCTGGACGTCGGCGGGGACCGCCGACAGGTACGCGAGCGCGGCCTCCTTGGCCGCCTCGAAGCGGCCGGCCTTGGCCATCGAGGAGCTGGTGTCGATCGCGAGCACGGCGGTGCGCTCGACCACGGCGTCGGTGCCGGCCTTCGAGGCCTTCGCGTCGAGCTGGGTGCCGTCGAGGGACGCCGTCACCCCGGACAGGTCGACGTCGGCACCCGGCGGGACGCTGACGAGGACCCGGATCCGGTTCCCGGCGCTCTCCACGTGCGCGACGGACGCGCCGTCGGTGTCGGCCGCGACGCTGGGGGAGACCCCCAGGCCGAGCGGCGCGAGGAGGGCGAGGCCGGCGACGAGCGTCCGGACCGCGCGCCTCACCGCTGCTCCATGCGGAACAGGGTCGGGTCCACGGCCACGTTGTGGTCGGCCAGCTTCTCCAGGAACTTCGGCCGCAGGCCGGTCGAGCGCAGCCGGCCGAGGACCCGGCCGTTCTCGTCGAAGCCGGCGGAGTGGTCGAACACGAAGATGTCCTGGAGGGTGATGATGTCGCCCTCCATCCGCTCGACCTCGGTGATGTGCGTGATCCGGCGCGACCCGTCCTTGAACCGGGTCTGGTGCACGATCAGGTCGACCGCGGACGCCACCTGCTCACGGATGGCGCGCACGGGCAGCTCCATGCCGGCCATGAGCACCATCGTCTCCATGCGGGAGAGCGTGTCGCGGGGGCCGTTGGAGTGCAGGGTGCAGATCGACCCGTCGTGACCGGTGTTCATCGCCTGCAGCATGTCGAGCGCGGAGGCGTCCCGGACCTCGCCGACGACGACGCGGTCGGGCCGCATGCGCAGGCTGTTCTTCACCAGGTCGCGGATGGTCACCGCGCCCTTGCCCTCGATGTTGGCCGGGCGCGACTCGAGCCGGACCACGTGGTCCTGCTTGAGCTGGAGCTCGGCCGCGTCCTCGATGGTGACGATCCGCTCGTCGGACGGGATGAACGAGGACAGCACGTTGAGCGTCGTGGTCTTTCCCGCACCCGTTCCACCCGACACGATGATGTTGAGCCGTCCCCGGACGCAGGCGTCGAGGAAGTCGGCCGTCGTGGGGGAGAGCGAGCCGAACGTGATGAGGTCCTGCACCGTCAGCGGGTCGGTCGAGAACTTCCGGATCGTGAGCGCGGAGCCGTCGATCGCCAGCGGGGGCACGATCGCGTTCACGCGGCTGCCGTCGGGCAGACGCGCGTCGACCATCGGACTGGACTCGTCGACGCGCCGGCCGATGCGGGACACGATCTTGTCGATGGTCCGGCGCAGGTGGGCCTCGTCGGCGAAGTGCGCCTCGGTCTTGACCAGCCGGCCGGACTTCTCCAGCCACACGTCGGCGTAGCCGTTGACCATGACCTCGGAGACCTCGGGGTCGCGCAGGAACGGGTCGATCGGCCCGTAGCCGAGGATGTCGTCGCTGATCTCGGTCGTCACGCGGACCCGGTCGGCGGCGCTGAGCGGGCGGTCCTGGGCGCCCATCACGTCCGAGAGGACGGTGCGGACCTTCTGCTCGAGGTCCCCCTGGTCCATGTCGGGGTCGTAGAGGTGCGGCCCGAGCTGCTTGAGCAGCTCGTCGTGGACGCTCACCTTGAGCTCGTCGAGCCGGTCCTCCTGCGAGGCGAGGACCCGGCGCTGCGGCGAGCGCGGGTCGGCGCTCGTCGCGGCCGCGCGGGCGGCGAGCGGCCCCGGCCGCGGCGTGGTCTCCGCGGGCTCGGGGTGGGTGCCGGCCGCGGCAGGCGCCGGTGCGGCGGGCTCCGCCTCGGTGCGCTCCGCCGCGGGTGCCTCGGCCGCAGCGTGCTTGCCGGCGTCGGCCGCTCCGCGGCGCGCCGCCTCCAGTCGGTCGGACAGGCTCGACATCAGTTCTTCCCCCGTCGGAAGAGGCCGCGGGAACGGCCGGCCTCGGCCTTGTCGGAACGTGCGCCGCCGGGCACCGCGACCGGCTCCCCGGTCACCGAGCCCGCGAGCCGGCGGTAGGCGATGCTGGCCGGGTGGGTCGGCTTCGCCACCACGATCGGCGTGCCGGTGTTGGTCGACGCGGCCACGTCGGTCGCCGACGCGACCTGCGACGAGACCGGCATGCCGAGGATGCTCTCGACCTTCTCGATGCTGATGCCCACGGCCTCGTCGGCCCGGTTGAGCAGCAGGTGCCGGTGGCCGCGCGCGATGTTGAGCATGTCCATCGTCTCGAGGGCGACCTTGACGTTCTTCAGCGTCGGTACGTCGAGCGTGGCCACGATGACGCACTCGTCGGTCTCGTCCAGCGCCGTCAGCGTCGCGTCGTCGAACGACGGCGAGGTGTCGACCACGATGTAGTCGAAGCCGTCCCGCAGCGCCCGCAGGATCCGCGAGATCAGCAGCGGGGTGACCCGCTCCCGGACGTCGGGGTGCGACGGCGCGGCCAGGACCGTCAGGGAGTCCTCGTGCCGGGTGAGCAGCGACTCGATCATCGCCAGGTCGACCAGGTCCTCCGAGCCGACCGCCTGCTCGATCGAGTGGGTCGGGAAGAGCTGCATCGTGATCGCGACGTCGCCGAACGCGAGGTCGAGGTCGACCAGGCAGACCTTCCGGGCGCCCTGGTCGGACAGCGCCAGCGCGAGGTTGACCGAGGACGTGGTCTTGCCGACGCCGCCCTTGGGGGAGAAGACGGTGACGATGCGGCCCTGCTGCCGCGCGCCGCCCGGCCCGCGGAGGGCCTGGTGCAGCTGGTGGGCACGCTCGACGGCCTTGGTCAGGCCCTTCTCGTCCTCGGCCGCGACGACGTCACGCACGCCGGCGTGCATCGCTCGCGTCAGCAGGTCGGTGTCGAACTGCTCGCGCACGAGCACCACGCTGACCGTCGGGCGGGAGACCCGCAGGTCCTCGGCCGTCGACAGCGCGACGTCGAAGGGCACGGACGGGCCGAGCGCGGCGACGTACTCGTCGGGGTGCTGGTCGAGCCAGGCGAGCATCCTGTCGGTGCTCGCCACGACGTGCGAGCCCGCGGGCATCGCCCGCTCGAGGGTGCTGACGGTGGTCGGATCGACCTCTACCAGGACCGGCATGTCTGCCTCACTGTCCGTTGGTGGGAATCAGGCCTGCTGCGCACGACCCGGCGCGCACCTTGCTCTCACTGTTGAGGAGGCCCACGGTCATGGTGCCGAGGGTCTTGGCGCTCTCGAGGAGCTCGAACTGGCGCTGGGTCACCGCCAGGGTCAGCGGCGGCGCGTTGTCCGCCTCGGTGCCGTTGCTCTGGTTGTCGACGTTGTCGGTGCCGGCGGCGGAGGTGGAGGCGCCGACGGCGATCACCGGGACGCGGTCGATCAGCAGGCAGCTCGGCTGGCCGGCGACGGTGACGAACACCGCGACCTGCGAGCCGGGCAGGATGAAGGTGCCGATCGGGAGGTCGAACTGCTCGAACTTCCCGATCGTGCCGGTCGGCAGCGGCAGCGAGACCACGTCGAGCTCGTCGCCCACGCCGCCGAACTTCGACGGGATGACCTGCTCGCCCGCGTAGAGGGTCGTCAGCGCGATCTTGTCCTTGAGCGCCGTCGTGTCGGCGCTCGCGCCGTCGAGGAGCTGGTCCTTCGGCACGGGTGCCTTGACGATCTTCCCGGCCTGCAGGGCCGCGTCGATGCTCTCACCGGGCAGGATCGTCTTCCCTGCGGCGACGGTGAGCACGTCGACGGTGTCGTACTTCTGTGCGGCCCGGTCGTCCGCGCCCTTGGCGTAGACGAAAACCAGCGCGACGCCCAGTGCGGCGATCACCGCAGCGACGACAAGCAGCAACCTTCGGCGGTCCATCAGAGCCCTCCCGCTCCCCATGCGAGCCCTCCGGCGCTCCCACCGGCCGGCTCGTGAAAAGCGCTTCGCTTCCGAAGCGCGGCGTCACCCCCAGCGACGCCTGTGGCGAGGCTAGCCGAGCAATTCCTCGCCGAGACCCCTTCGCGGCAAAACCTGATCGACCGAGGTCTCAAGATGACCCGAAAGGACTAGACGAGGGTCCCGGGCCGTCGGTCCCGCCGGTGCCGGGGCCCCGTCAGTGCTCGTAGAGCGCGGCGATCTCCGCGCGGCACTCCCGCATCACGACGTTGCGCTTGAGCTTCAGGCTCGGCGTGAGCTGCCCGCCCTCCTCGGTCCAGTCGTAGGGGAGGATCTCGAACTTCCGGATCGACTCCGCCTTGGACACGGCCTGGTTGGCGTCCTCGATCGCCTCGTGGACCGCGTCGCGCAGGTCCGGGTCGTCGACGAGAGCGGCCAGGTCGGCGGGCTTGCCGTGCTGCTCGGCCCACGCCGGCAGGGCCTCGTGGTCGATCGTCACGAGCGCCGCGATGAAGGGCTGGCCGTCGCCGACCACGAGGCACTGGCTCACCAGCGCGTGCGCCCGGACCCGGTCCTCGAGCACCGCGGGAGCGACGTTCTTGCCGCCCGCGGTCACCAGGATCTCCTTCTTGCGGCCGGTGATCCGGACGAAGCCCTCGTCGTCGACCTCGCCGACGTCGCCGGTGTGGAACCAGCCGTCGGCGTCGATGGCCTCCGCGGTCGCCTCGGGGTTCTGCCAGTAGCCCTTGAACACCTGCCCGCCGCGGAACGCGAGCTCGCCGTCGTCGGTGACGCGGACCGTGGTGCCGGGCAGCGGGCGGCCGACGGTGCCGACCTTCTGGGCCTCCGGGAGGTTGGCGGTGAGCGCGGCCGTCGTCTCGGTGAGCCCGTAGCCCTCGAGGACGGTGAGCCCGATGCCGCGGTAGAAGTGGCCGAGCCGCTCGCCGAGCGGTGCGCCGCCGGAGACGGCGAACTGGCACTGGCCGCCGAGGGCGTCGCGCAGCCGCGCGTAGACGAGCCTCGAGAAGACGGCGTGCTGGGCACGCACGAGGACCGAGGGGCGGCCCGTGTCGAGGCCCTGCGAGTAGGCGATGGCGACCTGGGCCGCGCGGTCGAAGATCTTGCCCTTGCCGTCCGCGGCGGCGTTCTGCGAGGCGGTGTTGAAGACCTTCTCGAAGACCCGCGGCACGGCGAGGATGAACGTCGGCTTGAAGGACTGGAGCTGGGGCAGGAGGTTCTTGATGTCGGAGCTGTGGCCCATCCGGGTGCGGGAGACCACGCACCCGACCTGGATGATCCGGGCGAACACGTGGGCCAGCGGCAGGAACAGGAGGGTCGACGCCCCCTCGGTGTGGAACAGCCGCTCCAGCTCGTCGACCGCCACGCCCAGCTCGGCCTGGAAGTTGCCGTGGGTCACCATGCAGCCCTTCGGGCGCCCGGTGGTGCCCGAGGTGTAGATCAGGGTGGCGAGGTCGTCCGGCTGCGCGGTCTGGCGCCGCTTCTCCAGCTCCTCGTCGGTGATGTCCTCACCCAGCCGCGTCAGCACGTCGACGCCGTTGTCGGCGAACGACCACACGTGGTGCAGCGACTCGAGGTCGCCGCGCACGGCCGCGATCTTGGCCATGTGACCGGCGTCCTCGGCGACGATCGCGCGCGCGGCGGAGTCGGACAGGATCCAGGCGATCTGCTCCTCCGAGGAGCTCTCGTAGATCGGGACGGTCACCGCGCCCGCGAACCAGATGGCGTAGTCGAGCAGCGTCCACTCGTAACGCGTCCGGGAGATGAGGGCGACCCGGTCTCCGGGGCCGATGCCGGCGGCGATCAGCCCCTTGGCCACCGCCGAGACCTCGGCGAGGAACTCGCCACAGGTCACGTCCTCCCAGCCGAACGATCCCTCCGCGGGCCGGCTGAACTGGACCTCGTCCGGCGCTTCCTCCGCGTTGCGGACCACGTCGTCGGTGAGGTTGCCCGTGGCCGGGAGGTCCACCGTCTGCGGTGTCGAGTACTCGCGCACCACCGCAGGCTATCCCGTGGGTGACGGGCGTCGCCGCGGTGCCCGGCAGCGGTCCGGTAGCCTGCCGCCCATGGCCGAGCAGACGTCCTCGTCGATCGTGATCGACGCTCCCGCGGCCGACGTCATGGCCGTGATCGCCGACTTCCCGGAGTACCCGAAGTGGGCCAAGGGGGTGACGACGGCCGAGGTCCGCGCGTCGTTCGACGCCGCCGAGCCGGGTGCCGCCGGTCGGGCCCGCGAGGTCTTCTTCGCCCTCGACGTCTCGCCGATCAAGGACGAGTACACGCTGTCCTACGACTGGGACGGCGACCGCCAGGTCACCTGGACCCTGGTCCAGGGCAAGATGCTGCGTGCGCTCGACGGTGCCTACGTGCTCCGGGAGCGGGGGACCGGGGCGGCGGTGTCGACCGAGGTCACCTACCGGCTCGCGCTGGACGTCTCGATCCCGCTGATCGGGATGCTCAAGCGCAAGGGCGAGAAGATCCTCATCGACACCGCGCTCAAGGGCCTCAAGAAGCGCGTCGAGGCGCAGCGCTCGGATTCGCCCTCCGGCGCCTGAGCGCCGACGACGGATGGCGGAGAGGGGTGTGCCGGGCTTGCGCATCGTGCTGTTCACCGGCAAGGGCGGCGTGGGCAAGTCGACCGTCGCCGCCGGCACGGCCGCGCTCGCGGCGGCGCAGGGCAAGCGCACGCTGATCCTCTCGACCGACACGGCGCACTCGCTGGCCGACGCGTACGGCGCCCCGGTGCCTGCGCCGGAGCCGACCCGGATCGCCGACAACCTCTACGTCCAGCAGGTCGACGCCCAGCGGCGCTTCGAGCAGTCGTGGGCCGACATCCAGCGCTACCTGCTCGCGGTGCTCGACGCGGCCGGGATGGATCCCGTGGCCGCCGAGGAGATGACCGTGATCCCCGGCGCCGAGGAGGTGCTGGCGCTGCTCGAGCTGCGGCTCCAGGCCCGCTCGGGCCGGTGGGACGTGATCGTCGTCGACTGCGCCCCGACCGGGGAGACGCTCCGCCTCCTCGCGCTTCCCGAGGCGCTGGGCTGGTACATCGAGCGGCTGCTGCCCATCCAGCGGCGCCTGGTCAAGACCCTGCGGCCGGTGCTGCACCGCGCGGCCGGCGTGCCGATGCCCAAGGACACGGTGTTCGAGGCGATCACCCGGCTGCACGGGGAGCTCGACGAGGTGCGCGAGCTCCTCGCGGGCCCCGCCGCCAGCGTCCGACTGGTGCTCACGCCCGAGAACGTGGTCCTCGCCGAGGCGCGGCGTGCCTACACGAGCCTGAACCTGTTCGGCTACCGGGTCGACGGGGTGGTCGCCAACCGGATCTTCCCGGACCTGCCCGGCGACAGCTGGCGCGAGGGCTGGGTGGCCGCCCAGCGCGAGGTGCTCACCGAGGTCGGGGAGTCGTTCGCCGGCCTGCCGGTCTGGCAGTCGGAGTACCTCGCGGCCGAGCCGGTCGGCGAGGCCGCGCTCGCGGACCTCGCTGCCCGCCTCTACGGCGACCACGACGCGTTCGCCCTGCCGGACGGGGACGGGCCGTTCCGGGTCACCACCTCCGGCGACGGCGGAGCCGTCCTGCACCTCTCGCTGCCGTTCGTCACCCGGGCCGAGGTCGACCTCGCGCGCAACGGCGACGAGCTGGTGCTGACGGTGGGCTCCCACCGGCGACTCCTCACCCTGCCCGCGGGCATCGCCCGGCTCCGCGTCGCCGGCGCGGGCGTGGTGGACGGGGAGCTGCGGGTCCGGTTCCGCGAGCCGGAGCACGCAGGAGCCTCGAGCACGACCGCAGGAGGACGGCGATGACCGACGGGCACGACCAGGAGCCCCACGGCCACCGCGAGGAGCCGGACGTCGGGAGCGTGGCCGAGGAGGCCGCGAAGCTGTTCGGCGCGCTGGCGGACATGGCGCGCGACCGCGGCCCGGGGATCGGCGAGGGCATCGGCGGTCTCGCCGGGCACGCCGCCGCGATGGCGCACGAGGTCAACGAGCACATCGCGACCGGGAGCGCGGAGTGCCGCTACTGCCCGATCTGCCGCGTCGTGCACGCCGTGCGCGAGACCACGCCCGAGGTGCGGGACCACCTCCTGACCGCCGCGTCGTCGCTGCTGCAGGCCGCCGCCGGGATGATGGAGACGCTTCCCCCGAAGGAGGGCGGTGCCGACGGCCCGGCCCGCGGACCCGAGGTCGAGCGGATCGACCTGGACGACAGCGACGGACCGGGGGAGCCGACGTGAGCCTTCCCACCAGCGCAGCCACCTGCGGCATCGACATCGGCGGCACCAAGATCGGGGGCGCGGTCGTCGACGGCAGCGGCGCCGTCGTCGCCGAGGCCCGGGTGACGTCACCGGCCACCGACCCGGACGCGATCGGCGCCGCCGTGGCGGGGCTCGTCGCCGAGCTGTCGGCGGCCGCGCCGGCCGACAGCCCGGTCGCCGCGGTCGGCGTGGGTGCCGCCGGCTACATCGACGCGGACCGGTCGACCGTGCTGTTCGCCCCCAACATCGCCTGGCGCGACGAGCCCCTCGGCGCCGACCTCGCGCGACGCACCGGCCTCCCGGTCGTGGTCGAGAACGACGCGAACGTCGCCGCGTGGGGCGAGTTCCGGTACGGCGCCGGCGGCGACGTCGACGACCAGCTGATGGTCACCGTGGGCACCGGCGTGGGCGGCGGCGTGATCATCGACGGCCGGCTGCTGCGCGGCGCGTTCGGCGTGGCCGCCGAGATCGGCCACCTGTGCGTCGTACCGGACGGGCTCCTGTGCGGCTGCGGCAACCGCGGCTGCCTCGAGCAGTACGGCAGCGGCACGGCCCTGGTCCGTGAGGCACGGGAGGCCGCCGTGGCCAGCCCGCGGCTCGCCCACGACCTGGTGGAGCGAGCGGGGGGCGACCCCGCGGCGATCACGGGGCCGCTCATCACCCAGGCCGCGCAGGAGGGCGACCGGTTCGCGATCGAGCAGCTCGAGCGGATCGGTCACTGGCTCGGGCACGGCATCGCCTCCCTGGTCGCGGTGCTCGACCCGGCCGCGATCGTCATCGGCGGCGGGGTGAGCGAGGCGGGGGACCTGCTGCTCGACCCGATCCGGGAGCGGTTCGAGCACGAGCTCACCGGGCGCGGCTACCGGCCGCAGGCGGAGATCCGGCGGGCCCGCCTCGGCAACCGGGCGGGCGTCGTCGGCGCCGCGGACCTGGCCCGGCTCTGACGCGGGAGGTCGGCCGGTGCTGGTGGGGGTGGACGTCGGCGGCACGAAGGTGCTGGCCGTCGAGCTCCCGTTCGCCGGCCCCGACGTGATGCCGGTGCGCACCGCGGAGCGCCCGATGCCGGGCCGCGACGCGCCGGACTCGGTGGTCGAGGACGCCGTCGTCGGCGCCGTGCTCGACCTGGCCGCGGGCCGCCCGATCGAGATGGTCGGGATCTCCGCCGCGGGCCTGGTCGACCCACGCGGTGGCCGGGTCCGCTTCGGCGCGCACGTCCCGTGGCGGGACGCGCCCGTGCGCGACCGGCTGGAGGCCCGGCTCGCCCAGCACCTGCGCCGCCCCGGCACCGCGACCCACCGGGCCGGCCGGACCCCGCTGCCGCGCCTCCTGCGTCCCGGGCCGGCGGTCGTCGTCGACAACGACGCCAACTGCGCGGCGTACGCCGAGGTGGTCGCGGGCGCCGCCCGCGGCGTGCGCTCGGCGCTCATGATCACGGTCGGCACCGGCATCGGGGGCGCGGTGGTCCTCGACGGCCAGGTGGTCCACGGGCACAACGGGTTCGCCGGGGAGTTCGGCCACATGCGGCTGGTGCCCGACGGGCGCCCGTGCGAGTGCGGCCTGCGCGGGTGCTGGGAGCAGTACTGCTCGGGCCGGGCGCTCGAGCGGGCCGTCCGGCTCAGCCTCGGGCCCGGCGTCGCGGGCAGGGACGTGGGCGCGCTCGCCCGCGCGGGCGACGAGACGGCGCGCAGCGCGATCGCCGAGATCGGCACCTGGCTGGGCGTCGGGGTGGCCGGCCTGGTGTCGGCCCTGGACCCCGAGCGGGTGGTCGTGGGCGGAGGAGTCTCCCGCGACGGGGACCTGCTGCTCGGCCCGGCCCGGGAGGCGCTCGCCGCGAACGTCCAGGCAGCGGCCTACCGCGAGCTCCCGCCGATCGTGCCGGCCGAGTTCGGGCCCGAGGCCGGCGCGATCGGGGCCGCGCTGCTCGTCCGCGCGGTCACACGCGGGCGCCGTCGTCCCAGGGGTCCCTGGGCGACCGCGGCGTCCGGAACACCAGGTAGAGGAAGCCTCCGACGAACGACCCGACGAGGAGCAGGCCCGCCCACCCAGGAAGGCTGATCTGCAGCGCCGCGACGACGAGCATCACGAGCGGCGCGCCGAGCACCCCGATCCAGGCCACGAGCCGGTCGGTCGGCGGCAGCGGGATCGGCGGCGCGGGCGGCGGGACGTAGGAGTCGTCGGGGTCCTGCCAGCGGTCGATCTCGTCGTCCTCGTCGCGAGCCGGCCGCGCGCGCTCGGGCTCCCGCCGCACCTGCTCGTCCTCGGGGTCGAGCTGCGCGCGGTCGCCGTAGTTGTCGACGATCGCCCGCCAGGCGTCGTCGTCCTCTCGCTGCACGTCGCCAGCGTACGGCGCCCCGGGTGCCGGCGGCAGCGGAAGGAACCCCAAGGCTCAGCCCGCGGCGACCCGCGCCACGAAGTCGGCGGACCGGTCGAAGATCGTCTGCGCGTCGTTGTCGAGCGTGGCGACGTGGTAGGACTCCGGCAGCGGCACGACGGTGACGTCGGTGGAGGAGATCCCGGACAGGATGAGCGGCTGGGAGGCGTGGTCCACGACGTGGTCCTCCGCGGAGCGGAAGTAGATCACCGGCGCCTTCACCGAGGGCAGGTCGGCGAGGAGCGGGCGCCACGCCTGGATCAGCGAGTGGATCGCCTTGAGCGGCGTGCGGGTGTAGCCGTGCTCGTCGACGCCCTCCTTCTTGATGTCGTTGGCGATCGCGGGGAACGACGGGACCAGGTGCTTGAGCACGGGCAGCAGCTTGACGTCGAGCCGCTTGGTCGCGACCGCCGGGTTGACCAGCATCACGCCGGCCACGTCGTCGGCGCGGTCCGCGGCGATCCGGAGGACGAGCGCGCCGCCCATGGACAGGCCTCCGACCACCACGGCGTCGTGCTGCGCCCGCATCTCGTCGAAGGCGCGGTCGAGGTGGTCGACCCAGTGCTGCCACTGGTGCCGGTTGAGGTCCTTCCACGTGGTGCCGTGCCCGGGCAGGAGCGGCACGGCGACGCCGTACCCCTGCGCGGCGAGGTGCTCGGCCCACGGCCGCATCGAGGCGGGCGAGCCGGTGAAGCCGTGGCTGAGCAGGACCCCGATCCGCCGGCCTCCGGTCAGCTCGGGACGGGCCTCGGCGGTGAACTCGGCGATCAGGTCGGTCATGGCGGTGATTGTGCACCAGCCGGTCACCGGCCGGGCACGCTGGCTTACCGCGTCGGGCCTTTCGTGGCCTACGCTTCGTCCTGGGTGGTCGGCACGGTGAAAGGGCAGCTGCGTTGTTCTACTGGTTCTTGAAGTTCGTGGCGCTCGGCCCGATGCTCAAGGTCGTCTTCCGGCCCCGGGCCGAGGGCGTCGAGAACGTCCCCGACGACGGTCCGGCGATCCTCGCCAGCAACCACCTGTCCTACGCCGACTGGCTGTTCATGCCGCTGGTCATCCCGCGGATGGTGCGCTTCGTGGCGAAGGCGGAGTACTTCACCGGCCCCGGCGTGAAGGGCTGGCTGCAGAAGACGTTCTTCAGCGGCACCGGCAACATCCCGATCGACCGCTCCAGCGGCAACGCCGCGGCCGGCGCCCTGACCTCCGCCAAGCGGGTGCTGGGCGAGGGTGAGCTGTTCGGGATCTTCCCCGAGGGCACCCGGTCCCACGACGGCCGGCTCTACCGCGGCAAGACCGGCATCGCCCGCCTCGCGCTCGAGACCGGCGTCCCCGTGATCCCGACCGCCGTGGTCGGCACCGACGTCGTCGCGCCTCCCGGCAAGAAGTTCGGCCGGGTCACCCGGCCGACGGTGCGGTTCGGCGCCCCGCTGGACTTCTCCCGCTACGCCGGGATGGAGAACGACCGGTTCATCCTCCGCTCGGTCACCGACGAGATCATGTACGAGATCATGCGCCTCTCCGGCCAGGAGTACGTCGACATGTACGCCACCCGCGCCAAGGAGGAGGCCAAGAAGGCGGCCGCCGCCGAGAAGGGCGACGAGCAGCGGAAGCTGGCCTCCTAGCGCGCGTGGGCGCCAGCCAGGCGGCGGTCGCCGTCGAGAGCAGGATGTTCCGCGCCCTCGCGGTGCTGCGGGTCGTCGTGCTCGTCAACGCGGTGGTCTGGACCGTCTACCGCCACAGCTTCGACCGGGTCGCGCTCGGGTGGGCCTGCGTGGGCGTGATGGTGGTGTGGACCGTCGTGTCGATCTACGTCTACGCGGCGCCGGAGCGACGTACCCCCACCGTCGTCGCGATCGACCTCGGCATCGCCATGGCGGTCCTGCTGGCCACGCCGCTGGTCAAGGGGGCCGACTTCCACGCGACCGTCCCGGGCTTCTGGATCAACGGCGCGGTCCTCGCCTGCGCCATCCGGTTCGGCTGGCTCGGCGGCGGCGTCGCCGGGCTCCTGCTCGGCGCCACCGACCTGCTGCTGCGCAGCGACCCGGGCTCCACCGACTGGAGCCACGTCTTCCTGGTCCTGCTGGCCGGGACGATGATCGGCTTCCTCTGCCAGTCGCTGCAGGAGATGGCCGTCGAGCGCGACCGGGCGCAGCGGGAGGCGGCGGCCGCGGCCGAGCGCGCCCGCCTCGCCCGGGTCGTGCACGACGGCGTGCTGCAGGTGCTCGCCCTGGTGCAGCGGCGCGGCGGCGAGATCGGCGGCGAGGCGGCCCAGCTCGGCCGGCTGGCGGGCGAGCAGGAGCAGGCGCTGCGCACGCTCATCCGCTCGCAGGACGCCGTGACGACCGGAGGCGGGGCCGGCTCCGCCGACCTGGCGGCCGCGCTGGGCGGGCTCGCCGCGCGCCCCGGGGTCGAGGTCGTGCTGCCGGGGCAGCCCGTCGAGCTGCCCGCGAGCACCGTGGCCGAGCTCACCGCCGTGGTCGCCGCCTGCCTCGACAACGTCGAGAAGCACGTCGGCGCCGGCGCCCCGGCCTGGGTGCTGGTCGACGACCTCGGTGACCGGGTCGAGCTGTCGGTGCGCGACGAGGGCCCCGGCATCCCGGCCGGGCGGCTGGAGGCCGCCGCGGACGAGGGCCGGCTGGGGATCAGCGAGTCGGTCCGGGGGCGGGTGCGTGACCTCGGCGGGACGGCGACGCTGCACACCGGGACCTCCGGCACCGAGTGGGAGATCGTGGTGCCGAGGTGAGCAGGCGATGACCATCCACAGCACGCACCCGTTCCCCGGCGGCGACCCCGACCCGGCGCGACGGCTCCGGGGCCGGCTCGGCGGCGCGGTGACGCTCTGGACCGCGGGCGACGAGACTGACCGCGCGGGCCTCACCGTCACCTCGCTCATGGTCGCCCTCGGCCCCGCTCCGTCGGTGCTCGCTCTGCTCGACCCCGACGCGGACCTGACCGCGCTGCTGCGCGAGACCGGCCGCGCCGTCGTCCAGGTCCTCACCTGGCCCGACCGGCAGCTCGCCGAGGCCTTCGCCGGCACCGCTCCGGCGCCCGGCGGACCGTTCCGGCAGGCCGCGTTCGTGGCGACGCCGTACGGCCCGCGGCTGGCGAGCGCGGTCACCTGGGCCGACGTCGCGCTCACCGACGAGCGTCCGCTGGGCTGGTCGGTCGAGGTCACCTGCTCCCTCGACCACGTCGAGATCGGCCCCGCCGACGAGGGGGCGGAGCCCCTCCTGCACCGCCGCGGTCGCTTCGGCCGCGGCTGAGCGCACTAGGGTCTGCACCCATGGAGGAGCCGGCTCGGGTGCGGGTGATGGTCGTCGACGACCACCCGATGTGGCGCGACGCCGTCGAGCGGGACCTCGAGGCGGCCGGCTTCACGGTGGTCGCGACCGCTGCCACCGGGTCGGAGGCGATCAGCCGTGCGGCCGCGACCCGGCCGCAGGTGGTGGTGCTCGACCTCCAGATCCCGGCCCCGGACGGCGTCGCGGTCACGGCGGAGGTGCTCGGCGCCGACCCCTCGGCGCGTGTGCTGATCCTCTCGGCGTCGGGGGAGCAGGACGACGTGCTCGAGGCCGTGAAGGCCGGCGCGACGGGCTACCTGGTCAAGTCGGCCTCCCGCGAGGAGCTGGTGGACGCCGTGCGCCGGGTGGCCGCGGGGGACAGCGTGTTCACCCCGGGCCTCGCCGGCCTGGTGCTCGGCGAGTTCCGGCGGATGCAGCGACCCGAGACGCCGCCGGGCGAGCAGCTCTCCGCGCGCGAGACCGAGGTGCTCAAGCTGGTCGCCAAGGGGATGTCCTACAAGCAGATCGCCGAGCGGCTGGTGCTCTCCCACCGCACGGTCCAGAACCACGTGCAGAACACCCTGCGGAAGCTGCAGATGCACAACCGGGTCGAGCTCACCCGCTATGCGATCGAGCAGGGTCTCGATGACTGACCTCCCGCTGATGGCGCTGCTGAAGGTCGCCGACGAGCTCTACGGGCTGCCGCTCGCCGACTTCACGCCCGCGCGGGACGCGCGCGCCAAGGAGCTCAAGGACGGCGGGGACGCCGATCTGGCCAAGCAGGTGAAGGCACTCAAGAAGCCGAGCACCGCCGCCTGGGTCGTCGACCTCCTCGTCCGCCGCGAGACCGGCCAGGTCGAGCAGGTGCTCAGCGTCGGCGCCGCGCTCCGCGAGGCGCAGGCGGCGATGTCGGCCGGCGAGCTGCGGACGCTGACCAGGCAGCGCCGGCAGGTGACCGCGGCGGTGACCCAGCAGGCGCGGCGGCTGTCCGCCGAGGAGGGGCTCCGCGTCACCGAGGCGGTCGCCGAGCAGGTCGAGGCCACCCTCACCGCCGCCATGGTGGACGCCGAGTGCGGACGGGCGGTGCGCAGCGGCCTGCTCGTCGGGACGCTGGCGACCACCGGCATCGAGCCGGTCGACCCCGACGTGCTGGTGAGGGCGCTCGCGGTGCCCGCCGCCCTCGGGTTCACGGCGACGCCCCGCGAGGCGCCCGCCCCCGGGCCGGCGGCGCTGCACGTCGTACCGGACCCGGACGCGGAGGAGAAGGCGCGCCAGGCCGCCGACGAGCGCCTCGCCGCGGCCGAGGAGGAGCACGCCGCCGTGGCGGAGTCGCACGCCGAGGCCGTCGCCGAGGTCGAGCGGCTGTCCGCCCGGTCGCTGCAGCTGCAGGCCGAGCTCGACGAGCTCCGGCGACGCGTGGTCACCCTCGAGGAGAAGCTGGACGAGGTCGACGAGGAGCAGGCCGAGGCGGAGGAGGAGCGCGACGAGGCCGCCGCCGCCCTCCGTACGGCGACCGCCGACCTGGACGCCGCGCGCGCGGCCCGCGATCGGCTCGGGTGACGTCGCCGCGGCGAGCGACCACCAGGTTCCGCAACATCTGTGCCGCCGGGCGACCTACGTCCTAGCGTCCGCGCATGGGACGTCGTCCCGCCCACGGTCGGCTCGCCGTTGTCAGCCTGCTCGCCGCCTCCGGTGTGCTGGCGCTGCCGGTCGCCCCCGCAGCCGCGGAGGGCCCGTGGAACGGCGCCGCGGGCTGCGTCGACACCGGCGTCGCGGCGACGACCCTCGCCGCTCCCGCGGACGAGTCCTGGGAGGTGCGCTACGTCGCCGGCGTCGACCCGACGAAGGCGGCCGACTTCCAGGCGGACCTCGACGGGCACGACCCGAGCAGCCTGCTCAACCAGGGCCTCGGCGCCAACCCGCGCGGCGCGCCGGGCTGGCGGGTCCCGATCATCCTGGTGCCCGGTCCCTTCGACGGGGCCCAGACCGGCATCACGTCCAACACCTGCGCGAACACCTCGGTCGACGCCGTGGTCGTCCGCGCCGACCGGGCGGTCCACGCGATGGCGGCCACCGGCGCCCACGAGCTGTTCCACGTCTACAGCAGCGGCTTCGCGGGTGCGAACCTGCCGGACAACTGGTTCGAGGAGGCGGCCGCCTCCTGGTTCGAGCCGACCGCCGGCTACCCGGACCACGACGACAACGACGACGCGCTGCTCCCGCGGCTCCCGCTGGACGTCCCCGTCGGCGGGACCTGGCCCGGTCACCCCTACGCGATGAACCGCTTCCTCCAGCTCCTCGACGACCACGGGCTGATCCGGGGGACCGCCGACTGGCCGCTGATCCGCGCGGTCATCACCGGCTACTCCGCTCCGGGGCCCACCGACGCGCTGGAGGCCTACCTCGCCAGTCGCCGGTCTCTCGGCTCGGAGCTCGGCGCGTTCTGGGGCGACCGGATGAAGGCCGTGCCGGCGCACGGACCGGCGCTCACCAAGGACGAGGCCGTGACGACCACCGTCGAGCCGGGCGTGAGCGAGAAGAAGGTCTCCTTCGAGGTCGGGCTCCAGGGCAAGTTCCGCATCTTCCACGTGCAGCCCGACGTGGAGCGGGTCGAGTTCGAGTACCAGCTGCCCGAGGGGGTCTACGCCTGGGCGCGGCTCACCACCGAGAGCGTGATCGAGGTCAAGGACGGCGACGTGGTCTCGTTCTGCCGCCAGGCCCCCGACCCGGACGACTACGAGCTGGTCAGCGACAACTTCTGGACCATCCTCACCAACGGCACGCGGAACGCGCTGCCCGACGGCACCAAGATCATCGTCCGTGCCCGCAAGGGCTCCGAGGGCTGCACGGGCGTCGACTACAACAAGGCGTGCAAGGTCATCAAGAAGGCGGGCCTCGCCCAGCGGTTCTCGCCCGGCTCGTGGCCGGTCTACAACCAGGACCTGTCCGGCAACCCGGACACCTACCGGTGCATCCGGGTCCGGCACTCCGACGCCAACGGCATCGACATGACCCTGTCCAAGTGGGCGAGGAGCACCGACCTGAAGAAGCTCCGCGAGCACTACCGGGAGGCGGTCGACCAGGGCGGGTTCGACCCGATCGGCGTGGGCGACGTCGCGGGGATCAACGTGGTCCAGACCGAGGACGGTCCGGTGGCCGTCGTGCTCATGCTCGTCGGGCGCACGGCGGTCCTCTTCACCACCGGGGGAGGTCGCAGTGACGGCGTCGACGTCGCCAGGGTGGTGGCCGAGGCGATCTGACCCGCGCTAGCCGCCGCGGACGATCTCCAGGATGCGTCGGTCGACCCACGACAGGTCGCCGGCGACGCGCATCTCGTAGTTCTCCGCACCCACCCACGCGGCGAAGTCGTCGCGGCCCTGGGCGACGGCGTAGGCGTCGAGCTCGGCGCGCAGCGCGTCGTCGACCTCGACCTTCTCCTCCTCGGCGGTGGCGACCAGGTAGAGCTCGTGGAGGTCGAGCAGCCGCTCCAGCTCGGGGATCGGCTCCGGGTGGTCGTCGACGCGCAGGTCGACCGCGACGTCGTCGAGCCCGCCGTAGCCCGCGCCCTCCCGCACGACCAGGACGGCGGCGGACTGCCGGCCGCGGCTGTCGCCACCGGCGTCGTCCCCGGCCCGCAGCGCGGCGAGCAGCCGCCGCTCGAGCGGCAGGTCCGGGTCGCTGGCGAGGTAGGCCTCCTCCATCGCCTCGACCACCTCCGACCCGGCGAGGATGTTGCCCTGGATCGCGTAGCCCTCACCCGTCGTGCCGCCGGCCCAGTCCAGGCAGGCCGGTCCGGTGTGGCTCGCGGCGCCGCCGTCCAGGTCGACGATGCCGACCTGGCGGTGGTCGCGGCCGTCGTCCTCCTCGAGGAGCCGCTGGAGCGCGACCGACGCGGTCGCGCCCTCGTCGAGGTGCGACAGCGCGAGGCCCTTGTAGGCGACGTTGGCCAGAGCCTGGGTGGCGATGGCGCCGACGCCGGCGACGGCGGCGGGCACCGCGGAGCCGACCGCAAGGAACTTGGAGGCGACGGCGACTCCCCAGGACTCGCCGTCTGCGGAGCGCGCCACGATCGAGAACGTCATGGCCACACCGTAGTCATCCGCACCGCGGCGGACATCTCGCTAGGCTCGGTCGTGTTGAACGATCCAAGAGGCGGAAGAGGGAGACCAGATGCGCGTCGGAGTGCTCACCGGAGGCGGCGACTGCCCGGGCCTGAACGCGGTGATCCGGGCCGTGGTCCGGCGCGGCGTGAAGGAGTTCGGCTTCGAGTTCGTCGGGTTCCGGGACGGCTGGCGGGGTCCGCTGGAGGGCGTGATGATGCCGCTGGGGATCGAGCAGTGCCGCGGCATCCTGCCGCGCGGCGGCACCATCCTCGGCTCGTCGCGGACCAACCCGTTCGCCGTCGAGGACGGCGTGCGGCGGATCACCGCCAACCTGGCGGCCGCGGGGGTCGACGCCCTCGTCGCGATCGGCGGCGAGGACACCCTGGGCGTCGCGACCAAGCTCGCCGAGGAGGGCGTGCGCGTGGTCGGCGTACCGAAGACCATCGACAACGACCTCTCCGGCACCGACTTCACCTTCGGCTTCGACACCGCCGTCAACATCGCGACCGAGGCCATCGACCGCCTGCACACGACCGCCGAGTCCCACCACCGCGTCCTCGTGGTCGAGGTGATGGGGCGGCACGCCGGCTGGATCGCGCTGCACTCCGGCATCGCCGGCGGCGCCAGCGCGGTGCTCATCCCCGAGCAGCCGTTCGACATCGACGCCGTGTGCGCGCACGTGGAGACCCGGTTCCAGACCCAGTACGCGCCGATCATCGTCGTCTCCGAGGGCGCCCTGCCCGCCGATGGCACCGGGATGACCCTCCAGAGCGGCGAGAAGGACGAGTTCGGGCACGTCCGCCTCGGCGGGATCGGCGATCGCCTCGCGAAGGAGATCGAGCAGCGCACCGGCAAGGAGGCCCGCGCGGTGGTCCTCGGCCACATCCAGCGCGGCGGCACCCCGACCGCGTTCGACCGGTGGCTCGCGACCCGGTTCGGGCTGCAGGCCGCTGCGGCCGTCGCGGAGGGCGACTTCGGGAAGATGGTCGCGCTCCGCGGCACCGACATCGTCCGGGTGCCGCTGATCGAGGGCACCGGCGAGCTCAAGGTCGTCAGCCCCGAGGAGTACGCCGAGGCGCAGGTCTTCTTCGGGTAACACGGTGGTTGGCGGGCGCCCTCCGGGTGTCCACTGTCTGCATGCAGGCTCTCCGTGCTCCCGTCGCGTTCGACGGCACCCGCTTCCTCGCCGACGGCGCCACCGTCCTGGTCGAGGACGGCACGATCGTCGGCGTCGAGCCGGCGGCGTACGACGTCCCCGCCGACTGCCCCGTCACGACCTACGACGGGACGCTGCTGCCCGGCCTCGTCGACGCCCACGTCCACCTGGTCTCCGACGGCGGCCCCGGCTCGCTCGAGCGGGCCGGGACGCTGAGCGCGGAGGAGGTCGACGACCAGATCCGGCGGTCGCTGGCGGCGCAGGCCGCCGCCGGGGTGACGACCGTGCGCGACCTGGGGGACGTGGGCTACCGGACCCTGGCGTTCGCCGACGGCGGGCAGGGGCTGGCCCGGGTCGTGGCCGCGGGCCCACCGATCACGATGCCCGGCGGCCACTGCCACTTCCTCGGCTGCGTGGCGAGCACGCCCGACGAGCTGCGCACCGCCGTGCGCGAGCACCACGAGCGCGGCGTCGACGTCATCAAGGTGATGGCCAGCGGCGGGTTCCTCACCCCCGGCACGGACATGTTCGGTGCGCAGTACGCGGCCGCTGAGCTGCGGGTCCTCGTGGAGGAGGCCCACCGGCTGGGCCTGCGGGTGCTCGCCCACGCCCACTCGATCGCCGGGATGGAGGCCGCCGTCGCTGCGGACGTGGACGGGATCGAGCACTTCACGGGGATGACGGAGCAGGGCGCCGCCATCCCCGACGAGCTGCTGGACCGGGTGGCTGCCGCCGGCCTGCAGGTCGACCCCACGATGGGCAACGACATGTCGCTCGTGCCCCTGATGCCGCCACCGCCGCCGCAGGTGCTCGAGGTCCAGGAGCGGCTCGGCATCGACATGATCCAGTTCTTCCAGCAGCGCTACGCCCAGGTCGGCCGGATGCGCGAGCGCGGCGTCCGGGTGGTGCCCGGCGTCGACGCCGGCGCGATGCCGCTCAAGGCCCACGGCAACGCGTGGATCGCCGTCACCGACCTGGTGAAGGCCGGCTACCCGGTCGCGGAGGCGCTCGAGGCCGGCACCTCGGGTGCCGCCGACGCCTGCGGGGTGGGTGACGTGACCGGCGCGCTCCGGCCGGGCCTGGCCGCCGACCTCCTCGTCGTCGACGGCGACCTGCGCACCGAGCCGGAGGCGCTCGGCCGTCCGGCCGCGGTGCTCGTGCGGGGGGAGCCGGTCCTCCCCGCCTGAGGTCACGCCAGGGCGAGGTCGACCACGAGCGCCCGGTGGTCCGAGAGCGGCATCCGGCACGCCTCGGACCGGACGACCCGGAGTGAGCGGTCGCCGTCCGCGTCGAGCAGCACGTGGTCGAGCTGCTCGGTGGGGGAGTCGGCGGGGAACGTGGCCTGCCGCGCCAACGGGGTCATCTCGCTGATCCGGGCGGCCCGGTCCACCGACATGTTGAGGTCCCCGGTGAGCAGCAGCGGTCGTCGTACTCCCTGGAGCGCGCAGCGCAGGTGACGCAGCTGGCGCGGGTTCCACCAGCGCACCCACGACAGGTGCGTGGTCGCGACCGTCAGGTGGCCGACGGGGGAGTCGACCGACGCCGCCACCGCGACCCGCGGCTCGTCGCGGACGAAGGTCGGCAGCACGCCGGCGAACCGCACGGGCACCCGGGTCCGCACCGCCGGGAGGCGCACCACCTCCCACCCCGTGACGGGGAACCGGCTGAGCAGCGCGATCCCGTACGCCGCGTCGTCGGGCTGCTCGTCCCCGGTCGCGGCCGTCCAGGTCGCCCCCGGGCTCCCGGCCAGCGCGGCGACGAAGCGGTGGTCGACCGCACCCATCGCCTCCGCGGCGACGGCGGTCAGGTCCGCCAGCTGCGACCGCGGTTGGTTGCGGTCCACCTCCTGCAGCGCGAGCAGGTCGGGGTCGAGGTCACGGACGGCGGCCCGCAGCACGGCGACGTCGACCTGGTGGTCGTGCTGGGAGCGTCCGTTGAGGATGTTGAAGGTCACCAGCCGCATCGCAGGTCAGGTACCCCGCTCCCGCCGACAGCATGCGTCCGCGGCACGCGGGTACCGCAGGACTCCCATGACCGAGAACCAACGCGGCCTCCGGGAGGCCCTCAAGCTCGTCGCCGTGACGCTCAAGTCCAGCGACGTCCCGTTCGCGCTCGCCGGCAGCTACGGGATGTGGGCCCGCGGCGGGCCCGAGCCCGACCACGACGTCGACTTCATGGTCGCCGAGGAGGACGCCGGACGCGTCCAGGACCTCCTCGCGGGGCACGGCCTCCAGGTGGTCCAGCCGCCGGAGGACTGGCTGTTCAAGGTCTACGTCGACGAGGCGATGGTCGACGTGATCTTCCGGGCGCGCGGCATCCCGATCGAGCGCAGCAGGTTCGCCGACGTCGACGAGATCGAGGTGGAGTCGGTGCAGATGCCCGTGCTCTCCGCGACCGTGCTGATGGGCGACCGGCTGAACGCGATGGAGGAGCACGCCTGCGACTTCGGCCGGGTGCTCCCCGTGGCCCGCGCCGTCCGCGAGCAGGTGGACTGGGCGGTCGTGGAGGAGGAGTCCAAGGCGAACCCGTTCGCCACCGCGTTCCTCTTCCTGCTGCGGCAGCTGGAGATCCTGCCCGCACCGTGACCCCTGGTTGAGCCGTCCGGGCCGCGGGTACCGGCTGCGAGACCTCAGCACGACACGAGCAGCGACCGACCGGAAGTGGGCAACGGTATGAAGGCAGTCACGTGGCAGGGAACGCACAAGATGGTCGTCGAGGAGGTCCCCGACCCGCGGATCGAGGAGCCGACGGACGCGATCATCAAGATCACGTCGACCGGGCTGTGCGGCTCCGACCTGCACCTCTACGAGACGCTCGCGCCGTTCATGGAGGCCGGCGACATCGTCGGTCATGAGCCGATGGGCATCGTCCAGGAGGTCGGCTCCGCCGTCACCGACCTCAAGGCCGGCGACCGGGTCGTGGTGCCGTTCAACGTGTGCTGCGGATCGTGCTGGATGTGCGAGCAGAACCTCTACAGCCAGTGCGAGACGACCCAGAACCACGAGCACGGCACGGGCGCGAGCTTCTTCGGCTACAGCAAGCTCTACGGCCAGGTGCCGGGCGGGCAGGCGGAGTACCTCCGGGTCCCGTTCGCCGACTTCCTGCCGGTCAAGCTGCCGGAGGAGCACTCCGACGACCGGTTCCTGTTCCTGTCCGACGTACTCCCGACGGCGTGGCAGGCGCTGAAGTACGCCGCCGTCCCCGACGGCGGCACGGTGATGGTGCTCGGCGCCGGGCCGATCGGCGACATGGCAGCCCGGATGGCCGTCAAGCAGGGCCACCGGGTGATCTCGGTGGACCGGGTGCCCGAGCGGCTGGCCCGGACCGAGGCCTTCGGTGCCGAGGTGCTCGACCTCGACGAGGTCGAGAAGTCCGGCACCATCGGTGAGGCGGTCCGCGAGCTCACCGGCGGCCGGGGCCCCGACTCGGTCATCGACGCCGTCGGCATGGAGGCCCACGGGTCGCCCTCGGCGACCTTCATCCAGAAGGCAGCCGGCCTGCTGCCGGACGCCGTCGCCGAGCCGCTCATGAAGAACGCGGGCGTCGACCGGCTGGCGGCCCTCTACACCGCCATCGACGCCGTCCGCCGCGGCGGCACGATCTCGATCTCCGGGGTGTACGGCGGCGCCGCCGACCCGATCCCGATGATGCAGCTGTTCGACAAGCAGATCCAGCTGCGGATGGGCCAGGCCAACGTCCGCGCCTGGACCGACGAGCTGCTGCCCATGCTGGTCGACGACGACCCGTTCGGCGTCGACGCCTTCGCCACCCACCACCTCCCGCTGGAGCAGGCGCCGGACGCCTACGAGCACTTCCAGAAGAAGGAGGAGGGCATGGTGAAGGTGGTCTTCCGGCCCTGAGGTCTCGTCCGCGCGCGGGCCGCGCCGCTCATCGGGTGAGGTACTCGTACGCCTCCGCCGCGAGCCCGAAGGTGACGTCGCCGTGGCCGCCGGGGTGCAGCTGCAGCTCCGCGTGCGGCAGCCGGGCGGCGAGCCACTCGCCGTGGGCGGCGGGCACCGTCGGGTCGTCGCGGCCGTAGGCCAGGAGGACGGGACACGTGATCGCGGCGAGGTCGACGTCCCACGGGCCGCACCACGACAGGTTGTCCCGGACGTAGCCGTCGGGGCGCTGGACGGCTCGGTGCATGTCGGCGACGAAGAGCTCGAACGGCCCGGGCCTGTCCGCGAACCAGCTGTCGGGAGGCGGGCCGGCGGGGAAGTGCCGGGCCCGGAAGTCGGCGAGGCTCATGGATGCGGCGTCGCCGAACTGCTCGGCTGCCTCGGGGTGGAGCAGGCGCGCCGCGTCGTCGTGGTCGCCGGCCTGGGACAGCCGCACGGCGGCGGCCTCGGTCTCGGACAGGCCGCCGAGGTCGAGGTGCGATCCCGGTCCCGCGCTGACGACCACCCGGTCGACCCGCTCCGGCGCCGCGGCGGCAAGCGCCAGGGCATAGGGACCGCCACCGGAGATGCCGTGCACGCCGACCCGCGCGACGCCGAGGGCGTCCAGCAGCTCGACCGTGTCGCGCGCGACGGCGACGAGGCCGGGCGGCGAGGTCGTCGAGCGTCCGTAGCCGGGCCGGGAGGTGGCGATCAGCCGCACCCCGGCCGCCGCGGCGGCCTCCGCCACCACGGCGCCACCCGCCGCGGTGGCCGGCGTCCCGGGGAACAGGACCACGGGCGCGCCCTCCGGAGCGCCGAAGGTCAGGTGCTCCAGGACCCGGCCGTCCGCGAGCGTCAGCTCCATCTCGCGATCATCGCACCGCTGGCCGCCGGCGTGGTCGAGGCGGACATCGCGGCGGGGGGACGGGGCAGCACGCCGGGGGTGTCGCGCGTGTCTACGCTGTGCCCGTGACCGGCGCGCTGGACGAGGGGCCGTTCTTCCACGGGACCAAGGCCGATCTCGTGGTGGGTGGGCTGCTCACCGCCGGCTTCCGGTCGAACTACCGGCCGGAGATCGTGATGAACCACGTCTACTTCACCGCCCTGGTCGACGGCGCCGGCCTCGCCGCGGAGCTCGCGGCGGGGGAGGGCGAGCCGCGGGTCTACGTCGTGGAGCCCACCGGGGCGTTCGAGAACGACCCCAACGTGACCGACAAGAAGTTCCCCGGCAACCCGACCCGGTCCTACCGCAGCGCCGAGCCGCTGCGGGTCGTCGGCGAGGTGACCGACTGGACCCGGCTGGCGCCCGAGGCGCTCCAGGCGTGGCGTGACCGGCTCGCCACGATCCTCGCGGACGAGCGCGGCGAGATCATCAACTGACCCGCCTTGACCGCCACGGCGGGGCCGGCTGCCGAGGTCGGGACCATCGACCCTGCCCGCGCACCGGGCGCCGCCGGAGACTGGAAGCACAGACGCACGCAGTCCCGCGGTGAGGAGACGCCGATGACCAGCCCGGTTCTGACGTTCCTGGGAGCGGCCGGCACGGTGACCGGCAGCCGGTTCCTCGTCGAGCACGCGACGTCGCGGGCGCTGGTCGACGCCGGCCTCTACCAGGGCCTGGCGGAGCTCCGCCGACGGAACTGGGCGCCCGACGAGGTGCCGGCCACGAGCCTCGACGCGGTCGTGGTCACCCACGCGCACCTCGACCACTGCGGGTACCTCCCGCGTCTGGTGGCCGACGGGTTCGACGGGCCGATCGTGTGCACCTCGGAGACCGCGGACCTGGTCGCGATCGTGCTCCGCGACAGCGCGCACCTCCAGGAGGAGGACGCGCGGCACGCCAACGCCGGCGGCTACTCCAAGCACCGTCCCGCCCTGCCGCTCTACGACCTCGACGACGTCGAGCGCACCCTGGACCTGATCCAGCCCGTGGAGTACGGCGTCGCCGCCGACCTGGCTCCCGGCCTCCGGGCCGTCCTCCAGTCGGCGGGGCACATCCTCGGCTCGTCCAGCGTGCTGGTCGAGGCCGGCGAGCAGCGGGTGGTGTTCAGCGGTGACCTCGGTCGGCGGCAGCACCCGCTGCTCCGGCCGCCGGCACCACCCCCGGCCGCCGACGTGATGGTCGTGGAGTCGACGTACGGCGACCGCGTGCACCCGCCGCCCGACCCCGACCGGCTCGCCCGGGCCGTGCGTCGCACGGTGAAGCGCGGCGGCAGCGTGCTGATCCCGGCCTTCGCCGTCGACCGCACCGAGCTGGTCCTGCTGGAGCTGCACCGGCTGCTGAAGGCCGGCCAGATCCCGCACGTGCCCGTCTACGTCGACAGCCCCATGGCGCTGGCCACGCTGTCGGTCTACCGCCGCACCGCCGAGGAGGGCTGCGCCCAGCTGCGGCCGGAGGCCGACCGCCTCGGCACGGTCCTGGCCGAGCTCGGGGTGCGTGGCGTCTCGGACGCGTCCGAGTCCGTGCGCCTCAACGAGCCGGACGAGCCGTGCATCGTGGTGTCGGCGTCCGGGATGGCGACCGGCGGCCGGGTGGTCCACCACCTCGCCCACCAGCTCCCGGACTCGCGCAACTGCGTCGTGCTCACCGGCTACCAGGCCATCGGCACGCGGGGCCGGCAGCTCCAGGACGGAGCGCGCCAGCTGAAGATGCACGGCCGCTACGTGCCGGTCCGGGCCGAGATCGTCGACGACGCGGACTTCTCGGTGCACGCGGACGCCGACGAGCTGCTCGCCTGGCTCTCCTCGGCGCCGGCCGCGCCGGACGTCGTGTACGTCGTCCACGGCGAGCCGGGCTCCTCGGCCGCCCTCGCCGCCCGGATCACCGACGAGCTGGGCTGGTTCGCCGTCGTGCCGCGGCTCGGCGAGCGGGTGCGACTCGACTGACCGGCCGCGGCAGCCCGGCCGCCGCGGCCGGGGCGGGCAGGTCGATCACGACCCGCCGCGTGCCCGCGCGGGGCGGTGAGACCTCGGCGTCGCCGAGGTGCCGCAGCATGGCCAGCGAGGCGGCGTTGGTCTCGCTGACGACCGTGTCGATCCGCGTCACCCCCTCGGGGCGGTGCTGCATCAGGACCTCGAGCAGCGCGGTGGCGACGCCCCGTCCCTGCCACGCGTCCTCCACCGTGACGGCGACGTCCGCCGTCGCCGGGTCGTCGGGGTAGCGGACGATCCGGGCCAGACCCAGCGGCTGCTCGATCCCGTCCTCCGTGACGACGATCGCCACGAGCGCGATGTGGTCGACCCCGTCGACGTCGTCCACGAGGCGGTCGAGCATGGGTTCGGTGAGCCGCGGGACCGAGGTCAGGAAGCGGTCGAACCGGGTCTCGTTGGACAGGTGCTCGTACTCCTCCTGGAGCGCCTCGCGGTTCGCGTGCAGCAGCGGTACGACGAACGCCGCCGTGCCGTCCCGCAGGCGGACCGGGGTCAGGTCATCCATGCCGCACGCCCTCGTACATCGAGTCGAGCAGCGACCGGTACCGCGACTCGAGGACCTTGCGCTTGACCTTCATGCTCGGGGTCAGCTCGCCGCCGTCGACGGTGAGGTCCCGGTCGAGGATGCGGAAGTCCTTGATGGTCTCCCAGCGGTTGAGGCGGCCGTTGACCACGTCCACGCAGGAGCGGACGTAGTCGAGCACGGCGGGGTCCGCCGTGAGCGTGGCGTAGTCGTCCGCGTCCAGGCCCTGCGCGCGCGCCCACTGGGCGAGGGCCTCCGGGTCGAGGGTGACCAGTGCTGTCGCGTAGTTGCGACCGTCGGCGTGCACCAGCATGCTGCTCGCGAGCGGGCAGACCGCCTTGAACAGCACCTCGATGGCCTGCGGCGCGATGTACTTGCCGCCGGACGTCTTGGCCAGGTCCTTCTTCCGGTCGGTGATGCGGAGCCGACCCTGGTCGTCGATCTCGCCGACGTCACCGGTCGCGAGCCAGCCGTCCTCGCTCAGCACCTCGGCGGTCACCTCGGGAAGGTTGTGGTAGCCGTTCATGACGCCGGGGCCCCTGGTGAAGATCTCGCCGTCGTCGGCCACCCTGATCTCGGTGCCGGGGAGCGGGGGCCCGACCAGGCCGGACTGCGGGTCGTCGAGCCGGGCGATGCAGGTGCCCGAGCTGGTCTCGGTGAGCCCGTAGCCCTCGAGGAGCGGGAGCCCAGCGGCGCAGAACCACTTCGAGACGTCGGTCGACAGCGCCGCGCTCCCGGAGACCAGGAAGCGGATGCGCCCGCCCAGCCGCTCACGGATCCGGGAGAGCACCAGCCGGTCGGCCACCAGGAGCTGCGCCTGCACGGGCAGGCTCGGCCGGACGTGCCGCAGCCGGGCGTCCGCGGCCTGGCCGCCCACGCGGAAGGCCCAGGTGAAGAGGCGGTGCCGGAGGCCGCCCTCCTCCTCGACGGTCTGCACGACCTTCGCGTGCACCTTCTCGAAGATCCGGGGTGGGCCGGCCATGAACGTGGGCCGGATGACGGAGAGGTTCTCGACGATCCGGTCGAGGTGGCCGTCGACGGCGCTGGCGAAGCCGATCTGGAGCTGGACGACCGTGAGCATCTTGCCGAAGGCGTGGGCCAGGGGGAGCCAGAGGTACTGCAGGTCGTCCGGCGAGATCAGGTCGAGGCTCGTCGCGCCCGCCGCGATGTAGGTCCAGCAGCGGTGCGGCAGCTCGACGCCCTTGGGCCGGCCGGTGGTCCCGGACGTGTAGATCAGCGTCGCCAGGTGCTCGGGGCGCACCGCCGCGACCGACTCGTCGACCGCGGTGGGGTGCTCGACGAGGTGCTTGGCGCCGAGCGCCTCCAGGTCCGCCAGCCCGATGACCCAGTCACCGTCCGGCGTGCCGTCGAACGTGACGACCCGGTCGACGTCGGGCAGCAGCGCGCGCCGCTCCCGGAGCTTGGCGACCTGTGCGTCGTCCTCGGCGAAGACGACCCTCGAGCCGCTGTCGGCCAGGATGAAGGCGACGTCGTCCGAACCGGTCGAGGGGTAGACGGTCGTGGTCGCCCCGCCCGCGCACATGATGGCGAGGTCGGCGTACACCCACTCGATGCGGGTGCTGCTCGCGATGGCCACGCGGTCCTCGGCCCGGAGGCCGAGCGCCAGGAGCCCGGCCGCGATCGTCCGGACCGTCTCCGCCACCTGCGCCCAGGTCGCGGAGCCCCAGCCGGCGTCGGTCGGGAAGCGGAACGCCTCGGCGTCCGGGGTGGCGGCCACGCGGTCGTGGAAGAGGCGGGCCATGGACTCCGCGGGGGCCGGGTAGCCGGAGATCTCCGTCGACCCTGCGCTGGTCCTGGACACGAGCACCTCGATCCCCGGCGTCCCTCTACGCCGTCGGTGCCAGTCTCGCGCCCGCCCGCACGCCGCTGGTAGGGGACTTCGTCCCGGTTCAGGACGGGGAGGCGGGCCCCTCCTCGCGCAGCCGCGGCTCGGTGCGGCCGGCCGGGCGGATGCCGCGCTTGTCGGCGTAGAAGGCCCGGACCAGGTCCATGTCGGCGGCGACGTCGCCCGTGGGGTGGAACGACGGGCCCATGCCCATCGTGCGGCTCGGGCCGTCGACGAAGCCCAGGGCGACGGGCAGGCCGGTCTGCTGGGCGATCCGGTAGAAGCCCGGCTTCCAGTACTCGCCGCTGCCGCGGGTGCCCTCGGGGGCGATCACCAGCATGAAGGACTCGTGGCCCTCGGCCTCGGCGAGCAGGGCGCGGATCGTGGCGCCCGGGTTCTCCCGGTCGAGCGGGATGCCGCCGGTGCGACGCAGGATCCAGCCGGCCGGGCCCTTGAACCAGGTGTGCTTGATCAGGACCTGGGGCTTCTTGGCGTTGGCCCAGGCGATCAGGAGCATCACCACCCAGTCCCACGCCGAGGTGTGCGGCGCGCCCACGAGGATGCCGGCGTCCGGCACGTTCCCGACGAGGCGCCAGCGCGTCGCCCGGATGATTCCTCGGGCCAGGCCGCGGCGGACCCTCATCGTGTGTGCCATGGCGTGACGCTACCGCCGCCCGTCGGGTGCGGCGTCCACGGGGCAGCGCTGGTTCGGTGGGGTCCCGCGGGGCGCCGTACCCTTGTCGGGTGACCGGCATCCCCTCGCTCGAGCAGCTGCACGCCATCGGCGCCGCCCAGCAGCCGACGTACGACGACCCCGTGGCGCTCGCCGCGGCCGTCGAGCGGCTGCGCACCCTGCCGCCGCTGGTCTTTGCGGGCGAGTGCGACGACCTGAAGGACAAGATCGCCGCGGTGAGCCGGGGCGAGGCGTTCCTGCTCCAGGGCGGCGACTGCGCCGAGACGTTCGCCGGTGCGACCGCCGACAACACCCGCAACAAGCTGCGGGTGCTGCTGCAGATGGCCGTCGTCCTGACCTACGCCGCGTCGGTGCCCGTCGTGAAGGTCGGGCGGCTCGCCGGGCAGTACGCCAAGCCGCGCTCCAGCAACGACGAGACCCGGGTCATCAACGGCGAGGAGGTGACCCTGCCGGCCTACCGCGGCGACGCGGTCAACGGCTTCGACTTCACCCCCGAGTGCCGGATCCCCGACCCGCAGCGGCTGCTCGAGGTCTACCACCACTCCGCGTCGACGCTGAACCTCGTGCGCGCCTTCACCACCGGCGGCTACGCCGACCTGCGGCAGGTCCACGCGTGGAACTCCGAGTTCGTGCGCAACAGCCCGGCCGGCAAGAAGTACGAGCAGATGGCCGCCGAGATCGACCGCGCGCTCACCTTCATGAAGGCCATCGGGGCCAACCCCGACGAGTTCCACCGGGTCGACTTCTACTCCAGCCACGAGGCGCTGCTGCTCGAGTACGAGCACGCGATGACGCGGATCGACTCGCGCACCGAGCAGCCCTACAACGTGTCGGGCCACTTCGTGTGGATCGGCGAGCGCACCCGCCAGCTCGACGGGGCGCACGTGGAGTACTTCCGCCACATCCGCAACCCGATCGGCGTGAAGCTCGGCCCGACCGCGACCGCTGACGACGCGCTCGCCCTCGCCCGGGCCCTGAACCCCGAGAACGAGGCCGGTCGGCTGACCTTCATCACCCGCTTCGGCGCCGACAAGATCCGCGACGGCCTCCCGCCGCTGGTCGAGAAGGTCACCGCGGAGGGCGTCAGCGTCGCCTGGATCTGCGACCCGATGCACGGCAACACCTTCTCGACGTCCAACGGCTACAAGACCCGCCGCTTCGAGGACGTGCTCGGTGAGGTGCAGGGCTTCTTCGACGTGCACCAGGCGCTCGGCACGGTCCCCGGCGGCATCCTGGTCGAGAACACCGGCGACGACGTCACCGAGGTGATCGGCGGCGGCGAGGAGCTCGACGAGCACGGCCTGGCCCACCGCTACGAGTCGGTGGTCGACCCGCGGCTCAACCGGGTCCAGTCGCTGGAGATGGCCTTCCTCGTCGCCGAGATGCTGCAGCGCCGCTAGGTCTCCGCGACCCCTCGCCAGGCGGCCTCGGTCGTCCTACGCTGCCCGCATGAGGTGGTCCCGACTTGTCCTCGCGGTCGTGCTCGCGGCCGCGGCCCCGCTGCTCCTCGCCGGCCCCGCGCAGGCCGCCAAGGTCGTCGATGTCGACAACATGCAGTACACGCCGCAGACCGTCCGGATCACGGTCGGCCACGCGGTGAAGTGGACGTTCAACGACAACGTGGCGCACACCGTGACCGGCAGCGGCTGGGGGAGCGGGGTGAAGCAGCCCGGCGAGACCTACCGGCACGTGTTCCGCAGGACCGGCACCTTCCGCTACCACTGCACGATCCACCCGGACATGACCGGGAAGGTCGTGGTGCGGGCGGCGCGGCCGCACCCCACCGGCCTGCGGACCGGCACCAGGTCGGTGCTGCTGAGGTCGGTCCCGTGACCCGGACCCGGCCGGTCGCCCCCGTCGTCGCGGCGATCGCGGCCGGCTCGCTGCTGTCCCTCGCTCCGCCGTCGTCGGCGCTGGTCAACCCGGCCGTGACGATCGCGGGCATGGCCTTCGCGCCGGCACGCCTGACCGTCCCGATGGGAACGACGGTCACCTGGACCAACGAGGACGCCACCGCCCACACCGCGACGTCGGACGACGGCTTCTTCGACACCGGCTCCATCAGTGCCAGCGGCGGGACGGCCGAGGTGACGTTCCGGTTCTCCGGCAGGTACCGCTACCACTGCTCGATCCACAGCACGATGCACGGGCAGGTCGTCATCCCGCTCGAGGTCGTGAGCGGCTCCGCCACCGACGGGTGGAAGCTGCGCTGGGCGTCGATCCCCGGCCCCGCCGGGATCTCGTACGACGTGCAGTACAAGCGCGCCAGTGCCTCGGAGTGGCGCACCCTGCGCAACGACACGCTGCGGCCGACGGGCAAGTTCGACCCCAGCAGGTCCGGCGACTACGTCGTCCGCTCCCGCACGAACAATGCCGCCGCCGACGACAAGTCGGGCTGGACGCCGAAGGTCGGCCTGACGATCAGCTGAGGTGGTGCGGGCCCTTGCCCCGTCGGCGAGGATGCTCGGGTGATCGACCTGCGCTCCGACACCGTCACCCGCCCGACCGAGGAGATGCGGGCGGCGATGGCCGCCGCCGAGGTCGGTGACGACGTCTACGGGGAGGACCCGACGGTGACCGCGCTCGAGGAGCGGGTCGCGGGCCTCCTCGGCAAGGAAGCGGCGCTGTTCACGCCGACCGGCTCGATGGCCAACGTGCTCGCGGTCGGGCTGCTCGTCGCTCCCGGCCAGGAGGTCCTGTGCGAGGCGCGGGCTCACATCGCCCGTGCGGAGCTCGGCGCGCACGGTGCGATCAGCGGCGTCACGATGCGCACCTGGCGCCACCACGAGGGGCAGGTGGACCTGGCGGCCCTCGCGGAGATGTTCTCCCCGGACCTGGGGCCGTTCTTCGTCCGGACCGCGGCCATCTCGGTCGAGAACACCCACAACTTCGCGGGCGGCGCGGTGATCCCGATGGAGGACCTCCGCGCGCTGCGCTCGTTCGCCGACGACCACGGAGCGGCCGTGCACGTCGACGGCGCGCGGATCTGGAACGCGCACGTCGCGACCGGCACCCCGCTGGCGGACTACGGCGCGATCGCCGACGTGATCGCGGTCTGCTTGTCCAAGGGCCTCGGCGCGCCGGTCGGCTCGCTGGTCGTCGGTCCCGCCGACGCGATCGCGGAGGCGCGGGTCCGTCGCAAGCGGCTGGGTGGCGGGATGCGCCAGGTCGGCGTACTGGCGGCGGCCGGGATGCACGCGCTCGACCACCACGTCGAGCGGCTCGCCGACGACCACGCCCACGCGCGCCTGCTCGCCGAGGCGGTCGGCGTGGACCCGGCCACGGTCGACACCAACATCGTCGCCTTCGAGTCCGACGACGCCGCGGGCCTGGTCGCCCGCGCCCGGGAGCAGGGCGTCCTCATCGGCGCCGTCGGCGCCCGTACCGTCCGCCTCGTCACCCACCTCGACGTGTCCCGCCAGGACGCCGAGGCCGCCGCCGAGGTCCTCGCCACCCTCTGACCCCGCCGACTCGGCGCAATTTTCAGGAGGGGGAGCCGACGAGGTGCAGCTCGCTGATGGCGGTGAAGTCCTTGCCGAACTCGCCGGGGCCGGGAGGGGAGACCTGGTCGATCTCGAGGCGCAGGGTGGTGGTGGCGCCGGCGCCGGCGTCGACCGGGACGGTCTGCATCCGGCGGTCGACGGTGAGCCGCTGAGCGACCTCGGTGCCGTCGTCGAGGACCCACCGCACGGCGAGCACCTTCCGGTTGAGCCGGTAGCCGTCGTAGCCGGGATAGCTCTTCGCGTAGCCGTTGACCATCCCGACCTCGGTGAGCGTGACGGGCCGGGTGAAGATGATCGTGAGCGCCGTGCCCGATGCGTCGCCGGCGACCCGCCAGCAGGTGGTGGTGTCGCCGTCGGTGAGGTGGGCCGCGCCGAAGGTCACGGGCGCGCCGGTCCGCGCGTCGGTGCTGGCCGGTGCGGTGCCGGGCACGCGGATGCGCCCGACCTCGGCGAGGAGGTCGCCCGCGGGCCCGCCGGCCGACGCGGAGGATGTCCCGGCGCCGCGGGTGGGCCGGTCGGACGAGCCGCCGGTCGCCGGCTCGGTGGTCGCCCGGGCGTGGCTCCGGGCCGGGTCCTTCGCGGACTCGTCGTCACCCCCGAGCAGCACGACGAGGCCGACGGCGACCACCACGAGCAGCACGGCCGCGACGGCGGCCCAGACCAGCCACGTCGCCCGGTGGTGGGCGGCGGGCGGCCCCGGAGGCGGTCCCAGCGCTCCGGTGGTCGCGACGACCACAGGCAGCGGCGCCGGCGGTGCGGTTGGCGGCGGGGTCGGCGGCGGGGGACCCGACGGCGGCGGACCGGACGGCGGAGGTCCGGACGGGACGGGCGCTGCGGGTGCCGTGGGCACGGACTCGTGGCGGCCGGGGATGGGCTGCCCGCAGTTGGTGCAGAAGCGGCCGATGCCGAGCTCGTGGCCACAGTGCGTGCAGTGCATGGCCCCCTCGGTCCGGTCGCGTGCGGTCAGGGGGTCACGGTAGTCGGTTCCGCGGGCATCCGACCCATCACCGCAGGCAGCTGGCGCACCGCCTGCGCAAGCGCGCGGAGGTCGGGCCCGTGCAGCGACAACGGCCCGTCGCAGAGCGCCACTTCCGGGTCGGGATGCACGTCGACCACCAGCCCGTCGGCGCCGACGGCGATCGCCGCCCGCGACAGCGGCACCACGAGGTCGCTGCGGCCCGAGGCGTGCGAGGGGTCGACGACCACCGGCAGGTGGCTGGCCGCCTGCGCGACGGGCACCGCCGAGAGGTCGAGGGTGTTCCGGGTGGACGGCTCGAAGGTGCGGATGCCGCGCTCGCAGAGGACGATCTCGAGGTTGCCCCGCTGGGCGACGTACTCCGCCGCCATCAGCCACTCCTCGATCGTGGCCGTCGTCCCGCGCTCGAGCAGCACCGGCTTGCCGGCCTCGGCGACGGCCGCGAGCAGGGCGGACCCCATGTCGCCGGCACCGACCTGGAGCATGTCGGCGTGCTCCGCGACGGCGGCGACGTCCCGGGCGTCGACGACCTCGGTCACGACCGGCAGGCCCAGGCTCTCGCCGACCGCCGCGAGGATCTCGAGGCCGCGCATGCCCAGCCCCTGGAAGGCGTACGGCGAGGTGCGCGGCTTGAACGCGCCACCGCGGAGCAGGGTGGCGCCGGCTGCGCGGGCCATGGTGCCCGCCTCGAGGGCCTGGTCCGGGCTCTCGACCGCGCACGGGCCGGCGACGAGGGTGAACGTGTGGGGGCCGATCGGGACCTGACGTCCGGCGCGGCCGACCCAGACGGTCGACCGGTCGGGGCGGTGCTGCCGGCCGACGAGCTCGGAGGGCACCACCATGGCGGGAGCCTAGGCGGGGACCCCCGCCGCGCCGGATCCGATTCGCGATCCGGACGCGGTGGGCTCAGACGGCCACCCGGGCGCGGCGGCCGACCTCGGCGGCAATGTCCTCGAGGTCGCGCTCCAGCATCTTGTGGGTCCGTTCGTAGCGGCCCTCGCCGAAGTTGTCCCACGCGAACCGCTCGAGCGGCGTGCGGTCGTCGGTGCGGAGGATCGTCGTGGCGGCGACCCGGGTGCGTCCGCCGTTCTCGCCGATCTCGCTGAGCCGGTACGACGTGCGCACCACGTCGTGACCGAGGCGGGTCTCGACCACGAGCAGGCGAGGCGCCTCGCACTCGACGACCCGGAGCTCTTCCGTCCCGTGGTGGCCGAACACGGTGCGTCGCTGCTGCCACGCGGTGCCGACGCCGAACGGTCCGGAGCCGAGCCGCCGGCTCCCGTCGACGCTGCGGAAGACCCGGTCGGCGCTCCCGACGTCGGTGATGACGTCCCAGACCGCCTGCGGGGAGGCGGGGACGATGGTGTGCACGTAGACGATGTGACCGGCCATGGCGGACTCCTCGGTTGGCCTCCCCACGACCAGGCTGGCCAGGGAGCCGAGGTCCACCCAGAGCCGAACTCTCCGGGAAGGCCGGGACCTAGGTCCCGTCAGCGGCCACTCAGACAGAGACCTGCTTGCGTCGGGCGACCTCTGCGGTGATGTCCTCGAGGTCGTGCTCGAGCATCCGGTGGGTGTGCTCGTAGCTGAAGCCGCCGAAGAACTTCCACGCCAGCCGCTCGACCGCCGAGCGGTCCTGCATCTGCACCGACGTCGTCATCGCCAGCCGGGTGCTGTGGTCGCCCTCGCCGAACGACGTCAGCCGGTAGACCGTGCGGACGACGTCGTTGCGCAGCCGGGTCTCGATGGTGAGCGCACCGGGTGGCTCGCACTCCACGACGTGGAGCTCCTCCTCCCCGCGGTGCCCGAAGATGCTCCGCTTCTCGCGCCACGTCGTGCCGACGCCGAAGGGGCCGTCGCTGACGAGCGTGCTGTCGTGGACGCTGCGGAAGACCTGGTCGGCGTGCTCGACGTCGGTGATGACGTCCCAGACCGTCTGCCGTCCGGCGGGGATCGTCGCGTGCACGTAGATGATGTGACCTGCCATCGCCTGACTCCTCGAGATCAGCCCTCCCCGCGGTCCATGGTGCTCCCGCGTCGCGGGCGAAATCCAGAGGGTGGCTCCGGTTGCGTCACACGGCGATGTGCGGCACTTCGGCCTCGACCCGGCGGCGGGGCAGCGCCTCGACGAGGAGCATCGCGGAGAGGACCATCACCCCTCCGACGGCCATCCGCGACGTCATCGCCTCCCCGCCCAGCAGCACGGCGAAGAAGGCGGCGAACACCGGCTCCATGCTCATGATGATCGCGCTGCGCGTGGGCGCCAGGTGCGCCTGCGCCCAGGTCTGCGCGAGCATCGCCGCCGCCCCGGCGACCAGCGCCATGTAGACCAGGGAGAGCCAGTCCGCGCCGCGGTCGGGCAGCACCACGCCGGGGCTGCCGGTGGTCAGGGCGGCGACCGCGCACAGGGCGGCGATCACGAGGACCTGGAGCACCGACATGCCGAGCGCGTCGGCCGGCGTCGACCACGCGCCGAGGCCCACGATGTGTGCGGCGTAGAGGATGGCCGCGACCAGCGTCAGCGCCTGGCCGTAGCCGATCGAGAACCCGTCGAGGGTGAGCACCGCGAGCCCGCCGGTCGCGAGGGCCACCGCCGTCCAGGTGAGCGGGGTGATCCGGGTGCGCAGCACGAGCGCGGCGATCACGGGTGTGGCCACCACGTAGAGGCCGGTGATGAAGCCGGAGACGCTGGCCGGCGTGTGGGCCAGCCCCGCCGTCTGCAGGATCTGCGCGACGCCGTACAGGCTGCCGAGGAGGAGCGCCCGGCGGCGGGTCGCCGGGGACAGCCGCGCGATCGCCCGCGGTGCGACGGCCAGCATCGCGAGCCCCGCGATGGCGAACCGCACGGCGAGGAAGTCCACCGTCGGCACCCGGTCGAGGAGGTCCTTGATCAGGAAGAAGGTGCTGCCCCAGCTCGCGGTCATCGTCAGCAGTGCGGCCGCAGCCAGCAACGACGTACGGCGACCCGCGGCCTGTCCCGTCACCGGGGCTCCCCGGCGCGCAGCGCCCGCAGCAGCGCGAGGTCAGGGTCGTCGGGGGTGCGGGACCCGGGGGTCTCGGCGATGAACGGCACGCCCTCGGTCGCCGGGTGGCTGAACAGCTCCGCGAACGCCTCGACCCCGATGTGGCCCTGGCCGATCTTCTCGTGCCGGTCCAGGTGCGAGCCGCGCACGTCCTTGGAGTCGTTGGCATGGACCAGGCGCAGCCGGCCCGGCCCGCCGATCTCGACGATCCGGTCGACCGCCGCCTTGGCGCCGCCGGGCTCGTCGAGCGGCTCGCCGGCGGCGAAGACGTGGCAGGTGTCGAGGCAGATCCCGGCCTTCGGGTGGAAGTCGAGCGCGGCGAGGTAGGGCTCGAGGTCGTCCACACCCGCGCAGAGCGAGCGGCCCTGGCCGGCGGTCGGCTCGAGCAGGAGCCAGGGGGCGTGCTCGTCCTCGACGGTCTCGAGGACGGGGAGCAGGGCCTCCCGGACCTGGCGCATCGCGGCCGCGTGGCGGTCCGCACCGCCCGCGGGGTCGACGTAGGAGCCGGTGTGCACCACCACGCCCTCGGCGCCGATCTCGACGGCGCGGCGCAGGTTGTGGGCGACCAGGGCGGCCGAGCTCTCGAACGTCTTCGGCGTGGGGGAGCCGAGGTTGACCAGGTAGGGCGTGTGGATCAGCACCCGGATGCCGCGCTCGGCGGTCGCCTCGCGGAACGCCCGGTCGACGGCGGGGTCGCCGGGCGAGAGCGCCCACCCGCGCGGGTTGCCGACGAAGACCTGGATCGCCTCGCAGCCCAGCTCCTCGGCGCTTTGCAGGGCGCCGGCGACCAGGTTCTTGCCGACGAGGACGTGGGTGCCGATCGGGCGGGACGGCGCGGCGACGGAGGAGGGGGGGGAGGGCGGCATGGCCGCACCACGCTATCCAACGCCCCCGGGGCGTCAGACGACGTACAGGGTGATCGTGCTGCCCTTGCGGACCATCTCGCCGTCGGGCGGGTTCGTGCTCCAGGCGGTGCTGCCGGTGAGGTAGATCTCGGCGTGCTCGATGTTCACCTCGAAGCCGAGCGCCTCGAGCTTCGCCACGGCGGAGTCGGTCGACTCGTAGCGCACCGACGGGACCTCGACCAGCGGCGGGCCCTTCGAGACGACGAGGTTGACGACGTCGCCCTTGTGGAGGGTCCCGTCGGCCGGGTCCTGGCTGATCACGTCGCCCTCGTCGACGTCCTCGCTGTACTGGCTGTCGGTGACCTGGACGTCGAGGCCGCGGCCCTCGAGCACGCTGGTCGCGCGGTCGGCGTCCTTGCCGGTGAAGTCGGTGACCTTGATGGGCCGGCGGCCCTTGCTCACGACCAGGTCGACGACGGTGTCGACGCGCAGGTTCTTCGCCTGGCGGGTGCCGAAGGCCGGGTCGGTGCGGATGATCCGGCCCTCGGGCATCGACTCGGACCAGACCTCGGTGGTCCGGCCGACCACCATCTTCACGGCGTCGAGCCTGTCCTTCGCCTGGTCGACGGTCAGGCCGGCGAGCTTGGGCAGGTCGTAGCGCTCGGGGCCGAGCGAGAGGGTGAGGGTGACGGTGTCGTCGGGCAGGATCCGGGCCCCGGCCGTGGGGTCGCTGCTGATGACGTCGCCCTTCTTCACGCTCTCGGAGTAGGCGGCGTCCGCGTAGTCCACGCTGAGACCGGCGTCGTCCAGCATCTTCTCCGCGGCGGCCTTGTCGAGGCCGAGCACGCTGGGGGTCGTCGTGTAGCGGGCCCAGCCGTACCACCAGGCGCCGCCGCCGACGAGAGCCGCGGCCAGCAGCCCCACGAGCAGGAGGACGAGGGGGCGGCGGCTGCGCCGGCGCCGCGGCGGCGGCACCGGCCGGTCGAGCACGGTCGTGTGGTCGCGCCCGGGGGGCGGCGGGTCGTCGTACGTCGTCCGGAGCGTGGTCAGCGGCTCCGGCGCGGTGTCGCCGCCGACGTCGGCGGCGCCCGCGTGGACGGCGACCGGCATCAGGTCCTCGACCAGCTCGGGGTCCTCGATGACGCCGGCGTGCAGGGCATGGGTGACCCGGCGCACGTGGTGCAGGAGCACGCCCGCGTCGGCCGGGCGCAGCGTGCGGTCGCGGGTGGTGGCACGGGCGACCAGCGCGTCGACGTACGCCGGGATGCCGGGCACGGTCTCCGACGGGGCGGGCACGTCGTGGTGGACGTGCCGGTAGGCCACCTGGATGGGCGTCTCGCCCGTGTGCGGCTTCCGGCCGGTGAGGAGCTCGTAGAGGATCACGCCCGCGGCGTAGACGTCCGCGCGCGCGTCGGCGATGCCGTCGGTGACCAGCTCGGGCGCGAGGTAGGACACCGTGCCGATGAGCACGCCCTGGGTGGCGGTGTGCTGGGTGTCGGCGCTGACGGCCTTGGCGAGGCCGAAGTCCGCGACCTTGATCCGGCCGTCGTCGGCGATCAGGACGTTCTCGGGCTTCACGTCGCGGTGGATGAGCCCGGCCCGGTGGGCCGAGGCGAGGGCCGACAGCACCGGGTCGAGCAGCGCCAGCGCCCGCTCGGGCGACATCGGGGCTTCCTTGGTGATGGTGTCGCGCAGGGTGTGCCCCGGCACGAGCTCCATCGCGAGGAACACGACCGGCCCGTCGGCGGTGTGGTCGGTGCCCTGGTCGTAGACCGCCACCACGTTGGGGTGGGACAGCTTCGCCGCCGCCCGTGCCTCGCGCACGAAGCGGGCGGCGAACGCCTCGTCGCCCGAGGTGGCGTCGCCCAGGCCCGCATGCATGATCTTGACCGCGACCGTGCGGTCGAGACGCAGGTCGTGGGCCTCGTAGACCGACGCCATCCCGCCCCGCGCGATCCGGGACTCGATCCGGTAGCGGCGGTCGAGGACACGTCCGAGGTGGGGGTCGCGCTCCGGCGTGCCGGGCGTCGACTGCTGCGCGGCTCGGCCGCGGGCGCGCGCGTCGTCGGGCACAGCGACCCTCCTGTGCTGATCGTGCGGTCTCCGGCGGGGAAGTGTCCGGAGGGCCCCATCGTACGGGGCGGGAGCCGCCGCACCGGGGACCACGCGGCCCGCGGTGTCGCGGGGCGGTGCGCCAAGATGGGGGCATGCACGAACCCCGCCTCGCCGACCAGGACCTCGCCCAGCTCGTGGAGGAGTGGCTCGACTGGGACACCGCGGCCGAGCGGATCGGCGTGACGCCCGCCAAGGTCCGCACGATGGTCCGCGACCACGAGCTCGCCGCCGCCGTGCCCGCGGAGGGTGCCCGGCCGTCGGTGCCGGCGCTGTTCCTCGACGAGGAGGGTCTGCCGGTGAAGGGGCTGCCGGGCCTGCTGACGCTGCTCCACGACAACGGCTACGACGACCGCGAGTGCATCGCGTGGATCTTCCTCGACGCCGACCTGCCCGGTCGCCCGATCGACGCGCTGCGCGAGAACCGCGGCGCGGAGGTCAAGCGCCGCGCCCAGGCCCTGGGCTTCTGAGGGCCTGCCGATGGCCCGCCGGCCCGCCTGGCTGACCCCGGGGGTGGCCGGCGCCGGCTCCGGCCTGGCCGCCGCGGTCGTCGCCCTCGTGGCGTGGCTCGCGCAGCAGGGCGGCACCGCGCCGACCGCCGAACCGCCCACGCCGGCCCCCACGTCGGCGTACGCGGCCATGCCGTCGGTCGACCCGCGCAGCGGGCTGCCGTACGTCGCCCTGGAGGCGCTGCCGCCCGAGGCGGCCGACACCGTGCGGCTGATCGACGCGGGCGGACCGTTCCCCTACGACCAGGACGACAGCATTTTCGGCAACTACGAGGGGTTGCTCCCGGAGGAGTCGGACGATTACTACAGGGAGTACACCGTCGAGACGCCGGGCTCCGACGATCGCGGCGCCCGGAGGATCATCGGCGGTGCCGACGGAGAGCTGTACTGGACCGACGACCACTACGCGTCGTTCGAGGTGATCTGGAGGTAGGGCATGAGCGGACTGGCAGCGGTCCTGGCGGGGCGGCACGAGCCGGGGGTGCACCGATGGCACTCCGCGCTCCACGTCCCCGACGTGCAGCACGCGGTGGAGCACGCGGGCTGGGGGTTCGGGTACGTCGACGGCGTGCCGCTCGACGAACGGGGCGACGTGCTCAGAGCCATCGGTGACGCGTTGGACTTCCCCGACCACTACGGCGGCAACCTCGACGCCCTGCGGGACTGCCTGCGCGACCTGGACCGGCCGACCGTCCTGCTGTGGGACGCCTGGGGCCCGTTCGCGCGCGAGCACGAGGACGCGTTCGGCCGGATCTGCCACGTCCTCGGCCGCCGCGACGACGGCGACCCGGCGCTCGAGGTGCTGCTGCGCGGCCCGGGGCCCGAGGACGGGCTGGACTCGCTCGACTGAACGCCGGTCAGTGCGCGCGCTGCGTGACTGCGGCGGCGAGCTGCTCGAGCACCACGGTCGCGCCGGGGTCGAGGTCGGCGGCGCGGAGCGCGCCCAGGGCGCGGTCGGCCAGGTCGGAGATCATCGCCTCGACCTGGTCGCGGGCGCCGGAGCGGTCGATGATCTCGCGGAGGTCGCCGACCTGCTCGTCGGTCAGCGGCGTGCCGAGCGCCGCGTCGAGCCGGGCGGCATCGGCGGCGGGGGCGCCGTCGAGCGCGAAGGCGACCAGCACCGTGCGCTTGCCCTCGACCAGGTCGTCCCCGGCGGGCTTGCCGGTGGTGGCGGGGTCGCCGAACACGCCGAGCAGGTCGTCGCGGAGCTGGAACGCCTCGCCGAGGGGCAGCCCGAAGGCGCTCAGCGCCCTCATCGTCGCGGCGTCGGCGCCGGCCAGCGCGGCGCCCACGTGGAGAGGCCGCTCGATGGAGTACTTGGCCGACTTGTAGCGCAGCACGGTCATCGCGGTGGCCAGGTCGGCGTGACCGCGCGCCTGGACCGACACGTCGAGGAACTGCCCGGCGATGACCTCGGTGCGGCACAGGTCGAACACCTCGAGCGCCGACGCGGTCCGATCCCAGCCGAAGCCACAGCGCCGGAGCAGCTCGTCGGCCCAGGACAGCAGGAGGTCGCCGAGCAGGATCGCGGCGGCGCCGCCGTACTGCTCCTCGTCGCCGCGCCACCCGGCCGAGCGGTGCTCGGCGGCGAAGCCGCGGTGCGTCGCGGGCCGACCGCGGCGCGTGTCGGAGGCGTCCATCAGGTCGTCGTGGACCAGCGCGCTCGCGTGCAGCAGCTCCAGGGCCGCGCCGGCGCGGAGCAGCGCAGGGGTGTCGTCGTCGCCCGGCGCCACGGCGCGGTGGCCCCAGTGGCAGAACGCCGCGCGGAACCGCTTGCCGCCGGACACGACCGGCCGCGCCTCGGCGACCAGCCGCTCGGCGTCGGCTCCCAACGGGGCGAGGACCTCGGCCTGGCGGTCGAGGAACGCGTCCAGCTCGGCCTGGACCCCGGCGCGGAAAGCAGCCTGGTCCCACGCCTCGGTCATGGGGCGAGCCTAGGGCCCCGGCGCGTCCCGTCATGCGGGCGGGGCGCCGATGATGACTCCCCGGGGGTGAGGTTCTCCTACACTGCGCGACATGGCTACCGGTCGCGGACGTTCGCTCGGGGATCTGATCCGCGAGGGCACCCGCTCGTTCTCGTTCGAGTTCTTCCCGCCCAAGGACGAGGCGGGCGAGGAGCAGCTCTGGAACGCCATCCGTGCCCTGGAGCCCTACCGGCCGACGTTCGTCTCGGTCACCTACGGCGCCGGCGGGAGCAGCCGCGACAAGACCGTGGCGATCACCGGCCGGATCGCACGCGAGACCTCGCTCATCCCGATGGCGCACCTGACCTGCGTCGGCCACACCCGGGCGGAGCTGGAGGAGATCCTCGACCTCTACGCCGCCGAGGGCGTCTACCACGTGATGGCGCTGCGAGGGGACCCCAAGGAGGGTCCGCGCGCGGACTGGACGCCGACCGACGGCGGCCTCAACTACGCCACCGAGCTCGTCGAGCTCGCTCGCTCACGGGGCGACTTCCGGGTCGGCGTGGCCGCGTTCCCCGAGGGCCACCCCAGCGCCGCGTCGCTGGACGCCGACGCCGACGTGCTCGTCGCGAAGGCCGCGGCCGGTGCTGAGTTCGCGGTGACCCAGATGTTCTTCCGCGCCTCCGACTACTTCGGGCTGGTCGAGCGGGTCCGCGACCGCGGCGTCGACATCCCGATCCTCCCGGGGATCATGCCGATCCTGAACCTCAGCGCCATCCGCCGCCAGGGCGAGCTGATCGGCACCAGCGTCCCCGACGACATCGTCGCCCGGATCAGCGCCTTCGACGGTGACGCGGCCGCCGTGCGCGCCGAGGGCATCAAGATCGCCGCCGAGCTGTGCGAGGAGCTCCTCGCCGGCGGCGCCCCGGGCCTGCACTTCTACACGCTCAACCGCTCCAAGGCCACGCTCGAGATCTTCGAGCAGCTGCAGATCACGGTGGGTTGAACCCCGGGTTCGAGCAGGTCGAACCCCGGGTTCGTTCGGGTCGAACCTCGGGTTGTGCCCTCCGCGGCACGCTGCTCGAACCGACGGTCGAAGATGCTCGAAGCCACGGTTCGAGGTGGTCGAAGCCAGGGTTCAACCTTCAACCTGCCGGGCCGATGAGCTGGGCGACCAGCGCGGCGGACTGGGCGACGTAGGGGATGCCGGCGCCGGGGGCGCCGTGGGCCCCGGCGACGTAGACGCCGGGGACGGGCGTGCGGGGGCCGAGGCGGTGGGTGAGGGTGGCGCGACCCTGCCACAGCACGCCCAGCGGGGAGCCGTGCCACAGCTCGACCTGGTCGCGCGGGCTGCGGTCCACGCGGACCACCACCTGCTCGCGCACGTCGATCCGGTGCCGGGCCAGGGCGGTGGTGAGGTCCTCCGCGATCTTGCCGCGGCCGTGCACCGTCAGCGTGCTGTGCCCCTCGGGCGCCGTGCCGCCGGTGCGCACGACGAGCATCGGCTCGTCGTGGATCACCAGCTCGGGCGGCAGGTCGGGCGGCTCGCCCTCGAGGCCGAGGTGGGCGACGACCGGCGGGATGGCGGGCATGGTGCGCTCGACGTACCGCGCCAGCGCCGGCAGCCGTCGCGGGTCGATGGCGACCACGACCGCGTCGGCGTCGTGGGTCCCCTCGGGGGTGGCGACACCCACGACCCGGCCCTCGCGCACGACCAGGTCGCTCGCCTCGACGCCGGTGACGACCGTGACGCCGCGGGTGCCGAGGCGGGCCGTCAGCAGCCCGGCCAGCCGCCCGGGACCACCGGGCAGCCGCCAGGCCCCGAAGCACTGCTCGAGGTAGCTGGGCACCCCGGCCCAGGCCGGCACGTTGCGGGGATCGTGCCCCTCGGCGACCAGGGGATAGGCGGCCACCAGGCCCAGCCGGTCGTCGCGCAGGTCGCGGCGCAGCCGCTTGTGCAAGGTCTCGCGGGTGCGGAAGAGCCCGGCCAGCTCCGGCGACGGGGCGTCGGGGTCCCACGGGGCCTCGACGTAGTTGCGGCGCAGCACGTCCCACACCGGGGCGTAGGTGTCGACGTGCCGGACCCACGCCTCGCCGAGACCGGCGCCGAGCGCGTCGAAGGCCTCGACCTGGGCGCCCCGGGAGCCGCCGGGCACCCGCACGGAGGTGCGGTCCTTGAACCGGTGCTCGCGGATCACCGGCAGCGGCTCGAGCTCCGCGCCGAGCTCGGTCTCCAGCGGGCGGCCGGACTTGCGGAACAGGTCGCGGAGCGCCGCCGGCAGCAGGGTGTACGTCGCCCCGGCGTCCCAGGTGAAGCCCTCGGCCGCCACCGGCGCGAGCGCCCCGCCGAGCCGGTCGCCGGCCTCGAGGAGGGTGACCTCGTGACCGAGCTTCGCCAGCCGGGCGGCAGAGGCGAGACCGCCGAGGCCGCCCCCCAGCACGACCACCCTCGCCACAGGTCAGGCCTCCACGTCGACGGGCGTCGCGCCGGTGATGCGGAGCAGCTCGTCGTACGTCGTCGAGAAGACGGCCGCCGGGTGGCCCGCCGCGGCCCACACCACGTCGTAGCGCTCCAGCCAGGTGTCGAGGTAGGTCGGCACGGGCGCCGGGTGCCCGATCGGGGACACGCCGCCGATCACCTGGCCGGTGTGCTCGCGGACGAACTCGGGCTTCGCCCGGCGCAGGGACGGTACGCCGATCCGCTCCGCGGTCGCGGCGACGTCGACCCGGTGGGCGCCCGAGGTGAGGATCAGGACCGGGCTCCCGTCGGCGTCGAACAGGAGGCTGTTGGCGATCGCCCCGACCTCGCACCCGAGCGCCTCGGCGGCGAGTGCGGCGGTGTGGACCGAATCGGGCAGAATGACGATCTCGCCTGTCGCACCGCGGCGCTGGTGCTCCTCCCGGAACAGCGTGACTGAGGGGTGGTCGGCCGGCATGGGGCCGACCCTATCGAGGGTCGCCCGGCAGTCCGGGGCGGAGGCAACCGGCTACGCGAGGGAAGGGAACGATGGCTGAGCGACCGGAGGCACCGGAGCGCCCTGTGCGGCCCGCGACCGTCGAGCTGGCGTGCTACCTGCTGTGGGCCCTGGTCGCCGCGGGCCTGGTCGTGTCGATCCTGGTCGTGGTCTACCGCGACCGGCTCGCCCAGACCTGGGCGCCGGAGCCGTCGGGCGACAGCACCGTCCAGCCCGTCGACTTCGTGCCCGTCATCCTCGTCCTCTACGTCGTCATCGCCGGCACCACGCTGACGTTGGTCCCGCTGCTGCGCCTCGGGCACAACTGGGCCCGCCACGTGCTGGCGGTCATCTCGCTCGGCATCGTGCTGGCCACCGCGGCGACGGTGCGGACCTCGCCGCCGACCATGGTCCGCGGGTGCGCCATCGCGGCGGCCGCGATCGCCGCCGTGGTCGCGGTCCTGCTGTGGCACCCCGACAGCCACCGCTTCATCCGGGAGACCTCGGCCGAGGACGACGACTGAGCGGACCTTGACGCCCTGTCGGGGGAGCGGTGTAGATTGGCACCTGTTCGAACATCTGTTCGAAGACCCGGCGGGGCACCGACCCCGCCCTGCCGGGTCTGTCATCTCCGCCCTCCGGGGCGTGGCGAGGGGAGCCGGCCGTGGTCGACCAGCACCAGCACCGTCCGTCCGCGCCGCACGCACTGCCCGCGACGACGCACTCCTACCTGATGCGGGCGGCGGAGTCGCTCAGCGAGGCCGTGGCGGCGCGCGACGTCCCCACCCGCTACGCCTGCGCGCACGTCGCGGCGCTCCGGGCGGCGGCGGCCCTGCTCGCGGCCCGCGCCCGGCCCGAGGCAGCCCGGCCGGGAGCCCGGCGCCGGCACCAGAAGAACGCCTGGGTCCTGCTCACCGAGGTGGCCCCGGAGCTGGCGGAGTGGGCGGTCTACTTCGCGGCCGGTGCGGGCAAGCGCGCCGCGGCCGAGGCCGGGTCGACCCGCGCGGTCACCGACCGTGAGGCCGACGACCTGGTCCGCGAGGCCGACCGGTTCCTCGCCGTGGTCGAGCAGGCGCTCGGCCTGGTCCCGCACGTCCCCGTCGGCAACCGGCTGGCGGGGCGCGCCGCGGGCTGACCCGTGCCGCGGTGACCGGGGAGGGCGCCCTAGTGTGTGGTGCATGGCAACCGGAGAGCGCCGCGGCTCCGCGAGGACCGCGGTCGTGTGGGACGCCCTGGACCCGCTGCTCGCCGGCGCGCCGCAGGACGTCCTCGACATCGGCGGTGGGACCGGGGGCTTCGCCGTCCGGGTCGCGGGGCTCGGTCACCGCGTCACCGTCGTCGACCCGAGCCCGGACGCGCTCGCCGCGCTCGGACGCCGCGCCCGCGAGGCCGGGGTCGAGGTCACCGGCCGGCAGGGTGACCTGGCCGATCTCGCGACGGTGGCCGCGCCGCGGTCTGCCGACCTCGTGCTCTGCCACGGCGTCCTCGAGGTCGTCGACCCGGCGGACGCGCTGGCGCGGATCCGCGAGGTCCTCCGGCCCGGCGGGCGGCTCAGCCTGCTGGTCGCCGGGCGCCACGCCGCGGTCGTGGCCCGCGCCCTTGCGGGGCACTTCCAGCAGGCGAAGGCGCTCCTCGACGGTGAGGACCCCGTGTCACGCACCGGTGGCCGCGGCGCGCGGCGGTTCACCGTCGAGGAGGTGCGCGGGCTGCTCGAGGCGGCCGGCTTCACGGTGCGGGCCGCTCACGCGGTGCGCGTCTTCACCGACCTGGTGCCCGGCTCGCTGCTCGACCTCGAGCCCGGATCGGGTGCGGCGCTCACCGAGCTCGAGCGTGCCGTCGCGGGACGGCCGGAGTACCTCCCGCTCGCCACGCAGCTGCACCTCCTGGCCGACTGACGCCCCGCGGGGGCCGGCGTGACCGCGCCGCCGACCGCGACGCCGCTGCTCCACGTCGACATGGACGCGTTCTACGCGTCGGTGATGATCCGTGACCGTCCCGAGCTCCACGACGTGCCGGTGATCGTGGGTGGCGGGCACCGCGGCGTCGTGCTGTCGGCGAACTACCCGGCCCGGGCCTACGGCGTCCGGTCGGGCATGGCGGGCTTCGAGGCCTCCCGGCTCTGCCCCGACGCCGTCGTGATGCCGCCCGACTTCGACCTGCTGCGCCCGGTCTCGCGGGCGATCATGGAGACCTTCCGCTCGGTGACCCCGACCGTCGAGGTGATGTCGCTCGACGAGGCGTTCCTCGACGTCCGCGGAGCGGTCCGCCTGTTCGGGCCGCCGGAGGCGATCGCGCAGCGGATCCGGTCGCGGGTGCGCGCCGAGCACGGCATCACCTGCTCGGTCGGCATCGCCGCAGCGGTGTCGGTCGCCAAGCTGGCGAGCCGGCGGGCCAAGCCCGACGGCGTGCTCACCATCGCACCGGACCGCTTCGTCGAGATCGTGCACCCGCTCGACGTCGGGGAGCTCTACGGCGTCGGCGAGGCCACCCGGGCCCGGTTGCACCGCATCGGGCTGGAGACCGTCGGCGACGTCGCGGCGATCCCGCTCGAGCAGCTGCGGCGGATGGTCGGGCGGCACCTCGGCGGCCACCTGCACGCGCTGGCGTGGGGCCGCGACCGCACCTGGCTGCGACCCGGCGGGGCCGGCACCTTCGGCTTCGGGGAGGGCGACCCCGAGGGGAGCATGGGATCGCAGCACACCCTCGGTGCCGACACCCGCGACCGCGCGGTGCTCGTCCGCGAGCTCCTCGGCCTGTCCGGCCGCGTGACGGCCCGGATGCGCTCGGCGGGCAAGTGCGGCCGCACGGTCGCGATCACGGTCCGGTTCAGCGACTTCCGCACGATCTCCCGGTCGCACACGCTGCCGGAGCCGACCGACGTGACCCAGGACGTCTACGCGGCGGCGGTCCGGCTGCTCGACGCGCTCGGGCACTGGAGCGACGGCGCGCCGGACCCGCCCGCCGTCCGGCTGGTGGGCGTCCGGGTGGAGGGCCTGGTCCCGCTGCGACCCGAGCGCGGCCGGCAGCTCGCGCTCGGCGAGCGCGACCCCGGGTGGCCCGACGCCGACCGCGCCGTGGACGTCGCGACCGGCCGCTTCGGCGTCGGGGCGGTCCGCCGCGGGACCCTGCTCGGCTAATCTCCCGGATCGGCCTACCGATGAGCAGGGTGGCTGCCTACACTGGTCGAAGACCTACTGATGCGCGGAGGAACCCCGGTGCCACTCTCTGAAGAGGAGCTGCGTCTGCTCGAGCAGATGGAACGTGCGCTCGTCGCGGAGGATCCCAAGCTGGCCTCGACGCTGCGCGGCACCACCCTTCGCCAGGCGGCGCGCCGCCGCGCGATCGTCGCCGGGCTCGTGTTCGCGATCGGCATCGCGGTCCTGATGACCGGCGCGATCACCCGCTTCTGGCAGGTCGGCATCGTGGGCTTCGTGATCATGCTCGGCTCGGCCACGGTCGCGCTGAGCTCGCTGCGCGGCCACCGCACCGGTGCCTCGAGCGCCGCCGTGTCGGCCCACCCGTCCGGCTTCGGCGTGATCGACGGCGGCCGGTCCTCCCGCCGGGCTCGCGCGGGGCGCTCGTCGGGCTCGTTCATGGCCCGGGTCGAGGAGCGCTGGCGTCGTCGTCGCGAGGGCGGCGGCTTCTGATCCCCCGGTCGCCGGATCCCGGCGACCGCTCGCATCACCTCTGCACGACGGACGCCGCGCGCTCCGGCTCGTCGGCGCGCCGGCGCCACAGCGACCGCGGCCACCAGGCCGCTCGCCGGCGGGCCCGCGGCGTCGCCGCCTCGGTGAGCCCGGCGATGCACGTCTCGCCGTCCCGGGTCAGCTCGGGCGACGGGCCGGCGACGGCGCTGCCCGGCCGGGCGTAGCGGGACAGCTCGATCCTGGTCACGATCCGCCGCAGCGGCTCCGGGTCGCCCACCAGGTGCTCGACCACGACCGCGCCGACCTCGCGGGGCGAGCGACCGACGGGCCACGGCACGCCGAGGTCGACCGCCGTGGCGGCGAGCTCTGCCCAGACCTCCTCCGGGCCGCCGCCCAACCGGCGTGCGCGGGTGCGGCGCCGCACCACCCGGGGCAGCACCGCCGCCCCCACGAGGAGCAGTGCGACCAGCCCGACGAGGAGCAGCACCCACACCGTCGTGCCGCTCGTCGAGCCCTGGCCGTCCGGGCGGTTGCGTGCCGCGTCGGAGGCCTGGTCCTGGGCCGAGGTCGTGGGCGTTGCCGAGGGGCGGTCGCTCGGCCGGACGTCGTCGGGGGCGCCGTGGCCTGCCGGACGCTCGGGTGCGAAGCCGCCGCCGGTGCGCTCGACGTGGATGCGCGTGTAGTCGGGTGCTGCGGCCGTGCGGTCGGACGGCGTCGGCTCGAAACGGACCCACCCGGCCCCCTCGAAGTAGAGCTCGGGCCACGCGTGCAGGTCGTGGGAGCTGAACTCCCACACGTTCGGCGCGACCTCGTCCGGGTGGAGGAAGCCGATCGCGACCCGCGCGGGGATGCCGAGGGTCCGCGCCATCGCCGCCATCGCCGAGGCGAACTGCTCGCAGTAGCCCACCCGCCCGTTCGCACCGGGGTTGAGGAACGTCTCGAACGTCCCGCCGCCGGTCCCGGCGGGCGCGTCCTTGACGTCGTAGCGGAAGCTGGTGCGGAACCACTGCTGGAGGAGCACGGCCTTCTCGTAGTCGGTGCTCGCGCCCGCGGTGACCTGCTGCGCATAGCTGCGCACGTCGGACGGGAGGCCGCCCGGCACGTCGAGCACCTCGTCGTCGACGTCGCCGGGTACGGAGTCGTGGAAGTAGGCGCCGGTCGTGCCGTAGCGCGGCTTGACCGCCGTCATCGAGTACGACGCGTCGACGGTCGTCAGGTCGTCGTCGGCCGACAGGAAGTCCATGGTGTCGGTGTCGTAGCGCCAGTCGTCGGGGGAGTCGACGGCGATCGCGGGGTAGTAGGTGGGCAGCCACCAGGAGTCGAAGTCGTCGCCGATCTCCACGTCGTAGTCGTAGGTGTCCCGCGGCACCTCGGGGGCCAGCCCCTGGGGCGGAGGAAGCGAGCCGTCCGCGCGCTGGTCGGACGCGACGTCCCGGTCGCCGCTGCTCCACTCGGTGCCGGTGAACCGGTTGAGCACGCCGATCCGGAGGTAGCTCGGGTCGGGGTCGTCGGTGGTGACCCGCAGCAGCGGGATGTTCGCACCCCGCTCGAGGTCGCGGCGGAGGTCGGCGCGCGGCTTGTGGATGTTGATCTCGTCCGACCCCGACCCCGGCCCGAGCCCGAGCACCTCCAGGTGGAGGACGGGCACGAAGACCGGCAGCACGAGGGCGAGCGCGGTCGCCACCACGCCGATCCGGCCGGCGCCGGCACGCACCGCGTCGGTGACCGGGTTGCTGTCGGACCACGGCGAGGACTCGGCCGGGCCGAGCGGCCGCCCCCAGCGCTGCAGGTCGTCGCGGGCGTCGACGTGGAGCAGCACCAGGAAGCCGATCGCCGCGCCGACGAACGCGAGCGCGCCGGGGCCGCTGGTGGTGAGCCCCGCCGGCACGGAGTAGATCGCGAGCAACGGCAGACCCGCCAGCGGGACGCGTCGCAGGGTGCACGCGAGGAGGTCGACCAGGAGCACGAACGCGATCCCGCAGACGATGAGCAGCGGCGCGATCGAGGGCGCCTCGGGGCCGATCGGCGCCTCGTAGGTGCGGGCGGACTCCGCCGCCGTGGCCAGGGCGTCGCCGACGGCCGCGAGGGCGCCGGCGGTGGGCGCCGGTGTGCCCGCGATCTCGGAGCAGACGTAGCCCGTGGCGATCAGCGTCTGGACCGCGAACGTCACCGGGCGCGCTGCACCGGTCCAGCGCAGGAGCGCTCCGCTCACGGCGACCAGCACCGCGCAGACCGCGACCGGGACGAGGAACCTGGTGGGTCCGAGCAGGAACACCCGCCAGGACAGCAGCGCTGCCCACGTGGTCCCGGCCGCGACCAGCGCGAGGAACAGGGAGTGGGGGAGTGCGGGTCGACCGGGTCTCATCGCGTGCCACCTCCGGTGCCGGCGCGCTGGCCCGACCGGCCGAGGTCCTGCCACGCGAGGTCGAGCCGGTCGCGCGGCCCGAGCGCCACGGCCCGCCAGCCCAGGCGGCTGACCCCGGCGACCGGCTTCGGCAGGCCGGGGGAGGGCAGCCGCGGGGCCCACTGCTCGACGTCGACCACGACGGCGAGAGCCGCGCCGGCGTCGTGCCGGATCCGGCGCAGCGGCGCGACGTCGGTCGGCTCCATGCTCCCGAGGACGGCGACCACGAGGCCGCCGCGGGCCTGCTCGCCGCTCCACGCGACGTCGAGGAGCGGCCGCTGCGTCGGGGTGACGAGCGCGAGCCGCTCGAGCTCGGCGCTGGCGTTGTCGGTGTCCTCGAGGCCGCCGCCCCCGGAGGTCACCAGCCGTACGGCGTACCCGGCGCCCTCGAGGTGGACCAGGATCGACGCGGCCGCGCTCACCGCGACCTCGAAGCTGGACGCGAGACCCTGGCCGCGGTGCACCCGGAGCCGGTCGTCGAGGAGCACAGTCGCCCGCGCCTCCCAGGGCTGCTCCTCGCGGCGCACCATCAGCTCGCCGACCTTGGCCGAGCTGCGCCAGTGGACCCGGCGGAGCTCGTCGCCGCGCCGGTACTCGCGGACGCTCACGTCCTCGGCCGAGCCGGCGGCGAACACCTGCGGCCGGTGCTCGCCCGAGCCGCTCCAGCCACCGCCGAGCGGGATCCTCGGCAGCGGCACGGTGCGCGGGGTCACGATCAGGGTGGAGGTGCCGGGGAACGTGCGCCGCAGCTCGACCAGCCCGAACGGGTCGGCGATCCGCAGCAGCAGCGGGCCGATCTCGAACGCACCACGCACGTCGGACCGGACCTGGTAGCCGACCTTGCGCTCCCAGTGGCGGCTCAGGCCGCGGAGCACGAACCGCGAGCGGGTGCCGAGCGCGTAGGGGACCAGGTCCTCGGCGAGGAGCGCGCCGGTCGCCCGGCGGCCGTCGTTGGTGATCGCGAGGTCGACGTGGGCCGGCTGGCCCGCAGTCACCATCCGCGGCGCGACCGAGCGGGACACGGTGATCTCGGTGCGACCGCGGCCGATGACCACGGCGGCGACGAGGGGGAGGACCACCACGAGGACGCCGACCCGGGTGAGGGCGGACTGCCCCAGCACGACGGCGCACACGATCGCCGTGCACCCCGCGGCGACGAAGGCCCGGCCGCGGAGGGTCAGCCCCCGGAGCGCGTCGCGGACCCCGCCGACCGTGCGCAGGTGGCTGGTGGTGGTCCGGTGGTCGGCCACGTCGGCCCGTTCCTCAGGAGCGGACGTCGGGCACGGACACCCGGTCGCACACGGCGTCGAGGATCGCGCTGATCTGCCGGCCCGACACCGCGGCCTCGGCGCTCGGCAGCAGCCGGTGGGCGATCACGGACTGCACCAGCGCCCGTACGTCGTCGGGCAGGACGTAGTCGCGCTGCTGGATCGCCGCGTAGGCCTTGGCGGCACGGACCAGGTGCAGGGTCGCGCGCGGGGACGCGCCGAGCATCAGCTCGGGGACCTCCCGGGTGGCGGCGGTGATGGCGACGGCGTAGCGCTGCACCGCGTGGCTCACGTGGACCTGGCCCACGATGCCGCACAGCTTGCGGATCTCGGCGCCGTCGGTGACCGGCTCGAGGTCGTCGAGCGGGTTGACCCGGGTGTGGGAGTCGAGCATGGCGATCTCGGCGGCCGCCGGCGGGTAGCCGACCGACACCCGCGCCATGAACCGGTCGCGCTGCGCCTCGGGGAGCGCGTAGGTGCCCTCCATCTCGACGGGGTTCTGGGTCGCGATGACCATGAACGGCGCCTCGAGGTGGTAGGTCACGTTGTCGACGGTGACCTGACGCTCCTCCATGCACTCCAGCAGCGCCGACTGGGTCTTCGGCGACGCGCGGTTGATCTCGTCGCCGATCACGATGTTGGCGAAGACCCCGCCGGGGCGGAACTCGAACTCGCGGGTGTTCTGGTTGTAGACCGAGACCCCGGTGACGTCGGAGGGCAGCAGGTCCGGGGTGAACTGGATCCGGCGGACCGTCGAGTCGATGCTGCGGGCGAGCGCCTTGCTCAGCATGGTCTTGCCGACGCCCGGCACGTCCTCGAGCAGGAGGTGCCCCTCGGCCAGGAGCACGACGAGCGCGGCGGAGACGACGTCCGGCTTGCCCTCGATCACCTTCTCGACGTTGGCGCGGATGCGGCCCGCGACGCGGGCCACGTTGGCCACGTCGGCCTGCTCGAGCTGGGGCTGCGGCGACGACTCCACGTCCTGGTTCTCCCTCGGTCGGTGGGCACGGGGTGGCCCACGCGCTCAGGTTATGTGACGAACGGCGCGCGCGGGCGGTTCACCTGAGGCCGTTACCGGGTCGGAACCGAGCGCTCTCCTCCACCGGCGCTCCACTTTCCGCTCCACCTTCCTCCACCGCGCGCCGAGTCGGCTCTTCTGTGCACGTTCCCGCCTGACGGGGAGGCCCCCCGGGCCCGTCGATGCGTGCACAGAAGAGCCGACTCGGCGCAGATGTGGTTGACGGTGGGGGAAAGTGGAGTACTGTGGTGGAAAGTGGAGTAAAGATGAGGCGCGAGGGGGTGCCCGATGTTCTTCATGGGCACCTACACCCCGAAGCTCGACGAGAAGGGGCGTCTCTTCCTCCCGGCGAAGTTCAGGGACCGACTGGCGGAGGGCCTCGTGGTGACGCAGGGACAGGAGAAGTGCCTCGTCGTGTGGCCTTCCGACGTCTTCGCCGCGGAGGCCGAGCGCGCAGCCGCGCGGCCGATGACCAACCGCGCCGCCCGCAGCTACGCCCGCGTCCTGTTCGCGGGCGGTGACGAGGGCAAGCCGGACAAGCAGGGCCGGATCGGCATCCCCGCGAACCTGCGGGACTACGCCGCGCTCGACCGGGACGTCGTCGTCATCGGCGTGCGGGACCGGCTCGAGATCTGGAACCCGGAGAAGTGGCAGGAGTTCCAGGCGGCGGCACTCGAGGAGTTCGCGGACCTCGACGAGGACGACGACGACTAGCACCGGGCCGGCGCCGCCGGCCACGAGCAGGGCCGGCTCGGGCCGCTCACGAGCACAACCGAACAGCGATCCGCAGGACCAGGCCTCCGCCCGCTCCTCGCCGCACCGTGACACCTTCCCCGGCCACGGAGCGGCACCCCACGGCACCACCTTCCGGGGCACCTTCCCCGGCACCGGACGGCTGGTGGCCGGAGCGGGCAGGGACCTGGTCCTGCGGATCGAGCAGCACGAGCAGCGCACAGGGCGAGCAGCACGGCAACACCAGTTGGGGGTCGACGATGAGCTTGACGGACGCACCGGACCACTCCGGTGCCGTGCCGCGGGTCCGGGAGCAGGCACGTGACGTGCTGGTCCTGATGACGTTCTCCGCGGGAGTCTCCGTCGGGACGGCCCTGCTCCTCCTGCTGGCCTCCGGGCTCGGGCGCTGACGGGGCCGCGACCGTGACTTCCCCCAGCCACGTCCCCGTCCTCCTGGACCGGGTCGTCGCGCTCCTCACGCCTGCCCTCGACCACGACGGCGCGGTGCTCGTCGACTGCACCCTCGGCCTCGGGGGGCACAGCGAGGCCGTGCTCGCCCGCTGCGGCCTCGCCCGGGTGGTCGGGATCGACCGCGACCCGCGGGCCCTGGAGCTGAGCCGCGAGCGGCTGGCGCCGTACGGCGAGCGGTTCACCGCCGTGCACGCGGTCTACGACGAGATCCCCGACGTGCTCGCCGACCTCGGTCTCGCCGAGGTCGACGCCGTCCTCTTCGACCTCGGCGTCTCCTCGATGCAGCTCGACCTGCCCGAGCGCGGCTTCGCGTACGCCGTCGACGCCCCGCTGGACATGCGGATGGACTCCACCACGGGGCGGACCGCCGCCGACGTCCTCAACACCTACCCGCCCGCCGACCTGGTCCGCATCCTGCGCGACTACGGCGAGGAGCGGCACGCCCGCCGGATCGTCGACGCCGTGGTGCGGGAGCGCGCCCGGGAGCCGTTCACCACCTCGGGCCGCCTGGTCGCGCTGCTCTACGACGCGATCCCGGCGCCGGCCCGCCGTACCGGGGGACATCCCGCGAAGCGGACCTTCCAGGCGCTCCGGATGGAGGTCAACGACGAGCTCGGCGTCCTGGGCCGTGCGATCCCGGCGGCGATCGACGCGATCGGGGTCGGTGGCCGGGTGGTCGTCGAGGCCTACCACTCCCTGGAGGACCGGCTGGTCAAGCGGGCGTTCGCGGCCGCCGTGCGCACCGACGTCCCCGAGGACCTCCCGTTCGTGCCGGAGGGCCACGAGCCCGCCTACCGGCTGGTCACCCGCGGCGCCGAGCAGGCGCCGCCCGACGAGATCGCCACCAACCCCCGGGCCGCCTCGGTGCGGCTGCGAGCCATCGAACGAGTCCGCGGAGGAGCCCCGTCATGAGCAGTACCGCACCCCAGCTCCGCGCCCGGCTGCCACGGATCGCCGACGCGGCGATCGAGCGCGCCCGGCTCACCGTCGTCCCACGGCAGCGACCGCGCGCCGCGCGGGCGCCGCGGGTCCCGTTCGTGATGCTCGTCAGCGCGGTGCTGCTCTCCGGCGTGGTGGGGCTGCTGCTCTTCAACACCTCGATGCAGGCGGCGTCGTTCCGCGAGACCGCGCTGGAGAGCCAGGCGAGCGACCTCGGAGCACGCCAGGAGGCCTTGGAGACCGACGTCCAGGCCCTCAGCGACCCCAAGCGGATCGCCCGGGAGGCGCAGGAGATGGGGATGGTCATCCCGACGACGCCCGCGGGGGTCCTGGACCTGGCCACCGGTGAGATCTCCGGCGACCCGGCTCCCGCGGTGGGTGCCGCGCTGCCGCTCTACCCGCCGGTCCCGCGCAGGCCGGCTGCGCTCGACCCGGCGCCGGTGACGGTCCAGGCGCCCGTGACGACCACGGCGGGCTCGGCGGCAGGTGACCGCGGTCGCTCCGGCGACCGGGCCCGGCACGGCGCGCCGGACCACGATCGGGGCGGGCACCGGCCTAGGTTGGGTGACGCGCGGCGCGCCGGAGGCCGCTGACCTCCGGGCCGGGCCGCACGACCGCACCACCCACCGACGACCAGGACCCGACGTTGAGCCGACCGCAGGCCAGAGGCAAGGCCCGCACTCCCGCGCCCCGACGCCCCCGCAGCAGCCTGCGCCGCGGCAGCACCACCGTTCGCGGTGGCACCGTCCGTCGCGGATCGCCGCAGGTGCGGCTGCGCATCGGCTTCCTGGCGATCGCGATCGTGCTCTCGGTCTTCGCCGCCCGGCTGGTCCAGCTCCAGGGCGTCGACCCCGGCTCCTACGCCGAGATGGCCGCCGCGGAGGGCACCGAGACGGTGATCCTCCCGTCGGCGCGCGGCGAGATCCTCGACCGCAACGGCAAGCCGCTCGCCGAGACCCTCGACGGGTTGATGATCGTGGCCGACCCCACGCTGACGACCGACGAGGCGCCCCGGCTGGCGACGTTCCTCGCGAAGCGGCTCGACCTCGACTACATCCGGACCCTCGAGCGCCTGCGCGTCGAGGGCAGCCGCTACCAGTACATCGCCCGCCAGGTCCCCGCCAGCATCGCCTCCGACGTCGTCGCCGACGCTCGCGCCCAGGGCTACGAGGGCCTGTTCACCGAGCGCGACCCGCTCCGGGTCTACCCCAACGGCGACGTGGCGGCCAACCTGGTCGGCTTCCTCGGCACGCCCCGCGCCGACGGCTCCGCCCGCGCGCTGGCCGGCCTCGAGGCGTCGTTCGACCACTACCTCGCCGGCAAGGACGGCGAGGCGCGCTACGAGGTCGGCGCCGGCCACGAGATCCCGCTCGGCGACAACACCGTGACGCCCGCGGTCAACGGCACGGACCTGCAGACCACCATCGACCGCGACCTGCAGTGGTACACCCAGCGCGTGCTCCAGCAGACCGTCGAGGGCGCGGCCGGTGACTCCGGCGTCGCGGTGGTGATGGACAGCCGCACCGGTGAGCTGCTCGCCGTCGCGGACTACCCGTCCTACGACGCGAGCCGGCCCCAGGACTTCACCGACCAGAAGGAGCTGTTCAAGTCGGCAGCGCTCACCGACGTCTACGAGCCGGGCTCGGTCGAGAAGGTGCTGACGCTCTCCGCGCTGATCGACGCCGGCTACGCCACCGACCGCACCCGGCTCACGGTGCCGCCCGTGCTGAACCGCCAGGACCACCCCATCCACGACTACTGGGAGCACGGCACGCTGCACCTGACCCTCGCCGGCGTGCTCGCCAAGTCCTCCAACATCGGCACCGTGATCGCGGCCGACCAGTTCAAGCACGGCCAGCTGCGCAGCTACCTGACGAAGTTCGGCCTCGGCCGCCGCACCGGCATCGGCATCGGCGGCGAGACCAAGGGCATCCTCCCGGCCGGCGCCGCGTGGACGGACCAGGTCGACGACCGGATCGCGTTCGGCCAGTCGGTCTCGGTCAACGCCATCCAGATGGCCGCCGCGATCAACACGATCGCCAACGGGGGAGTGCGGATCGACCCCAGCCTGGTGGAGGGCAGTGCCACCCTCGACGACGGCACCACCGTCGGCACCGACGACGCCACCGAGCACCGCGTGGTCAGCGAGGACGCCGCCCACCAGACCACGCTCATGATGGAGCGCGTGATCGATCCCGACGCCGGCGTCGCCCCGCTCGCCGCGGTCCCCGGCTACCGCGTGGCCGGCAAGACCGGCACGGCGCAGGAGGTCGGGCCGGAGTGCGGCTGCTACGACGGGCGCATCACCGTCTCGTTCGCCGGCTTCGCCCCCGCCGACGACCCGCGCTTCACGATCTACGTCGTGGTGCACAACCCGCGGGAGGGCAGCGGTGGTGGTTCCGTGGCCGGTCCTGCATTCTCGAAGCTGATGAGCTACACACTGCGCCGCTACGGCGTCCCGCCCACCGGGACCCGCCCGTCCCGCATCCCCGTCGAGTGGTGAGCGCGGTGGCCGGGGCGGACAGCACCGCCGTCGCCGCCACCCGTCCCCGGCACCCGGTGCCGGTGCGGGTCGACGACGTCGTGGCCTGGGCAGGCAGCGGAGGCGACGCGGCGCGGCTGGAGCTGCCGGGCGGCGAGCCGTCCGCGATCACGGGCATCACCCTGGACTCGCGACGGGTCCTGCCCGGGGACCTCTACGCCGCCCTGCCGGGAGCCCGGGCGCACGGCAGCGCGTTCGTCGACCAGGCCGCCGCTGCGGGCGCGGTCGCCGTCCTCACCGACCCCGAGGGCGCCGCCGCGGCACGCGCCGCCGGGTTGCCGACGGTCGTGGTCGACCGGCCGCGTGCGGCGCTGGGCGCGGTGTCCGCCGGGGTCTACGGCCGGCCGGCCGAGGCGCTCCGGATGATCGGCGTCACCGGCACCCAGGGCAAGACGACCGTCACGCGGCTCCTGGACGGCGGCCTCGGCGCAGCGGGCGTCCGCTCCGCGGTCGTCGGCACGGTCGGCACCCGGATCGCCGGGGTGGACGTGCGGACGGCGCTGACCACCCCGGAGGCCCCCGACCTGCACGGCCTGTTCGCGCTGATGCGCGAGGAGCAGGTCGTCGGCTGCGCGATGGAGGTCTCCAGCCACGCCCTCGTGCTGGGACGCGTGGACGGGGTCGTCTTCGACGTGGCCGTCTTCCTCAACCTCGGCCGCGACCACCTCGACTTCCACGCCGACGTCGAGGACTACTTCGCCGCGAAGGCGAGCCTGTTCACCCCGGAGCGGGCACGCCTCGGCCTGGTCGACGTCGACGACGAGCACGGCCGCCGCCTGGCCGCCACCGCGCCGGTCCCCGTGCGCACGCTCTCCTCGCGCGGCCGCGACGCCGACTGGATCGCGACCGACCTCGAGCTCGGCCCCGACGGCTCGCGCTTCACCCTGCGCGGTCCCGGCGGCCTCGAGCTGCCCGCGGCCGTCCCGCTGCCCGGCGACTTCAACGTCGCCAACGCCCTCGCCGCGCTCGCCGCGGCGGTCGAGGCGGGCTACGACGCGGAGCAGGTCGTCCGCGGGATCGGCGCCGCCGGCGGCGTGCCCGGCCGCCTCGAGCGGGTCGGCACCGGCGCCGAGGACTTCACCGTCGTCGTCGACTACGCGCACAAGCCCGACGCCCTCGAGGCCGTGCTGCGGACGCTGCGACCGGTCACCGAGCGGCGGCTGATCGTGGTGCTGGGCGCGGGCGGCGACCGCGACCGGGGCAAGCGCCCCGTCATGGGCAGGATCGCCAGCGAGCTCGCCGACCTCGTGGTGGTCACCGACGACAACCCGCGCACCGAGGACCCCGCCGCGATCAGGCGGGAGGTGCTGACCGGGGCCGAGGGCCCCGCCGAGGTCGTCGAGGTCGGCGACCGGCGCGCAGCGATCGCCGAGGCGCTCGCCCGCGCCGGGTCCGGGGACGTCGTCCTGGTGGCGGGCAAGGGGCACGAGACCGGACAGGAGATCGGCGCGGTGGTGCACCCGTTCGACGACCGCGCGGTGGTCCGCGAGCTGCTGGGGAGGCAGGGATGATCCCGATGACGCTCGGCGAGATCGCCGCGGCGGTGGGCGGAGAGCTGCACGGGCCGGCGGACCTGGAGGTCACCGGGGCGGCGTACGTCGACAGCCGGAGGCCTGCCGCCGGCGGGCTGTTCGTCGCCGTGGTCGGCGAGCACACCGACGGCCACGACCACGCCGCCGGCGCGCACGCCGTGCTCGGCAGCCGGCCCACCGAGGCCCCGACCGTCGTCGTGGACGACGTGGTCGCGGCGCTCGGGCGGCTCGCCCGCCACGTCCTGGACCGGCTCGACGTGACCGTGCTGGCCCTGACCGGGTCGCAGGGCAAGACCGGCACCAAGGACCTCCTCGCCGGCGTGCTCGCCGCGGTGGTCGGCGCCGACCGCGTCGTCGCGACGACGGCCAACAACAACAACGAGCTCGGCGTGCCGATGACGGTCCTCCGGGCCACCACCGCCACCTCCCACCTCGTGGTGGAGATGGGTGCGCGCGGGATCGGCCACATCGGCTACCTGTGCGAGATCGCGCCGCCCGACGTGGCGGCGGTGATCAACGTCGGCTCCGCGCACGTCGGCGAGTTCGGCAGCCGCGAGGCGATCGCGCAGGCCAAGGGCGAGATCGTCGAGGCGCTCGGCGCCGACGGGGTGGCGGTCCTGAACGCCGACGACGACCTCACCGCCGCGATGTCCTCCCGCACCGCCGCCCAGGTGCTCACCTTCGGCGTCGCCGGCGACGTCGCCTGGCGCGCCGTCGAGCTGGACGAGCTCGGCCGGCCGACGTTCGAGCTGGGCCACGAGGGTGCGTGGTACCCGGTGCGCCTGCGCCACTCCGGCGCGCACCAGGTGGCCAACGCGGCGGCCGCCGCCGCGATGGCGATCGGTGCGGGGCTGCCGGCGGACGTGGTCGCCGGGGCGCTGTCGGAGGTCACCGGCTCCTCGCCGTGGCGGATGGAGGTCAGCGAGCGGGCCGACGGGATGGTCGTCGTGAACGACGCCTACAACGCCAACCCGGAGTCGATGCGGGCCGCGCTCGAGGCGCTCGTCGCGATCGGACGGCGGGGCGGGCGCCGTACGGTCGCGGTGCTGGGGGAGATGAAGGAGCTGGGCGCCGAGCACGACGCCGGCCACCGGGCCGTGGGACGCGCCGCCGCCGAGCTCGGCGTCGACGTCCTCCTCGTGGTCGGCGACGCCGCCGCGGGGATCGGGGCCGGAGCGCAGGACGTGTCCGGCGACTCGCCGCAGGTGGTCCCCGTGACAACCCGCGAGGACGCCGTCGCGTGGGTACGGCAGAATGCCGGGGCCGGGGACGCGCTGCTGGTGAAGGCGTCCCGCGGCGCTGCTCTCGAGTGGGTGGCGGGGCAGGTGCTCGAGCAAGGGAAGGACGGGAGCCGGTAGTGCTGGCGATCCTCTTCGGCGGCGGCATCGCGCTGCTGATCTCGCTGCTCGGCACCCGGGTCGCGATCAACGTGTTCACGCGGTGGGGCTACGGCCAGGAGATCCGCGACGACGGCCCGACCACCCACCACACCAAGCGCGGTACGCCGACCATGGGCGGCGTCGTGATCATCGCGGCCACCGTCATCGGCTACTTCTCCGCCAAGCTGCTGACCCTCGACGCCCCCTCGGCGTCCGCCCTGCTGCTGCTGTTCCTCTTCGTCGGGATGGGGCTCGTCGGCTTCCTCGACGACTTCATCAAGATCTCCAAGCAGCGCAGCCTCGGCCTGCGCAGCCGCGCAAAGATGATCGGCCAGACGGTGGTCGCGGTCGGCTTCGGCGTGCTGGCGCTCTCGCCGTGGCTGGAGGACGAGCACGGCCGGATGCCCGCGTCGCTGAAGATCTCGTTCCTGCGCGAGGTCGACTGGCTGGTGCTGCCGACGGTCCTCGCGCTGCTGCTGATCTGGCTGTTCGTCGCCGGGTTCAGCAACGCCGTCAACCTCACCGACGGACTGGACGGCCTCGCGGCCGGGGCCAGCACGATGGTCTTCGGCGCCTACACGCTGGTGAACATCTGGCAGAACAACCAGTTCTGCCAGGAGAACCCGAGCCCCACCTGCTACAACGTCCGCGACCCGCTCGACCTGGCGATCATCGCCGCGGCGATCACCGGCTCCTGCTTCGGGTTCCTGTGGTGGAACGCCTCGCCGGCGAAGATCTTCATGGGCGACACCGGCTCGCTCTCGCTCGGCGGCGCGCTCGCCGGGTTCGCCATCCTGACCCGCACCGAGCTCCTGCTGGTCCTGCTCGGCGGGCTGTTCGTGCTGGAGACGCTCTCGGTGATGCTCCAGGTGAGCTGGTTCAAGGCGACCAAGAAGTTCACCGGCGTGGGCCGACGGGTCTTCCGCATCGCGCCGTTCCACCACCACTTCGAGATGCTCGGCTGGGAGCAGGTCACCGTCGTGATCCGGTTCTGGATCATCACCGGCCTGTTCGTCGTGACCGGGCTCGGCGTCTTCTACGCGGAGTGGGTGTCGAGGCTCTAGTGGCGGCGACACGCGACCCCTCGACGCTCGGTCGCACCGACGACTGGGACGGCGTCCGCGCCGTCGTGGCCGGGTTCGGTGCCAGCGGCGCCGCCGCGGTGGACAACCTGCTCCACCTCGGCGCGCAGGTCACCGCGCTGGCCGAGAACGCGCGCCCCGAGATCCTCGAGCGTGCCGAGCTCCTCGAGGTCCTCGGTGCTCGGATCGACATCCACACCGGTGCGACCGCAGCGCTGCCCCACGACGTCGACGTCGTCGTGACCTCGCCGGGCTTCCGGCCCGACAGCCCGCTGATCACTGCGGCGGCTGCCCGCGGTGTCCCCGTCTGGGGCGAGCCCGAGCTCGCCTGGCGGCTCCGTGACCCCGAGCGTCCCGCGCCGTGGCTGTGCGTCACCGGCACCAACGGCAAGACGACCACCGTGCAGATGCTCGAGTCGATCCTGCGCGCGGCCGGGCTCCGGACGGTGGCCGCGGGCAACGTGGGGCTGCCGCTCACCGAGGTCGTGATGGACCCCGACCCCTACGACGTCATCGCGGTCGAGCTGTCCAGCTTCCAGCTGCACTACACCTCGTCGATCGCGGCCGAGTCCGCGGCGGTGCTCAACATCGCCGACGACCACGTCGACTGGCACGGCTCGATGGCTGCCTACGCCGCCGACAAGGGCCGGATCTACCGCGGTGTCGAGCGCGCCTGCGTCTACAACGTCGCCGACCCCGTCACCGAGCAGCTGGTCCGCGACGCCGACGTGGTCGAGGGCGCCCGTGCGGTGGGGTTCACCCTCGGCACGCCCGCCGTCGGCATGCTGGGCGTCGTCGAGGACGTGCTGGCCGACCGCGCCTTCGTCGAGGAGCGCCGCACCAGCGCGGCCGAGCTCGGCACCCTGGCCGACCTCCCGTCCACCGCGCCGCACGTCGTGGCCAACGCGCTCGCTGCCGCCGCGCTGGCCCGGTCGCACGGCGTCGCGCCGGCCGCCGTGCGCGACGGCCTGCGCGCCTTCCACCTCGGTGGCCACCGGATCGCGGTCGTCGCCGAGCGCGCAGGGGTCACCTGGGTCGACGACTCCAAGGCCACCAACCCCCACGCGGCGCAGTCGTCGCTGTCGGCGTACGACTCCGTGGTCTGGGTGGCGGGCGGCCTGGCGAAGGGCGCCCGCTTCGACGACCTCGTGCAGCGCACCCGCGACCGGCTGCGCGCGGTCGTGCTGATCGGCCGGGACCGGCAGGTGATCGCCGACGCCCTGGCACGACACGCGCCGGATGTGCCGGTGATCGAGGTGGCTCCCGGCGAGACTGGTCCCGTAGACGGTGCTGACCTGATGGGGCGCGTCGTCGCCGCGGCCGCGGCCGCCGCCCAGGCGGGGGACACGGTGCTGCTGGCGCCGGGGTGCGCGTCGATGGACCAGTTCACCGACTACGCCGCCCGGGGCGACGCGTTCGCCGAGGCAGTGCGGGCGGTGACCGAGCCGTAGGACCGGAAGGGGACGCATGACCACCGCGAACCCCGAACGGACCCGCGGGGCGGACGGCGTCCGGTTGCGCGTCGCGGCCTCGCTCGACGCCGTCCGGCGGACCCGTCCCTCGACCGGCTCGTGGGTGCGCGCGCTCAGGGACGCGCTCGACCGGCCCCTGACGACCTACTACCTGCTGCTCGGCTCGGTCGCGCTCCTGCTCACGATCGGCCTGATCATGGTGCTGAGTGCGTCGAGCGTGCAGTCCTTCGAGCAGACCGGCGACTCCTACACGATCGTCAAGCGGCAGCTGGTCTGGGTGCTCATCGGCGTGCCCTGCGCGTTCATCGCCTCGCGGGTCTCGCAGCGCTGGGTGCGGCGGCTGGCCTACCCCGCGTTCTCCGTCTCGCTCGTGCTGCTCGGCCTGACGGCCCTCGTCGGCGTCGAGGCCAACGGCAACCAGAACTGGCTCGCGCTCGGGCCGATCCAGATCCAGCCCTCCGAGATCGCCAAGCTCTCCCTGGTGATCTGGGCCGCGCACATCTACGCCAACAAGGAGCGTCGCCTCGGATCGCTGCACGAGATGCTGGTGCCGGTGGTGCCCGGCATGGTGCTCGCCACGACCCTGGTCGTCGCCGGACGCGACCTCGGCACCGCGCTGGTGTTCTTCGCGATCCTGGTCGGCCTGCTGTGGGTGGTGGGGGCACCGACCCGGCTGTTCGTCCTGGCCCTGAGCATGGTCAGCGTGCTGGCCCTCGGCCTGGCGGCGATCGACACCGAGCGGCTCGCCCGGATCACCAACTTCGTCGATCCGTTCAAGGACTACCACGGCACCGGCTGGCAGCCGGCGCACGGCCTCTACGCCATGGCCAGCGGCGGCATCTTCGGCGAGGGCATCGGCGCGAGCCAGCAGAAGTGGGGCACCCTCCCGGAGGCGCACACCGACTTCATCTTCGCGGTGCTGGGCGAGGAGCTGGGGCTGGCGGGCACGCTGCTCGTGATCGGGCTGTTCCTCGTCCTCGCCTACGCGGTCCTCCGCGTCGCGCGGCAGACGAAGGACCCGTTCATCCGCTACGCCAGCTTCGGCATCGCCGTCTGGCTGCTCGGCCAGATGATCATCAACGTCGGCATGGTGCTCGCGCTGCTGCCGGTCATCGGCATCCCGCTGCCGCTGGTCTCCTACGGCGGCTCCAGCCTGCTCCCCACCCTGAGCGCGCTGGGCCTGGTGATCGGCTTCGCCCGCCGCGAGCCGGCCGCCGCCCGGGCGCTCGCCCAACGCCGCCGGGCCCGCACACGCGGTCTCGCAGCCCGCCGGTAACGTCCCGGCGGACGGGGCAGGGCTGGTCGGACGGGGATCGAGGAGAGCGTGGGCATGCGGATCTTGTTGGCAGGGGGCGGCACGGCCGGCCACACCTCGCCGCTCCTGGCGACCGCCGACGCGCTGCGCCGGCTCGAGCCGGCGTGCGAGATCACCTGCCTCGGCACGCCGCGCGGCCTCGAGAACACAGTGGTCCCCGCCGCGGGCTACCCGCTGGAGCTGATCCCGCCGGTCCCGCTGCCCCGCAGGCCCTCCAGGGAGCTCGCTGCCGTCCCCGCGCGGCTGCGCGGCGCCGTCAAGGCGGCCCACGCCGTCCTCGACCGGGTGCAGCCCGACGTGGTGGTCGGCTACGGCGGCTACGTCTCGGTCCCCGCCTACCTCGCCGCACGGCGACGCCGGCTGCCGCTCGTGGTGCACGAGCAGAACGCGCTGCCCGGCATCGCCAACAAGATCGGGGCGCGCTTCGCCGACCGGGTGGCCGTGAGCTTCCCGGACACGCCGCTGAGGAAGGCGGAGTACGTCGGGCTGCCGCTGCGCCGGATGATCTCCACCCTCGACCGGGCCGCCCTGCGCGCCGAGGGCCGCGCCTTCTTCGGCCTCGACCCCGACCTGCCGACCCTCGTGGTCACCGGCGGGTCGCAGGGGGCCTGGCGCCTCAACCGCGCGGTGGCCGGTGCGGCCGCCGCTCTCGCCGGCGCCGGGGTCCAGGTGCTGCACGCGGTCGGCCCGCGCGGCAAGGAGGACCCCGAGTGGGTCGAGCCGGACCGCGGAGGCGCCGCGGCGCCGTACGTCGTCGTGCCCTACATCGACCGGATGGACTACGCGTTCGCGGCCGCCGACCTGATGGTCTGCCGCGCCGGTGCCAACAGCGTGGTGGAGGCGGCGGCGAGCGGCGTGCCGGCGATCTTCGTGCCGCTGCCCATCGGCAACGGGGAGCAGGCGCTCAACGCGAAGGCCGTGGTCGACGCCGGGGGAGCGCTGCTGGTCGAGGACGCGGCGTTCGACACCGCCTACGTCACCACCACCGTCCCGCCGCTGGCCCGCGACGCCACCCGGCTCGCGGCGATGGGCGCCGCGGCCTCCCACCTGGTGCCGCGCGACGCCGACGAGCGGCTGGCCCGGATCGTGCTGGAGACGGGCGCCCGATGAGGATCCCCGTCCCCGAGCGGATCCCGCCGGCCGAGGAGCTGGGCCGGGTCCACTTCGTCGGCATCGGCGGGGCGGGGCTCTCCGGCATCGCCCGCATCATGGCGCGTCGCGGCGTGCCGGTCAGCGGCAGCGACGACAACGACACCCCGTTCCTGGCGCAGCTGCGCGAGCTCGGCGTCGCCTGCCACCTCGGCTACGAGGCGGCCCACGTGGGCGACGCCGACGCCGTGGTCGTCACCACCGCGGCCCGGGAGGACAACCCGGAGGTGCTCGAGGCGCAGCGTCGCGGGCTGACCCTGCTGCCGCGCTCGGCCGGGCTGAAGGCCGTGATGGCCGGCCACCGGGTGCTCTCGGTCGCGGGCACGCACGGCAAGACGACCACGACCTCGCTGCTGACCATGGCCCTCCTGCGCGCCGGTGCGGACCCGTCCTACGCGGTCGGCGGCGTGCTCACCGGCACCGGGCGCAACGCCGACCTCGGCGCCGGCGGTGTGTTCGTGGCGGAGGCCGACGAGAGCGACGGCGCGTTCCTCGTCTACGACACCTTCGGCGCGATCGTGCTCAACGTCGAGGCCGACCACCTCGACATCTGGGGCACCCCGGCCGCCTACGTCGCCGCCTTCGAGGAGTTCGCCGACGGCATCGACCCGGACGGCTTCCTGGTCTGCGGCGTCGACGACGCCGGGGGCGCAGCGCTCGCCGCGCGCCAGCGGGGGAGCGGGCACCGGGTCGTGGCCATCGGGGTCGACCCGGTGGACGGGGCCGAGGTCGACCTGCGCGCCGTGGACCTGCGGGCTGTGGGCGGGGGCACCACGTTCTCCGTCCAGCGCCGCGGCGAGCCGTTGGGCGACGTGTCCCTCCGCATCCCGGGCCGGCACTACGTCATCGACGCTCTCGCGGCCCTCGCGGCCGGGCTCGAGCTCGGGCACGACTTCGACGGGCTCGCCGCCGGGCTCGGCGAGTTCGTCGGCACCGGGCGGCGGATGGAGCTCAAGGGCACCGTCGGCGACGGCGACCGCGCGGTCCGCGTCTACGACTCCTACGCCCACCACCCGACCGAGATCCGCGGCGACCTCGAGGCCGCGCGCTCGCTCGCCGGGACGGGCCGGGTCGTCGTGTGCTTCCAGCCGCACCTGGTCTCACGCACCCGGATCTTCGCGGCCGACATGGGCGCCGCCCTCGGTGGTGCCGACGAGGTCGCGGTCCTCGACGTCTACGTCGCCCGCGAGGAGCCGGACCCGGCCGTCACCGGGGCGCTGGTCGCGGACGGCGTACCCCTCCCGCGGGAGCGGGTCCACTACGTGCCCGACCGGGCCGACGCCCTGGGCGTCCTGCTGGACCTCGTCCAGCCCGGCGACGTCGTGCTCACCCTCGGCGCCGGCGACGTCACCGCGCTCGCGCCGGAGCTGGTCGCCCGCCTCCGGGAGCGCGCCGATGGCTGACCGGTCCACCCAGGCGCGCGCCCGCAAGCGGTTCGCGCGCCGCCAGTGGGCCCGGCGCTGGCTGACCTGGCGCTACGTGCTGGCCGCGGTGCTCGTGGCCGGGCTGGTCGGCTTCACCGTCTACTCCGTCTACTTCTCGCCCTGGTTGCGCGTCGAGGGAGCCGAGGTCACCGGCAACTCGCTGCTCACCGAGGCCGAGATCCTCGACACCGCGGACGTCCCCGAGGGCGGCGCGCTCGCCCGGGTCGACCTCGACGCGATCGCGGTCCGGGTCCGGTCGTTGCCCGCGGTGAAGTCGGTCGACGTCTCCCGCAAGTGGCCGCACGACGTGCGGATCGACGTCACCGAGCGCGAGCCGGTCGCGGTGGTCGCCCGCGGCGGTGGCTACGTCGACCTCGACGAGGACGGTGTCACCTTCGGCCGGTTCGCCAGGCCGCCCGCCGGCCTCCCGCGGGTCGAGACCGGCCCGGACGCCGAGCCGTCGGCGCTCGAGGAGGCCGCGCACGTCGTCGCCGCGCTGCCCGACGAGGTGTCGGCCCTCGTCGACCACGTCCAGGTCGACACCGTCGACCAGATCCTGCTGGTGCTGAAGGACGGGCGGCAGGTGAAGTGGGGGAGTGCGGAGCAGTCGGATGAGAAGGCGAAGGTGCTGCTCGCGCTGCTCGACCGGAAGGCGCAGGTCTACGACGTGAGCGTCCCGGGGATGCCGACGACCCACTGATCGGGCTTTCGGGCTGCGGATCAGGGACCGCGCGGAACGCGCGGCGTGTCGGCGCCAAAAGCGCGGGCGGTCTCCCTACTGTCTTCATCACGACAAGGTTGACATAACTATAACCCTCAGCCTGAGGGTCAGAGTTGAGACCAGGGTGTCGGACTTCCCCACCACACACTTGCCGGACCGCAACGAGAGGTGAAGCCGCCGTGGCAGCTGCACAGAACTACCTGGCCATCATCAAGGTCGTCGGCATCGGCGGTGGTGGGGTCAATGCCGTCAACCGGATGATCGAGGTCGGCCTCAAGGGCGTCGAGTTCATCGCGATCAACACCGACGCGCAGGCGCTGCTGATGAGCGACGCCGACGTCAAGCTCGACATCGGTCGCGAGCTGACGCGCGGCCTCGGCGCGGGGGCCAACCCCGAGGTGGGGGCCAAGGCCGCCGAGGACCACGCCGAGGAGATCGAGGAGGTCATGAAGGGCGCCGACATGGTCTTCGTGACCGCCGGCGAGGGCGGCGGCACCGGCACCGGCGGTGCGCCGGTCGTCGCGCGGATCGCCCGCTCGCTCGGCGCCCTGACCATCGGCGTCGTGACGCGGCCGTTCCAGTTCGAGGGTCGCCGCCGCGCCGGCTCCGCGGAGGAGGGCATCGCCCGCCTGCGTGACGAGGTCGACACGCTGATCGTGATCCCCAACGACCGCCTGCTCCAGATCTCCGACCGCAACGTGTCGGTGATGGACGCCTTCCGGCAGGCCGACCAGGTGCTGCTGCAGGGCGTCTCCGGCATCACCGACCTGATCACGACCCCCGGCCTGATCAACGTCGACTTCGCCGACGTGAAGGCGGTCATGAGCAACGCCGGCTCCGCGCTGATGGGCATCGGGTCGGCCCGCGGCGACGACCGCGCGGTCTCCGCCGCCGAGATGGCCGTGAGCAGCCCGCTGCTCGAGGCCTCGATCGACGGCGCGCACGGCGTGCTGCTCTCGATCGCCGGCGGCTCCGACCTCGGCATTTTCGAGATCAACGAGGCCGCGGCGATGGTCGCCGACGCAGTGCACCCCGAGGCCAACATCATCTTCGGCACGATCATCGACGACGCCCTCGGCGACGAGGTCCGGGTCACCGTCATCGCCGCCGGGTTCGACGGCGGCGCGCCCAAGCGCCGCGAGGAGGGCGCCGGCCTGCGCCGCGAGCAGCGGGGGTCGCAGGAGCAGACCCGCAACGCCGAGGTCGTCACCCGGCGCGAGGAGCCGACCCGGGTGCGGCAGCCCGAGACCGAGGAGCGGCCCGTCGAGGAGCCCGAGCGCGCCAGCGTCCCGGTCGGCGCGCGCCCGGTCCCGCAGCCGATGCAGTTCGACGACGACGACCTGGACGTCCCCGACTTCCTGAAGTAGGTCGTGACCTGTACGCCTTCCGCACCACCCTCGGCCCCGTCGAGCTCGCGTTCACCGACCGGCTCGGCGGGGTCAGCGCCGCGCCGTACGACGCGCTGAACCTGAGCGTCTCGGGTGACGACGACGAGGCCGCGAAGGCGGAGAACCACCGGCTCCTGCTGGCCGACTTCGCACCGGGCGACCGGCTCGCCGACCTCTACCAGGTGCACGGCACCGAGGTGGCCACCGCCGAGCCCGGCGCGCGACCCGAGTGCGACGGCCTGGTCACGGGGGAGAGCGGCATGGTCCTCATGGTGCGGGCGGCCGACTGTGTGCCGGTGCTGCTCGCCGACCCCGAGGCGCGGGTGATCGGTGCCGCGCACGCCGGTCGGCTCGGTGTCGTGGGAGGCATCGTCCCGGCGACGGTCGCGCGGATGCGCGAGCTCGGCGCCGCCCGGATCACCGCCTGGATCGGTCCGCACATCTGCGGCTCCTGCTACGAGGTCCCCGCGGACATGCGCGACGAGGTGGCGGCCGTCGAGCCCGCGACGAGCGCGACGACCTCCTGGGGCACGCCCGCACTCGACCTCGGCGCAGGGATCCGGGCCCAGCTCGAGCGCGACGGGGTCACCGTCGTCGACGTCGCCCGCTGCACCCGGGAGTCCGCCGACCTCTTCTCCTACCGACGCGACGCGGCGGACGCCGGACGGCAGGCCGGTGTCATCCGGCTGGTCGGCGAGGCGGCGTCATGAGCCGGCGCGACGAGCTCGGCCGCAACCTGGCGGCGGTCCACGACCGCATCGCGGCCGCCTGTGCCGCCGCCGGTCGGGATGCCGGCGAGGTCACCCTGGTCGTGATCACCAAGTTCTTCCCTGCCTCCGACGTCCGGCTGCTCGCCGACCTCGGGGTCACCGACGTGGGCGAGAACCGCCACCAGGAGGCGGCGGCGAAGGCAGAGGAGTGCCACGACCTCGGCCTCACCTGGCACTTCGTCGGCGGGCTGCAGAGCAACAAGGCCGCCGCGGTCGCGGCGTACGCCGACGTGGTGCACTCCGTGGACCGGGCCAAGCTCGTCGGCCCGCTCGACCGCGGTGCGGGGGAGCGGCCGGGACGACCAGGGCCGCTCGACGTGCTGCTCCAGGTCAGCCTCGACCCGCCGGGCACCGAGCACCGCGCCGGTGCGGCGCCCGATCGGCTCGCCGACCTGGCGGGCCGGATCGCCGACGCCGAGCACCTCCGGTTGCGGGGGCTGATGGCCGTCGCGCCGCTGGGCGAGGACCCCGTCGAGGCGTTCTGCCGGCTGGCCGCCGTACGCGCCGAATTCGTCTCCGACCACCCCGCCGCGACCTGGTTGTCGGCCGGGATGAGCGGCGACCTCGAGGAGGCGATCGCGGCCGGCGCGACACACGTGCGCGTCGGCACCGCGGTCCTCGGATCGAGGCCCCGTGTCCAGTAATGTCCGAAACACCACCAGTCGCCCCACCGGGGTGCAGACGGATCAGTGGAGGCAAGTGTCATGAGCGGCGCGATGCGCAGGATCGGTGAGTACCTCGGCCTGCTCGAGGACACCGGCTACGACGACTACGACGACGAGCTCGTCGAGGAGACCCGCCCGGCACGCGACCGCGCCCCCGCGCGCCCCGAGCGTGCGCCCCGGGCCCCCCGTCCTGCCCCCGTCTCCGACATCAGCGAGCGACGTCGCCCTGCCCCGGTGCAGTCCGCGCCGATGGTCGCCGAGCTGTCCCGGATCACCACCCTCACGCCGCGCACCTACAACGAGGCACGGGCGATCGGCGAGGAGTACCGCGAGGGCACGCCGGTCATCATGAACCTCTCCGAGATGGACGACGCCGACGCCAAGCGGCTGGTCGACTTCGCCGCCGGCCTGATCTTCGCCACCCGCGGGAGCATCGAGCGGGTCACCAACAAGGTCTTCCTGCTCTCCCCGCCCAACGTGAGCGTCGCCGCCGAGGACAAGCAGCGCATCGCCGACGCGGGCTTCTTCAACCAGAGCTGAGTTGTTCGGCGCGAGCGTGTCGCCGCTCGGCACAGCCCGCGGTAGCCGACAGCGAGCGCGGACCTTCGGCGCCGTTGCTGGGGCCTGGCAGATAGGTTGTCCGCGTGCATGTGGTCGGGGTCGTCTTCGAATACCTGCTGTACGCGTTCATCGTGCTGCTGTGGGTGCGGTTCATCGTGGACTGGATCCAGATCTTCGCGCGGTCGTGGGAGCCCCGGGGTGTGCTCCTGGTGGTCCTCGAGGTCGTCTACTCGGTGACCGACCCTCCGATCAAGGGGCTCCGGCGGCTGATCAAGCCGATCAGGCTCGGGAGCTTCATGCTCGACGTGAGCTTCCTGATCGTGATGATCCTGGCCTACGTGTTGCTCGCTGTTAACCGCTCGTACCTGCTCTGAGGGTTGCGGAGAGGACCGCGAGACGCGGGAGTCCTGTGGTCGGAAGTGACTGGTGAATCCCGCTGGTGCGCACCCAGGCGCTAGAGTTCCGCGAGACAGTGTCTCCTTGATCGAAGATAGGTGAGGTCATGCCGCTGACGCCCGAGGACGTGAGCAACAAGCGCTTTACCCCCGTCCGGTTGCGCGAGGGCTACGACATGGGCGAGGTCGACCAGTTCCTGGACGAGGTCGAGGCCGAGCTCGCTCGGCTGACCCAGGAGAACGACGAGCTGCGGGCCAAGCTGGCTGCCGCGCAGTCGGGTGGCGCCGGCTTCGAGAGCTACGACGCTCCGACCGCCGCCACGCCGATCCCGGAGCCGCAGGTCGTGCAGCCCGCCCCGGTCCCCGAGCCGACGCCGGCGCCGGCCCCCGTCGCCGCGGCCCCGGTGGAGGGCGTCGTCTCCGGAGGCGTGGAGACGATCCGCGTGGAGACGGTCCCCGAGGCGTCCAACGCCGCCGCCCGTCTCCTCGAGATCGCGACGCGCAACGCGGACGAGCTGGTCGAGGACGCCAAGAACGAGGCCGACAAGATCGTCGGCGAGGCCCGCACCAAGGCCGAGCGCCTGGAGAACGAGGCCAAGGGCAAGGCCGACCGCCTCGAGTCCGACGCCCGTACCCGCGCCGAGATGCTCGACTCCGAGACCGCCGAGCGTCGCACGCAGCTGTTCGGTGACCTCGAGAAGGAGCGCGACAAGCTCAGCATCGAGGTCGAGAACCTGCGGTCCTTCGAGCGCGAGTACCGCTCGCGCCTCAAGAGCTACTTCACCCAGCAGCTCGAGGCCCTGCAGACCCCCGGCGACACGGTTGCCCCCGCCGACGAGGCCCCCGCTCCCAAGCGGCTGCGGTCGATCCTCGGCGAAGAGGAGCACTGAGCCGCACAGCTTGACCCACGACGGTCGGTCCGCCTCGCGGACCGGCCGTCGTCGTGCGTCCGGGCGAGGTCACGGTTCTGTGCAGAGGGGCGCGCCGCACTTGGTGACCTTGGTCGCAGCGGCTATGGTCCCTGCAGCCTGTCGCGGTTCGTGCGGCAGACGCCGGCTCCAGGAGGAGGCCCCGACCGTGGCGCGCACCAGTACGAAGAAGTCCTTGGCAGCTGCTGCCAAGCGCATCATGCGCCCGAAGGCGAAGCCTGCCGAGGCGTCCAAGAAGGCGCCCCCGGCGAAGAAGGCGGCGCCGGCGAAGAAGGCCGCCCCGGCGAAGAAGGCAGCTCCCGCGAAGAAGGCCGCCCCGGCCAAGAAGGCCGCCCCGGCCAAGAAGGCAGCTCCCGCGAAGAAGGCCGCTCCCGCGAAGAAGGCCGCTCCCGCGAAGAAGGCAGCTCCCGCGAAGAAGGCAGCCCCCGCGAAGAAGGCCGCTCCCGCGAAG
>DATMHR010000046.1:0-142563 GCA_035554955.1 Nocardioides sp. | reverse complement strand
GTAGCCGGTGATCACGCCGTCGCCGTAGGGACGGTTCTTCTCCAGCCCGAAGTTCGTCGAGCGGTGCCGGGCCAGCTCGTCGAGCTCGACGAAGGACCCCTCGTCGAAGAGCTGCTCGATCCGCTCCCGCGCGGTCTGGCGACCCTTGGCGTGCTGCTTCTCCACCGCCTTGGCCGACCCCGCGTGCACCGCCTCGTCCAGACGGTTCTGCAGGTCGGCGAGCTTCCCGGCCGTCGTGTGGATGTCCATGATGAGACTGAGTCTCGTATGATGGAACTGCGGCCCACAACCCCTGGAGGGGTGACGCCGCTCACACGAGGAGGATCGCCGCGTGACACCTGCCGCCACCCGCATCGTCGACGCCGCCTTCCGCCTCTTCGAGGAGCACGGCTACGACGCCACCAGCGTCGACCAGATCGCCGAGCAGGCGGGCGTCAGTCGCAGCACCTTCTTCCGCCACTACGGCTCCAAGGAGTCGGTGATCTTCCCCGATCACGACGCGCTGCTGGGCGCGGTCGAGGAGCGGCTGGGCGCCTCGACGGAGCGCAGCGCCATCGCGGCGGTGTCCGATGCCGTGCGACTCGTCCTGTTCCACTACGTCGCCGAGGGGGAACGAGCCCGACAGCGCTACCGGTTGACCAGCACGGTTGTCGCACTTCGCGAGCGCGAGCTCGTCAGCGGCGCTCGCTACCAGCGGCTCTTCCGTCGCTACATCAGCGACTGGGGCGACAAGACAGAGGCGTCGGAGACGCGGGCTGAGCTCATGGCCGCGGCCGTCGTAGCGGCGCACAACCGCGTGCTTCGCCGGTGGCTCCGCGGCGAGTGCTCAGAACCGCAGGTCGAGATCGACGAGGCTCTCGCCACGGTGCACGACTACTTCGCTGTGAGTGGCGAGCCCCGCGCCGTCGTCGTCGTGCGCACGGACGCCGACCTCGCCGCGGTCGCGAGCTATCTCAAGCAGCTCTGACGTCGAGGCGGGTGCGGAACGCCACGAGGCCGACGCACTGCTTGCTTAGATGACTAAGGAGGGCTTAGTCTGGTAAGCATGAAGCTGACCGGCCTGGAGCAACGCATCGTTGTCCTGCTGCGTCGCGACCCCCTGATCACCTCCAAGGCGATCGCCGAGCAGCTGGGCACGACACCCGCAGCGGTCAACGTGCATCTGTCGAACCTGGGCAAGAAGGGCGTCATTCTCGGGCGCGGCTACCTGCTCAGCGAGCAGCCGGGCGTCGTGGTGGTCGGGGGCGCCAACGTCGACCTCAAGGCGCGCAGCACCGCGCCTGCCACCCCGCGCACCAGCAACCCGGGGCACGGTTCGATGAGCCCCGGCGGGGTGGGACGCAACGTGGCGGAGAACCTGGCCCGGCTCGGCACCCGCACGCACCTGGTCGCCGCCGTGGGGCGCGACCCCTTGGGAGACAGCCTGCTTGCCCAGACCTCCGCGGCCGGGGTGCGGCTGGAGTTCGTCCACCGTTCCGACCGGCCGACCGGCACCTACACCGCGATCCTCGACTCCGACGGCGAGCTGATCGTGGCCGTGGCCGACATGGCCGCGACCGAGGACCTCCACCCCCAGCACGTCAACCAGGCGCGCGACGTCATCGCCACCGCCGGGCTTCTCGTCCTCGACGGCAACCTCAGCACGGCCACCCTCGAGCACGCGCTCGATCTCGCCATCGGTGCGGAGGTCCGCACCGTCCTGGAACCTGTCAGCGTCCCCAAGGCACAGCTGGTGTCCAGCCTCATCAGCACCGACCGGCCGCTGTACGCGGTCACCCCGAACCGGGACGAGCTCACCGCGTTGACGGGCCTGCCGGCCAGCACCGACCACCAGCTGCGCCGGGCCGCGGACCGCCTGCACGAGCGAGGCGTCCAGCACGTCTGGGTCCGGCTGGGAGCCGAAGGATCGGTGCTCAGCAGCCCCACGGGCGAACCCGTCCACATCCCGGCCGTGCCCACCGCCGTCGAGGACGTGACCGGTGCCGGCGACGCGAGCCTCGCGGCGTTCTGCCACGCCCTGATCGAGGAGGACGACCCGGTCGAGGCCGCGCGCTTCGGTCACGCCGCCGCCGCGCTGACCATCGCCAGCAGCCACACCGTCCGACCCGACCTCACCCCGCGGCTGGTCCGAGCCGCGCTCGCCCCGATCAGCCAAGGAGAGCCCGCATGACCACGCCCCACCCCGCTCTGGTCCTCACCGACGAGGTGACCCAGGCGCTGCATGACGGCGCCCCCGTCGTCGCGCTGGAGAGCACGATCATCAGCCATGGGATGCCGTACCCCCAGAACGTCGAGATGGCCACCGAGGTCGAGCGGATCATCCGCGAGGGCGGCGCGGTCCCGGCCACCATCGCCGTGCTGGACGGCCGCCCCCGCGTCGGGCTCGACGCCGACGCCCTCGAGCTGCTCGCCACCAGCCCCGACGTCGCCAAGGTCAGCGTCCGCGACCTCCCCTACGTCATCGCCCGGGGCAGCCACGGCGCCACGACCGTGGCGGCCACGACGCGACTCGCCTCGCTCGCCGGCATCAGCGTCTTCGTCACCGGTGGCCTCGGCGGCGTCCACCGCGGTGCGCCGCAGACCTTCGACATCTCCGCCGACCTGACCGAGATGTCCACCACCAACGTCGCCGTGGTCTCCGCCGGGGTGAAGAGCATCCTGGACATCGGGCTCACCCTGGAGACGTTGGAGACCCTCGGCGTCCCGGTGCTCGCCTACCGGACCGACGAGTTCCCGGCGTTCTTCTCGCGCTCCAGCGGGCACGAGGCACCGCTGCGCGCCGACAGCGTCGAGGAGATAGCCGCCGTCATGGCCGCCAAGTGGGACCTCGGCATCGACGGGGGGATCGCGGTGGTCAACCCGATTCCGCCCGAGGACGAGATCCCCGCAGAGGAGATCAACGGCATCATCGACCAGGCCGTCGCCGACATGGAGGCCGCGGGCATCCACGGCAAGGAGGCGACCCCGTACCTCCTCGGCCGGATCGTCGAGATCACGGACGGGGCGAGCCTGACGGCCAACATCGCCCTGGTGAACAACAACGCCCGGCTCGGGGCCGAGGTCGCCCAGGAGTACGCCGCTCTCAACGCCAGGCGCTGACCATCGGTCACGCCTGAGCTGTCGAACCGGCCGCTGTCTTGCCGGCCGGTTTCCCGGTCGCCGAGAGCAACCTGTGACCGTCTCTGCCATCCCGCCGGTCGTCAGACCGAGAGGGAACCGAGCTCGCCCATCTCGATCGTGTAGCGGCTCCCCGCCACCAGCGGGACGGCGTCGGTGAGGGCGCCGGCGAGCACCAGCGAGCCGGCGGGCAGCACCTCACCCCGGCGAGCGAGGTGCTCCGACAGCAGGACGATCGAGCGGAGCGGGTCGCCGAGGATGGCCGCCCCGGTCGCCTCGTGCACGGTCGTGCCGTCGACCGCGAGGCGGCACCGGACACGTGCCAGGTCCTCGGCAACCGAGGGGTCGAGCAGGGCGCCGAGGAGGTAGCCGGCTGCGCTGGTGTTGTCGGCCACGACGTCGGGCAGGCGGAAGCGGTAGCCGTCGTAGCGGGAGTCGAGGATCTCAGCGGCGACGGTCACCGCATCGATCACCCGGGCGGACTCGGCGAGCGTGACGGGCGACGCGATCGGACGCCCCGTGATGAAGGCGATCTCGGGCTCGATCCGTGGCTGCGTCCAGGACCCGATCGCCCCGGCGAGGCCGGCGGGCTCCTGCTGCATCGCGTGGGTGAGGAAACCGACGACGGGCTGGTCGACGTTCATGCGCTGCTGCTTGGCCGCACTGGTGAGGCCGAGCTTCGCGCCGACCACGCGTTCGCCTCGCTCCGCGCGGTGGGCTCGGTCGAGCGCCTGCACGTCGTAGCCCCACTTCTCGTCGAGCGCGGGCTCGGCATCGGTGAAGGGTGCGAGGGTATGCCGTGTCGTGCGGGCCGCACGCAGCGCGGCCTCGGCCTCCGCCGGCCTCATCGGGTCGTGGTCGGAGCGAGGACGCCGGCGGCGTAGGCATGGCTCGCGGCGAGGATGCCCTGGACGATCGCCAGCTCGTGGTCGTCCCGGGGGCCGAAGAGCAGGGTGAACCCGGGCGAGAGCCGTGTGCCCGCCCACATGTGGGGTCGCCCCCAGCCCTTGGTGGCGACGTCGGCTGCCAGGTCGCTCGGCAGCGCGAGGTGCAGCGAGCCGTCGTACGACGGGTGCAGGTGGGCGAACTCCCCGACCTGGGGCACGAGGAACGCCTGCTCGTCGTCGGAGCCGTCGGCAACCGTGAGGGCACGCGCCCCGGGCACGGAGATGCGGGAGGGTGCCACCTCGACTCCCGGCAGACCTCGGACGCTCTCCAGCAACCTCTCCTGCAGCTCGGCAGGGGCGTTCTGGCTCTCCTGCTGCTGCGGGATCGTCCAGCTGACGTCGGGCCGGGGTCCCTGTCGCGGAGGCAGCGAGCCGCCCGCGAGGGTCGGCCACGCGGCCGGCGTGCGCGGGCCCGTCGGGGTGGCGCCGTGGTCCTCGACGTAGACCAGGCGGTGCGCGATCCAGTCGGCGAGGTGGCGGGCCGTGGCCGCGGTGAGCTGGTGGCCGCCGGGCTGCCGCTGCGCGACGGTGGGGGCACCGGACTCGGAGAGCAGGTAGGTCCAGGTGTGGTCCAGCAGCTCGCGCGGGATCACGTGGTCCCCGTCGCCCTGGGCGACGAACACCGGCAGGTTGGCCAGCCGACCTGTCTCGACAGGGAGACCGGCGTCGAAGGGCAGCGTGCCGTAGAGGATGGCGGCACCTGCGTAGCGGGCGGGGTCGTCGAGCACGAGCCCGCCGGCGAACGCAGCCCCTCCGCTGAAGCCGACCAGCAGGACGGGGCGACCTGCCGGGGCGACGTCGTCGAGCCAGGCGCGGAACCAGCCCATGGTCTCCCGCAGCGACTCGGCGACGGGTCGTCCGATGCCGCGGTTGGCGAACCAGGCGTAGCCGCCGCCCTCGGCGATGGGTGCCCTCACCGCGGCGTAGGTGGGGCCGACAGGCAGGTGCCCGGCCAGGGCGAGGATCTCCCGCTCGTTCGACCCGCGCCCGTGCAGCAGGACGACCAGCGGCGCCGTGGGGTCGGTGGCGCCGTACGTGGCGACGACGGCGGGCGCGAAGCCGGTCATGACACGTCCTGGGGGACGAGCTCGGCGGCGGTGCGGACTCCGGCCCACCGGCGGACCTCGCCCGGGAGGTCCAGCCGCTCGACGGGGGCCGCGTTCTCGTACTCGCCCCAGCTCTCCTTGGGCAGCATCCACATCACCTCGAACTCGTTGCCGTCCGGGTCGTGGGCGTAGACGCTCTTGGTGGCGCCGTGGCTGGACTCGCCGGTGTAGGCGTCGAGCTCGGCCAACGTGAGGCGCGCCTGCTCGAGCTCCTCGACGGTGTCGACCTGCCAGGCCAGGTGGTAGAGCCCGAGGCTGCCGCGCGGCCGCGGCTGCTGCGCCCCCACCCCGAACAGGCCGAGGTCGTGGTGGTTGCCGGACCTCGGCAGACGCAGGAACGCGGCGTTCGCCCGGGGCTCCCGTGCGACGACCTGCATGTCGAAGGCCTGCTGGTAGAAGGCCAGGCTGCGCTCCAGGTCGGCGACGAAGAGCACGGCGTGGTTGAGACGGACGGCGTTGACAGTCATGGATCTGGCTCCCGGGGTGGTGGGCTGATGAAGGGCGGTCAGACGAGGAGGCCGAAGCCGCCGGTCCAGGAGACCTTCTCGCTCGCGGCGAGGGTGAGCTGCAGGAAGCCGACGGCCTCCAGCTCTCGCGCCCGCTTCAGCGAGCCGGCGTCGACCGCCTTCAGGCCGCCGGAGGTGATGACGCCGGCCAGCGCGGCCTTGGCGTCGGCGTCGTCACCGGCGATCAGCACGGTCGTGGGGACGGCTTCCGCACTGCCGACGGTGCCGGCGGTCAGGGTGCCGGCGAACGTGGTGTTGAAAGCCTTCAGGACCCGCGACTGGGGGAGAGCCGCGGCGATCTCCGCCGTCGCGGAGCCGTCGGCCGGGACGACGAGGGAGTCGAAGGTTGCGAAGTCCAGCGGGTTGGTGATGTCCACGACGACCTTGCCGGCGAGGCTCTCGCCGCGGCGGTCGATGACGTCGGAGACCGCGGGGTAGGGAACCGCGAGGACGACGATGTCGCCAGTGACGGCGGTGTCGTGGTCGCCCTGGCCGAGCAGCTGGACGGTGTGGCCGCCCTTGCCTGCGACGGAGGCGATGGCCTGGCCCATGTTGCCGGTGCCGATGATGGAGAGGTGAGTCATGAGGGGCTCCTTGAAGGTTGGTGGATTGGTTGTTGCTACAAGTAACACCCTACCTCTTTCGGTTGTTCCTTCAAGTAATTCTCGGTAGGATCAGCTCATGACGACCCCGTGGCTCACCGACGACGAGCTCGATGCCTGGGTCAAGCTGGTCGCGGTGGTCGAGCTGCTCCCCGGGGTGCTGGACTCCCAGCTGCGGCGCGACTCGGGGCTCTCCCACTTCGAGTACTTCGTGCTCGCGATGCTGTCCGAGGCTCCCGACCGCACGCTGCGCATGACGGCCCTGGCCCGGCGGACGAACGCCACGCTGCCGCGGCTCTCCCACGTCGTGCGGCGCCTCGAGGAGCGCGACCTCGTGGAACGTTTCCCGTGCCCGGAGGACGGGCGGGCCACCAACGCACGGCTCACCGGGGTCGGCCTGGCCGAGGTCGTGGCAGCCGCACCGGGACACGTCGCGACCGTCCGGGAGCACGTGATCGATGCGCTGACGCCGACCCAGGTGCGTCAGCTGCGCGGCATCGCCGAGGCGCTGCTGGCCCGGCTCGACCCGGACGGACACATGTCGGGGTAGGCAGGGCGGGGTGGACCTCGGCCCCTAGGGTGGCCGCGTGAACGCCGCCGGCAAGCCCGTGGTCCCGGACACCGAGGCGGCGGCGCGCGGGTCCCGCCGGCGGGAGCGGACGCGCACGCTCGTGCTCGACGCGGCCGAGCGCCTGCTGTCGCAGCGCGCGCCGGAGGAGATCAAGGTCGAGGACGTGGCTGCCGAGGCGGGGATCTCGCCGGCGTCGGTCTACGTGCACTTCGGGACCAAGGACGGGCTGCTGGCGGCGGTGACCGAGCGGGTGCTGGCGGTGGCCACGCAGGCCCTGCGGTCGGCGTACGCCGCTGACACCTCGCCGCTCGAGCGCTTCGCCGGGGTCGGCGCGGCCTACCTGCGGCTGCTCCTCGACCACCCGGTGGTGGTGCGGTACCTGACCGTCACCGGCGAGCGAGGTCCTCGCACCCCGCTCGAGGACGAGGTCGTCGCACGGTTCAGCCAGCTGCGCCGCGAGTTCGAGCAGAGCATCCGCGACGCGGTGGAGGCGGGCGCGATCCGTCAGGTCGACCCGGAGCTGATGTCGTACTTCCTGTTCGGCGCCTGGAACGGGGTCGCCGCCCTGGCGCTGCGCCGCGACGACCTCACGCTGTCGCCCGAGCGCGTCGAGCTGGCGGTGGTCGAGGCAGGGCTGAGCTTGCTTGACGGACTCGTTCCGGAGTGATCTAGAGTCTGACTCCAGAAAACTCGCGCGGAAGGCGACCGACATGACGCAGGCAGACGCCCGGACCTGGGACGCCGTCGTGGTGGGCGCGGGCCCGGGAGGGCTCACGTGCGCGGCGTACCTCGCCGCGAACGGCAAGCGGGTGCTGGTGCTGGAGGCCAACCAGGTGGTCGGCGGCAGCACGCAGGTCTTCCGCCGCGCCGGCAACAAGTTCGAGTTCGACGTGGGCACCCACTACGTCGGCGAGTGCGGCCCCGGCGGCCGGATGCAGACCGCCCTGTCCGGGCTCGCCCTGACCAGGCGCATCAACTGGCTGCGGCAGCGCCCGGAGGGTCACTGCCAGGTGATGATCCCGGGCACGACGTTCCAGACGCCGACCGGCTGGGACACCTACCTCGAGCGTCTCGTCGCCGCCTTCCCCGCGGAGGAGGCCGGCCTGCGCCGCTGCGTCGGGGTCATGCGCACCATCGCCGCGGGCGAACGACCGCTGCGGCGTCCGTTCGCCCTGCTCCGCTGGGGTGTCCGGCCGATCACGACGCTGATGTCCGCGTGCGGCCTCAGCGCCGACGCCCAGGCCGTGATCCTCGCGGAGAACGGCGACTACACCTGGCCCCCGCACCGCACGCCGACCGCGATGCACGCCGGCTTCCTCCACCACTACCTGCAGGCCGGCGCCTACTACCCGCGCGGCGGCGGGCAGGTCATCGGCGCGCACCTGACCGACGTCATCCAGACCCACGGCGGGCGCGTCCGCACCAAGGCGCGGGTCGAGAAGATCCTGATCGAGGACGGGCGCGCGGTCGGCGTACGCCTCCGTGGCGGTGAGGAGGTCCGCTCCGGGGTCGTCGTCTCCGCGGCCGACTTCAAGCGGACGTGGTCGGACCTCGTCGGCGACGAGCACCTGACCCGGCGGCTGCGGCGAAGGCTGAGGGACCTCGAGATGACGCTGCCGATGTTCGCGGTGTACGTCGCCCTCGACGTCGACCTGCGCGAGCGGGACACCCCGCCCCTCGCCTGGGTGTGGCCCACCAACGACGTCGACGGCTACTACCGCGAGGTCGCCGCGGGCCGCTGCCCCGAGCGGATGCCGGTCGGCATCAGCTGCCCCACCGCGAAGGATCCCGAAGGGACCCACTCGGCCCCGCCGGGCTACTCGACGCTCGAGCTGGTCAGCTGGGCGCCACGGGAGCACGCGTTCTGGCAGGTCGCCGCCGGCCCCGTCGAGGGCGCCGGCTACGGCCGCGACGAGGCCTACCTGCGGCTCAAGGAGGAGCTCACCGAGCGCGTGCTCGACACCGCCGAGCTGATGATCCCGGACCTGCGGGAGCGGATGGTGTTCTGCGAGGCGTCCACCCCCATCACCCAGGAGCGCTTCACCCTCAGCACCGACGGCTCCTGCTACGGCATCGCCCCGCTGCTGAAGAACCTCGGACCGTTCCGGCCGCGGGTGACCACCCACATCCCGGGGCTCTACCTCGCCGGCGGCAGCACCGAGCACATGTTCGGCATCAACGCCACGATCTGGGGCGGCATGGGCACCGCCGGCGCCGTGCTCCGCCGTGACCTGGTCCGGGAGGTGCGCGACGGCGCCGTCTTCGTGGACGAGCGCCGCCTGACGCCGGTCACCGCGGACTTCGACCCGCTCCTCGCCTCCAAGCCCGGCTCGGTCATCCGCCGGCCGGCGCGGCGCCGGCCGCGGGCCACCGCAGCAACCACGTCTGGGACGGTAGGGGCATGAGCGAGACGCAAGGGACGATCGACGTACGACGCGACGGGCCGGTCGCGATCGTCACCCTCGGCCGCGGCCGGGGGAACGTGATGGGCGGCCGGTTCTTCGCAGAGCTGCGGTCGACCTTCGAGGAGCTGGGCCGGGACGACAGCCGCGCGGTGGTCGTGACCGGGCACGGTGACGACTTCTCGTTCGGGCTCGACCTCGCCGAGGCAGCGGGCTTCCTCACGCCGCTGCTGGGAGCCTCCGACGCCTCGGGCCGGCAGGCGTTCCTCGACCTGATCCGCGACTGGCAGGCGGCCGTCACGGCCCTGGCGGCGTGCCGCAAGCCCACCGTCGCCGCCGTCGCCGGCAAGTGCATCGGCGGAGGTGTCGACCTCGTCGCCGCGTGCGACGTGCGGGTCGCTGCCGCCGACGCCGTCTTCAGCGTGCGCGAGGCGCGGGTGGCGATCGTGGCCGACCTCGGCAGCCTGCAGCGGCTCGTCGGCATCATCGGCGACGGACACCTCCGCGAGCTGGCCCTGACCGGCGACGACATCGGGGCCGACCGCGCGCGGGCCATCGGGCTGGTGAACGACGTGCTGCCGGACCGGTCCGGCGCCCAGCACGCCGCGCTGGACCTCGCGCGCCGGATGGCGGCCAACTCTCCGCTGGTGCTGCGCGGCATCAAGGACGTGCTCGACGCCGAGCGCGGCCCGCGGGTCGAGGCGGGTCTCCGCTACACGGCCGTGTGGAACGCGGCGTTCCTCCCGAGCCACGACCTCGGCGAGGCGCTCGCGGCCTTCAGCGAGCGCCGCGCCCCGGACTTCCAGGGTCGCTGACCCGCCTCCGCGCGTAGGCGCGGCGCCCCTGCAGCCGCTGGATCGCCCACATGGTCGACCAGATCGCACCCCGCGGCACGAGGTAGGCCCGGTCCGGCGGCTCGTCGAGCGGCGGGACCGAGCCCACCGTGACCTCCGCGACCACGACGCCGGGACCGTCGAGGTGGCTGCGCTCGGCGAGCACCGTGCCGTCGGCCGCGCAGATCCTGGTGCCGCCCCCGACCAGGCTGCGGTAGGGGATCCGCATGGTCGGGTCGATGCCCTCGAGCCGGCCGCAGTGGGTGGCCTCGACGACGGGCGCCCCGACCAGGCGGGCGAACGGGGGAGCCCAGCGGACGTAGTCCTGCCCGTACTTCCTCTCCAGGTGCGCCCGGCCGAGGACCCGCGGCCAGTAGCTCGGGTAGTGCCAGGTGAACGAGCCGCCGACCACGAGGTCCACGCCGCGCAACCGCTCGACCGTCCGCGTCCGACCGAGCTCCAGGCACAGGGCCGCACCGACCGTGAGGCCGTCGACGTCCATGACCCCGTCGTCCGACCCGCCGACGTACCAGAAGTTCTCCCACTGGGTCGGGATGTCCTTGTCGTGCCGGCCGACGATGCCGTCCGGCGTCGCCAGGAAGAACGCGTTGCGGACGTGGCCGTCGTCGTCCTCGCAGAGGAAGGAGCCGCCCACCTTGGCGCCGTACCGCGACGCGACCCGCAGCAGCAGCTCGGTCGCCGGTCCGTCGGGCCGCAGCGCGGCGTCGGCCATCTGCTTGTTCCAGCCCATGCCGGTGGTGAAGAACTCGGGGAGCAGGATCCACTCCGCGCCGCGGTCGCCGGCCTCGTTCGCCAGCCGTTCGCCGGCGGCGAGGTTGCCGGTGACGTCGCCGAGCCGCGACTCCAGCTGCACCGCGGCGGCGACCGTCGTGCGGCGGCCGTCCTCGTGGCCGGTCATCGGACCGTGGAGACCGCGGTGCGCGGCCGGGCGTCGACGGTCAGGCTGAACACGTCCGGCCGGTGGTAGTGACCGGTGGGGTCGAACAGCCGGCGGTGCGCGGCGACCTGGGCGAGGTCGACCGTCGCGGTGAGGATCCCCTCCTCGCGCCGCAGCGGGCCGGCGACGACGTTCCCGCCGGGGTCGCAGATCACGCTGTTGCCGGGCTCGACCCACTCGCCGTCGCCCGGGTCCGGGTCGGGCGCGATCCGGTCGTGGTCGACGATGGTCGACGGGATCTGGTCGCGGCGCAGGCAGGGGTTCACGCCGACGACCCAGACCCGGCCCTCCCTGGCGATGTGCTGCATCGTCGCGACCCAGCCGTCGCCGCGGGCCAGGGTCGGCGCGAGCCAGACGTCGACGCCCTGGGCGTAGAGGTGGAAGCGCGCCAGGGGCATGTAGTTCTCCCAGCAGATCAGCCCGCCGAGACGGCCGAGGGACGTCGGCACGACCTCCAGGGTCGATCCGTCGCCCTGGCCCCACACCGTGCGCTCGGAGCCGGTCGGCACGAGCTTGCGGTGCTTGTGGAGGAGCCGGCCGTCGGGACCCAGGTAGAGCACGGTGTTGTAGATGGTCGCGCCGTGCGGCTCCCGCTCCTGCACCCCCACGACCAGGTGGACCCGGTGGGTGCGGGCGATCGTGCCGAGCCGCGCCGTCACCGGCCCGGGTACGACGACCGCCTGCTCGACGAGCCGGGCGTACCACTGGCCGTCGCGGTCCCAGATCGGTGCGCTGTCGATCCACAGCGGGGTCCCCGGGATGAACGCCTCGGGAAGGACCACGAGGTCCGCCCCCTGCCCGGCGGCCTCGGCCACCAGCTCCTCCACGCGCGCGACGGTCGCGTCCCGGTCGAGCAGCACGTAGGAGGCCTGGACCGCCGCGACCGTGAAGCGCCCGTTCATCGCGACCCCGCCACGACGTGCAGCTCGCACGGGCCGACGAACCCGGCGTCGCCCTCGAAGGCGGCCAGCGCCGAACCGACCTCGGACCAGGCCTGCTCCTGCTCGTGCGGCGGGACGCTGCTGAGCATCTGGTGGAGCGCTCCGAACGACTCGCGCTCGAAGCGGGCGCAGTCGGCCGCGGAGGGCAGCGTGAGCGGGGCCTCCATCGTGTCCACCGTGACGTCGTGGAAGCCCGCGTCCAGCAGCGCGTCCCGGGCCGCCGCGGGGTCGCCGACGCAGAAGGGCCCCGGCTGCCCGGGGAGCGGGGCCGGGAGACCGGCACGGCTCCGGATCAGGCCGACCGGCACCGAGAAGAAGCCGTTGCGGTCGGCGGTGGAGTAGACGATCGCCGCGAACCGGCCGCCGGGACGCAGGCTCGACCGGATCCCGTGCAGGGCCCGGGCGCGGTCGGGGAAGTAGATGAGGCCGAGGCGGGAGATGGCCGCGTCGTACTCCTCGGACCAGACGCTGCCGATCTCCTCCCCGTCGACCTCCCGCGTGGTGACGTGCCGCAGGCCGGCCTCGGCCGCCGCGCGCTCGGCGAAGGAGAGGATCGTGGGCGAGGTGTCGGTGACGACGACGACGCCCTCGGGCCCGGTGCGCCGGGCCGCCGCCATCGCTTGCCCGCCGGCCCCGCCGGCGACGTCGAGCACGCGCGATCCCGCCCCGACGCCGGCGGCGTCGAGCATCGCCTCGGTGGCGGGGCCGAGCCACTGCTCCAGGGTCGGGCCCCAGCGGTGCCACGCCTCGGCCGCGTCCTCCCACTGCTGCCTGGTCGTCGCCTTGTAGGCGACCGCGTCGAACGTCATGGTTGCTCCTCGGGTTGCAGGTGTGCAGGTGCGATCAGCCTCGCGCCGGTGACGGGCGGCCACATCCGTGCTCACCACGGATCCGCGCTCCGTGGTGGCGGTCCGTGGGGGTGATGGTCAAGCGCGGCACGACGGACGACACTGGGCCGGGTGGAGAGCCTGGGGGCGCCGGTGACGGCGGTGACCGACCGTGAGCGCGACGTCCTCGCCCTCGTCGCCGGCCACCTCACCAACGCCGAGATCGCCGGCCGGCTGACCCTGTCGGTGCGCACGGTCGAGTCGCACGTCTCGTCCCTCATCCGCAAGCTCGAGGTGCGTGACCGCCGGGGTCTCGCGCGGCGGGCCGAGGAGCTGGGCCTGCTGCAGCCGCGCCGGCCGCGCCCCTGGCCGAGCCCGGCCGACCCGTTCGTGGGCCGCCACGCCGAGGTCGCTGCGCTCGACCTCCACATGAGGGACCACCGGGTGGTGACCGTCAGCGGGCCCGGCGGGGTGGGCAAGACCCGGCTCACCACGCACGCGGTGCACCAGGTCGCCCACCAACGGCCCGACGGGGCCTGGTTCGTGGACCTGAGCCAGGTCGCGACCCCCGACGGCGCCGTCCCGGCGATCGCCGCCGTCGTCGGTGCCGTCGAGGGCCCCGGGCACCCGCTCGTCGACGCGCTGACCGCCACCTTGGCCGGGGCGGACGGCGTGCTGGTCCTCGACAACTGCGAGCACCTGCTCCCCGGCGTGGAGGCCCACGTCGCGCGGCTCGTGGAGTCCTGCCCGCGCCTCACGGTCGTCGCCACCAGCCGGGCCCCGTTGCGGGCGCCGTACGAGTGGGTCTACGAGCTGCCCGGCCTGACCATCGACGACGCGGTCCACCTGTTCCGCACCCGCGCCGAGGCCGCGGGGGGCGTCGTCCCGGACGACCCCCGGGTCCGGGACCTGTGCGCTCGGCTCGAAGGGGTGGCGCTGGCGATCGAGCTCGCCGCTGCGCGCTACCCGCTGCTGGGCCTGGACGGTCTCGTGACCGCGCTCGCCGACCCGCTGCGGCTGCTGGGGTCCGGCGACGGCGCGCGGCAGCGGTCGCTGCGGGCCACGATCCGCTGGAGCGTCGACCTCCTCGACCACGAGGCGCGCCGGATGTTCGTCGCGCTCTTCGCCTTCGCGGGCCCGTTCACCCTCGCGGCCGCGCACGCGGTCGCCTGGCCCGACCGCGGGCTGGCCGACGCCGCTCGGGTGCTCGCGACGCTGGCCGACCAGCACCTCCTGCGCGTCGTGCCCGGCGACCCGACGCGCTACGACTTCCAGGAGGTCGTGCGGCAGTTCGCCGCGGTGCTCGCGGAGGACGAGGGGGCCGCCGCCGACGTCACCCGGCGCCACGCGCAGTGGGCGGCCGACGAGCTCGGGTCGCTGGCCGGCTCCCCGCGCGACGACGCCTGGTGCGCACGCTTCGACGAGCTGTCGACCGAGGTCCGCGCGGTGCTCGCCCGCCCGGTCGAGTGCGGGGACCTCGGGGAGCGCTACGCCGAGGAGCTGGTCCAGCGGGGTCGACTGGAGGAGGCCCAGCGCCGCTTCGAGGCCCTCGCGGCCGGAGCGCACGGTGACGAGCGGGTGCACCTGCTCCGCCAGGCGGCCGGTGCGGCTGCGGCGCGCCTGGTCGGCGACGACGTGATGAGACTGCTGGACGAGGTCGCGGACGCAGCGCTTTCGCTGGGGGACCGGACCACGGCGGCGGACGCCCTCGGGTGGTCGGTGATCTTCGCCGCCTTCCACCCCGGGATCATGGCCACCCGGCCCTCCCAGGAGGAGATCGACCGCCGGCTCGCCGACGCGCGATCGCTGGTCGACCAGGGTACGGCGGCCGGGCCGACCGTCGCCGCGGCGGGCGCGATGTGCCTGCCCGGCGACCAGCCGGGGGTCGCTGCCGCCAGCCGCCGGGCCGCGGACGCCGCGATCGCGGCGGACCTTCCGCTCGTCGCATCGGCAGCCCTCGACTGCCTGTGCGTGAGTGAGCTGTCGCGGGAGGAGTACGGCGCCGCGCTCGCCGCGGTCACCGAGCGCGGAACGCTGATGGACGGGCAGACCCTGACGGCCGCGACGGCGTACCCGTTCAACGACTACCTGCTCATGGGCTGCGAGGTGTCGCTCGCCGCCGGCGACCTGCTCGGCGCGCGGCGCTATGCCGAGCGGCTGACCGGGCTGCCCTGCTACCGCGACTACGTCCACCCCGCGCTCGCGCGCTTCGCCGAGGTCGACGTGCTCACCGGCGACCTCGACGACGCGGTGCGGCACGGCGAGCGCTTCCTCGACTCCTGGGAGCGGGCCGGGCGCCATCGTGCCTCGACGCTCGCCGTCGGCGCGTACGCCGTCGCCCTGGCCCACGGGCTCCTCGGTGACGACGCCGGGCTCGCCTCTTGGCGCGCGATCACCGAGCGCCTCCTCGACCAGTCCCTCCCCGCCGGCGACACCCCGGAGCTGGCGTGGGCGGCGACCTTCGACGCCTGGCTGCTGCTGCACCGGGGGAGTCCCGACGACGCGCTCGACCGGCTCCGGGTCGCCCCCGACGACCCCGCCTGGAGCGCGAGCGGGAACTCCCTGATGTGGAAGCCGTGGTACGTCGCCGCGTGGGCCGAGGCGCGCGCCCTGACCGACGGCCCGCACCCCGACCGGTGGTTGGGGCCGGCGGTCGCGGCGACGCGGCAGAACCCGGTCGCCGCTGCGCTCGTCGCACGGGCAGAGGCGCTCGCCCGCGGCGACCTGGAGGAGGTGGCGGCGTCGGCCCGCACGCTCGACGGTCTCGCCGCCGGCTACCAGCGCGACCGCAGCCTCCGGCTGGGCCACGCCTGACCGCGGGCGCGGTCGCCGCCCGTCAGGCGGCGGAGCAGTCGCGCTCCTCCTGGAGCACGGCGACCAGCCGGTCGATCGGCATCGGCCGGTGCAGCAGGTAGCCCTGCACGTAGAGGCCCTTGCTGCTCCCGACCTGCGCGAGCTGCGCCTCCCGCTCGATGCCCTCGACGACCACGTCGATGCCCAGCGACTGACCCATCAGCGTCACCGAGCGGAGCAGAGCACAGGCGCGCTCGTCGGTGTCGATCGCGTGCGAGAGGGAGCCGTCGGCCTTGACGACCTGCACGGGCAGCCGCTGGAGATAGCTGACGGAAGAGAACCCGACGCCGAAGTCGTCGATGGCGAAACCCACACCCATCGCGCCGATCGCGCGCATCGAGCCGAGCACCTCCTCGTCGACGTCGAGGCCCTCGCGCTCGGTGATCTCCAGGACCAGCCGGGCACCCTCCATGCCCGCCACGGCGCGCCGGACGCGGTCCACGAACGACGGGTCGCGCAGCTGCTGCGCGGAGATGTTGACCCCGACGGTCACGGGCCCGGTGACCGAGCCGCGCAGCAGCGCGGCGTCCGCCTCGACCTTGGACAGGACCACGTCGCCCAGGGCCACGATCAGGCCCGCGTCCTCCGCCACCCGGATGAAGGTGTCGGGCGGGACCGGCGTCCCGTTGCGCTCCCAGCGGGCAAGCGCCTCGACCCCGGTGGTCAGCCCGGTCTCGGTGGCGACGACGGGCTGGTAGACGACGTCGATCCGTGACTCGGCGATCGCGCGGCGCAGGTCCTCGACCATCACCAGGCGCTCGATCCGGGACTCGCCGATCGCCTGCTGGTAGCTCACGAGGCAGTCCTTGCCACGCGACTTCGCCTCGTACATGGCCAGGTCGGCCTTGCCGAGCAGCCCCTCGCCGTCGTCGTGGCGCTCGGCGTGGGCCAGTCCGGCGCTCGCGCTCAGGGGCATCTGGTGCCCGGCGACGAAGACGCCCTCGCGGATCGCGGCGAGCACCCGTTCGCACATGGCCTCGACCACCCGGGCGTCGACATCCTCGAAGAGGACCGCGAACTCGTCGCCGCCGAGGCGCGCCGCCGTGTCCGCCTCGCGGATGCAGGCGCGGATGCGCTCGGCCACCTCGACGAGCACCGCGTCGCCGGCAGCGTGGCCGAAGCGGTCGTTGACCGGCTTGAAGCCGTCGAGGTCGATGAAGAGTAGGGCGACCGAGGTCCCGTGCCGCCGCGCCAGTGCCAGGGCGTGACTGGCCCGGTCCAGCAGGATCCCCCGGTTGGGCAGGTCGGTCAGCGGGTCGTGGCGGGCCACGTGGACCATCTCGCGGGTGATCGCCAGGCGCTGGAAGGCGTCGGAGGCGACGGCCGCGAGGGCCTGCAGCGCCTGGGTGTCGGCCGCGACCGTGGACCGCGCCCGCTCCACGGCCCGGGCGACGATCCAGCGCCGCTCGTCGCCGTCCCTGACCTCCGCGCCGATCTCACCGGTCCGCGGCTCCCGCGGCAGCAGGGCGACCTCGCGCAGGCGCAGCAGGCCCTGCGCCTCCTCCACGAGCGCCTCCTCGACCTCGTCGCGGTCGGCGATCGTCTGCGCCCGGACCGCGGCGTCGAAGAGCGCCGCCAGGCGGCGGCCGTTCTCGCGGCCGCGGGTGATCGCGCGGGTCGCGACGAGCAGGGTGACCAGGGGAACGGCGAGCAGGATCAGGGTCCACGGCGGCGACGACCGGTGGACGACTGCGGCGAGGTAGCCGAGCGTGTCGAAGGGGACGAAGCACCCCACCGCGAGCAGGGTGCCCGGCTGGAGCAGGTTGCGCCGGACGGCCGTCCCGGAGCGGAGGGAGACGGTCACCGCCGAGAGGACGTAGTCGGTGGCGAAGTACGTGGTCGCGGCCAGGGCGACCGCGACGAGCTCGCGCGGCGTGCCCAAGGTCTCGCCGCGTCCGGCGGTGAGCATGAGCGAGGCGAGCCAGCCCGCGATGATGCCGATGCCGATGTTGAACACCTTGGCGCTGGGTCGCTTGGCCGAGGTCAGCTGCGTGACGAGGACCCCGACGCTCCAGGTCAGCAGGGCGTCGTGCATGTCCAGCGTGGACAGCAGGAAGATCAGGATGCTCGAGTCGAACCCGACCTCGATCCCGCCGTCCCGCGTCTCGAGGATGATCGGGAACCGCGCGACGACGACGATCAGCGGGAGACCGACGAGCACCGGCCAGGACAGGTCGAAGCCGTCTCTCGCGCAGGTGATGAAGGTGACGACGAGCACGGTCACGCCGGCGCCGCAGACGGCGAGGTCGAAGCACCAGCCGCGGGACGCGCGCAGCCGAGTCAGCACAGCGTTCATGGGGGGTCCGTCGGATCGGGATCGAGGTCCGTCCAGTATCGGGAACCACCGCGGCCCGTGGTCGGTTCCGGCCCGACTCTGGCCGTTCGACCCGGCACCCCCTCCCAACGGACTAGTCGCCCGAGGCGTGGTCGGAGCGTCAGGCCATCTCGGGCGCGGCCCGGCGCACCCACTCCCAGAGGTCCTCGACCTCTCCGGCGGAGGGGCGCGTCGCCGACCGGTAGCTCGTCGGCCGGGCGACCCGGTCGTGCCAGAACACGCCCGTGGGCGGGGCGGGGTCGGTGGCGGCGAGCCAGACGACGGTGTCCGCGCCGGCCTCGGCGCCGCGCAGGAGCGGCCGGGTCACTGCCCGGAACAGCGGCAGCGAGGACGCGACGCCGGGGGTGTCCGCCCAGCCGGGGTGCATCGCGGCGACGATCACGCCGTGCGCGGCCCACCGGTCCGCGAGGAGGGGGACGAGCTCGACCTGCATCCGCTTGGACCGGGCGTAGGCGACCGCTCCGCGGTAGCGGTCGGCCGTGTAGTCGGGGTCGTCGACCGGGAGCCGCTGGGTATACATGCCGCCCGAGGAGACGAGCACGACCCGGGCCTCCCCGCAGGCGCGCGACATGCTGGGGAGCAGGTGCTCGGTCATCAGCACCGGGCCGAGCACGTGGGTGGCGACCGTGAGCTCGTGCCCGTCGGCGCTCTCGGTGCGCTCCGACGGCAGCACCCCGGCGTTGTGGACGACGACGTCGAGCGCCGCGCCGGACGCGCCCAGGCGTCCGTCGAGCTCCTCGGCGAACCTGCGGACGTCGGTGAGGTCGGAGACGTCGCAGGCCTCGGCCTCGACCGACCCGGGCCAGCGGTTCTCGGCGATCTCGGCGCGCAGCCGCGCGGCCGCGGGGGCGATCCGGTCCTGGGTGCGACCCAGGACGTGGACGGTGGCGCCGAGCCGGGCGAGCCCCCGAGCCGTGGCCGCCCCGAGCCCGGACGCGGCCCCGGTGACGAGCGCGCGTCGTCCGACCATCGAGCCCGGGGCGGGGTCGTCGCTCGGCCACCGCTGCCGGCGCAGGTGGTAGCCGATGCTCGTGTAGCCCGGGACGACGGCGCGGTCGAGCAGCCGGTCGAGGGGCCCTTCGTGGGAGCCTCCGTGGGGTGCCGTCACGGGCACACCTCCACAGCATCATCAACAGGCTGTTGAGGATCGCGCTCGGTCGCGACGCTCAGCAGCCACGCGCGGGGGGAGAGACCCGTCGCCGGCTGTCGGCCGGCCCTGCGCCACGCCGTCACGTAGCGCTCGCACGTCGCGTGCTCGGCCTGGGCGCGGTCCCGGTGCCGGCACCGCTCGAGCCGCCACACCACGGCGCAGGTGGCGTCGTAGAACGCGAGGAAGGCCTCGAGGTCACCCTCCGCCGCCCGCGCCAGCAGGGCGCGGAGACGGTCGTCGCCGACGGCGGGGGCGCCGGAGCCGGTCGGCGCCCCGGTCGTCCGGAGGCGGTCGAGGAGCTCCACGAGCTCGGGGTCGCGGACGAGCTCGGTCGTCATCACGCGCTCCCGGGGTGGGCGGGCATGCTGACCACGTTCCCGGTGCGGCCGGGCCGGCGCTGCCGCCACGGCGGGTCGCTGGCGCCGACCTCGAGGAAGATGACGTCGCCGGCCCTGATCACCACCGTGACCCCGCGGGCGGCCAGCGTCGCTGCGAGCTCCCGCAGGTAGGCGCCGCCCGCCTCGAGCAGGGCCGGGTCGCCCAGCCGCACCTCCAGGCGGTGGCCCGCACCGGTGCTGCTGCCGCGCACGGCTGACTGGAGGCCGGTCACCTCGCCGTTGAACCGCATCAGAACCTCCCAAAGATCAACATGTTCCTAAACAAGATGTTTAGGTTATGGTGTGAGCATGGACCAGCTGAACCGGGTTGCGCAACCCCTCCCGCAGACCGAGGACGACCGATCGGCCCCGCTGACGATCGGCGACCTCGCCCAGCGCACCGGGGTGAGCACCGCGGTGCTCCGGATGTGGGAGACGCGCTACGGCTTCCCGGAGCCGCGCCGGCTGGCGAGCGGCCACCGCCGCTACACCGAGCACCAGGTCGGCCTCGTGGAGCAGGTGCTGCGGCGCAAGGAGGCCGGCATCCGCCTCGAGGTCGCGATCGCCGAGGCGGCGGCGAGCAGCGCACCGGGGAGCCCGTCGATCTTCGCCGACCTGCGTCGGCGCCACCCGGGCCTGGCCGTCCACCGGCTCCGCAAGTCCACGCTGATCGCGCTGTCCTGGGCCATCGAGGACGAGTGCTGCGCCACCGCCGACCGGCCGGTCCTGTTCGGCGCCTTCCAGCGGGGGGACTACTACGAGCCCTCCGCCCCGCGGTGGTCCGAGCTGGCGCGGATCGCCCGCTCGGCGATCGTGTTCGCCGACCACTGGGAGGGACGCGCCGACGACGCGGCGGGGCCGATCCGGGCCCGGCTCGACGACGCCGCGCCGCTGCGCCGCGAGTGGGCCGTGGTCTGTGACGCCCTCGACTCCACCGCCTGCCTGTCGGCCTGGGAGCTGCCCGGCCAGAGCCAGGTGCGCGACCGGGACCGCCTGTTCGAGGCGGTGTGGACGGTCGACCCGGTCGCCGTCCGCGACGCGTCCCGGGTCGCGGCCTCGGTCGCGGCGGACGCCGGCGTCCTCGCCGCCCGGCCGCTCCTCTACGAGCTCGCCGGCCCGCCGGCTCCGCGGAGCACCAGCCCCATCGGGGTCACGGCGCTGTTCAACCGCGTCGTGGCGTACGTCGACCGCCTGGCCTGACCTGTCCTGCCCCGCCTCAGGCGTAGCGGGCGACGAAGTTGGCCAGCACCCGCGGGGGCTGGGTGACCACGGCGCCGCGGACCCGCTCGATGATCTCGTGCATCGTCTCCGGCGGGTAGTAGCCGTAGTGCTGGTAGACCCGGATCCGGGTGATGATGTCGTCGACGTCGAGCTCGGGGTGGAACTGCGTCGCATAGAGGTGGGAGCGCACCCGGAACATCTGCACCGGGCACTGCGGCGACGAGGCCAGGAGCACCGCCGACGGGGGCAGGGTGCGGCAGGCCTCCTTGTGGCCGACGAACGCCTCGAAGGTCTCCGGCATGCCGGCGAGCACCGGGTCCGCGCGGCCGGCGTCGGTCAGGGTGACGGGGACGGACCCGATCGGCTCGCCGTAGGTGCGGTCCACGACGCCGCCCTGGTGGACCCCCAGCGTGCCGACGCCGTAGCACGCACCGAGGAACGGGAAGTCGCGGTCGACGACCTCGTCGAGCAGGGTGCGGAGCTCGGCCTCGACCCGGCGCTGGGTCGGTGACTTCTCGTCCTCGGGGTCGCTGGAGTTGAACGGCCCGCCGCCGATGATGATGCCGGCGAAGTCGTCGAGGTCCAGCGGCGGCAGGGGCGCGGCCTCCAGGCGGACCCGGCGCAGCTCCCGCTCCTCGAGGCCCGCTGCCCGCAGCACCGCCGCGTACTCGTCGTCCGCGGCCTGGTCCTCGGCGCGGGTGGCGAGCAGCAGGAACGGTCTCACGCGGGACATCGTCCCCTACGCCGCCACCGGTCTCACCAGATGACGCCGCGGTCCACCACGAGGTTGGCGCCGGTGATCGAGGCGGCGGCGTCCGAGGCGAGGAACAGGATCGGCTCGGCCACGTCGGCGGGAGGCATGAACCCGGGGATGACGGACTGGCTCTTCGCGATCAGGTTCCAGTCGGTCTCGGCCGGCAGGCCCGCCGCCGCGGCGTGGATCAGGGGCGTGTCGATGCCGCCGGGCGAGACGCAGTTGACCCGCACGCCGCGGGTGCCGAGCTCGACGGCCAGCGACCGCATGCCGAGGAGCAGGGCAGCCTTGCTGGCGCAGTACTGCGTGTTGTAGGGCTGGCCCATCGCGGCCGAGATCGACGCCACCGACACCACGTTGCCCTTGCTGACGGTCAGCGCGTCGGCGAACGCCTGCGCCAGCAGCAGGGGAGCGGCGGCGTTCACGTCGAAGTGGCGGCGCAGGCCCTCCGCGGTGATCTTGCCGAGCTCCGCGAACTGCTGGACCCCGGCCACGTTGCACAGCACGTCGAGCCCGCCGAGCTCGGCGAGCGCCTCGGCGACGAACGCGTCCCGGGCGGCGTCGTCGGCGAGGTCGCACGGCACGACGCCGTCGCCGGGGGCGACGTCGGTGGCCACCACCCGTGCACCCTCCGCCCGGAACAGCTCGGCCACGACCTTCCCGACCCCGCCGGCGGCGCCGGTCACGACGACGCGCCGGTCGGTGAAGCGCTGCTGACGCGGTTCCTGGGCCATCTCGGTCCTCCTGCGGGTGCGGCGCGAGCGCCGGGGTGACATGCCGGGGCACACACTAGAACGTGTTCTAGGTCTTGGCCTACCTTTCTCACGTGGACAAGCTGATGTTCGCCCTGTGGGGGGCCGACCGGACCGGGCTGCGCGACCGTGGCCTGCGGGACGAGCTCGCCGCGCTCGGCGTACGACGGCTGCAGCTCAACGTCGACGACGACGACGTCGCTCCCGCGCTGCGGCTCAGCACGGGCGAGCAGATCGCCGCGGTGGTCAGCACCTGGTCCGACGGGCCGCGCGGGACCGATGACGCGGCCGTGGCGCAGGCGCTGGGCCGGGTCGCCCCTCGGGTGGCAGGCTGGCGGGTCGACGAGCGGCGTCGGCTCGACCCACCCGCGGTGCCGGACGGCGAGCGCGCCGACGCGCTCGCCAACGTCGCGCTGATCCGGCGACCTGCCGACCTCGCCCGCGAGGAGTGGCTGCGCCGCTGGATGGTCGAGCACACGCCCGTCGCGATCCGGACCCAGGCGACGTTCGGCTACATCCAGAACGTCGTCGTCGAGCCGGTCACCCCCGACGCGCCGCGCGTCGACGGGCTCGTGGAGGAGCTCTTCCCGGCGGCCGGCATGACGGACCCGCACGCCTTCTACGGCAGCAGCGACGACGACGACCTGCGGCGGCGCCTCGGGACCCTCCTCGCCAGCGTGGCGAGGATCGGCGCCGACCACGACCTCGACCTGGTGCCGTCGAGCCGCTTCCTGCACGAGCTCTGACCGCGTCGCGAGGCAGCCCCGGCCCCCGCGGGGGCAGGAGGACCTTTCCCCGCGGTCGTGGGACCTACGGCCCTGAGCGTCGTCCCCGGGCGGGCGCACGCTGAGGTGGAGGAGCTCGACGGATCGGGCCGTCGGCCCCTGCGCTGCGGCACCCAGCCGCGGCCCGACGCTCCGAGGAGGGAACGACCATGACGACAAGGACCACTGCCTGGGTGCCGGAGGGTCGAACCCGCTGGCGCCGCTTCTCCGCCGCCTCGGGAGTGACGCTGGCCATGGCTGGCGGCCTCGTCTACCTCACGATGTCCGGAGCGCTGGCCGTGTCCTTCCAGATCTCGGGCATCCCGTTCCAGCTCTCGGCCTCCAACCTGAGCGGGGACGGATTCCTGCAGTACGCCACCGTCGACCCCGTGTCCAACGCGGGCTCGGGCGCCATGCTGCCCGACGGCTCGTCCCAGCAGTCCGGGGGCAACACCCTGGACGCCGCCACGGTCACGGTGCTGGACGACGCGACCATCACCGACCTCTACCAGACGATCTGTGCGCCGATCCCCAACATGGGGTTCCTGCCCAGGAACAAGCTCCTGGTGACCATCGAGGCCGGGAGCAGCGAGCCGGTCACGGCGCACAACCTGATCGTGGACGCCCCGCTGATGGACGCGGGGACCGCCACCTTCACGAACATGAAGATCGGGCAGGACCTCGGCGGCGCCCGGGGCGGCGCTGCTGACGGCAACTTCGCCCAGACCGCCCAGCACGTGTCGATCGACGACCTGCACCAGGTCGCCATCGGGACCTCCGCGGGGCAGTTCAAGCTGACCGACCTGCACGTGAGCGCCAGGTTCGTGAGCAGCTGCCCGTGAGGCGGGGAACGACATGACCGACACCGCCGACCAGAGCACGGCCACCGAGCACCAGCCGACCCCGTCCGACGACGGCCGGCACCGGTCGGAGGTGCCCGCGCCGCTGCCGCCCGTCACGATGCGCCGGCAGTCGGCGTTCCGCCGGTGGCGCAAGACGCGGCCGTTCTGGGGCGGGCTCCTCACGATGCTCGCCGGCATCGAGATCGCCGTGGCCACGGGCACGACGTACCAGCTGATCCTGGTGTCCAAGTCGGTCGCCTTCGCGATCACCGTGGGCTGCGTGATCGCGGTCTTCGGCCTGACGATGTGGCTCTCGCCCACGCTGTCCAAGCTGCTCGGCCTGCTCACCCTGGTGGCGGCGCTGCTGTCGTTCGTGACCTCCAACCTCGGCGGCTTCATGGTCGGCATGCTGCTCGCCATCCTCGGCGGTGGGCTGGCCTTCGGGTGGGAGCCGGGCGCACCGGGCGTCCCGGTGATCAAGAAGGCACCCGCCCCGGACGCGTCGCCGGAGGACGAACCGAACGCCGGCCTCGACCTCGTCATCGGCCCGGCCGTCGGCCCGAGCGCCCCGGCTCCTGCCGAGCCGGTGTCGCAGGACCCCGCCCCGCGGAGCTGAGATGCGCCGGGCGGCGGCGGCCGGGACCGCGGTGCTCGCCACCGCCGGCGGCGTGTGGTGGGCGGCGTCCGCGTCGACGACGGCGCCGGTCGTGGCCTCGCGCATCCCGGTCGTGATCACCGCCAGCTCGATCGACGTCGGCCGGCTGGTCTACCGCGACACCGTCGAGGTGCAGACCGCCGCCGGGTCGGTCCCCGCGCTGGAGCTGGGCCTGGACGACGCCACCTTCCACGGCCTGGACCTGCAGCTGCCCTGCGTGCCGACGGCGGTCGGTGGCCTGACCGGCCGGACGGCCGGCAGCGGCGCCTCGGGCGCGGACCTGACCGTCTACGCCACCGACCTGGTGGCCACGATCGACGGGACCCGGGTGCGGCTCAGCAGCGCGGATCCGGCGTTCCCGCCACCGGCAGCGGGGACGGTCCTGGTGTCCGACGGGACGCTGCACGACCCGACGCTGGTCTCGGCCCTGCTCACCACGCCCTCGCTCCGCACGACCGACACCCGGACGACGGCGACCTTCTGCACCCCGCACGGCAGGCCCACCGTGCACGGCGGGGTGCCTTTGGACGCCACCCCGTCGGTCGAGCCCACCGCTGAGCCTTCCGGTGGGCCTAACGAGCCGGGTCCGACCGAGCCGACGACGAGCCCGACGGCACCGACGGAACCGACGACACCGACGACGAGCCCGTCGGGGACGACGGACCCCTCCGGCGGCGCGTCGACGGCGCCGGTCTCGCCCTACTAGGGGGCCCGGCGGAAGCCGACGAGCTCGAAGCGCTCCTGGCCGCCGCCGAGATTCCGCTCGGAGACGATGCCGTAGCCGCGGACGTAGAGCTTCTGGGACACGACGCGGGGCTCGAGCCGGTTCCACTCCAGCGACCGGATGCCGTCCTCGCTCGTGACCGCCGGAGTGCGGACGCGCGCCCCCCGCTCGACGATCCAACCCTGGTCCTCGGCGACGCCGCGCTCGTACTCCTGCCGGAAGGCGTCGGTGACGTGCGGGTGGGCCGGCATGATCCTCCCGGCGACCGCACCGTCGACGCCCGCCTCCCACGACCCCTCGCGGTCGATCAGGTTCCCGTCGCGGTCGTAGGTCGCGGTCGCCTCGCCGAAGTACCAGACCGTGCCGTGGTTGCTCGTTGCGTACCAGTCGCGGGTGAGCTCCTCGACCGACCCGTCGAGACGTCGTACGACGTCCCGCACCACCCGGACCCTGACCCCCGCCACCACCCGGCGCCGATCGGTCACCGTCGTCCGCTGCGTGAAGTGGTGGCCGTCCTCGACGCCGCGGAGCCTCCAGACCGTGCCCGGGCGCAGCGGGAACCACGGGTTCGGCCGCGGGTGGGTGAAGCTGCTCGGAGACGGCATCGCGCCCGCCGCGCGCGGTGCGCCGGGAGCGGCGGGCGGTGCCGGCGCCGCGTCGGTCTCGGCGAGCACGCCGACGGCCGCGACGGCGAGGCAGGTCAGGGCGGACAGGCAGGTGGTGACGGTTCGCACGGCTCCTCCTCGATGGGTGGTGCCTCGATCCTGCGGGACCGTGGCTGAAGGGGGCCTGAACGCCGGGTCAGGTGCGCGCGGCGGGGAGGAGGAGCCGCAGGTGGGCGCCGACCGCGGAGTCGACCAGCTCGAGGCTGCCTCCCGCTCGCTCCGCCAGCCCCCGCGCGATCGCCAGCCCCAGACCGCTGCCGGTGCCCTGGGTGCGCGCGCCGTCCACCCGGTGAAACCTGTCGAAGACCCGTTCGCGGTGCTCCGGCGGGATGCCCGGCCCGTCGTCGACGACGTCGAGCCGCGCCCACGGGCCGTCCGCCTCGACGGTCAGCCCGACCCGGGTGGACGCGTGGGCGGTCGCGTTGTCGAGCAGGTTGCGCACGACCCGGCGCACGTCGCCCGGGTCGGCGTACGCCGGCGCGGCCGACACCTGCGCGGTGTCGACCTCGACCCCGGTGCCGACCCGGGCGCGGACCGCCTCCTCCAGGACCAGCGCGTCGAGGTCGAGCAGGGCAGGCTCGGCGGCGTTGCCCGCGTCCAGCGACGCGAGCACGAGCAGGTCGCGCACCAGGCGCTCCATCTCCGACGTGGCGCCGAGCACCTCGGTGCGCAGGACGTCCGGGTCGACGCCCCCGGGCCGGGCCAGCGCGAGCTCGAGCGCGACCCGCTGCGCGGCGAGCGGGCTCTGCAGGTCGTGGGAGACGTCGGCGACGAGCTCCCGCTGGCGCCGGACGGCGTGCTCGACGCGCCCGAGCATGGCGTTCATGGTCGCCGCGAGCCTGCCGACCTCGTCGGCCACGCCGTCCCCGGCGACCCTGCGGTCGAGGCTCTCCTCGGAGATCCGGTCCACCTCCGCGCGGATGCGGTCCAGGCGCCCGAGGGTCCGGCCGAGGAGCAGCCAGATCACCACCCCGAGGACCAGCACCGAGACCGGCACCCCGATCCACAGCGACCGGCGCAGGGCGGCGGAGGCCTCGGTCACCGACTCGAGGCTGTCGCCGACGTAGACGGTGACCGGGCCACCGGGGGTGGGGCCGGAGGCGTACCAGAACCGGTAGGTCTCGGTCTCCTGGTCGTCGGGCGCGTCGAAGGTGCGGGTACGCGGCGTCGGCGTGGCGTCGAGGTCGGCCACCGCCGCGCGGCCCTCGATGTTGGGCGACGCCGCGACCACGTGACCGTCGGTGTCGACGACCTGGGCGATGCCGTTGTCGCCGACGTTGCGGAGCGAGCGCGGCAGGTCGCCCGCGCGGGCGAGGTCCAGGTAGTCGGCCAGGCGGGAGCGGGACAGGTCGTCGGAGGCGTCGGTCAGCCGGCTCTCCAGGGTCGTCACCAGCAGCACGGCGCCCATCGTCAACAGGACCGCGAAGGCGAGCGTGCCGAGCGCCGTCGCGCGGGTGCGCAGGCTCGGCCTCCTCACGGGGGGCCGCCCGCCGCGTCGTCGGCCACGCGGTAGCCGACCAGCCGCACGGTCTGCAGCGAGGAGCGGCCGAACGGCTCGTCGATGCGCTGCCGGAGCTGGCGGACGTAGACCTCCACGATGTTGGGGTGGCCGTCGTAGGCGAAGTCCCAGACGTGCTCGAGGATCGTCGCCTTGGAGACCACCTCGCCGGCCCGGCGCATGAGGAACTCGAGCAGCGCGAACTGTCGCGGCGTCAGGTCGACGGGCACCTCCCCGCGCCAGACCGCGTGCACCGCCGGGTCGAGGCGCAGGTCGCCCACCTCCAGAACGACGGGCCGCTCGCCGCGGCCGCGGCGCAGGAGGGCCCGGAGCCGGGCGGTCAGCACCATGAAGGAGAACGGCTTGGCGAGGAAGTCGTCGGCGCCGGCGTCGAGCGCCCGCGCCTCCTGCTCGGGGCCGCTGCGTGCGGTGAGCATCAGGATCGGCGTCCAGTCGCGGGCGGACCGCCGCCGGGCGCACAGCTCGTCGCCGGCGAGGCCCGGCAGCATGACGTCGACGACCATCGCGTCGTAGGAGTTCTCCTCGGCGAGCCACTCGCCGTCGGTCCCGTCCAGCGCCACGTCGACGGCGTAGCCCTCCTCCTCCAGGCCGCGTCGCAGCCCGGCAGCGAGCTGCTTGTCGTCCTCGACCACCAGGATCCGCACCTCGCCACCCTCGCACCATCCGGCTGAGCGCGCGCTGAACCCCGGCTGAAGGGAAGCCGGTTCAGGGAGGCTTCAGCAGCCGCGGCGCAGGCTGGACCTCCCCGGTGACGAGGAGGAGTGGACATGCGCAAGCGAGTCCTGATCGGCGCGGTCGGTGCCGCGGCCGCGGCGGTCGCGGCCGGCGGTGTGGCGGTGGCGACCCAGGGCGGGGACGACGGGCCCGCCAGCCACCAGTACACCCCCGAGCAGAAGCAGGCCGCGATCAAGGCCGCCCTCGCCGCGACCGGCGGCGGCACCGCCAACAGCGTCGAGACCGACGACGAGAACGGCGCGACCTACGAGGTCGAGGTGACCGAGCCCGACGGCGACACGGTCGACGTCCGGCTGGACGATCGCTACCGGGTCGTCGTCATCGAGGGCGACGACGACGTCAGCCGGTGAGCTCGATCAGCCCGTAGTGGCCGTCGTAGCGGTGGTAGAGCACGCGACCGTGCCCGCTCGCCGCCTCGCGGTAGAAGACGAACGGCTCGTCGGCCGCCTCCAGGCGCTCGCGTGCCTGGTCGTCGGTCAACGTGGCCGGCTGCGGCTCGTAGGTCACCGCTGCGACCGTCTCCTGCTGCTCGACGCCGGCGACCCCGAGACCGCCGTCCGGCCGCCGGTGGACCAGCGCGGGCCCACCGGAGGCGGCGTCGCGGTAGAGGAAGAAGTCGTGGTCGAGCAGGTCCATCTCGTAGGCCGCCTCGTCGACCGTCATCGGCTCGCTGGCGAACGACTTGTGCCGGACCACCTCACGGGTCTCGGCGGGCCGAGGGAAGTAGGGCACCGGCCGGCGGACGAGGTCCCCGTGGCGCCACTCGTGCGCCGCCGCGACGCCCGTCCAGCGGTGCCGGGTGCGGTTCCGGTCGGCCAGCTGGACCAGCTGGCCGCGCAGGCGCGACTCCAGCTCGTCCACCGCCTCCACCATGCTCGGGGCGGCGGTGCGGGCGCGGACCACGTGCCCGTCGACGTCCGCGGACGCCTCGGCGACCGCGTGGACGAGGATCGCCGGGTCGTGCCGCCAGTCGAGGACGACGTACGCCGAGAGCACCGGACCCTGGGCGACGCCCAACGCCTTGGCGATCTTGGTCCGCGCGTAGTCCCCGGCCCCGCTCCCGACGTTGCCCCGCAACGTCACCTCGACCTGGATCGGCTTGGTGGTGGTCGACATCGTCCCTCGTCCTCTCGTCTCGGTGGTTCCCGTCACTTCTGCGCCTGGCTCGACGAGTCGCCCCAGGCAGCCCGGGCTCCGGAGTCGCCCACGCGGACGACCTGGAACCCCGCGGCGAGCGCGGCGACGACGGCGAGGACCGCGACGACCTGCACCATCCGGCGTGCGCGGACGGGTTCGGGCGCGGGGTCGGTCTGCTGCGTCGCGGCGGACCGGGTGCGGCGCCACTCGAGCCACACCAGCGCGCCGACGAGCAGGAGCAGCGGTACGGCGAACCAGATCAGCTGCTCGCCGAGCTCGGCGTGCTCGCCCGGGTCGCCCACCTTCTCCTCGAGCGACTCGCCACTGGAGGTGGCGACGGGCAGGAGCACGGTCGCGACGAGTGCCGCGCCGACGATGAGCGGGCCGTAGGAGACACGCCAGCGCGGGACGAAGACGATCGCGAGCGTGCCGGCGACGGCGAGCGGGAGGAGGACCACGACTGCGTGCACGACCAGCGGGTGGACGGGCAGGCCGGCAATGGTGTCGAACATGACGAACTCCCTTCAGGACTCTCCTCCATGCTCCCGCCGTCGGTCGCGCGGGGGCCCGGGCAAAGGTCGACGCGCGTCGGGACCAAGGGCCCGCACGTCCGGCCGCCGCCCGCTAGCGTGGCGCGCGTGCGCAGCCCCGAGTACACCGACGAGCAGCTCGTCGCCGGCATCGCCGCCGCGGCGGCCGAGCTCGGCCAACCGCTCACCTCGGGCGCCTATGACGTCTGGCAACGGGGACACGACGCGGCGTCGCTCGCGCTGGTGGTCCGCCGGCTCGGCTCGTGGAACCAGGCCTGCGCCCGGGCCGGCCTGACGGCGAACAAGACGCGCTCCACCACCCGCCGCTGGTCCGACGACGACGTGGTCGCCGCCGTGGCCACCTACCTGCGGGCGCCCGGGAGCACCGGGTCGTTCGCCGACTACAGCGAGTGGGCGAAGACGCAGGACGGCGCGCCGAGCGGTGCGACGCTGCGGCAGCGCTTCCCGTGGGCGGAGGCGAAGCAACGGGCCCAGCAGCTGGTCCGCGGCCGGTCGACGTGACGCGCGTCAGGGGACCGCGCCGCTGAGCGGCGGCGGCGCGGGGGCCCGGGGTCCGGGGGCCCCGGTCGCGGGCGGACGGGGGAGCGCCGTGAGGAGCAGCGCGAGCCCCGCCGCGAGCAGCAGGAACGCCGCGACCAGCAGGGTGGCCGCGCCCCAGCCGAGGCCGGGCAGCGTGGCCCCGGCGGACACGACGGCCGACACGCCGGGGGACCCGTCGGCGTTCATCAGGACCACCGTCCAGTCGCCGTCCTCGGGCTCCCAGGTCAGCGTGCGCGTCCCCGACCCGACCGCGCTCGACTCCCAGGTCAGCGCGGCGGTCGGCGCCTGCTCCGGAGCGCCGCCCGGGACCTCGCGGTAGATGGGCACGCCGTCGCGGATCTCGGCCAGCTCGGCGTGCCGCACGCCGGTCAGGTACTCGTCGACCTGCGCCGCGGGTGCGATGCCGATGAAGAGGGGCTCGTCCGAACCGCTCGCGGTCAGCCGGATCTTCCCGACCACGGCGTCGATGGCGCTGCCGCCGTGCATCTCGACGTCGTCGGTCACGATGGCGTACGACGACGCGTCGAACCGCTGGCCCCCGCTCATCAGGAACCCGTCGTCGTCGCGCAGCTGCTGGTCGGTGAAGAGGACGGCGCCCCCGGCGAGCCCGATGACCAGACCGAGGGCGAGCACGACGCTGCCCAGCCCGGCGCCCACGATGCGCAACGGCGTCCAGCGCGCCGCGGGTGCGGTCGCTGCGGTGGCGGTGGTCGGCGCCGGCACCACGGGCTGGGGACCGCCGACGTCGTCACCGCCCTGGTCGAGCCGGAACGGCGGGTAGGTGTCGGTCATGAGGAGGACGTACGCCGCCACGCGGGCCCCCCACCGGTCCATGCCCAGGACCAGGTCGAAGACCGGGCGCGGGTAGCGGCCGGTGAAGAGCAGGACCACCGCGGCGATGACCACGAGCAGTCCGACGAGCCCGGCGCTGGCGGGCCACGTCCTGCCCGGGTCGCCGACGTCCGCCGTACCGGCTCCGAAGAAGAAGCCGAGGACGAGGAAGTGCGGGATCGCCAGCAGCCAGGACTTCACCAGGACCAGGCCGCGGGACAGGTGCTCCGGGTAGGTGACGTCGAGCCGTGCCGGGTAGTCCGGCACGTCGGCGAGGGTGAAGGGCGGGTAGCGGTCGGTGCCGAGCGCGCTGTAGGCGTAGAAGCAGACCCGCCAGGTCCAGCGGAGCACGCCGACGTTGAAGTCGAAGACGTGGCGCGGGTAGCGGCCGGTCACGAGGATCGCGAACCACGCCACGACGGAGAGCACGGCGACCGCCGCCCAGAGGAAGAACAGGACGATCGCGTGCGGCACGACCAGCAGCCACTTGACCAGCCAGAGCCCCCGGCTCACCCCGGGGTCGAGCCGCCCGGTGAGCGTCACCGGATGGCGGTCCGCAGAACCCATCTCTCCTCCTGCCCGACGGCCCCTCTACGAGGGTGCGGCAGGAGGAGGAGACGGGCAGCGGGCGAAGGTCATCCCGGGCCGGGTCGTAGGGCCCGGACCGGGCGGTGCGTCAGCGGCCCAGCAGGCGCCGGAAGAAGCCGTCCCCGCCCTCGTCGCTGTGGCCGTCGCACCACTGGTCGGCCGGGATCATGGCCCGCACCTGGCCGACGTGCTGGCCGCAGCCGGCCCAGGTCGTCTTGCCGCAGGTCCGGCAGGGCTTGGGGTGGCACATGGGGTGTTCTCCTCGTTGTCGCTTCGGTTCGATCTTGTCAGGACGTGGTCTCGCGGGCCGCGGCGGCCTCGGCGGCCTCCGCGAACTCGCAGAACGCCTCGTAGGCGCGGGCACCGTGGATCGTGGCCGGGCCGCCGTGCATGAGGAAGGTGACGCCGATCGCCTCGGCGGCCTCCTGCCTCGTGGCGCCGGCCCGTGCCGCGGCCTGGCCGTGCGACGCGATGCACCCGTCGCACCCCTCCACCACGCCGATCGCGAACGCGATCAGCTCCTTGGTGCGGCGGTCCAGGGCGCCGTCCGCGAACGCGGCCGCGGACAGCTCGTTGAAGCCCTGGTAGACGTCGGGGATCGCGCGGCGGAGCTCGCGGTGCTTCGGCGAGAGCTCGCGCAGCACCTCGCGCCCGTACGGCGTCGCGTGGTCGTGGTCGTGGTTCATGGAGCTTCCTTTCGAATCAGCCGTGCGAGAAGGTCACGCGGGGCAGGACCCGGCGCAGCCACCGCGGGGTGGCCCAGGCGGCCCGGCCTGCGAGCCGGAGCATCACCGGGAGCAGGACCAGTCGGACCAGGAACGCGTCGAGCAGGACCGCGACGCCGAGGATGACGCCCATCTCCTTCGGAGGGAGCGGCCCCGAGAGGGCGAAGGTGAAGAAGACCGCCACCATCACACCACCCGCGGCGAAGATCACCCGGCCCGAGTGGGCGACCGCGCCGACCATGGCCTCGCGCGGGTCGTGCGACTTCTCCCAGTGCTCCTTGGCCGACGCCAGCAGGAAGACCGTGTAGTCCATCGCGATGGCGAAGATCATCGCGAAGAAGAACACCGGTGCCCACGCGTCCAGGAAGCCCTGGTGCTCGAAGCCGAGCAGCCCGGAGCCGTGACCCTCCTGGAACACCAGCCGCGCGACGCCGAACGCCGCGGCGGTGGACAGCAGGGAGGCCAGGGTGCCCAGCAGCGAGATCAGCGGTGCTTGCAGGGCGACCAGCAGCAGCAGGAAGCCGAGGACGAGCACCACGCCGATCACCAGGGGCGTCGACCTGTCGAGCTGCGCCTTGAGGTCGATGTTCTCCACGGCGGCGCCGCCGACCAGGGCCGAGGCCGGCAGGTCGGTCCGGAGCCGGTCGACGGTGTCGACGAGCGCGGGGTCGGACGGGTCGACGGTCGGCACCGCCTGGATCAGCCGGTGGTCGGTGCCGTCGGTGGCCGGGACGGCGGGCAGGACGGCAGCGATGCCGGGGTCCTGGGACAGCACCCGGGCGGAGGCCTTGGCGTCCTGCGGGTCGGTCACGACCTGCAGCATGCCGGGCGCGCCGGTGCCGAACGCGGCCTGCACCTGGTCGTAGCCGATCCGCGCGCTCGCGTCCTCCGGGAGCACCTTGATCGACGGCATCGCGGTCTTGAGCCCGAGGATCGGCGCGGCGAGCGCGAGCAGCACGACGACCGAGCCCAGCCCCCAGACGAGCGGCCGGCCCCACAGGCGCTCGCCCCACTTGGCGAAGCCGGGGGAGCGGTGCTCACCCGTGTGCACCCAGGGCAGCGCGAACTTGTTGATCTTGTCGTCGAGCTTGGAGAGCACGACAGGCAGCAGCGTCAGCGTGGCGGCGAGGACGAAGAGGACCGACAGCATGATCCCGCCGGCCATCGAGCGGAAGGACGGTGACGGCACGAGCATCACGGCGGACAGGGACACCAGCACGGTCGCGCCGGAGAGCAGGACGGCCTTGCCGGCGGTGTCCATCGTCTCGGCGACGGCCTCGCGCGCCGACTCGTGCTGGCCCATCCGGGCCGCTCGGTAGCGGACGACGAGGAACAGCGCGTAGTCGATGCCGAGCGCCAGCGAGAACATCATCGCGAAGTTCATCGCCCAGATGGAGACCGGCACCAGCTCGTTGATCAGGACCAGCGAGCCCGCGGACGCGACGAGGCCGGCGATGGTCAGCAGCAGGGGCAGTCCCGCCGCGACCAGTGCGCCGAAGGCGAGGACGAGGATGGCCATCGTCACCGGCCAGGAGCGCATCTCCGACGTCATCATCGCGTCGAGGTTGGCCTCGTTGAAGTCCGACCAGAGCAGGGAGGAGCCGGTGGGGTTCACCTCGACGGTGTCGGTCGAGAGGCCCTGGAGCTCCTCCTTGAGGTCCGTCGCGACCTTCACCATCTCGTTGGGGTCGACCCCCGCGCCGGCGAGCACGACGGCGGTGCGGCCGTCCGGGGACAGGCTCACGCCCGGCACGGGCGGCACGACGTCGGCCAGCCGCGGCTCGTCCTCGAGGATCGACTCGACGTCGGCGACCACGGCGGCGCCGTCGCCCTTGTCGAGGGGGCCGTCGGTGCTGTGCACGACGACCTGGATCGCGTCGCTGGCGTTGCCGCCGAAGTGCTGCTCGGCGAGGTCGCGGACCGCGACGGACTCGGAGCCGTCGGCCTGCCACCCGGCGCCCGAGAGGTTCTTCTCGACCGCCGGGGCGAAGACGCCGAGCCCGACCACGATCAGCACCCAGGCGAGGGTGACGAACCGGCGGTGGTCGGTGACCCACATGCCGAGGCGGCCCAGCGGGCCGGGTTGGAAGGTGAGCGGCGCGGTCGCGCCGTCGGTCTCGAGGCCTGTCTGAGCCACGGGCAGTCCTTTCGTCGGTAACCCCCCGGGGGGATATGGCGATCACCGTAGCACAACCCCCCGGGGGGATGTAGAATCTGCACGGAGCCGAGCGGAGTCGCCGCGACGGCGGGCACCTGAGGAGAGGCGCATGAAGCTCGAGCCCGACGAGATCAAGGCAGTGGTCACCCGGCTGAAGCGGGCCCACGGCCACCTGGCATCCGTGATCCGGATGCTGGAGGACGGGGCGGAGTGCGAGGACGCCCTCACCCAGCTCGCCGCCGTGAACAAGGCGATCAGCCGCGGCGGCTACGCGCTCGTCGCGAGCGGCCTCCAGCGCTGCCTGACCGAGGGCGGTCCCGACAGCGTGGACTCCAAGAAGATGGAGAAGCTCTTCCTGGCCCTCGCCTGACCAGGCCTCCGCTCAGGCGGTGAGCGCGCGCGAGGACGGCGCGTGCCGGGGGGTGAACTGGCGCGCCATCAGCGGCAGCACCGGAGCGAGGAGCAGCGGTACGACGAACATGGCCCGCGGGCTGGCCAGCTCCGAGACGGCCGCGATCCCGACGGCGGCCACGATGAACCCCAGGTAGTTGGCGACGTTCACGCGCGCCACCGCCTGGTCCCCGCCCTCGCCGACGTGCGCCGCCGCCACCATCGAGAGCGGCGGCACCAGTGAGAGGCCGCCGCCGAGCAGCGCGAAGCCCGCGACCACGACGGGCAGGCCGGGGGCTGCCACCACCAGAGCGAGGCCGCACACCGCCACCCATCCGGCCGCGCGCAGCAGCGGGGCGGGGCCCCACCGCTGCACGAGGCGGTCGCCGACCAGGCGCGTCAGGAACACGAGCAGCTGGTAGGCGCCGTAGGCCACCGGCGCCGTGGCCGCGCTCGCCGACAGCCCGTCCTCGAGGTAGATGCCGCTCCACGTCGACGTGGCGCCGTCGCCCAGCCACATCACGAACGTCGGCACCGCGATCAGCAGCACCGGCCACGCGGGCGGCCCGGCCGTCCCGGCGTCCACCGTCGCCTCCTCGAGCGGGTCGAGGTCGATCGGGAGCAGCCCGCGGCACAGGGTCGCGTTGATGGCGAGCCCCGTCGCGCAGACGACCGCGAGCGAGGCGGTCAGCGACCAGTCGAGCCCGGCGGCCACGGCGGCGTAGCCGGCGCCGCAGGCCGCGGCGAGGCTCCACATCGCGTGGAACCCGGTCATGATGCTGCGCCCGTAGCGGTCCTGGACCGCGACGCCCTGCATGTTCAACGAGGCGTCGACCCCGCCGACGAAGAAGCCGTACGCCGCGGACGCGGCGACCACCGTCCCGAAGCTCCCGGCGGGCCCGACGAGGAGCACGGCGACCGACGACCCGGCCAGGGCCGCGCGCAGGGTCACCGCGCTGCCCCAGCGGGCAGCGGCCTGACCGGCGACCATCGAGCCGATCGCCGAGAGGCCGGCCACCGCGAGCACGAGCAGCAGGATGTCCACGTCGGACAGGTCGAACCGGTCCTTGATCGCGGGCAGCCGGGTGACCAGCGACGCGAAGGTCAGCCCCTGGACCGCGAACCCCGCGAAGACCGCGAGCCGCGCCCGGCGGTCGACCGCGGGGACCGGGGTCATCGCCCCTGCTTCGGCGCGGGGCCGAGGACCCGGTCGAGGTAGGGGTTGGCGAAGACGCCGGTCGGGTCGAGGTCGTCGCGCAGGCCGACGAAGTCGTCGAAGCGCGGGTAGCGCTCGCGCAGGTCGGCGGCGCCGAGGCGGTGCAGCTTGCCCCAGTGCGGACGCCCGCCGGCGGCGCCGAGGACGTCCTCGCACACGCGGAACCACCGCTCGTGCGGCATCCGGTGGTACTGGTGGAACGCCACGTAGGCGACGTCGCGCTCGTAGGCGGGGGAGAGCCAGATGTCGTCGGCCCGCACGAACCGCACCTCGAAGGGGAACGACACCGGCTCGTCGTGGGTGTCGACCCAGTGGCGCAGCTCGCGGAGGACGTCCACGACGGCGGCGCGGGGGACGGCGTACTCGCCCTCGCGGAAGCGGACGTCGCGCGCGGAGGCGAAGACGTGCGGCGCCAGGTCGGTGAAGTCGCGGTCGCTGATCGAGCGCGTGACGAAGCGGGTGATGCCGGGGACGCGGGAGGGGAACCGGGTCCCGAGCCGCAGCAGCGCCTCGAACCCGATGTTGGTCACGATCCGGTCGTCCAGGGTGCGGGTCCAGGCGCTCATCGGCTTCAGCGGCGCGTCGCCCGGCAGCCGGGTGAACCGGCGGGTGAGCGCGGTGCTGGTGTGCGGGAACCAGAAGAACTCGAAGTGGTCGTGGTCGGCCACCAGGTCGTGCAGCTGCTCCAGGGTGCCGTCCAGCGGCTCCTTGCGGTCCACGGCGTGGAGCGCGTAGAGCGGCACCGTCTGCAGCGTCACCTTCGTGATCACGCCGAGCGCGCCGATCGAGACCCGCGCCGCCTCGAAGAGCTCGGGGCGCTCGGTGGGGGAGCAGGTGACCACGGACCCGTCGGCCAGCACCAGCTCCAGGCCGCGCAGCTGGGTGGAGATGGAGCCGAACGCGGCACCGGAGCCGTGGGTGCCGGTCGAGACCGCGCCGGCGATCGTCTGCCGGTCGATGTCGCCGAGGATCTCCATCGCCAGTCCGTGCTCGGCGAGCAGCGGGTTGAGCCGGTGGAGCGGCATCCCCGCGCCGACGGTGACGAGCCCGGTCGTGGCGTCGATCTCGACGACCTGGTCGAGGCGGTCGGGGCGGATCTGGACACCGTGGGCGACGGCGGCACCCGTGAACGAGTGGCCGGACCCGATCGCGCGGACCGTCAGCCCGTCGGCCGCGCCCGCGCGCACCACGGCCGCGACCTCCTCCGTGGACCCGGGCCGCTCGACCCGCCGCGGGGTCGCGTGCTCGGTGCCCGCCCAGTTGTGCCAGGTGTCCGCCATCCGCCGTCCTCTCCTTCCCGCCGATGATGACCGGCCCGGGTCTAGTAGGTCAATCGTCCGGGACACTTGACCTGATAACGCCCACCCCGCATCCTGGGCCGCATGGACACCAGTGTCGCGGAGTCGTTCGCCACGCTCTCCGGGGCGACCGCGGCCCTCGAGCCGCCCTTCGCGGTGGTGGACCTCGACGCCTTCGACGCCAACGCCACCGACCTGGTGCGCCGGGCGGCCGGGAAGCCGATCCGGGTCGCCAGCAAGTCGGTCCGCGCGCGGGCCCTGCTCGACCGCGTCCTGGACCGGCCCGGGTTCCGCGGCGTCCTCGCGTTCACCCTGCCGGAGGCGCTCTGGCTCGCGGAGCGCCACGACGACGTCGTCGTGGGGTACCCGACGGTCGACGCCACGGCGCTCGCCCGGCTCGCCGGGGACGAGCGCGCCGCGGCCCGCGTGACGCTCATGATCGACAGTCTCGACCACCTCGACCTCGTCGAGAAGGCGGCGCCGGACGGCGCGCCGATCCGCGTCTGCCTCGAGCTCGACGCATCGCTGCGGCTCGCCGGCGGACGGGTGCACCTGGGTGCGCGCCGGTCCCCGGTGCACGACGCGCGCGGGGCGGTCGCCCTCGCCCGCGCGGTCGCCGACCGGCCGCGGTTCCGGCTCGTCGGCCTGATGGCCTACGAGGGCCAGATCGCCGGGCTGGGCGACAACCGGCCGGGCAACCCGCTGGCCCGCACCGCGGTGCGGGTGATGCAGCGGAGATCGGCCGCGGAGCTCGCCGAGCGCCGCGCGTCGGTGGTGGCCGCCGTGCGCGAGGTCGCCGACCTCGAGCTGGTCAACGGTGGCGGCACGGGCAGCCTGGAGCTGACCCGCGCCGAGCCGGCCGTCACCGAGGTCGCCGCCGGGTCGGGCCTGCTCGCCCCCGTGCTCTTCGACCACTACACGCGGTTCCGTCCGCGGCCGGCGGCCTACTTCGCCCTGCCCGTCGTACGGCGTCCCTCGCCGCGCCACGCCACGGTGCTCGGTGGCGGCTGGATCGCCTCCGGCCCGGTCGGCGAGGACCGGCAGCCCACGCCCGTGTGGCCCGCCGGGCTCTCCCTCGTGCCCACCGAGGGCGCCGGGGAGGTCCAGACCCCGCTGACCGGTGCCGCCGCCCGTCGGCTGCACGTCGGCGACCGGGTGTGGTTCCGGCACGCCAAGGCGGGCGAGCTGTGCGAGCACGTCGACGAGCTGCACCTGGTGCAGGAGGGGCGCCTGGTCGGCACCGTCCCCACCTACCGCGGCGAGGGCCACGCCTTCCTCTGAGGAGACGCCATGACGTTCCCGCAGCTGCCGGCCGGGTTCCGCGTCGGCGTCGCGACGGCGGCCTACCAGGTCGAGGGCGCCGTGCACGAGGACGGCCGGGGGCCGTCGATCTGGGACACCTTCTGCGCGGAGCCCGGCCGGATCCGCGACGGCGACACGGGCGAGGTCGCCTGCGACCACTACCACCGCTGTGCCGAGGACGTCGGCCTGCTGCGCGACCTCGGCGTCGACGCCTACCGCTTCTCCGTCGCGTGGCCGCGGGTCCAGCCGACGGGGTCCGGCCCGGCCAACCCGGCGGGTCTCGCCTTCTACGACCGGCTGGTCGACCTGCTCCTCGAGGCGGGGATCGCGCCGGCGGCCACGCTCTACCACTGGGACCTGCCGCAGGCCCTGCAGGACCGGGGCGGCTGGTTGTCGCGCGACACCGCCTTCCGGCTGGCCGACTACGCCGGCGTCGTCGCCGACCGGCTGGGCGACCGGGTCGAGATGTGGATGCCCCTCAACGAGCCGGTCGTCGTCACCCTCTTCGGCCACGCGGTCGGCGTGCACGCCCCCGGCCTCGCGCTGGGGTTCGACGCCCTGCCCGTCGCGCACCACCTCCTCCTCGGGCACGGCCTGGCGGTGCAGGCGCTGCGCGCCCGCGGCCTGGGCGGCATCGGCATCGCGTCCAACCACGCCCCGACCTGGCCGGCCTCGTCGTCCGACGCGGACCGGGAGGCCGCGGCGTCGTACGACACCCTGGTCAACTGGCTCTTCGCCGACCCGGTGCTGACCGGCAGCTACCCCGACGGCCTCGAGGCGTTCATGCCGGGACCGGTGACCGAGGACCTCGCGACGATCGCCGAGCCGCTCGACTGGTACGGCATCAACTACTACCAGCCGACGCTGGTCGGCGCGCCCGGCGGCGGGTCGCAGGACAGCCCGGTGCTCGAGGGTGCGGCGCTGCCCGAGGGCCTCCCGTTCGAGCCCCGCCGCATCCCCGGGGTGCCGACGACGGGGTTCGGCTGGGCGGTCGTGCCCGACGGGCTGCGCGAGGTGCTCACCCTGTTCCGGGACCGGTACGGCGACCGGCTGCCTCCGCTCTGGGTCACCGAGAGCGGCTGCTCGTCCGCCGACGTCGTCGGGGCGGACGGCCGGGTGCACGACCGGCTGCGGGTCGACTACCACCGCGAGCACCTGGCTGCCGTGGCCCGCGCGATCGCCGAGGGCGTGGACGTGCGCGGCTACTTCGCCTGGTCGCTGCTCGACAACTTCGAGTGGGCCGAGGGCTACAGCCAGCGCTTCGGGCTGGTCCACGTGGACTTCGCGACCCAGCAGCGCACGCCCAAGGACTCCTACGCGTGGTTCAGGGACGGGCTGCGAGCACCCAGGTGACCTCGTCGCCCACCGCGGGCCGATAGCTGCACTCGCTGCCGGTGCGGACCGAGTCGCGCAGGTGGCGGCCGAGGTCCGCGTCGATGGCGCCGATCCGGTCGATGGCCGTGCCGATCGCCTTCGTGGCGGCGACCCGGGCGCGCTCCCTGGTCGACCCGTGGGCGCGGGCGCGTCCGCCCAGCCCGGCGGCGGCGCCGAGCTCGTCGAGCAGGGCCTCGCGCTCGCCGGCGAGCCGCTCGGCCCGCCCCTGGTCGGCCCACTGCTCGGCCTCGGCGAGCTCGGCGTCGATGTCGGCCAGCCGCCGGCGGTAGGAGGCGGCCGCCTGCCGGTCGATCGTGGGCCCGGTGCCGGGCTGGAGCACGGTGCCGGACCCGTCGCTGACCAGGTCGATCGCCGGCACCGTGCCTCCGGGTGAGGAGAGCAGGCGGTGCAGGTAGTCCAGCCCGCGCAGCGGGCGCACCGGGTGACCCGGCGCGGGCCCGACCAGCCAGACCCCGCTCGCCGTGGGGTGGAGGTGCACCTCGGACGCGGCCGGCCGGGGCGGCGACGTCGGGGTGGCCGGCGCCGGCGGCGTCCAGTCCCGGAGCCGGTCGTGCCACCACGGCGCGCCGATCCGGCGGTAGGTCGCCAGCGCCCGCTCCCGCAGCCGCTCGGCACGCTCGGTGTCGCCGAGGACCGCCGCGGCGCGCGAGAGCGTGTCGTCGGTGACGCCGTGGACGTAGACCGCGCCGGCGTTGACGACCGCGCGGTCCTCGAACGGCGCGAGCAGCGCCGCGGCCGCCGCGACCAGCTCACGGTCGTCGACGGCGAGCGCCGCCGCCAGCGTGCACTGCAGGGTGAGCAGGAGGTTGACGTCGCGGGGCAGGCTCGCGAGCACCGAGCCGCCGAGCTCGCCCAGCAGCGGCCGGACCCGGTCCGGCCGGTCGAGCAGCGCCCAGACCCAGGCCGCCTCCGCGACGACCTCCGGCACGCCCTCGGCGCGCCCGAACTCCTCCATCCGCTCGGCCAGGTCGACGCCGGTGGTCCGGTCGCCGGTGAGGATCGCGGTGTAGCACCGCATCAGCGCGACGATCATCCAGCCGTCGGCCAGCCCGGCCTCGCTGCTCGCCGCCTCGACCGACGCGGTCAGGGCGGCCGCGCGGTCGGTGCGGCCGCGCAGCACGTCGTACATCCACTGGCGGGAGGCCGCGAAGAAGCGGGCGCGTGCGGACTCCTCGCCGAGGGCGTCGAGAGCGCGCAGGTGCCGGTGGATGCCCTGGAGGTGCAGCGTCTCGCAGGCGACCTGGAGGCCCCAGAGGTGGGCGCGCAGCCGCACCTCGGGGTCGAGCACGTGCGCCGCGACCGCGTCGAGGCGGGCCCCGAGCCGCAGGCGCAGGTCGAGCTCGTCGGGTCCCCAGTGGGCGGTGAGCATCGCGTCGAGGCATTCGGCGACCAGGCCGGGGTCGCCGGTGCGCTCCGCCCGGTCGAGGGCCTCCTCGGCGAAGGGGGCCGCCCGGTCGGCATGCCCGCCGTAGACCCACACCCGCGCCAGCGCCGCGGCGACGCGGGCGCGCGGGGTGTCCTCGGTCGTGCGCACCAGGACGTCGTACAGCTCCGCCGCCAGGCGGCCCGGCTCGGTGCCGAAGACGTGCCCGGCCGCGGCGTCGAGGACCGCCCGGGTCCGCGCCGCCAGCTCGTCGTCGTGGGTGCTCATCTCACGCCTCACGGTAGGGCCGGCGGGGCGGACCCGGGACCGGTTCGTCCCGGCCGGTTCGCCGTGGCGGTCAGGGCCGGAGCAGGGTGACCTGGGCGGCGTGGCGGGCCTGGACCGCGGCGTCCCAGTCGCCGGTGCAGTAGACCGCGAGCTCGGTGATCGACCCCCCGACCACGTCGGCGCGCAGCTGCTCGCGGCAGTACCAGTCCTCGCCCTCGTGGTGCCAGCGCTCCTCGAACGCCATCACGAAGCCGTGCTCGGTGCGGTCGACCCGCTCGACGCGGACCGTGCCGGGGAACGGGTGCTCGGTCCGGCGGAACTCCTGGACGCCGTCGGCCCCGAGCGCCTGGACCCGCCAGTGCGGGAGGCTGAGGTCGAGGAAGCAGTCCTCGGCGAACAGCCCGGTGGCCGCGTCGCCGGTCTCGAGCCAGCGGACCAGCCCGGCGACGGCGGCGTCGACGTCGGTCCGGCCCGGGTCGGTCGTGGTGCTCATGCGCCCGCCCCCGCCCGCTCGAGGTTGGCGCCGATGACGGCCATCGTCGCCTCGAGGCCCGCGGTGGGGCTGAACTCCACGACCGACGTGCCGGCGGACGGGTGCGGCAGGTGCCCCGGCGCGGCGTAGTAGGCGTCGCCGGCCGTGTAGGTCTCGGAGCGGTCGCTCCACCGGAAGGTGATCGCGCCCTCCGTGACGACGCCCCAGTGGGGGCACTGGCACCGGTCGTCGGGCAGGCCGACGAAGAACGGCGCCGGGTCGGCGTCGGTGTGGAAGGTCTCGAACGCGACCGTGTAGTCCTCGACGGGGGCGTAGCGACCGGTGACCTCGGGGATGTCGATGGCCACGGGAGTGGTGGTGAGGTTGGCGCTGGGCATGATCTCCTCCTGGGTGGGTGGTGCGGACACCCCTCAGGCGTGACTCCGGGCGTCACGATCGTGACGCCGCCGACGAAACCGCTTTCAGGTCAATTGACCTGAAAGCAATAACGTGTTCCAGTTCCCCTCGTTGGGCCAGTCGCCGTTCCGCCGGGGAACGGCAGGGAACAGGGGTTGGTCGATGCGTCGTACGAGGCTGTCCATCACTGCTGCCGCCGCGGCTCTCGCCGCTGCAGCGGCGCTGCTTCCGGGAGCCGCACCCGCGGCTCCGGGCCTCGCGGCCGCTCACCAGGACGACCCCTACGGCAGCATCTGGAACATCCTGCCGCCGGGCTCCCGCGGCACCGTGTCGGTGACCCAGCTGCCCACCGTCCTCCTGGGCGGGAGCACGACCGCGGTGGACGGCCAGAACGCGCCGGCCAACTACGCCGACCAGCTCGAGATGTACGACCAGCTGACGACGACGCCGCCCGACGACCTGACCCGCGCCGACCTCGACGACCTCTACAAGCGCGAGAACTTCGAGCCCGAGCAGGTGGTCAGCACCGAGACCCCGCGGGACGGCGTGACGATCGAGCGTGACGAGTTCGGCGTCCCCTACATCACCGGCGTGACCTACCCGGACACGATGTTCGGGGCCGGCTACGCCGCGATCCAGGACCGGATGTTCCTGATGGACGTCCTGCGGCACACGGGCGCCGCCCGGATGGCCGAGTTCGTCGGCGACACCCCGGCCAACGTCGCGATGGACCAGGAGCAGCTGCGCACGGCGTTCTACACGCCGGCCGAGGCGGCCGCACAGATCGAGAAGGCCGCGGACCGCTACGGCGCGGAGGGCCAGCGGCTCGTGGGCGGCGTCGACGCGTTCATCGACGGCATGAACGCCGCGCAGGACGCCCTCTGCCCCGGTGGCCTGCCGACGGGGCTCGACTGCCCGGCGGAGTACGCCGCCCTCCTCAAGACGCCGACCCCCTGGACGCGCGCCGACGTCGTCTACGTCGCCTCGCTCGTCGGCGGCATCTTCGGCAAGGGCGGCGGAGGCGAGACCGAGAACGCCACCTACCTGCAGCTGCTGGAGCAGAAGTTCGGCGACCGCATCGCGCACGGCGTCTACCGCGACCTGCGGGAGAAGCTCGACGCCGGAGCACCCACGACCGGGTCGGTGCCGATCGCGTACGGCGGCGGCCGTGGCCTCGAGCTGGGCAAGCCCGGTGTCGCGCTGCCCGACCTCGACGGCCCCACCGCGCCGGGCAGCGGTCACGTGGTCGCGCGCACCACGCAGGACGCGCCGAAGACCGCGCCCGAGCCCGAGGGTCTGCCGAAGCGGGTCCTCGACCAGCTCGGCGAGATCCGGATGTCGTTCCAGGACGGCGGGATGTCCAACGCGGTGCTGGTGACCGCCGACCACTCCACGACCGGCCACCCGCTCGCGGTGTTCGGGCCGCAGACCGGCTACTACAACCCGCAGCTGCTCGTGGAGCAGGTGCTCAAGGGCCCGGGCGTCTACGCCCGCGGCGTCTCCTTCGCCGGCACCAACCTGGTCGTCGAGCTGGGTCGCGGCAAGGACTACGCATGGTCGGCGACCAGCGCCTCCAACGACCTGGTCGACACCGTCGCCGAGCGGCTGTGCAACGCGGACGGCTCGAAGCCGACGGTGGACTCGACGTCCTACCGCGTCGGGAGCCGCTGCGTGCCGATGAGGTACAACCAGCACGTCGAGCACACGACGCCCAACGTCACCGCGCCCGGCCTGCCCAAGACCTACACGTTCGACGTGTGGCGCACCCGGCACGGCATCGTGCAGGAGCGCACGACGGTGGACGGCAAGCCGGTCGCGCTCGTCCTGCAGCGCTCGACGTACGGCCACGAGGTCGACTCGGTGCTCGGCTTCTCCCGCTTCAACAATCCCGACTACGTGCACGACGCGCAGAGCTTCATGCACGCGGCCGACGCGATCGACTTCACGTTCAACTGGTTCTACGTCGACAGCCGGGACATCGCCTTCTACACCTCCTCGCTGCTGCCCGTCCGGGCCGACGGCGTCGCCTACGACTTCCCGCGCTGGGGCGACAAGAAGTACGACTGGCAGGGCTACGTCGGGTTCGCCGGCCACGCGCGGCAGGTCAACCCCTCCTCGGGCTACCTGGTGAGCTGGAACAACCGGCAGACCAAGCGCTGGGCGGCACCCGATGACATCTGGGGCTGGGGCGACGTGCACCGGTCGCTGGCCCTCAGCGCCCGGGTCTCGAAGGCGGTCGCCGGCGACCGCACGATCCCGATCGAGGACCTGGTCGGCGTGATGTCGGGCGCCGCGACCCAGGACACCCGGGCGCGCTACCTGCTGCCGCCGCTGCTCAAGGTGCTCGGTGACGACCCGAGCCTGCGGCCCGCGATCGCCGAGCTGCGGTCGTGGCTCAAGGCCGGTGCACCGCGGGTCGACCGGGACCGGGACGGGTCCTACGGCCACCAGGCCGCGATCGCGCTGTTCGACACCTGGTACCAGAACGGCGACGACGCGCTCGGCTACGACGTGATGCGCGGCAAGCTCGGGAACCTGGTCACCGAGGTGCCGCAGATCCTCGACGACCACCCGCGCGAGGGCAAGGGCTCGGCCTGGCTCGACCCGCCGTGGTACAGCTGGGTCGTCAAGGAGCTCGGCTCGCGGCTGGGCCACCCGGTGGCGACGCCGTTCCGCTACTCCTACTGCGGCAAGGGCACGCTCGCTTCCTGCCGGAAGGTGCTGCGCGCCTCCCTCGCGAAGGCGGTCGACGCCGCGACCACGGCGCAGGGCGTCAGCGACGTGGCCGACCTGACCTACGACAAGACGCAGGACGACATCGTCTCCCAGACGGCGGGCGTGGTCGGGGTACGGCCGATCGACTGGCAGAACCGGCCGACGTTCCAGCAGGTGGTGGAGTTCCGGCAGCACCGGTGACCGGACCGCCGGGCGGGGCGGCTCAGCCGGCGCCGACCCGCTCGGCGGCTGCCGCGGCAGTCTTGAAGATCGGTTGCTTGGACGCTGCGTCCCACGCGGTGGGCGTCAGCTCGTTGGCGGCGCGGCCCGGCCCGTCGGGCCGGGCCTTGCCGGGGGTGTCCCAGTAGCCGTAGTGGAACGGGACGAAGAGCACGCGCTCCCGGATCCCGGTGACCCGCAGCCGTGCCTCGATCTCACCGCGCGCCGTGCGGATCCGCAGCAGGTCGCCCTCCTGCCAACCCTCTCGCGACGCGTCGACGGCTGACGCCTCGACCCACACGTCCGGTGCCGCCTCCTGGAGCTGGGGCGCGCGGCCGGTCTTGGTCCGGGTGTGGAAGTGGTAGATGGTGCGGCCGGTGACGAGGTGGAACGGGAAGGCGTCACCCGGCGACTCACGAGGGGGTTCGTAGTCGGCCGCCTTGAGCAGCGCCTTCCCGTCCGGGTTCAGGGAGCGGTACGTCGCGGCGTCCAGCGACTCGCCGGTCACCACGTCCTTGCCGTAGGTCTCGCACACGTCGGGGTGCGCCCACGCCGGACCGTCGGCGTAGAGCCGCTCGGTGCCGTCGGGGCTGGTGGCGTTGCAGGGCCACTGGATCCCGCTACCGCCGCGCAGCTTGTCGTAGCTCAGGCCGGTGTAGTCGCAGGGGCGACCGGCCGAGCACTCCTGCCAGGCGGCGAAGGCCTCCTCCGGGCCGTCCCACGGCACCAGCGGTGAGCCGTCGCGGTCGCGCAGGTCCAGGCGCCGCGCGTAGTCGACGAGGATCGCGAGGTCGGAGCGCGCGTCGCCCGGGGGCTCGACCGCCTGCTCGGAGAGGTGGACCGTCCGGTCGGCGTTGGTGAAGGTCCCGGTCTTCTCTCCCCACGCAGCGGCCGGCAGGACGACGTCGGCGAGCTCCGTGGTCTCGGTCGGGAAGATGTCCTGGACGACGAGGAACAGGTCGTCGCTCCCGAGCAGCCGCCGGATCCGGGCCAGCTCCGGGAGCGAGACCGCCGGGTTGGTGCCGGACACGTGGAGGAACCGGATGGATCCCTCCTCGATCTTGTCGAGCATCTGCATGACGTCCGTCGGAGGACCCGAGTGCGGGATCGTGTCGGGGTCGACGTTCCACACCCGGGCGAGGTCGCGGACGTGGTCCTCGTTGGCCCAGTTGCGGAAGCCCGCGAGGTCGCCGTCGGCGCCGCACTCCCGCGTGTTCTGCGCCGTCGGCTGGCCGTTCATCTGCATCAGCCCGCAGCCGGGGCGGCCGAGCATGCCGCGGAGCAGGTGGATGTTGTTGACCTGCACGGACGCGGCCGTCGCCAGGTGGGACTGGTAGAAGCCCTGCAGCACCGTGGAGAGCAGACGCTCTGCGGTGCCGATCAGGCGGGCCGCCTCGCGCACGTCGTCGGCGGCGACGTCGCAGACCGCGGCGACCCGGTCCGGGTCGTACGACGCGACCGTGCGCTCGAGGTCGGGATAGCCGACCGTGTGGGCGGCGACGTAGTCCTTGTCCACCCAGCCGTTGGCGATCAGCTCGTGGAGCAGGCCGTTCATCAGCGCGAGGTTGGTGCCCGGCCGCGGCGCGAGGTGCACGGTCGCGGCACGCGCCACCGGCGTCTCCCGCGGGTCGACGCACACGACCGACGGCGGGTTCGGGCCGTCCATCCGGTCGAGCATCCGGCTCCACAGGACGTCCTGGGTGGCGGCGACGTTGTGGCCGTAGAGGCAGATCACGTCCGCGTGGTCCACGTCGGTGTAGGAGCCCGGCTGCCCGTCGGAGCCGAACGACTCCTTCAGCGCCTCGGCGGCCGTCGCCGTGCACAGCCGGGTGTTGCCCTCGACGTGGGGGGTGCCGATCCCGCCGTGGGCGATCACGCCGAGCGCGTAGTACTCCTCGAGGAACAGCTGGCCCGAGGTGTAGAAGGCGATCGACTCCGGCCCGTGCTCGGCGAGCAGCTCCCGGGTGCGGCGGACGACGACGTCCATCGCGGTGTCCCAGTCGGTCTCGACGAGCCGGCCGTCCCGGCGCACCAGCGGGGTGGTCAGCCGGTCGGGGGAGTGGTTGGCCTGCCAGCCGAAGAGGTCCTTGGGGCCGAGCCTGCCGTGGTTGACCCGGTCGTCCGCTCGACCGCGGACCCCGACCATCCGCCCGTCCTTGACGGCGATGTCGAGCGCGTCGCCGTTGGAGTGCAGCACCGAGGCCGACTGCGCCCACCGGTCGACGTCGTCCGGCGTCAGGTCGTCGACCAGGTAGCTGTCGACGCGGACCGGCCACTTCTCCGCCGCGCCGTACGGCGTCCGGGTGCCCCAGGGTTCCGCGATCCGGTCGTGGACGGTCATGGAGGAGCGCTACCCGGCGGGGTCCCGGACATACCGCGTGGGACCGGTCAGGGGACGACCGCCACCGAGCACCTGGCCTCGCGCAGCACGTCCTGGCTCACCGAGCCGCCGACCAGGGCGTCCACCGCCCGGTGGTGGCCCGCGCCGACGACGACGAGGTGGGCGCTCCCCGAGGCGGCGACGAGCGCCTCGCAGGGGGCTGCCACGACCTCCACCCGCTCCACCGGGACGCCCGGGAACCGCCGTTCGTCGATGCCGCGCCAGGGCGGCGGGTCCCCCGCACGGTGCGCGCCGCCCGTGCAGGCGTGGATCGCGGTGAGCGGCCGGTCGTCGGCCGCTGCCTCGCGCAGCGCGAGGTCGAGGGCCCGCTCGCTGGCCGGCGAGCCGTCGAGGCCGACGACGATGCGCCGGGCGTCGGCATCCCGCGGCGGGCGGACGACGACGACCGGTCCGCGTGCGTGCCGGGCGACGGGCTGGCTCACCGAGCCGAGGACGACGCCCGAGGCGCGGCCGTGACCGCGGGCGCCCACGACCACCAGGGACGTCGGGCTGGACGCGTCGACCAGGGCGCGCTGGGGGAGCTGGTCGACGGCGACGGCGGTGCGGCCCTCGTGGCCGGAGGCCACGAGCAGGTCGTGCGCGAGGGCGGCCCACTCCTCGGCCTTCGCCCGTCCCGGGACGACGAGGGGGCTGTAGCCGCCGTAGCCGGGGTCACCGGCCGCCACCAGCACGAGCAGCGGCACGTGGTGGCGCTCCGCGGCCTCGGCGCCCCAGGTCAGGGCCTGCTGTGCCGGTGGCGACCCGTCGAAGCCGACCACGACGCGGCTCGGAGCGGTCATCCCCGCCACCTCCTCGCGGGAGCCTCAGGCCGGTTGGTAGGCGGACGGCGCGGTCGCGCGGCCGCCGGCCTGCCGCTCGACGCGCTGCTTGATGCCCAGGAGCATCCGCCGGGTCATCACGAAGCTGACCGGACCCGCCGGCGCCATCAGCAGCCGCACCGTCGGGGTGGAGAAGCCCACCCGCTCGCGCACGAGCAGCCGGGTGCGGCCGTCGCCGAGGTCGCGCAGCGCGAACGTCCACTGGAACTCCCACGCGGCGGTGCCGCGCCGCAGCGGACGGCCCTGGGCGAGGTCCGCCATCTGGAGCACCAGCGCCTCTCCGGGGCGGACGTCGACGACGTACCAGCCCCCACCGCGGTTGCGGGCGGCGTACACGATGTCCCCGACCTCGAGGCGCTGCCACTCCTCGACCACCCGGTCAGCGCTGTGGATGCCGAGGCCGAAGGCGTCCTCGAGCCAGTCGTAGCTGTAGAACCCCGCCTTGTCGGCGCCGATCTGCACCAGCCACGGCCACACGGCTACGGGCGGTGCGTCGATGGTGATCGCCCGGGTGTTCTGGGCGTCCGGGTCGGGGAGCAGCTCGTCGCCGGGCAGGGGTGCTCGCACCTCCTCCTCGGTCGCGCCCCACCGGTCCTGGCGGGGCTTGAGCCACCGCGCGTAGCACGCGCCGGCGACCAGGCCGAGCTCGACGCCGGCCGCGGCGAGGCTGACGGACCGCCTCACGACGACCACCCGGCCCGCGCGAGCATCCGGAGCAGGCCACCGCCGGTGACCGCCGACTGGACGAACGCCATCACGATCCCGGCGCCGGCACCGATGGCCACCACCGTCGCCGGGTCCTGCCCGGCGTGCCACAGCGGGGTCGCGATCGCAAGGAACGCCCCGAGGGCGACGAGCCATCCCAGCGCGGTCCACCCGATCCAGCGCGCGGCGCCGGGGAGGTGCCGGCGCAGCTCGAGCCACTGCGCGCCGCCGAGCGTCAGCAGGAGGAGGGGCCCCGCGACCGTCGCACCGGCGATCGCGAGCCATCCCGCGCCGGAACCGCCGGCGGCGGTCATCGCGTAGCCCAGGACGTACGCCGCGACGGCGGCGACCGAGGTGAGCACGACCCAGCGCGCCCGTGCGAGGCCCGGCACGGCGCGGCTCAGGACGAGTGCCTGCGACCACCCGAGGACCGCACCCTCGACCGCCCCGGCGGCCAGCACGAGCGGGACCCCGGCCACGACCGGGAGGTCCACGGAGGCGGCGCCGGCGGCGGCCGGCGCGAGGAAGCCGAGCGCCTCGCCCAGACCGACGGTGACCGTCCAGGTCGTGAAGAGGTGGCGCCCGTGCAGGGCGCGGTGGGTCACCGCGTGCGGGGGCTCGGCCAGGTAACGGCCAGGAGGTGCGTCGAGCGTCATCGCGTGACCGGCTGCCGGACGAGGGTGCGCAGCTTCTCCGGCGCCGTGCGGCGCGGGTCGCCGAGGTAGATCTCGTGGTGGCGTCCGTGCGGGCGCAGTCCGGCGGCGGCGATCGCCGCGTGCAGCGTCGCGATCGTGGGCGCCTCGGACTCGTAGGGCCCGACGTGCAGGATCTGCGCGGCGGCACCCTCCTCCCAGCGCTCGTAGCGCAGCTGCTCGAGCCGGGGCACCCCCTTCGCCCGGGCGTGCTCGACCGCCGCCTCGACGATCAGCTCGTCGATGGGATGGGGCTGCATGACCATCAGCGCCCAGCGCCACTCCTCCGGGGGCGTGGCGGCGACGTTCCAGGGGGCCTCCCCGTCGACCCAGAAGACGGCCTCGGGAGGCATCACCCGCGGCGTGACCCCGTAGGCCTGCTTGGCGGCGAAGTGCGCGCCGTACACGACGGGGAAGAGGGTCTCGAACGCCGCGGCGAAGCGGCCCTCCGACGGTGACCCGTGGCCGCCGATCACCAGGTAGCCCATCTCGGGCACGTCGACCATGTCGACCGTGCCCCGGTGACCCCGGTAGAGCCGGTCGGTGCTCTCGGGGTCCTCGTGGTGCCACGGGAGCGCGTCGGAGTCCTGCCCGTAGGGGGCGTAGGCGGGCGGGAGCTGCAGCATCTGCAGGAGCGGTGAGCCGATCATGCTCCGAGCCTGTTCCCGTCCGCCGGACCGAGGGAGAGTCCAAGGACCCGCCGCCGCCCGACCTTCGTCGGGAACATCACTTCGGCAGGCGTGGGTGGTAGCCTTGACGGCACTACCGCACGACCCCCTCGACGGGTCACGCCAGACCGGGTGACCCACGCCGCGCACTCGCGCGTCCGGGGAGGAGACGCGGGATCGCACCGCAGTCGGCGTCGTCGTACGCCGGCCTCGGTCAGCACGTGGACGTGTCCGGGACCGGACGCGGAGGAAGGACATCCGTGGCTCGAGGAAGCCAACGCGGTCGCCCGCAGCAGCAGCGGCGCAAGAGCGCGGGCAACCGCCCCCGGCGCGACGAGGAGGGGATCATCCCGATCCTCGCCCGGGCCGTGCGCGAGGTCGAGTCCGCCGTGGCGCGGCGCTCGGCGATGCCGGAGGTGCGCACCAAGTTCCAGGTGGTCGCGCTCCTCGCCCGCGAGGAGCGGCACCGGGTCAAGGACGACGAGTCGCTCAGCGACGCCAAGCGGGCCGACGAGCTCAAGCGGCTCGACGGCATCGCGACGATCCTCGCCCAGACCGCCGCCCGCGACTCGACCCTGTTCACGCTGCTGGCGGAGGACGCGGAGATCTCGGACTCGGCCAAGGAGCTGCGCCGCGACATGCTCCGGCGGGCCGGCGTCGAGGTCGAGGACGAGCCCGAGCCGGCTGCCGACGAGGAGGAGGTCGCGACCGCGCAGCGGCGCGTCGTACCGCAGTCGGTGCTCTCCCGCCAGCTCGCGAACCCGTTCCTCGTGCCCGACTTCTCGGCCGCCGCCCAGCGCTCCGTGCGGCCGCGGCGGCTCGCGGGCTGGGAGCTGCTGGAGCCGCTCTTCCGCTCCTTCGAGCAGGCCGACAAGGGCGCCCCGTCCTCGATGGAGCTGCCCGAGCCCGACCACCTCAAGACGGCGACCGGCCGCGAGCTGATGCTCCACCAGGCGCAGGTCGTCGAGGCGGCGGCCCAGGGGCACCGCACCTTCCTGCTCGCCGACGAGCCCGGCCTCGGCAAGACCGCCCAGGCGCTGCTCGCCGCGCACGCCGCCGACGCCTACCCGCTGCTCGTCGCCGTGCCCAACGTCGTGAAGACCAACTGGGGCCGTGAGGTCGGGCTGTGGACGCCCGACAAGCGGGTGACCGTGCTCCACGGCGACGGCAACGACGTGGACGGCTTCGCCGACGTGTTCGTCGTCAACTACGAGATCCTCGACCGGCACCTCGGCTGGCTCGGCACCCACGGGTTCCGCGGCATGGTCGTCGACGAGGCGCACTACATCAAGAACAAGACCTCGCAGCGCTCGCAGAACGTGCTCGAGATCGCCGACCGGATCCGCGCGCGCGTGGCGCGTCCGCTGATGATGGCGCTGACCGGCACGCCGCTGATCAACGACATCGAGGACTTCCGCGCGATCTGGCAGTTCCTCGGCTGGATCGACGAGAAGAAGCCGCTCGGCGACCTGATGGAGGCGCTGGAGGAGACCGGCCTGGTGCCGACCGACCCCGGGTTCTTCCGCGCCGCCCGCCAGTGCGTCCTCGAGCAGGGCATCGTGCGCCGCCGCAAGATCGACGTCGCCGCCGACATCCCCGCCCGCCGGGTGGCCGACCTGCCGGTCGAGCTCGAGGGCGAGGCGGGCCGGTCCATCCGCAAGGCCGAGGAGGAGCTCGCCCGCCGGATGGTGGCGCGCTACGACAAGGCGCTGCAGACCCGGACCTCCGGCATCCAGGTCGAGGGCATCGACCACGAGCTGGTCCGCCGGGTCGCGGTGTGGGAGAAGGAGGACGGCGCGTCCGGCGACAACAGCCAGAACGTCTTCGGCATGCTCCGTCGCATCGGCCAGGCCAAGGCCGGCCTCGCTGCCGACTACACCGCCCAGCTGGCCCGCAACGTCGGCAAGGTCGTCTTCTTCGCCAAGCACATCGACGTCATGGACCTCGCCGAGGAGACGTTCGCCTCCCGCGGGATCCAGTACTCCTCGATCCGCGGCGACCAGACCACGCCGGTCCGGCAGCGCAACATCGACGCGTTCGTCAAGGACCCCGACGTCCACGTCGCGGTCTGCTCGCTCACCGCGGCGGGCGTCGGGATCAACCTGCAGGTCGCGTCCAACCTGGTGCTCGCCGAGCTCTCCTGGACCGACGCGGAGCAGACCCAGGCGATCGACCGGGTCCACCGGATCGGGCAGACCGAGCCGGTCACGGCCTGGCGGGTGATCGCCACGCAGACCCTCGACACCCGGATCGCCGAGCTGATCGACCGCAAGGCCGGCCTCGCCGCCCGCGCGCTCGACGGCGCCGGCGAGGAGGCCGAGGGCGCCATCGACCTGCAGACCGAGGCCCTGGTCGCGCTGCTCACCGCCGCGCTGGAGGCGCGCGAGGACACGCTGGTCTGACACGGGTGGTCCACCTGGCCGTGTCGCGCGTCGGACGGTCCTGACGAGACGGCCGTGGGCGCTCTAGGGTCCGGCCATGTCGATCGTGGGGCGCTGGGGCGCCGTGCTCGCAGCGCTCCTGACGTCCGCCGGCCTGCTCGCCCCGGCGCCGGCCTCGGCAGGCGACGACCTGCCGGTGCCCTACACGTTCCTGACCAGCGCGGTCACCGCCGGGACCCGGGTCGACGCCGACCCGCCCGGGGCCAACCTGTGGGACTGCGCGCCGTCCGCGCGCCACCCCCGGCCGGTCGTGCTCGTGCACGGCACGCTCGGCAACAAGAACACCAACTGGCAGACCTACGCGCCGCTGCTGAAGAACCACGGCTACTGCGTCTTCGCGCTGACCTACGGCGTCCCCGCCGGCACGCCGCCCGGGCTCGACCAGTTCGGCGGCCTGGCGCGGATGCAGGACAGCGCCGAGCAGCTCGGGCAGTTCGTCGCGGAGGTGCTCCGGCGCACCGGGGCTCGCCAGGTCGATGTCATCGGGCACTCCCAGGGCACGGTCGTGCCGGAGTACTGGGCCAAATTCCTCGGGGGAGCGCGTTACGTCCACGACTACATCTCCCTCGCCCCGTTGTGGCACGGCACCCGGATCGCCGACCCGCTGACCCTGCCGATGGCCGCGTTCGGGCTGTCCGAGGACCAGGTGCCGCTGTGCACCGCCTGCGCCCAGTTCCGGCCGGCCTCGGAGTTCATGACCCGGCTGCGCGCGGGCGGCCTGAAGGTCGGGCGCATCGACTACACCAACATCGTCACCAGGTACGACGAGCTCGTCGCGCCGTACACGTCCGGGATCCAGCGCGGGATGCGCAACGTCGTCCTGCAGGACCTCTGCGACCAGGACTTCTCCGAGCACTTCGAGATCGCCGCGTCGCCGACGGCTGCGCAGGTCGTCCTCAACACGCTGGACCCCGCGCACGCGCAGCCGGTGACCTGCCGGCTCGTGCTGCCGTTCGTGGGCAGCTGAGCCGGCAGGTCACCGGACCGTCACAGCGCGTGGTTGGCGACGAGCACCCGGTCGGGGTCGACCTCGTCGCGGACCCGGCACAGGCGTGCCCAGTCGTCGCCGTCGTAGAAGCGCCCGGTGTCGACCCGCGTCTCGGCGAAGGTGGGGACCAGGCCGCTGCGTGACCACGGCGCGAGGGCGCGCACGGCGCTGAACGCCGCGGCCCGGCCGGCGACGGCCGCCTGCGGGGTCGGCGCCGCGGCGACGCACAGCAGCGCGTAGGCGCCGGGCAGGTGCGAGAGCGCACCGCCGCCTGCCGCCGGCCGGCCGACCGCGCCGCCGAGGTGCCGCAGCTCCGCGAAGAGGAGCTCGGGCACGGCGGCGGTGGTCAGGGCGTCCACGGCCGCGTCGTCGAGGTCGCCGAGCACGCTGTGGTCGCCCACCGCCGGCGTCGGGCCCGGCGGGTCCATGTGCACGGCGAGCAGGTCGGCGGCCGGGATCCGGCCGAAGGTGTCCATCTCCGGCGCGAGCGCCCGGAGCGGGGCGAGCAGCTCGGCGGCACGCTCGTCCGGCTCGAGCACGGCGCCGTCGACGACCACCAGCTGCCGTCCGGACAGGAAGGGCGGCAGCTCCGGCAGCGGCGGGAAGCTCATCAGCCGCAGCGAGGTGGTGACCGACTCCGGCACGTCCTTCGTCCAGGCCAGCCACGCCCGGGTCACGTCGGCCGCGTGCGCACGGTCCCACAGCAGCACGCCCGCGAACACCTCGGCATAGGGCAGGAGGTCCAGCTCGACCGCCACCACGACGCCGAGGTTGCCGCCTCCGCCGCGCACCGCCCAGAACAGCTCCGGGTTCTCCGTGGCCGAGGCCCGGACGACGTTCCCGGCAGCGGTCACCAGCTCGACGGCGCGGACCGCGTTGGCCGCGACGCCGTGCTTCCGGCCGTAGAACGACAGGCCACCGCCCAGCACGTAGCCCGCGACGGCGACGTCGCCCGCGCTGCCGTGCAGCGCGGTCAGCCCGTGCGGCGCCGCGGCCGCGACCACGTCCTGCCAGAGGGTGCCGCCGAGCACGCGCGCCGTGCGCGCCACGGGGTCGACGGTCACGCCGGTGAGGCGGGACAACCGGACCAGCACCGTGTCCTCGAGCCCGCGCTCGCCGAGCGCGGCCGCGCCGTGGCCGGTCGACTGCGGGGCGACCTTCAGGCCCGCCTCGACGGCGGCGCGGACGACCGCAGCGACCTGGTCCGCCGTCTCCGGCAGCGCCACCGCCGCCGGCCGCTGGTCGACGGCGAGGTTCCAGGCCTGGCGCGCCGGGTCCCACTCCTGGTCGTCGGGCAGCACGACCGGGCAGGCCTCGCGCAGGTTGGAGATGATGCGGGCCCCGGCGGGCGTGGTCGATGTCGTCATCGGACTTCCTCTCGTTCGGTGGGACGACGATGGGGCCGGCGACGGGCCTCCCGGAATCCCGATCGGCTGGGTGATCCGCGGCCGGGTCCTCTGGGTGGTCTGGACCACCCAGATATCTGGGATGGCTCATGCGGATGCGGTGGTCGAGACTGTGCGTCATGCCCGGAGGACTGACCGCAGCGCGCGTCGCGCAGGACGTGGACGTGGTCGCGCGCGCCGGTCTCGACCTCGACACCTTCCTCGCCGAGGCCGTGGAGTCCATCGGCCGGGCGGTTCCCTGGGTCGCCGCCTGCATCGGCACCCACGACCCGGGCACCCACATGCTCACGAGCGCCCGCAAGTACGGCCACCTGCGCGAGGTCAACAGCCACGACCACGAGTTCGGCCTGATCGAGTACGGCACCGTCGAGCCCTCGGCTTTCACCGAGCTGGCCACGGCGCCGGTGCCGGCGGCCGGCGTGCACCTGCTCACGCAGGGGGAGGTCGAGCGCTCCACCCGGATGAGCACCTTCATGCGGCCCCACTTCGGGTTCGGCGACGAGGCGCGGCTCGCCTTCCGCGAGGGCAGCCAGGTCTGGGGTGCGATCGCCCTGTTCCGCGGCACCGACGACCAGCCGTTCGACGCCGCGGAGGTCGAGTTCCTCGCGTCGCTGTCCGGCACGCTCGCCCGCGGCGTGCGGGCAGGGATGCTCGCCAACCTGGGGGAGGTCGCCGTCTCACGACCGGTCACCGGACCCGCCGTGGTGATTGTGGACTCCCGGGACCGCATCGTGCAGCTCAGCCCCGGCGCCGAGGAGCGGCTGCTGGAGCTGCAGCAGGGTCCCGGCAGCGCCGACCCGCTGTCGCCCGTGTCCGCGCTGGTGGGCGCCGCCCGGCGGTTCGCGCGCGGCGAGTCGGAGCTGACCCCGCGGTGCCGGGTCCGCACGACCTCGGGGATGTGGCTGGTGATCCACGCGGCGCCGATGTCGGGGATCGGCAGCGACCGCGAGGGCGACGTGGTGATCACCATCGAGGAGGCGCGGCCGCCCGAGATCGTCGGCCTGGTGGTCGCGGCCTTCGGCCTCACCCCGCGTGAGCGGGACGTGACCCAGCTGGTCCTGCAGGGCGTGGACACCAAGGAGATCGCGGCCACCCTGCACCTCTCGGCGTACACCGTCCAGGACCACCTCAAGGCGGTCTTCGACAAGGCCGGCGTCCGCTCGCGGCGCGAGCTGATCGCGCGCATCTACTTCGACCAGTACGTGCCGCGGATGGGCTCCGAGCTGGCGCCGACCGGCTGGTTCGCCTGACGCCACCGTCGTCCCGGCCCCCGATGTCACACGACGGCGCCCTGTCTCGTCCTGAGGGCATGACGACGATCGCAGTGGCAGGCGGCACGGGTGTGGTGGGACGGCACGTGACCGAGGAGGTGCGGCGGCGCGGGCACCGGGCCGTGGTCCTTGCCCGGTCGACCGGGGTGGATCTCGCCACCGGGGCCGGGCTGGACCAGGCGCTGGCGGGGGTCGACGCGCTGGTCGACGCGAGCAACGTGACGACCAACAGCGGACGCCGCTCGGCCGCGTTCTTCGAGGCCGCGACCCGCAACCTGCTGGCGGGGGAGGAGCGGGCCGGCGTGGCGCACCACGTGGCGCTCTCGATCGTCGGGATCGACCGGGTGGACCTGCCCTACTACCTCGGCAAGCGCCGGCAGGAAGAGCTCGTGGAGGCGGGCGCGGTGCCGTGGTCGATCGTGCGGGCGACCCAGTTCCACGAGTTCCCCGGGCAGCTGATCGACCGCTCCCCGGCCGGCACCGCACTGGCCCCGAGGATGCTGAGCCAGCCGGTCGCCGCCCGCGAGGTGGCGGTCTTCCTCGTCGACACCGCGCTGGGCGACCCGCAGAAGCGGACGCCCGAGGTCGCCGGTCCCGAGCAGCACCTGATGTCGGACCTGGTCCGCCGGGTGCTGGCCGAGCGGGACGAGCGGCGGCTCGTGCTGCCGCTGCCCATGCCGGGTCGGCTCGGCCGCCAGGTCCGCGAGGGCGGGCTGCTGCCGCGCGGCGAGACGGTCCTCGGCACCCAGACCTGGGACGCGTGGTTGGATCACTCGGCGTGAGCGACATCGACGCTCTCGCGCGCGCGTACGACGCCCACCGGGACCGCATGGTCAACGTGGCCTACGCCATCGTCGGCAGCCGTGCGGAGGCCGAGGACGTGGTCGCGGACTGCTGGGCCAAGCTGGTCGAGGCCGACGCGCGCGAGCCGGTGCGCGACGTGCCCGGGTGGCTGACCGTCGCGGTGGCCAGGACGGCGGTCGACGTGCTGCGCTCGGCGCGGGTCCGGCGGGAGACCTATCCCGGCGTCTGGCTGCCCGAGCCGGTCGTGACGGCGCCTGACGCGGCCGACCCGGCGGACCGGGTGACGCTCGACGAGACGGTCGGCTACGCGCTCCTGGTCGTCCTGGAGTCGCTCTCGCCCGCCGAGCGGACGGCCTGGGTGATGCACGACGTGTTCGGGATGCGGTTCGACGAGGTGGCGGTCGTGGTCGGGCGCAGCCCGGCCGCCGTCCGCCAGCTCGCGGCGCGGGCGCGGGCCCACCTCGCCGCACAGTCGCCGCGGTTCGACGTGGACCGGGCCGAGCACGAGCGGGTCCTCGGTCTCTTCCTCGAGGCAGCGGCAGGCGGGGACCTCCAGGCGCTGGTCGCCACCCTGGACCCCGACGTCGTGCTGGTCTCCGACGGGGGTGGCGTGGTGAGCGCCGCGCGCCGGCCGGTCGAGGGTGCCGTGCGGGTCGCGCGCTTCCTGCTCGGCGTCGCGCAGAAGAACCAGCGGGACCTCGCCGAGCCGCGGCTCGAGCTGGTGGAGGTCAACGGGCTCGCTGCTGTCGCGATCCACGACGGCGACCGGCTCGACTCGGTCGTCGTCCTCACCGTCGACGGGGGCCGGGTCGGGCGGATCGACGTCGTCCGGGCCCCGGACAAGCTGGCCGGCGTCGCGCGACGGTGACCACGGGGGCGTACGACGGGGTGACCACGCGGCCCGCGTATGGGCGGCCACCGGAGGGGTACGGCCCCCTTCATGCGGCTCCAACAGATCAGGAACGTCCTCGACCACCCCGGCCCCTACGTGACCCTGCACCTCGACGTCAGTCGGGCCACCGAGGACGCGCGCCAGCAGGCGGCGTCGCGGTGGACCACGACCCGGCACGAGCTCGAGCACCAGGGCGTCTCGCAGGAGCTGATCGAGCAGCTCGGTGAGCGGCTCGCCGAGCCGACGCACCTGCCGGGGGAGGTGCGCCGCACCATCGTCGCCTCGCCGGAGCAGGTGCTGCTCGACGACGCCCGCAGCGGCGGCAGCAGCTGGCCGGAGACGGTGTCCGTCGGCCCGCTGCCGGACCTCGCCGGCTGGCTGAGCATGACCGACGGGCAGTTCCCGTTCGCGCTCGTGCGCACCGACCGGGTCGGCGCCGACATCGAGATGTACGTCGCCCCGAGCCGCCCGGCCGCCGAGCGGACCACCGTGGCCGGCGACACCTTCGACATCACCAAGCTGCCCGAGGGCGACTGGGCGCAGGACAAGTACCAGCGGCGCGCCGAGAACACCTGGGCCGCCAACGCGCGCCTGGTCGCGGAGCAGCTGCGCGCGCTCGACGCGCGCTACCGGCCGCGACTGGTCGTGCTCTGCGGCGACGTCCGCGCGTGCGCGGAGCTGGCCAGCGTCCTGGGCGAGGTGCCCGGCGCGACCGTCGTCACCGTCGGCTCGGGCGGACGCGCCGCGGGCACGTCGGAGGAGGCCCTCTGGGACGACGTGCACCGTCTGCTGGACGAGCAGCGCGCCCGCGACACCGACGAGCTGCTCCAGGAGCTCGCGCGCGGCACGGCCGTGGGCGAGGGCGTCATCACCGGGCCCGACCGCGTCGCCGACGCGTTCGTCAAGGGCGGGGTGGAGCGGCTGGTTCTCGACCTCGAGGACGCCCACAACGCCCAGGTGACCGCGGCCGACCACGAGGGTCTGGCGCTGCCGGGGGCCGCGCCGTCCGCCGGCCCGCTGCCCGCCGACCAGGTGCTCGTCGCGGCCGCCGCGATGACCGACGCCGAGCTGGCGGTGCTGCCGCACGAGGTGCCGTTGCCGCAGGAGTTCGCCCTGGCGCAGGGCGTGGCGGCCACGCTGCGGTGGGACGACCGGACGTCCTGACCGTCTCCTCGGCAGGCCCGGGCTACATCTCCTCGTGGTGGTCCGGGTCGCCGCCGAACAGCCTGCCGTCGGCCTGCCCGAGCGAGCTGATCGTCCCCATCTCCTCCGCGGTCAGCTCGAACCCGAACACGTCCAGGTTCTGCCGCTGGCGAGCGGGGTCGGCCGACTTCGGGATCGGCAGCGAGCCCAGCTGGACGTGCCAGCGCAGGATCACCTGGGCCGGCGTCACCCCGAGCCGCTGGGCCGGGATGGCGACCGCCGCCTCGCCGTACGGCGCCCGCCGCTTGCCGAGCGGGCTCCAGGCCTCGGTGCGGATGCCGAGCCGCTCGTGGACGGAGCGCATGCCCTCCTGCGGGAACGCGGGGTGCAGCTCGACCTGGTTGACCGCGGGCGTGACGCCGCTGTCGTCGATGACGCGCTGCAGGTGCGCCTCGGTGAAGTTGGAGACGCCGATCGAGCGCACCAGGCCGCGCTCGCGCAGCTCCATGAGCGCCCGCCAGGCCTCGACGTACTTGCCGACGCTCGGGTTGGGCCAGTGGATGAGGTGCAGGTCGAGGTAGTCCAGGCCGAGTCGCTCGAGCGAGGCCTCGGTCGACGCGATCGCCTCGTCGTAGGCGTGGTGGCGGCCGGGGAGCTTGCTCGTGACGAACAGCTCCTCGCGGGGGACGCCGCAGCTGCGGATCGCCTCGCCGACCTCGGCCTCGTTGCCGTAGTTGACGGCCGTGTCCAGGAGCCGGTAGCCGGTCGCGACCGCCGACCGGACGGCCTCGACGCCGTCGCGCCCCTGGAGCGGGTAGGTGCCGAAGCCGATCGCGGGGATCGGGTGGCCGTCGTTGAGCTCGTACGTCGGAACGCTGGTCACCGGTCGATCGTAGACAGGCGCCCCAGGCGCTGCTGCTAGCTGCGGCGGCCCTGCTTGTCGGCGTACATCCGGATGTCGGCGCGCGCGATGAGCTGCACGAGCGAGCGCTGGGACTGCGGCGGGACCTCGACCACGCCGAGGCTGGCCGAGACGCCGTGGTCCGCGAGGGCGGCCCGGATCAGCTCGCGCAACGACTCGGGATCGTCCTTGGAGTCCGCGCGGACGAGGAGGAACTCGTCGCCGCCGAGCCGTCCGATGACGTCGCCGTCGTGGGCCAGCTCGCGGAGGCTCGCGCCGACCGCCCGGAGCACGTCGTCGCCGGCGTCGTGCCCACGGGCGTCGTTGACCTGCTTGAGACCGTCGACGTCGAGGAACGCGACCGTGATCCGGTGCCCGGACGCGCGGGCCGCGGCGACGCTCGGCTCGCCGTGGAGGAGGGTGCCCCGCCGGTTGAGCAGCCCGGTGAGCTCGTCGGTGAGGGCGGCGGCCTCGAGCCGTCCCGCGCGGCCGCTGACCTCCTCCAGCTCGGCCCAGACCGCCACGTTCTCCATGGCGACGCTGGTGGCGTCGGCGAGCGCCTGGAGCAGCCGCACCTCGTCGTCGGACGCGTGGTGCAGGTCGGCCCAGTAGTTGCCGATCGCCCCGATCGGGTCCATCGACCGGATCGGGACCATGGCCAGGCTCTTCACGAACGTCGGCCGGTAGGCGTCGTGGGGGATCCGCGGGTCCTCGTAGATGTCGGGGATGACGGCCGGCCGCTTGTGCAGCATCGACCAGCCGCTGATGCAGCTCTCCATCGGGAACCGGCTGCCCCGCCACAGCGGCGAGATCGCGTCCTCGTCGGCGTAGTAGCACTTGCCGTCCTCGCGCAGGACGAACGTCGCGCCGTCGCAGCCGGTGAGGTCGCGGGCGGCGGTGCGGACGATCCGCGTGACGTCCTCGAGGCTCCGCGCCAGCGAGAGCTCCTGCACGGCGACGAGCAGCCGCTCCACCCCGTGGGCGTGCGACAGGGGCGCCGTCGGCGGCGCGTCGAGCTGCATTTCCTCGGTCATCAATCCCCTCCCGATGCCCGAGTCCGTCGCCAGGATAGCGCGGCGGCGGGGACCTCACACGGGTTCGGGGAACCTGCGGAACTTCTTCGCCGACGGCTCGTTTGAGGGGCAAGGACCGCATGACGACCGGCGGTGGCTGGGGGGTTCCGCCGGTCGTTGTTCTCGGGCGGTCCGCCCCCTGCCCCCTTGCCCGCGTTCAGGGTCGGCGGACGGACGCGGTGATCCGGAAGCCCCGGTCCTGGTCGAGCGGCTTCCCGCTGCAGGCGAACGTCGTCGCCCGGTGGCACCGGTAGCGGGTCGAGCCGTTCACGGCGGTGACCACGACGGAGCCGGTCCGGGCCGCGCCGAACGCGAGCACGGCGGCGCCGCGGCCGTGCCGGTCGAGGTCGACGGTACGGCGCAGCACGTGGCCGCTGCGGCGCCGTACCTCCACCGACACCGCGGCCGAGCGGCGGTCCGGCGCGTCGACGGAGATCGACAGCAGCGCGTGGCGGCCGGCCGCTCCGGAGCCGGGCACGATGCGCAGGTCCGCGGCGGCGAGGTGGTCCACCTGGAGCGTGCGGGTCGCGCGGTCGCCGCCCGCGAGCCGCAGGGTGCCGGACGGCCGGGCGCGCGGCCAGTGGGCTCCCTCCTCGTAGTGGTCGGCCGGGTCGAGGTTCGCGGTGGCGTAGCCGGTGAGGGCGGCGGTCAGGCCGTCGCGGTGACGCAGCACGCGCCGGAGGGCCTGGACGGAGTAGTCGTCGGGCGCGTCCCCCAGCGCGTCGGCGCGCGCCCAGACGTGGCGCACGATCCCGCGCCCGTACTTCTCGCTGAGGTACTGCCAGAACGCCCAGTTGCCGTACTGGGTGTAGCGCGTGTTCGAGAACAGGTCGAGGGAGACCCCCGGGTGCCGGACGGAGCCGTACTGCAGGTAGCGGCGGTTGTCGTTGGAGGCGTCGGCGAACTGGTCCTCCATCCACATCGCGGTCGACTCCAGCAGCCACGGGTCCTCGCGGAAGTCGTAGCCGAACTGGATCGCGTGGAAGAACTCGTGCGCAGCGGTCACCCGCAGGCTCGAGAGCGGGCGGGCGCCGTACTGGCTGCGGGCGAAGTCGTCGTCGAGCACGCAGTAGCCGGAGGCGGCGAAGCGCTGACCGGGGACCCGGGACTCCGGCGTGCAGTAGCCGAACAGGCCGCGGTTGCCGAGGTCGGCGAGGTAGACGTCGAACCGGCCGTCGCCGCCCCGGTGGCCGTCGGACGGCGGGCGCCGCATCCCGAAGTCGTCGACCTCGAAGCTCCACACGGCCGAGAGCACGTGCAGGGTGCGGCGCACCCAGTCCTGGCTGCGCGGCGCATCCTCGCCGTGCCGGGCGTAGTGCACGCACAGCCGCCGACCGCAGATCTCGTCGGACTTCCCCTTGTAGCCGTCCCCGCCGGGGTCCTGCAGCCCGTCGGTCGGCCGGGCGAGGAGCAGGTCTGCGCGCAGGCCGTCGAAGAACCCGAGCCGCGGGCGGGCGACGAACAGGTCACGCATCGTGAGGGTGAGGTCGAAGCGCCGGTCGGTGGCGGTCGCCGCCGGCGACAGCAGCCGACCCGCCCGGTCGATCACCTCGCCCGGGTCGTGCGGGGTCCCTGGGTGGTCGTCCGCGCGGGCGGGTGCGCCGACGCCGACCGCGCCGACCAGCCCGGGCGCCAGCAGGGCGAGCGCCAGCGAGGCGGCGCCGAGGGCGCCGCGCACTCGTGTGCGCATGGCGGGTGCTCCTGCGGGGTCGGGGAAGGGAACCTCGCACGCTCCCGCGAGCCCTCGTCAGCCGATGTTCGAGATCTTCTCGATCAGAGCGGTCGTCGAGATCGCCGGGGTGCGTGGCAAGTAGACCACCTCGCAGACGTCCTCCAGGTGATCGAAACGCCCTTTCCAGTCATCTCCCATGACCAGCACGTCGGCGCGGTACTTCTCGATGTACTCCCGCTTCTGCTCGAGGCTCTCCTCGAGGAAGACCTCGTCGACCGGCTTGAGGGCGGCGATGATCGCCATCCGCTCGCGCTCGCTGAAGACGGGCTCGCGCTCCTTCTTGCGCAGGTTGAGCGCGTCGGAGGAGACCCCCACGACCAGACGGTCACCGAGCTCGGCGGCGCGCTCGATGACCCGCAGGTGCCCGACGTGGAAGACGTCGAACGTCCCGAAGGTGATCACGGTGCGGGCGCTGGACATGCGCGGCAGTGTCTCATGCGCCACGGGTCCAGGGCCGCATCGTCGAGGCCGATGCGGGTAGTGAGGACTCGGCTGCGAAAGGATGGTCGACGTGACCGGGTTCCTCGAGGCGACCGAGACGGACGCCGACGTCGGGAGGCGCCGTGCGCTCCGGCGGATGCGCACGGTGGCGGTGAGCCTGCTCGCCTTCGCCGCAGCCGTCTACGCCGCCACTCTCGGCCAGGACGGCTTCCTGGGCTTCGTGAACGCGGGGGCCGAGGCGTCGATGGTCGGTGCGATCGCGGACTGGTTCGCGGTGACGGCGCTCTTCAAGCACCCGTTGGGCCTCCCGATCCCGCACACCGCGCTGATCCCCAAGCGCAAGGACGACCTCGGCAAGGGCCTCGAGCAGTTCGTCGGCGAGAACTTCCTGCAGGAGCAGATCATCCGGGAGCGGATCGCCCTGATCGGGATCTCCCAGCGGGTGGCGACCTGGCTGTCGGTGCCCGACAACGCCCGCCGGGTGGTCGACGAGACCGCCGAGATCGCGGCACTCGCGCTCGGCAAGGTGCGCGAGGACCACATCACCTCGCTCGTGACCGATGCGCTCGTGCCGCGGTTCCGGGAGGAGCAGATCGCGCCGCTGCTCGGCGGGATGCTGTCCGAGGCCCTCGCCGACGACCTGCACCACGGCCTGGTGGACCTGGTGCTCGAGGAGCTGCACGGGTGGCTCGTCGCCAACCCGGAGACGGTGCACGAGGTGCTGGGGGAGCGGGCTCCGTGGTGGGCGCCCGAGAGCGTCAACAACTACGTCATCAACCGGCTCCACATGGAGATGGTGCGGTGGCTCTCCGAGATCCGTGAGGACCCGCACCACCGCGCCCGCCGGGCCCTCGACTCGATGCTGCACCAGCTCTCCGACGACCTGCTCACCAACCCGGCGACCCAGCTGCGGGCGGAGCGGCTCAAGGACCGGATGCTCGACCACCCCGCGGTGATCGACACCGCGATCACGCTCTGGAACGCCCTGCGCCGCGCGCTCGAGACGTCGCTCTCGGACCCTCACGGCGCCGTCCACCTGCGGCTGCTGAAGGAGGTGGAGGCGGCGGCGCACCGGCTGCGCACCGACGCCGAGCTGCGCGACCGGCTCGACCACACCGCGGCCGACATCGCCGTCTTCGCCGTCGACCGCTACGGCACGGAGGTCACCGCCGTGATCACGCACACGATCGAGCGCTGGGACGGCAAGGAGGCCGCCCGGCGGATCGAGCTGCACGTCGGCCGCGACCTGCAGTTCATCCGGATCAACGGCACCATCGTCGGCGGCCTGGTGGGCGTGCTGATCCACGCGGTCTCGGTGGCGATCCCGTGAGCGCGCCGATGGACGTCCCGATCCGCGACGAGGTCATCCGGCTCGGCCAGTTCCTCAAGCTCGCGAACCTCATCGACCACGGGTCGGAGGCCAAGGCCGTCTGCGCCTCGGGGGAGGTCCGCGTCAACGGCGAGGTCGAGACCCGCCGCGGGCGCCAGTTGCGCGAGGGGGACGTGGTGGAGCTGGGCGGGCAGGCCGCCCGGGTCGCCCACGGGGACGTCCCGGACAACCTGCCCTGGTGAGTCAGCTGACGCCGAGCAGGTCCACGACGAAGATCAACGTCTCGCCGCCCTTGATCACGCCGCCGGCCCCGCGGTCGCCGTACCCCAGGTGGGGCGGGATCACGAGCTGACGGCGGCCGCCGACCTTCATGCCCTGCACGCCCTGGTCCCAGCCGGCGATGACCTGGCCGGCGCCGAGCTGGAAGCGCAGCGGGGTGCCCCGGTTGTACGACGCGTCGAACTCCTCGCCGGTCGAGTGCGCGACCCCGACATAGTGCACCGAGACGGTGCGGCCGGCGGTCGCCTCGTCGCCGTCGCCGACCGTGATGTCGGTGACCACGAGGTCGGTGGGCGGGGTCGGGTCGACGAAGTCGATCTCAGGTTTCTCCATGCGTTCCACCCTAGGGGCCGACATTGTTGACGTTTCGGCCGCTCGCTGAAATCGGAGGACGCCGGGACCGGTGCGCGACACGATCAGATCGGACCCCGCGGTGACCCGAGACGCCGCGGGGTCTCTCCATGCCCGCGGCCAGGTGGTCGAGGAGGTCGCGCAGCGACCGTCACGAGACCTCTGTTCAAGCATCTTTGAAGATTGACGTGGGCGCTCGCCGCGTGGTGCGAGCGCGGGTGGCTGGGCGGCTGCGTCGCCTCGGCGTGGTCGGGGGTCGTCGTTCTGTGGTTGCGGTTTCAAGACGAGCGATTCGGGGAGTTGAAGGTCGCCGGTGGTTGAGGTGCGAGGCGCCTCAGCGCCGAGCCTCGAAACCTCCGGCATCGGGCCCCGGACATGCCGGTGGCCCCGCCGTGGGGCGGGGTGTGGGGCGTGGGCCTCAGTGGTCGGGCGGGTCGGTGAAGGGAAGCGGCTGGTCGGTGTCAGTCGCTCGAGCACCGGTCGCCGGGCAGGGGTCGGGCTCGTAGGTGTCGAGCTCGCCTGTTTCCCAGGGGTGCTCGACGTCCATCGTCTCGGGGTCGAGACGGCGGGGTGGGTCGAGCGCGCGGGTGCCGCGGTGGTCGACCAGGAAGTGCCGGTTGTTCGGGGCGAGCCAGAGGTAGCGGCCGGGTTCGACGATCACGTAGCGCCAGCCTTCGTCATGGGTCTTCGCCCGGTGATGTCGCCGGCACAGGGGCACTAGATTGCACGGGCACGTAGACCCGCCCTTGCCGTGCGGCTTGGAGTGGTCGAGGTCGCAGCCCTCGGCACGCCGCCCGCAGTTCGGGAAGGCGCAGTGGTGGTCACGCAGCTGGACCTGGGCGCGGAGACGGTCGGGGATCTCGTAGGACTCGACCGGCACATGGTCGGCGAGATCGATGACCGGACGGATGGTCACGCTGGTGCCGCAGGTCTGCAGCCACTCCTTGACCTGGAACGGCGAGACCGGGGTGCGGGTGTTCCCGAGCCGGCCGACCGCGGCGTCGGCAGGGAGGCTGTCGATGCCGGTGGACATCAATGCGGCCAGTGCCGCGTCGGTGAGGTGGACGTACAGCTGGACCTTCCGTCCCGGCACGGTCCGGGTCACCTGCCCGGTCTCGGAGTCGGTGACCTGGAGGTCGAGGGTCAGGTCCTGCCGCGCCAGCTCACCAGCAGCGTGGGAGCGGCGGACGTCCAACGAGTCCTCGGACCCGAGCTGGCCGAGCAGCTTCGCGCGGCGGGCGACCGCTTCGTTGAGGTCGATCGCGTCGGCGGCGTCGAGGACCCCGTGAACGTCGACCAGCCCATGGCCGTCGACCCCGTGGACCTCGATGTCGAAGTGCCGCCGCTCGGCCGCCTCGCGGCGCTGCTGCTCGGCGGTGTCGGGGTCGAACCGGACGATGGCCTCGGCAACCAGGCGCTCGATCTGCGCCCACGTGCACGTGGAGACGACGGGGCCGAGCTGGCGGTCGATGAAGTCGGTCGCTTCCTCCGGCAGGCCGAGGGTGAGGTCGGCGAGCCGCAGCGCCCGCCAGACCTCGCACCGTCCCTCGATGACCGCGGTGAAGACCTCGGGGAGGCGCCAGGTGACCTCCAGGATCCGGCCCACGTACAACCGCCCGGAGTCGTGGGAGCGGCCGAGGACGGCGATCAGCTCCATCAGCTTGAACTCACTGACCAGGGGTGCGCCGGGTCCGGCGATCGGGACCGCGGTGTCCACGATCCCGTCCCAGATCGTCGCCGCGTCCTCGGGAGCGTCGGTGGTGTTGGCGTCGGCCCACGCGACGATCCCGGCCCACTCGTCGAGCTTGGCCTCACGCTGACGCCGTAGAGACGCCTCGATCCCGTCCAGCACCTCACCGACCGAGCGGCCGTCGTACCGCTCCATCGGTGAGGGGGTGTTCCCGAGATCCATACGAGAATTCAACCACCCACCGCCGACACAATGACGAGCCGGAAACCCGCCTGACGCTCCTATAGGTCGTCAAGCCACATCGGCGATTTCTAGGGGTGTTTCGGGCTCGAGAGCGTCGCGGATCAGGGGCAGGAACTCGCGGACGAGGTAGCGCTTGAGGCAGCGGATGATGTCAGGCTTCTTCAGACCCTCGGCGGTCCTTCGGGCCACGTAGGCGCGTGTGGGTTCGTGGAACCGCATCCTGACCAGGACGGTCACGTGCAGGGCGCTGTTCGCGGCACGATCGCCGCCACGATTGAGCCGGTGCTTGTCGGTGCGACCAGACGACGCCGGGAGTGGACTGACACCGCACAGGGCGGCGAAGGAAGCCTCGGACCGGAGTCGTTCGGGGTTGTCGCCGGCGGTGATCAGCAGCTGCCCAGCGACCTCGGGTCCGACGCCGAACCTCTCGACCAGCTTGGGCGCGGTCTGATTGACGAGTGCCTTCAGTTCGGCATCGGCCTCGGCGATCTCTGCGGCGAGCAGCTGACAACGCTTGGCCATCCGACGCAGGGCCTGCTTGGTCGCCTGGACCGGATCGGTCAGATCGGCGCCTGGTCGCAGCTTTGCGCAGGCCGGGACGAGCATCTTCGACGACAACCCCGACAACTGCTCCCGCACCTGGTCCGGGGCGGTGATGACCATCTGCTGCAATGTGTTGAGCGCGGCCGTGTGCGCCTTGACCGCGCTCTTGCGGGCAACCCTCAGTGCCCGGATCGACTCCACCACCCCATCGCGGGTCTTCGGGGTCCCGGTCGCGGTGCCGGCCTGTACTGCGCGCGCTGCAGCGATTGCGTCGACCGGGTCGGACTTACCCTGCCGTCGACGGGTCCGGCGGTCGGGGCGATCGACCTCGATCAGCGTGATCCCCCTGCGGGTCAGGTATCGAGCGAGGCCGGCGCCGTAGGAGCCGGTTCCCTCGATGCCGACCGCCTCGACCCGTCCGTGCGCGGCAAGCCATGTCAGCAGGTCGGCGTACCCCGCGGTGGTCGCCGGGAACGTCTCGTTGCCCAGTACCCGGCCTCGTTCATCGAGCGCCGCGACGGTGTGGGTGTCGGCATGGGTGTCCACACCGCCGGTGACCTCGCGGGTCGCGTCTGCTGCTCTTACCATCGTGCTGCACCGTTCTCTCGTACCGATAGGACGGCACGCACCGCCGGTCGGGCGGACAGCACAGTGACGAGGACGCGGCCAAGCTCCTATCAGGTCACGTTCCGTCCGGCCGGTGCGTGCACCCCGGGCGCCGACAGATCAAGCGCAAGGCACGAGGCCCGTGGACAGGAGGGTCAGACGCCCGGGGCATGGCTCCGGATTCTGACGGATCCGGACCAGTCCGATCATCACTGTGGACTAGCGATTCTCGATGACCTGGCTGTGGATCACAGGTGGTGCGCCGGGGGTTTCGAGGCTCGGCGCTGGGGCGCCTCGCACCTCAACCACCGGCGACCTTCAACCCCCGAATCGCTCGTCTTGAAACCGCGACCACAGGCCGACGACCCCCGGCCACCAGACGGCAACGCAGCCGATCAACCAAGCAGCTGGCACCCCGCGGCGAGCGCCCACGTCAATCTTCAAAAGGTTTGAACAGAGGTCTCGAGACGGTTGCTGCGCGACCTCCTCGACCACCGGGTCGCTGTGCGACCTCCTCGACCACCGCCGGGCGAGGTCACCAGGACGGCGGGCAATCGGTCGGGAGCTGGACCCGCGCCAGGTCGTCGGCGGCCCGCGACCGGCCGAGGTTCCACTCCAGCCAGTCGTCGTCGTACGGCGCATGGCCGGCAAGCGCGCAGCCCTCCAGCTCGTCGGGCAGCTCGCGCACCAGCGTGGGGACGGCGTCGTCGGAGAGGCCCTCGAGGAACGTCCAGTCGACGCGACCGCTGTCCTCGTACCGGTCGAGGTTCTGCTGGGCCACCCATGCGTCGGGGTTGATCAGCGCAAGGCCGAGCAGGGCGACGGCGCCCGACAGCAGGGCGAACCTCGCGAGCCACGCCGCCCGCAGCGTGGCCCCGGCGGCCACCACCGCCAGGACGACCAGACCCAGCCAACCCTCGAAGACGTCGACGAGCAGGCGCAGCTGGGTGAAGCCGTAGGCCTCCTGGTAGACGTCCATCCGGTACAGCGCCGAGGCGACGACCACGAGCGTCTGGGCGCACAAGAGCCCGAGCGAGCCCCGCAGCCAAAGCCGGTCGGAGGCGCTCTCCCGCGGCGCCTTGCGTGCAGCGGCCCAGACGACGACCAGCATGAGTGCCGTGGCGACGGTCAGCTGCCCGAAGCCCTGATGCACGTACTCCGCATACGTCAGCCCCGTGGTGCGCTGCAGGTAGTCGTGCCCGCCGAAGATGACGGTGGCCTGTGCGAGGAGGAAGCCGGCGAACACCAGGTTGACCATGACCACCGGCGCGAGCCACTCGAACCTGTGGTGCACCGGCCGTCCGCCCCCGCCGCCGCGGTCGACGCGCGGTGGGTTGAGGGCGAGGTACGACGCCGCCAGCACCGCGCCGCCGATCGCGACGGTGAGGAACAGCCGGAGCACCAGCGCGTCGACCCCCAGGTCGGGCAGCAGCGCACCGGCCCACTCGGCGAACAACGCGTCCGCCGACGCGAACAGCAGCCCGAACACCAGCAGTCCGAGCACCGACCAGAGGGCGGTGCGCACGACGGCGGCACCCTCGCCGAGACCGGTGAGCGCGCTCAACGTGCGGCCCAGCCACGGCAGGCCGCGCAGGCCAGCGAGCGGCCAGGACAATGCGGACACGACGAACCCCGGCAGGCCGCGCGCCGCGGTCAGGCCGCACATCCCGAGCCCTCCCGCGACGAGCAGGCACAGCGCGACGATCCACTCGGCGTCGCGCACCACGGCCATCGAGCAGAGCGCCAGGGCGAGGCCGGCGCACGCGACTGAGAACGGGTCGCGCCGATTTCTCGCCACTGCGAACGGCACCGCCCCGCAGGCCAGCAGCACGAGGAACGTCCCCAGGCCGACCCCCCGGTCGGGGAGCACGATCGCCGCCCCGAGCCCTACCCCTGCGGCCCCGAGCAGGACGGGCAGCCGCGCGGGGATGCCGCGGTCCGGCCACGTCGCGCCGAAGACGTCGTCGAGCAGCGGCGGTGCCGGCACGGGTCGCGCAGGGACCGGCTCGACCGGCGGCGAAGGTGCGGGGCCTGGTCTCATGGCTTCCTCCGGGGTGGTCGGTCGGACGGACGGGTCGAGGGGCAGGTCCACGCGAACGTGAGCGCCTGCGACGCCCGGCCCGGGGTCGAGGAAGCGGATCGTCCCGCCGTGCAGGTCGGTCACCCAGCGGGCGATGGCCAGGCCGAGCCCGGTTCCTCCGCCGCCGACCGCCTCGCTGAGGGTGCCGAACGGCTCGAACACGCGGTCCCGGTCGTCGGGTGCCACACCGGGCCCCTCGTCGACGACGTCCAGCAGGTAGCGGTCGGCGTACGTCGATGCCGTGACGTGCACCGTCCCGCGCTGCGGGCTGTGCCGTGAGGCGTTGTCGACAAGGTTCGCGACGAGCTGGTGCAGCCGGCCGGGGTCGGCCCGGACGGCGAGGTCGGCAGGCTCGACGTGCACCTCGAACCGCACGTCCCGCCCGGCGAGCCGGACTCCGGCGACCGCGTCGGCGAGCAGCGCGCCGAGCGCGACGGGCCGTGGCTCGAGCGGTGTCCGCCCGGCGTCGACGCGGGCCAGGTCCAGCAGGTCGTCGACCAGCACGGACAGCCGCTCCGCCTGCGAGAGCGCCGCGCGCAGCGTCGCGGGATCCTGGGAGCCGACGCCGTCGGCGATGTTCTCGAGCACGGCGCAGAGGGCGGTCAGCGGCGTGCGTAGCTCGTGGCTCACGTTCGCGACCAGGTCACGCCGCTGCCGGTCCACAGTCGCGAGGTCGCGCGCCATGGTGTTGAACGCACGCGCGAGCGCGCCGACCTCGTCGCGAGCTCCCGTGGTCACCCGCACCTCGTAGCTGCCTCGCGCCATCTGCTGGGCGGCCGCCGTCATCTCCCTCAGCGGTGCGACCATGCCGATCGCCAGCAGCTGGGTGACCGCGAGCGCGAGAGCGATGGTGACCGGGATGCTCAGCCACGGTGCGACGCCGGCGACCCGACCGGTGTTGGCCACCACCGTGGCCACGACGACGCTGGCAGCGACCAGCACGCCGAGCTTGACCTTGAGAGAGCGGAGCGCGCCCAGCGGGGTCACGACGGGTCGCCCGCCTCGAGGGCGTAGCCGACGCCGTGGACGGTGCGGATCCGGCCCGTGCCGATCTTGGCGCGCAGGCCCTTCACGTGGCTGTCGACCGTGCGGGTGCCGGAGCCGCCCGGCCAGCCCCACACCTCGGCGAGCAGTCGCTCGCGGGTGACGACGGCGCCGGGCTCGGCGGCGAGACAGAGCAGGAGGTCGAACTCCGTCGGCGTCAGGTGGACCTCGGCGTCGTCGCACCACACGCGCCGCGCGGCGGGGTCGACGCTCATCCCGCCGAGCTCGACCGGGCGCCGGGCGGCGAGCTCACCGGCGCGCTCGACCCGTCGCAGCAGGGCGCCCACCCGGGCCACGAGCTCCCGCATCCGGAACGGCTTGGTCAGGTAGTCGTCGGCGCCGACGCCGAGCCCGACCAGGATGTCGGCCTCGTCGTCCCGGGCCGTCAGCATGATCACCGGCACCGGTCGCTCCGCCTGGATGCGGCGGCACACCTCGTGACCGTCGAAGCTGGGCAGCATCACGTCGAGCACCACGACGTCCGGGGCCGAGGCTGCGAAGGCAGCGACGGCGCCGGGGCCGTCGTAGGCGCGGGCGACGTCGTACCCCTCGGCCGTCAGCCGCTCGGACACCGACTGGTTGATGAGGGGCTCGTCCTCGACGACGAGCACCTTGCGTCGCTCTGTCACACGGGCAGCGTAGGAGCGCGCGTCGCCGGGACCGGGGGACGACGTGTGGAGGTTCTGTGCAGATCGCCCTGGCGGGTCAGAGCTGGTGCACGTAGGAGTCGAGCTGGTCCCGCTCGAACTGCAGCTGGTCGATCTTGTGCTTCACCATGTCGCCGATGCTCACGATGCCGACGAGGTCGTCGCCGTCGCACACCGGGATGTGCCGGATGCGCCGCTCGGTCATCAGGTGCATGACCTCGTCGAGCTGGTCGTCCGGCGAGCAGGTGGTGAGGCCGTCTCGGCCGGTCATGATCGCACCGACGGTGTTGTTGATGACCGTGCCGTCGGCATGCAGGTGCCGTACGACGTCGCGCTCGCTGACGATCCCGTCGAGGGCACTGCCGTCGGCGCTCACGACGAGCGCGCCGATGTTGTGCTCGGCGAGCGCAGCGATGAGCTCTTTGACACCTGAGTCCGGCCTGATGGTGACGACGTCCTTGAGGTCCTTGGCCTGGAGCACGTCCGCGATCCGCATGTGATCCAGGTTACTCGCGGCGCGGTCGGTGCGCACGCAGGTCCGACACGCTGCCGGGGCCGGCCGTGGGCCAGTCGGGGTCGTCGCCGCCGTCGGGCAGCGAGCCGATGAAGGAGAGCGCCGCCTCGTGCAGGTGGCCGTTGCTCGCGAGCGCGTTGCCGCCCCACGGCCCGTCGGTCCCCTCCAGCGAGGTGAACCGGCCGCCCGCCTCCCGGACGATCACGTCGAGGGCCGCCATGTCGTAGACCTCGAGCTCGGGCTCCGCCGCCAGGTCGACCGCGCCCTCGGCCACGAGCATGTAGGACCAGAAGTCGCCGTACGCCCGGGTGCGCCAGCAGCGGCGCATCAGGGCGAGGAAGTCCTCGCCCAGGCCGCGGTCCTCCCAGCCGGACAGCGAGGCGTAGGACAGCGACGCGTCCTCGAGCCGGCGCACGTCGGACACCTGGCACCGGGTCGCCTTCATCAGCGACTTGCCCGTCCACGCGCCGTTGCCGGCCGAGGCCCACCAGCGGCGCTGGAGCTGCGGCGCGGACACGACGCTGAGGACGACCTCGTCGTCGACGGCGAGCGCGATGAGGGTCGCCCAGACCGGGACGCCCCGGACGAAGTTCTTGGTCCCGTCGATGGGGTCGACGATCCAGCGCCGCTGGGAGTGCCCGGCCGTGCCCTGCTCCTCGCCGGTCACGGCGTCGCGGCTGCGGACCCGGGACAGGGTGCGGCGGATGCCCTCCTCGACGGCCTGGTCGGCGTCGGTGACCGGGGTCAGGTCGGGCTTGGTCATGACGTGCAGGTCGAGAGCCTTGAACCGTGCCTCGGTCAGCGAGTCCGCGTCGTCGGCGAGCAGGTGCGCGAGCCGGAGGTCGTCGGTGTAGTCAGTGGCCACCGGGCCACACTATTGCGTGCCGGTGGTGCACTCTTCCCCCATGGAGATCAACGGCCTCCCGCTGCACCCGCTCGTCGTCCACGGCGCAGTCGTCCTGACCCCGGTCGCGGCGCTGCTCGCGATCGCCTACGTCGTCCCGGGCCTGCGCGACCGGCTGCGCTGGCCGCTCCTCGTCGGCGCTCTCGTCGCCGTCGGCGCCGTGGTGACGGCCTACCTGACCGGCAACCACTTCCGCCAGGCCAACGACTTCTTCAACCAGCCGCCGCTCGCCGACCGCATCGACAAGCACTACGCCTACGCCCGGCAGCTGCTCTGGGCGACCGTGGGCTTCGGCGTGGTGGCGCTCCTCAACGTCCTGCTCCACCGTTCGCGCGCCCGCTGGCTGGTGGTCCTGCTGGGGGTGCTGCTCGCCGCCGACGCGGTGGCGGTGCTCGTGCTGGTCTTCCTCACCGGCGAGGCCGGCGCCCGGTCGGTCTGGAGCGGGACGCCGGGCTGAGCATCAGTAGTCGGTGACCGACCGCGCGTCGAGGAGGCGCCGGAAGGAGGCGACCCGGTCGGGGTCGGCGGTGCCGGCGGCGAGGGCCTCGTCCAGGCCGCACTCGGGCTCGTCGTGGGCGTGGGTGCAGCCGCGCGGGCAGTCCTCGGTCATCTCGTCGAGGTCGGGGAACGCCTCGATCAGGTGCTCGGGCTGCACGTGGGCGAGACCGAACGAGCGGATGCCGGGCGTGTCCACGATGGCGCCGGCCCCGTCGGGCAGCTCGAGCATGATCGCCGAGGTCGAGGTGTGGCGGCCGCGGCCGGTCACCGCGTTGACGTGCCCGGTCTCGCGCCGCGCGTCGGGGACCAGGGCGTTGACGAGCGTCGACTTCCCGACGCCGCTGTGGCCGATCAGCACGCTCGTGTGGCCGGCCAGGCGGTCCCGGAGCTCGGCGATGTCGCCGCCCTTGCGAGTGACCACCCACGGCACGCCGAGCGAGCGGTAGGTCGACAGCAGCGTCTCCGGGTCCGCGAGGTCCGACTTGGTCAGGCACAGCAGCGGGGCGAGGCCGGCGTCGAACGCCGCGACCAGCGCCCGGTCGATCAGCCGGGGGCGCGGCTCGGGGTCGGCGAGGGCGGTGACCACGACGAGCTGGGTGGCGTTGGCGACGATCACCCGCTCGACCGGGTCGTCGTCGTCCGCGGTGCGGCGCAGCACGGTGGTCCGCGGGGTGACCTCGACGATCCGGGCCAGGGAGCCCTCGTCGCCGGACACGTCCCCGACCACCCGGACCCGGTCGCCGACCACCACGCCCTTCCGGCCGAGCGGCCGCGCCTTCATCGCCATCACCCGGCGGCCGTCGAGGGAGAGGGTGAACCGCCCCCGGTCGACGGTCACGACGACGGCGTCGACGGCGTCCTCGTGCGCGGGGCGGTCCTTCGTACGGGGGCGGGTACGGCGCCGGGGGCGGTCGTAGTGCTCGACGTCGTGCTCGTCGTACCTCCGGTTCATGCCGCCCGCGCCCTCACAGCAGGGACGCCCAGTAGCCGGCGAAGTCCGGGAACGTCTTGCTCGTCGTGGCGACGTTCTCGACGAGCACGCCCGGGACGGCCGCGCCGACGATCACGGCCGCGTGGGCCATCCGGTGGTCGGCGTAGGTGTGGAACACCCCGCCCCTCCGGTCCTCGGGGGCGGTGGGGGAGAGGGAGAGCCCGTCCGGGTGCTCGACGACGTCGAACCCGAGGCCGCCGAGCTCCTTCGCGAGCGCGGCGAGACGGTCGGTCTCGTGGCCCCGGATGTGCGCGATGCCGCGCAGGTGCGACGGGCTCGCGGCGAGCGCGCAGAGCGCGGCCACGGCCGGGGCCAGCTCGCCGACGTCGTGCAGGTCGGCGTCGACGCCCTGCAGGCCGCGGTGCCCGCCGGTGGGCCCGGTGACCCGCAGGCCCTCGGCCACGCGCTCGACGGTGCAGCCCATCTGCGCCAGCAGGTCGCGCAGCGCGTCGCCGGCCTGCGTCGTGGACGCCGGCCAGTCGCGCACGGTGACCGAGCCGCCCGACACCGCCGCGAGGGCCAGGAACGGCGCCGCGTTGGAGAGGTCCGGCTCGATCGTCTCGTCGCAGGCCGCGATCGGGCCCGGCGTCACCGCCCAGCGGTTGGCGTCGCCGTCGTCGACCTCGACGCCGCGGTCGCGCAGCATCGCGACGGTCATCTCGACGTGGGGAAGGGACGGGATCGGCTTGCCGTCGTGGCGCACGTCCACGCCGGCGTCGAACCGGGCGCCGGCCAGCAGCAGGGCGGAGACGAACTGCGACGACGCGGAGGCGTCGATGACCACCGTGCCACCCGGCACCGACCCGCTGCCGTGCACCGTGAACGGAAGCGACCCGCGGCCGCCGTCGTCGATGCTCACGCCGAGCGCCGCCAGGGCGGCGAGGACCTCGCCGATCGGGCGGTTGCGCATGTGCGGGTCGCCGTCGAACGAGACGTCACCCGCGACCAGGCCCGCGACCGGCGGCACGAACCGCATCACCGTGCCGGCGAGCCCGCAGTCGACGGCCGCCGTCAGCCGGTCACCGGCGACGAGGGGCGTGACCGCCCAGTCGTCGCCGGTCGTGTCGACGGCGGCGCCGAGCGAGGTGAGCGCCCGGGCCATGAGCTCGGTGTCGCGCGAGCGCAGCGCCCGCCGCACGACGGACGGGCCGTCGGCCAGCGCGGCGAGCACCAGCGCGCGGTTGGTGAGCGACTTGCTCCCGGGCAGGGAGACGACCGCGTCCACGGGCACCGTCGCGACGGGTGCGGGCCAGAGGTCGGCGGAGTGGGTGCTCATCTCCTGCCGCAGTCTAGGGGCGCGGAGCAGGCGCGGACGCCCGGCTTAGTTACCGGCGCGTAACCGGCGTCACACCGCGGTCGTTGGAACGACGCCCGCCTTCCATCCCGAACGGAACCCGCATGCGCCCCACCCGTCTGGTCGCGGCCGCCGCCGCACTGCTCCTCCCCGCCGCCCTGGTCCCGCTCGCCTCGCACGCCGACGCGGCGGCGAGCTACACGGTCACCACGCTGCACTTCAAGGTCGTCACCGGCCCGGCGAACGACCAGGTCTGCGACATCCTCGGCGACGTCTACGTCCCCGCGTCGGCGACCCCGGCCACGCCGGCGCCGGCGATCCTCGCCACCAACGGCTTCGGCGGGTCGAAGGACGACCTCGCGTCCGACGCGGCGAGCTTCGCCGACCACGGCTACGTCGTGCTCGCCTACTCCGGTCTGGGCTTCGGCGGCTCGAGCTGCAAGATCACGCTGGACGACCCCGACTGGGACGGCAAGGCGGGCAGCCAGCTGGTCAGCTACCTGGGCGGCGCGGACGGCATCGGGTACGCCGACGCGGACCACACCCAGCCGGTGCCTCCGCTCACCGTGGTGCAGCGGGACAACAAGGACCACCTCGGCAACAAGAGCACCAACGACCCGCGGGTCGGGATGATCGGCGGCTCCTACGGCGGCCAGATCCAGTTCGCGGTCGCGTCGGTCGACCCGCGGCTCGACACGATCATCCCCGAGATCACCTGGAACGACCTCAGCTACAGCCTCGACCCCAACAACACCGACCAGACCTCCGGCGTCTCGACCCGGACGCCGGGTGCGGCCAAGCTGATCTGGGCCGCCGGGTTCTCGGCCGAGGGGCTGACCGGCGACCTCCAGAACCAGCAGACGCAGCCGGATGCCGCGCCGTGCCCCAACTTCGCCGACTGGGTGTGCCCCGCGCTGGTCTCCGCCGGCACGACGGGCTACCTCCCGCCGGAGGACATCGCGCGCCTGCGGCACGCCTCGGTGGCGTCGTACATGTCGAAGATCAAGATCCCGACCCTGCTCATGCAGGGCCAGAACGACACCCTCTTCAACCTCAACGAGGCCGTGGCGACCTACCAGGCGCTCAGGGCCCAGGGCACCCCGGTCAAGATGATCTGGAAGGAGGGCGGCCACTCCGGTCCGGCCGCGAGCGGGGAGTTCGACTACCTCACGCCGCGGATCTACGGCTGGTTCGACCACTACCTCAAGGGTCAGAACACCTCGACCGGCCCGGCCTTCGCGTACTTCCGTGACTGGGTCTCCTACGCCGGCAGCGCGGTGCCGGCGTACGCCTCCTCCACGAGCTTCCCGGTCGGCACCAGCCGGACCTGGCGCCTGTCCGGCGCGGGCGCGCTCACCTCGGGGACGACGGCGGCCCCGGGCAGCCAGTCCTTCGTCACCCCGGCCGCGGGCGCCCCGACGTCGGTCGACGAGCTGGACGTGCTCGGCGGCTACACCGGCCAGGTCCCGCAGACCGTGAACGACGACCCCGGCACGTTCGCGGCCTGGACGTCCCCGGTCCTGACCAGCGACGTCGACGTCGTCGGCTCGCCGGTCGTGCAGCTCAAGGTCGACGCGCCCACCGCCGCGGTCAGCCAGGCGACGGGCCCCGGCGGGATGCTGGTGCTGTTCGTGAAGGTCTCCGACGTCGGCCCCGACGGGACCTCGCGCCTGATCCACGGTCTCGAGGCGCCGGTGCGGATCCCGGACGTGACCAAGCCCTTCACGATCCGGCTGCCCGGCATCGTGCACCGGTTCGCGGCCGGGCACCAGCTGCGGCTCACCGTGGCCGGCGGCTCGGCCAACTACCGCGGCGGCCTGACGGCCGTCCCGGTCACGATCGCCTCCGGCAGCACCCAGACGCTGACCCTCCCCGTGGTGCCCTGACGGGCGCCCGGGGAGGTCGCCCCGGTCAGGTGAGCTCGGCCTTGACCAGCTTGGCCTCGCGCTTGGCGGACTGGGCCAGGTGCTGGGCCTCGCGACGGGCGTCCTTCGCGGCACGGCGGGCGCGCCAGGCGAGGCCGGGCTGACCCTCGGTGTCGCCGGCGGCGATCACCAGGCCGCCGGCGAGCGCGGCGTTCTTGAGGAAGTGGTTCTGCTGCTCGGACCGCTCGTGCGCGTCCGCCGCCTCCCAGAACCGGTAGCGCGCCGCGGTCGAGGGCACCAGGGACGCCGCGAGCGCAGCGGCCGCGAGGCGCGGGAAGCGGCCGGTGGCGAGGGCGGCACCGGCGACGACCTGCAGCGCGCCGTTGGCGCGCACCCAGGTGGCCGGGTCCTTGGGCAGCGAGGCGTTGGGGGCCGCCTTCTGGGCGAGCGGAGCCAGCGTGTCGGTCACGGGAGCGGCCTGCGGCGCGATCTCCCGGGCGTGGCGCACGGAGTTGACGCCGTTGACCACGAAGAACGACGCGAGCAGGGGACGGGCGAGCAGTCTGGTCACAGCCATGTCTTCTTCGTACCCGATCGGTGGGCACACATCCATCCCCGACGTGTGTCCCCGCGCACGCGCCCGTCGCTAGAGTCGGTGTCCATGTGCGGCCGCTACGCGTCCAGCAGGACGCCCGACGACCTCGCCGAGGAGTTCGAGGTCGTCGACCCACGGCTCGACAAGGTGCTGCCGGCCGACTACAACGTCGCCCCCACCAAGGAGGTGTACGCCGTCCTCGACCGGCCGCCCAAGGACGAGCCCGAGGTCGCGTCCGCCGAGCCGGGGCAGTACCGCCAGCTCCGGGTGCTGCGCTGGGGGCTGGTGCCGTCGTGGGCGAAGGACCCGGCGATCGGCAACCGGATGATCAACGCGCGGATGGAGACGGTCGCGGAGAAGCCCGCGTTCCGGAAGGCCTTCGCGAGCCGCCGCTGCCTGCTGCCGGCCGACGGGTACTTCGAGTGGTACCCCACCGAGCAGAAGGGCAAGAGCGGCAAGCCGCTCAAGCAGCCGTTCTTCATCCACCCCAAGGACGGGTCGGTGCTGGCGATGGCCGGGCTCTACGAGATCTGGCGCGACCCGACCCGCGACCCCGACGACAGAGACGACCCCGGCCGATTTCTTTGGACCTGCACCGTGCTGACGACCGACGCCCCTGACGAGCTCGGCCGCATCCACGACCGGATGCCCCTGCTCGTGCCGCGGGACCGGCGCACCGCCTGGCTCGACCCCTCGACGCCGAAGGAGAAGGTGCTCGACCTGCTCGTGCCCGCCCAGCAGACCGGGCTCGAGGCCTACCCGGTGTCGACTGCCGTCGGCAACGTCCGCAACAACGGCCCGGAGCTGGTCGACCCGCTCCCGCCCGAGGAGACCCTGCTGGGGGACGACGATGAGTGAGGAGCGGCTGATCGCCACCCCCCACGGCGAGGGCAGGCTGGTCACCGACCGGGCACGCCGGCCGTTCGCCACCCTGCTGCTGAGCCACGGGGCCGGTGGAGGCATCGACGCCCGCGACCTCGAGGTCCTCGCGCGGTGCCTGCCCAAGCAGGGCGTCACCGTGATGCGGTTCGAGCAGCCGTGGCGGCGGGCCGGACGGAAGGTCGCCACCGCGCCGGCCACCCTCGACGCGGGCCTGCGCGCGGCCGCCGACGCGATCCGGGTCCGCACGCCGCTGATCGTCGGCGGCCGGTCGGCCGGCGCCCGGTCGGCCGCCCGCTCGGCGAAGGCCCTCGGCGCGTCCGGGTGCCTGGCGCTGTCCTTCCCGCTGCACCCGCCCGGCAAGCCGGAGAAGTCGCGCCTCGACGAGCTCGCCGGCGCCGGGGTGCCCACGCTGGTGGTGCAGGGGGAGCGCGACACGATGGGCCGGCCGGAGGAGTTCCCCGACCCGATGCCCGCGGACGTCGAGCTCGGCGTCGTGCCCGACGCCGACCACGGGCTGGCGGTGCCGCGGTCAGGTGCGGTCACCCAGGAGGTCGCCCTCGACATCGTGGTGGAGACGGTCCTGGAGTGGATCGTGCGCGAGATCGCGGGCAGCGACGGTGGCTCCGCGCGGGGCTCGACCGCGGGGAATGCGTCGCGCCGCTGAGCGGTTGACCCGTTCATGATCGCGGTGCTCGAACGACCTCAGGAGGCAACCCCCGTACGCTGGGGGGTGATGCCTGAGACCACCACCGACCCGATCGACACGATCGATCTCGAGACGGAGACGCCGGCCGAGCGCTCGGCGCGCTTCGAGCGCGACGCGCTGCCCTACCTCGACCAGCTCTACTCCGCCGCGATGCGCATGACCCGCAACCCGGCGGACGCCGAGGACCTCGTCCAGGAGACGTTCGCGAAGGCCTACTCGGCCTTCCACCAGTTCAAGCCCGGCACCAACCTCAAGGCCTGGCTCTACCGGATCCTGACGAACACGTTCATCAACTCCTACCGCAAGAAGCAGCGCGAGCCGCAGCAGTCGATCTCGGGCGACGCCGGCAGCGTCGAGGACTGGCAGCTCGCCCGGGCGGAGGCGCACACCTCCACCGGCCTGAAGTCGGCGGAGATGGAGGCGCTCGAGCACCTCCCCGACTCGCAGGTCAAGGACGCGCTCCAGCGGCTCCCGGAGGAGTTCCGCCTGGCGGTCTACCTCGCCGACGTCGAGGGGTTCGCCTACAAGGAGATCGCCGAGATCATGGGTACGCCGATCGGGACCGTGATGTCCCGCCTGCACCGCGGTCGGCGCCAGCTGCGCGACCTGCTGTCCGACTACGTCCGCTCGGGCGGCGACGCACCCGTCGAGGGAGGCCAGTGATGGGTGTCCACGACCACGACCACGGCCCCTCCAACGAGGAGTGTGCCGACTTCCTCGAGCGGATCGTCCGGCTGATCGACAACGAGCTCGAGGAGGGCGACTGCGCGATCGTGCGCGCCCACATCGACGGCTGCAGCCCCTGCCTGGAGCGCTACGACCTCCAGCGCACGGTCAAGGCGCTGGTCGCGCGCTCCTGCTCGGAGAAGGCGCCGGCCGACCTGCGCGAGAAGGTCCGGGTCAAGATCCAGTCGATCCAGGTCCAGATCACCGAGGGCTGACCGTCCGACCGACGGGCCCCGCCCGAGGGGGTCAGTGGCCGACCTGGTCCAGGAGACCGGCGGTCGCGGTGAAGGCCCGCTCCGAGTCCCGCGCCCGGATCGCCGCCAGCACGTCGACGTGCGCCGGCGCCAGGTGGTCCGTCCCCTCCGGCGGCAGGACCACGCTCGCCAGCAGCGTGTCCAGGAAGCCCTCGTAGAGCTCGCTCAGCAGCGGGTTGTGGGCAGCGGCCACCATGGCCAGGTGGAAGGCGCAGTCGGCGGACACGAACCCCTCCTCGTCACCGGCGGCAGCCGCCGCACCGCGCCGGTCCAGCGCGTCAGCCAGCACGGCCAGGTCCTCCGCCGTACGGCGGCTCGCGGCCAGCACCGCGGCCCGGGTCTCGATCGCGTGGCGGACCTCGAGGACGTGACCGAGCTCGACCCGGCTCAGCTGGCGCCGCATCAGCGCCGACACCTCGTTGGGGGCGGCGACGTAGGTGCCGTCACCGCGCCGCACCTCGAGCACCCCGGCGTGCGCGAGGGCCTTGACGGCCTCGCGGACCGTGCCGCGGCTGACGCCGAGCTCGGCCGCGAGCACCGGCTCGGGCGGGACCCGGGCGCCGACCGCCCACTCGCCCTGCGCCAGGAGCGCGCGCATGCCGTCGATGGCCTGGTCGACCAGTGAGCGGGGGGTGGCTGCTTGCAGCGGCATCGGCTTCCTTTCGTCCAATCATCCGATGTCTGGCTATCGTACGCTGGTGACCGTCCTCCAGAACCGCGCAGCCCGCCTGTCCCGCCGCGTGCCTCGTCACGCGGGGTGGCTGCTGGCCGCCGTGCTGCTCGTCGCGCTGAACCTGCGCACCCCGGTCACCAGTCTCGGTGCCCTCCTCGACAGCCTCGACTCGATCGGCCTGTCCGCGGGCACCGCCTCGTTCCTCACCTCGCTCCCGGTGCTGTGCTTCGCCGCGGTCGGCGCCGCCGGCATGACCCTGGCGCGGCGGGTGGGCGCCCACCGGGGCGTCTCGCTCGCGCTGGTCCTGGTCGTGGCCGGACTGGCGGTGCGCGTCGTCTCGGGGGAGGCGCTCCTGCTCCTCGGCACCTTCCTCGCCTGCGCGGGCATCGCGCTCGCCAACGTGCTGCTGCCGGTGGTGGCCAAGGAGGACTTCCCCGGCCGGGTCGGTCAGGTGACCGGGACCTACACCGCGGTGATGTCGACCGGCGCGGCGCTCGGCGCCGCGCTGACCGTTCCTGCGGCCCACCTCGGCGGCGGCTGGCGGTTCGGGCTCGCGGCGTGGGCCGTCCCGGCCCTCCTCGCCCTCCTCGCGTGGGCGGCGAGCGGCCGCGGCCGCGACCACGCCTGGGCGCAGCCGCGCGGTGCCTCGCTGTGGCGCGACCCGACAGCGTGGGCGGCGACGGTCGCCTTCGGCACCCAGTCGGTGTTCGCCTACGTCATCATGAGCTGGCTCCCGACGATGTACGCCGACGCGGGGTTCAGCCACGGCGAGGCGGGCCTCCTGCTCGCGGTCAGCATCCTGGTCGGCGTACCGGTCTTCATCGTGCTGCCGGCCCGTGCGGCCCGACTGTCCTCGCAGGGGCACCTGATCGCGGTGCTCACGGTGATCACGGCCGCGGGCTTCGCCGGGCTGGCGCTCGCGCCGCACGCCGGGGCATGGGTGTGGGCGGTGCTGCTCGGCGTCGGCGGCGCGGTCTTCCCGGTGGTGCTGACCCTGTTCGCGCTGCGGACCAGCAACGCCGCGGACACCGCCGCGCTGTCCTCGATGGCGCAGAGCATCGGCTACCTGATCGCCGCCGCGGGGCCGTTCGTCGTCGGCCTGCTGCGCGACGCCACCGGGTCGTGGACCGTGCCGTGCCTGCTGCTCGTCGCGCTCGCCGTGGTGCAGACCGCCGCCGGCTACGTCGCGGGCCGTCCGGTCGTGGTCGGGGCCCGCGCGGGCACCGACTGAGGACGCCCGACAGCGCCCCGTGCCAGGATGCCGTCATGACGGCCGTCCTCATCACCGGGTGCTCCTCCGGCATCGGAGCCGCGACCGCGCTGCGGCTCGCGCGGAAGGGCTACGACGTGTTCGCCACCGCGCGCCGGCCCGAGACCCTCGCCGAGCTCGCCGACGCGGGCTGCCGCACGCTGGCGCTCGACGTGACCGACGAGGACTCGATGACCGCAGCCGTGGACGCGGTCCTCGCCGACGCGGGCCGGATCGACGGCCTGGTCAACAACGCCGGCTACAGCCAGTCCGGCGCGATCGAGTCCCTCGACCTCGACGACGTGCGCCGCCAGTTCGAGACCAACGTCTTCGGCCTGCTGCGGCTCACGCAGCTGGTCCTGCCTGCCATGCGCGCGCAGCACGCGGGGCGGATCGTCAACATCGGGTCGATGGGCGGCCGGCTGACGTTCCCCGGCGGCGGGGCCTACCACGCCAGCAAGTACGCCGTGGAGGCGCTCTCCGACGCGCTCCGCTTCGAGGTCGCGGGCTTCGGCGTGAAGGTCGTGCTCATCGAGCCGGGGCTGATCACCACCCGCTTCGACGAGGCGGCGACGGCCGGGATGCCGACCGGGGAGGGCCCCTACGCCGGCTTCAACGCCGCCGTCGCCAAGGCGACGGTGGACGCCTACGACGGCCCGATGGCCCGCTTCGGCGGCCCGCCGGAGGCGGTGGCCCGGGTGATCGAGAAGGCGCTCAGCGCCCGCAACCCGCGTCCGCGCTACCTGGTCACGCCCTCGGCGTACGGCGCGATCGTCGGCCGCCGCCTGCTCCCCGACCGCGCCTGGGACCTCGCCATGCGCGCCCAGTTCCCCCGTCCCAGCTGAGGCACCCACCGTCCGGCACCCGAGCGGGCCGGTTCGAGGTGCCGTTCGCTGGGTGCGTCGCCCGACCTACGCAGAAGCTGGCGAAAAACGCCGAAGGCCGCCCGGTGACATGCACCGTGGCGGCCTCGACAGCAGTTGGAACAGCTCAGCTGTTCGGGCGCTTGCCGTGGTTCGCGCCCTTCTTGCGGCGCGCGCGGCGCTTGCGGCCGGTCTTGCCCATGGTTCCTCCTGGGTTCGGGATCGTCCCAGTGTCTCAGGTGGGTCCGGTCAGCCGGAAATCCGTGCCAGGAACCGGTCCCCGTCGACGACGACCCGGGTGACCTCGCCGCTGCCCACGAGCTTGCCGGGCCCGTCCGCCCCGACGTGGCGAGCGGCGACCGCGAACCGCCGCAGCCGCCCGTCGACGTGCACCGGCCGCGCGGTGACCTCGACCTCCTGGCCGACGGGGCTGGGGGCGAGGTGCTCGAGCTCGACCCGCGTGCCCACGCTGGTCTCACCGGGCCCCAGGTCCGGCTCGACCGCGGCGCACGTGGCGGCCTCGCACCAGGCGAGGAGCCGCGGCGTGCCGAGCACGGGCAGGCTGCCGGAGCCGACGGCCACCGCGGTGTCACCGTCGGCGACCGTGAACCTGAGGGTCGCGCTCATCAGATCCCGAACGTGGCGCGCGGGTAGGCGGCGCTGACGTCGGTGATGACGTTCACGAGGTAGGGCACGCCGCTGGCGAACGCGCGGTCGAGCGCCGGCCCGATCTGACGCGGGTCGGTGACGGTCTCGCCCGCACCGCCGAGCGCCTTGACCACCTCGTCGTACGCCGTGCGCGGCGCCAGGTCGGCGACCACGTCGTAGCCGTAGAGCATCTGCATGGGTCCCTTCTCCAGGCCCCAGGCGGAGTTGTTGCCCATGACCATCACCACGGGGAGGTTGTGGCGCACCAGCGTGTCGACGTCCATCAGCGAGAACCCCGCGGCACCGTCGCCGAGCAGGAGCACCACCTGGGACGACGGGCGCGCGATCCGCGCGGCGATGGCCGCACCGAGGCCGGCGCCGAGGCAGCCGTAGGGGCCGGGGTCGAGCCAGCAGCCGGGCTGGCGCGGCTCGACGTACTTCCCGGCGAAGGAGACGAAGTCGCCACCGTCGCCGATGACGACCGCGTCGGACGCCAGGCGCGGGACCAGCTCGCCGTAGATGCGCGCCGGGTGGATCGGGTCGGCCTCGGCGCTGAGCAGCCCGGCGTCGCGCTCCGCGGCCGCGGCCACGGTGTCCTGCAGCGAGGACAGCCAGTCGGACCACCGGGGCTTGGGGCCGCGCTCGATCGCCTCGAGGAGCCCGTCGAACACGGCGGTGAGGTCCCCGGCGACCGAGTAGGCGAGCTGTGCGTGCCCGGACAGCTGGTCGGTCGAGTCGGCGATGTGCACGACCGGCGTCGGAGCGCCGTCGTCGTTGCCGCCGAAGACGCCGTAGCCGAGGCGGAAGTCCAGGGGAGTGCCCACCACGACCACGAGGTCGGCGCCGTTGAGCGCAGCGCCGCGGGCCTTGGTCACCAGGAGCGGGTCGCCACCGGGGACCACGCCCCGGCCCATCCCGTTGGTGATGGTCGGGATCCGCACCGAGTCGACGAACCGGTACGCAGCCTCCTCGGCGTGGTCGGCCCACACGTCCGTGCCGAGGATCAGCACCGGGCGGGACGCCCGCGCGAGGAGGCCGGCGATCCGGGCGACGGCGTCGCCGTCGGGCTCCGCGCCGCGGTCGCTCCCGACGGCGGGCAGCTCGCCGGAGGCGCTGTTGAAGAACTCGTCCATCGGGATGTCGACGAACGTCGGGCCGCGGTGGGAGCTGCGGGCCGCCGTGAACGCCTCGTGCATGCCACCCAGCACGTCGTCCGCCGTGGCGAGCGTGCGGGCGAGCTTGGTCACCGGCGCGACCAGCGGGACGTGGTCGATCTCCTGCAGCGACCCGCTGCCCCAGCGGTTCGCCGGGGCGCGCCCGCCGACCACCACCATCGGCGAGCCGGCGAAGCTGGCCTGGGCGAGTGCGCTGACGCCGTTGGTCACGCCGGGGCCGGCGGTGAGGACCGCGAGGCCGGGCACCCGGGTCAGCTTGCCGGTCGCCTCGGCCGCGAAGGCCGCGGTCTGCTCGTGGCGTACGTCGAGCAGGCGCATCGGCCGGTCCTGCTCGGCGGTCTTCACCGCGCCGTCGTACATCGGGAACACGTGGGCGCCCGACAGCGTGAACATCGTCCCGACGCCGTGCGCCCGGGCGACGGCGACGGCGAGCTCGCCCGCGTGGCCGTTGGTGATCGAGGTCATGCCGCGCAGGCTATCGACTGCGCGGGAGGCCGGGGCCTCAGCGACCGAAGAACCCGGGCTGGACCGCGCGCAGCCGCTCGATCACGGTGAGCAGCAGGTCGGTGCGCCCCGGCGGGTGGTGCTTGCCCAGGGACAGGTGGAGGTAGAGCGCCCGGAGGAAGGCGACCGTGTTGCGCCGCGACGCCGACCCGGTGTCGTCGACGGACGGCGGCCGCTGCCGCAGCGCCGTCGCCGTCACGTCGGCGAGCCAGGCCTCGACACGGTCCAGGGGCACCAGCCCGCGGTGCAGCACGCCGATCGTGGCGCGAGCCAGCCGGTCGGGCTCGCCGGAGGTCCAGACCTCGTCGGCGGGTCGGGTCGCCCGCTCGCCGATCACCTCCAGGAGCACGGCGAGCTCGGCGTCGCGGAAGTGGGGTGACCGGGCCAGGACGCCCATGGCGTCGGCGCCGTTGGCGACCGCGTGCGCCCAGCCCTTGCCCTCGACGAAGCCGCGGAGATCGCGCTCCGCGGGGAACCAGGTCGCGAGCCGGTCGCCCCACTCGAGGACCTTCGCGGGCGGGACGAGGCCCTGCACGGTGTCGCGCTCGATCACATCGGCGAGGACGAGCGCCGACGAGCTGCGCCGGAACACCGTGTCGGTGCCGGACTCGCCGAGCCCGGTCATCAGGCCGGTGGCGATCCCGTCACCGAGGCCGGGGAGCAGGTCGTCGTAGACGCCCTGCTCGATCCAGGTGCTCAGCATCTCGAGCGCGAGCTCGTCGCGCACGTGCGGCTCGGAGCTGCCCAGCATCTCGGTCAGCTCGGCCGTGAGGTCGGCGATCTGGTGGTCCGCCGGCGGGCGGACATGGCCCTGCCGGAGCCTGCGATGAAGGAGGTCCCAGTCCACCTTCGCCATCACTCGCCACCTGCCGCTCGAGGGTCTCGTCCCAAAGCCGTCACCCCCGGCGATAGCGTAACCGGCGTGCCGTCCCTGTCCGCCATCGCCCGGCGTCACACCGATCTCGACGACGCCGACGTCGCGTGGCTCCAGCTGCTGCAGGCGGACTGGCAGATCGTGGCCGACCTCTCCTTCGCGGACCTGGTCATGTGGCTGCCCGACCGGCAGGGCCGCGGGTTCTGGTGCGGCGGCCAGATGCGGCCGACGACGGGACCCACGGCGTACGTCGACGACATCGTCGGGACGTTCGTCGCCGGGGGGCGCCGGCCGCTGGTCGACGCGGCGTACGAGCAGGGCCGGATCGTCCGGGAGGGCGACCCGGAGTGGCGCGACGACGTGCCGGTCCGGGTCGAGGCGATCCCGGTGCGCCGCGAGGGACGGGTGATCGCGGTGATCGCCCGCAACACCAACCTGCTCGGGGTGCGCACGCCGAGCCGGCTGGAGATCTCCTACCTCCAGACGGCCGCGGACCTGACCAAGATGATCGCCGCCGGCCGGTTCCCGGCGCCCGGCCAGCGCAGCGACCACGCCGACTCACCGCGGGTCGGCGACGGCTTCATCCGCGTCGACGCCGAGGGGCGCGTGGTCTACGCGAGCCCCAACGCGCTGTCGGTCTACCGGAAGCTCGGCCTCGCCGGCGACCTGACCGGCCACGCGCTCGCGGACCTGACCCGCGACCTGGTGCCGCCACGGAAGCGACCCGACGAGGAGACGCTCAGCGCGGTCCTGGGCGGCCGGGCGCACCGGGACACCGAGATCGGGTCCGGCGGCGTCGCGCTGATCATGCGTGCGATCCCGCTGCGCCCGGAGGGCGAGCACATCGGGGCCGTGGTCCTGCTGCGGGACGTGAGCGAGCTGCGGCACCGCGACCGGGAGCTGGTCACGAAGGACGCGACCATCCGCGAGATCCACCACCGGGTCAAGAACAACCTCCAGACGGTCGCTGCGCTGCTCCGCCTCCAGGCCCGGCGCATCGACTCCGAGGAGGCGACGGCGGCGCTCGAGGAGGCCGTCCGCCGGGTCGGGTCGATCGCGATCGTCCACGACATCCTCAGCCAGGCGGTGGGGGAGACCGTCGACTTCGACGACATCGCGGACCGGCTGGCCAAGCTCGTCACCGAGGTCGGCGCACTGCCGGGATCGATCCGGGTCAGCCGGGAGGGCGACTTCGGGGTGCTCCCGTCGGAGCAGGCGACGACCCTGGCGATGGTGCTGACCGAGCTGCTCCAGAACGCCGTGGAGCACGCCTTCGCGACCGACGGCGCCGGTGACGGGGGAGGGCACGTCGTCGTCCGGGTGCACCGCCGGCGCGACGGGCTCGACGTCGCCGTCGACGACGACGGGCGCGGCCTCCCGGACGGCTTCGACCTCGACGGTACGACGAGCCTCGGCCTGTCGATCGTGCGCACGCTCGTGGAGTCGGAGCTGGGCGGTCACCTGACGCTGGGTGCGTCCCCCGAGGGCGGCACCAGTGCCCGGATCAGCGTGCCCGTCGACTGAAGGTCCGCGACGGATGGGCGGCGGAGGCTCAGACGGGCGTGCGGACGCGCGCCCGCGCGCTGCGACGCTTGAGGGCGCGGCGCTCGTCCTCGCTCAGGCCGCCCCAGACACCGTGGTCCTGCCCGGCCTCGAGGGCCCACTGGAGGCACTGCTCGCGCACCTCGCAGCGTCGGCACACCTGCTTGGCCTCCTCGATCTGGAGGATGGCCGGGCCGGTGTTGCCGATCGGGAAGAACAGCTCCGGATCCTCATCGAGGCATGCGGAACGGTGTCGCCAATCCATGGGTGGGGATTCCCTCTTTCCTAGGGGCCACGCGTCAGTGCTCGGGGGCTCGATCGGCGGCGTCCGGGATGGTCCGTGGGCACGCCAATCACCGCAATAGTGAACGCGTTCACGATCGCGACTACCCAGGGTTCCAAGGAAACGCCCCCGAATCAAGGGCTGCCGATGGTTCGCTGGGTCACAGCGCTGTCACCTTGCCGTCATGCGGCGTTCCGTGCAGGGGCCCCCGGGGAGCCCGGACCCGCGCCTCAGGGGTCGTGCCGGTCGCCCGAGAGCGCCGCGATGCTGTCGGGATGGAGCACTCCGGCGAGGGCGACCAGCGCCGAGATCGCCAGCACCACGGCGACCAGCACCGTGTCCCGCACGCTCCAGGCCAGCCCGAGGGAGACCAGTTGCGTGAACAGCACCGGGCCCCGGGCCCAGGTCGCGCGCCGCCAGAGCGCGAAGGCGGCGGCGAGCAGCACGACGCCGTAGCCCATGAGGAACGCGGCGGTCGACAGGCCCATCGACCGCCGGTCGGGGGACACGTCGGCGAGCTCGAGCACCCCCAGCAGCAGGAGCACCCCGCCCTGGACGGCGACGACCGAGGCGGCGACCGTCAGCGGCGGCGGGGTGGGCGCCGCAGCCTCTGTCACGCGTCGGCCTCCAGGGACGCGCGCAGCTGCTCCAGCGTGCGGGTCAGCAGCCGCGACACGTGCATCTGGGACACCCCGATCTCGGCGGCGATCTCCGACTGCGTCATGTTCTTGAAGAAGCGCAGCAGCAGGATCTTCTTCTCCCGTGCGGGGAGGCCCTCGAGCAGGGGCTTCACGGACTCGCGGATCTCCACGTGCTCGAGCGCCGCGTCGTCGATCCCGATCGCCTCCAGCATGCTGGGCGCGCCGTCGTCGGAGTCGTCGCCGGCGTCGAGGGAGAGCGTGGCGTAGGCGTTGCTGGACTCGAGGCCCTCGACGATCTCCTCCACCGAGCACCCGATCGACTCCGCGATCTCGCGCGGCGTCGGGGAGCGGCCGAGGCGCTGCGTCAGCTCGGCGGTCGATGCGCTGATCTGCATGCGCAGCTCCTGGAGCCGCCGCGGCACCCGGATGGCCCAGCCCTTGTCCCGGAAGTAGCGCTTGATCTCGCCGATGATGGTCGGCGTCGCGTACGTCGAGAACTCCACGCCCCGCTCGGTGTCGAACCGGTCGACGGACTTGATCAGGCCGATGGTGCCGACCTGGACCAGGTCCTCGTAGGGCTCGCCGCGGTTGCGGAACCGGCGGGCGCAGTGCTCGACGAGGGGCAGGTGCAGGTGGACCAGCGCGTCGCGCGCGGCGTCACGGTCCGCGGCCGGGGCATCGGGGTCGCGGTACGCCACGAACAGCTCGGCGCTGCGCTGTCGGGTGCGGTCGCCCGGCGCAGGCTGCCGCTCGTCCCGAGGGTCGCTCGACGTCATCGGCGGATCAGGAGCCAGGAGCGATCGAGGACCGCATCACGAGCCGGACGGCGTACGTCCCCGGCGCGGCCTCGATCGAGGCCTCCTCCGCCAGGGTGGCCAGGACCTGCCAGCCGAAGCTCTCGTAGTCCGGTGCCGTCGGGCGCGCGGCGCTGGTGCCGATCAGGATCGTGAGCACGCCGGGCTCCAGGCGGAACCTGCAGTCGAGCTCGGCACCCTTGTCAGCCTCGTCGAGGACCATCGCGGCCGCCTCGCTGACGGCGATGCGCAGGTCCTCGATGTCGTCCATCGTGAAGTCGAGGCGCGCGGCGAGACCTGCGGTCAGGGTGCGGAGCACCGATGCGTACGCGCCGTCCGCGGGGAGCCGCAGCTCGACGTCGGATCGGGCGGCGACGCCGCGAAGGATGTGCGTCTCGGACATCCGGTCTCCCCTCCACACAGGTGGTGCCGCGCCGTGACGGGTCGGAGCGGTACGCCCCAGAGACTACGTCAGCGGCCGCGACCCTGCAGGCGCGGCCACCGACGGCAGCGCCCGGTCACCGCGCTGGGCCTAGCCCAGCAGGCCGCCGAGCAGCCCGCCGAGGCCGAGCAGGGTCAGCACGGGGGAGAGCAGGTTCGTCAGCGCCGTCGGGTCGGTCGGGACGCCGCCGGCGTCGACCGTGTCGCAGATCGGCTGGGTCTCCGGGACCGCGGTGCACATCTCGGTCAGCGTGACGCCGCTCGGCAGGCCTCCTGCGGCGGTCGCGAGGGCGTCGCACACCGACTGGGCCGCGCCGGCGTCGCACAGCGCCTGGATCATCGTGGTGTCGCTGAGCGGCAGGCCACCGCCTCCGCCGAGGAGACCGCCCAGCCCGAGCAGGTCCAGCACGGGGGAGAGCAGGTTCGTCAGCGCGGTCGGGTCGGTCGGGACGCCGCCGACGTTCACGGCGTCGCAGATCGGCTGGGTCTCCGGGAGTGCGGTGCACAGCTCGGTCAGCGTGACGCCGTTCGGCAGGCCTCCTGCGGCCGTGGCGAGCGCGTCGCAGACCGACTGGGGTGCGCCGGCGTCGCACAACGCCTGGATCATCGTGGTGTCGCTGAGCACCGGCAGACCCCCTCCGCCGAGGAGCCCACCCAGCCCGAGCAGGTCCAGGACCGGGGAGAGCAGGTCCGTCAGCGCCGTGGGGTCGGTGGGCAGCCCGCCGCTGTTGACCGCGTCGCAGATCGGCTGGGTCTCCGGGACCGCCGTGCACAGGGCGGTGAGCGTGACGTCGCTCGGCAGACCGCCGCCCACCGCCTGGGTGAGGGCGTCGCAGACGGCCTGCGGGACGCCGGCGTCGCAGAGGGCCTGCACCATCGTGATGTCGGTCGGCAGGCCCCCGCCGAGCAGGTCGCCGAGGCCGATCGTGTCCAGGAGCGGTTGCAGCAGGTCGGTCAGCGCGGCCGGGTCCGTCGGGAGGCCGACCGCCGCCGCGTCGCACAGCGGCTGGAGCAGCGGGACGGCGTCGCACAGGGTCTGGAGCGACAGGTCGGAGCCACCACCGGCCAGGCTGCCGAGGGTGTCGCAGACCTTCTGCGGGAGACCGGCGTCGCACAGCGACTGGACCGGGCTGTGGGTGCCGCCGGTGCCACCGCCGCCACCACCGCCACCACCGCCACCGCCGCCGGCCTGGCAGGCCGTCAGGGCGTTGTAGGTGGTCACCACCGCCCGTGCGGCGACGTCACGGCGGTCGCGCAGCCGGCGAGCCCGCTTCCGGAGTGCGCGAGCCTTCTTCTTCAGCCGGTGGACCTTGACCACCTGGTGCGCCGCCTGCGCGTGCCGCAGCCGTCGCTTGACGACCTTGAGCCGGTGCCGGACCTGCTTCAGCTTCGCCACCGCGGCGGCGTGGGAGGCGACCGCGGCGTCGTAGGCCGCCTGCTGCGTCGAGCAGTCGGTCGCGGCCCGCGGAGCCGTAGCTGGAGCCGGCGCCGCCGAGGCGGCGGTCCCGGTGCTCAGGGTCGTGATCGTCAGGCCGGCGGCGAGCACGAGGCTCACCACCACCCTCGTCAGAGCGCGGTGCATCGTGGAATCTCCCTCCCCCGCCCGGCGCGCGCTCCCTCAAGCGGCAGTGACCGGGCCGACGGCGGCGCAGCGCCGTCTGCGGGAACCTAACCCGGGCCGCGGGGCCCCGTGCGGCGAATGCGCAGGGCTTTACCTGCGAAAAGCACGGTGGCCGCGCCCCGAGGGCGCGGCCACCGTCGAAGCACGTCCTACGGCAGGGGCAGCCCGCCGAGCAGCCCGCCCAGGCCCAGCAGGTCCAGGATCGGGCCCAGCAGCGTGGTCAGGGTGGTCAGGTCCGGCAGGCCTCCGTCGGTGTTGACGGCGTCGCACAGCGGCTGCGCGTCCGGCTGGGCGTCGCAGAGCTGCTGCAGCGAGAGGTCGCTGGGCAGCCCTCCACCCGCGAGACCGGCGAGCCCGTCGCAGACCGACTGCGGGACGCCCGCGTCGCAGAGCGCCTGGATCGAGGTCAGCTCCGCGGGCGACTTCAGCAGGTTACCGAGCCCGAGCGCGTCGAGGATCGGCTGGAGCAGCGTGGTGAGCGCCGAGGGGTCGGTCGGCAGGGTGCCGGCGTCGGCGGCGTCGCAGAGCGGCTGGAACTGCGGTGCCGCGTCGCACAGCTGCTGCAGGGACAGGTCGCTGGGCAGTCCGCCGCCTGCGAGCTGCGCGAGGCCGTCGCAGAGGGCCTGCGGGAGGCCGGCGTCGCACAGAGCCTGGAGCGGGGTGTCGGTGGCGCCGCCACCGCCGCCGCCCCCGCCGCCGCCGGCGATGCAGGCGGCGAGCGCGGTCCGGGCGTCGTCGGTGCGGGCCTTCGCGACCTGGAGCCGGTGGTAGAGGCGCGTCACGCGGTGCCGCGTCTGCCGGATCTGCTTCTTGAGCCGGTGGATCCGGACGGGCTGGTGGGCCGCCTTGGCGCGGCGCAGCTTCTTCTTGAGCACCTTCAGGTGGTGCTTGGCCTTCGCCAGCTTGGCCTTGATGGCCTGCTGGTCGGCCAGCGCCGCGTTGTAGGCGGCCTGCTGGGTCGAGCAGTCGGCCTTGGCCGCCGCGGCGGCCGGCGCTGCGGAGGCGGTGGGCGCGGTGCCCGCCACCGTGAGCGTCAGACCGACGGCGAGCGCAAGGCTCACGACTATCTTGATCAGAGCGCGATGCATCGTGGTGTTCCTCCCCTGGACCCGGCGCGGCGCTGGATCTCCCCCATGGGCCGCGGACCGGATCGATCTCCCGTGGCGGCGACGTGCCGCTTGGGCGCGACGGTAACCCCGGGATCGGGGGCCTGTCCGTCAGTTTCAGGAGTCTTCACCCGGCGCGCAGGCACGACCCTGACCGGGACAAGGGCCGGGAACGACCGGTGGCCGCGCCCCGGGAGGGACGCGGCCACCGGCTGGTGCTGCAGGATCAGGCGGTCTGGCGCGGCAGCGGCAGGCCGCCGCCGAGCAGGCCACCCAGGCCGAGCGCGTCGAGCACCGGGCCGAGCAGGTCGGTCAGCGCCGTCGGGTCGGTCGGGATCCCGCCACCGCTGTTGACCGCGTCGCAGAGCGGCTGCGCCTGCGAGGCGGCGTCGCACAGCTGCTGCAGGGACAGGTCGCTCGGCACCCCGCCGCCGGCCGCACCCGCGAGACCGTCGCAGACCGCCTGCGGCGCACCGGCGTCGCACAGCGCCTGGATCGACGTGAAGTCCGAGGGCAGGCCGCCGCCCGAGAGGGCGCCGAGGCCGAGGGCGTCGAGGACCGGGGTCAGCAGGCCGGCGAACTGGCTCGGGTCGGACGGGAAGCCGCCACCGGCGGCCGCGTCGCAGAGCGGCTGCGCCTGCGGCGCCGCGTCGCAGAGCTGCTGGAACGAGGCGCCGGAGCCGCCGCCCGCGAGGGCGCCGAGGCCGTCGCAGACGGGCTGCGGGACGCCCTGGTCGCACAGGCTCTGGATCGGGCTGGACGTCCCGCCGCCGGCCTGGCAGGTCTCGAGCGACGTACGGGTCGAGGCGACGCGGCTCTTCGCGGAGTCGAGGCGGCGCTCGAGGCGGTGGATCCGGTGCCGCAGCTTGCGGACCTTCGCCCGGTTGTGGTGGCGCTTGGCCACGCGCAGGGCGTGGCGGGCCTTCTTCAGCTTGTGCTGGATCGTCTGCTTGTGGGCGACGGCCGAGTCGTAGTTGGCCTGCTCGGTCGAGCACGTGGCCGCAGCGGCGGCCGTCTTCGGCGCAGCCGAGGCGGCACCCTCGGTGGCCGCAACCACCGAGATCGTCAGTCCTGCGGCGAGCGCCAGGCTGACGATCATCTTGATCAGAGCGCGATGCATCGCGATCTCCCCTCCCTAGATCCGGCGCACCGCAGGGTCCCCCCAACGACTGCGATCCGGGTTGTGATTTCTCCCAATCGGACGACCGGTACGTCCGGCGTGGAAACGTAACCCACGTCACGTGCCGGCGTCCTCGGAATGCAAACGCCGCGCCACCGGAGAGGTGACGCGGCGTTCGGTAAAGAAGTGGGGCGGGAGACCCGAACCCTCAGGGCCTCAGGCCTTCTTCGTTTGCGCTCGCTGCGCTCGCGCAACTCGGGCGCTCGCCTCGAGCCCACGAGCAAGCTCGGGGCTCGGGCTCACTTCTTCGTTTCCCAGAAGATCGTGGCGATCTCGTCGATCTTGGCGAGCAGGTCGTCGGCGACCGAGGCGTCCAGGGTGCCCTTGGTGCCGGCGGCGCCGGCCAGCTTGGTGGCCTCGTTGACGAGCGTGTGCAGCTGCGGGTACTTCTCGAAGTGCGGCGGCTTGAAGTAGTCGGTCCACAGCACCCACAGGTGGTGCTTGACCAGCTCGGAGCGCTGCTCCTTGATGAGGACCGCGCGGGTCCGGAAGTCCGGGTCGTCGCTGTCGAGCGCCTTGGCGATGATCGCCTTGACCGACTCGGCCTCGATCCGGGCCTGGGCCGGGTCGTAGACGCCGCAGGGCAGGTCGCAGTGCGCCGAGACCTCGATGGTGGGAGCGAAGAGTCGCGAGAACATGCGGGTCCTCTCTGATCTGGATGATCTGGGGTTGGACGGGCTGTCCCGATGCGGATCGGGGGGACACTGCGACACTACTCGGCGTGTCGAGAGCACCTGAGGGCCGGTTGGGCCTCGCGATCGTGCGCGGTGACTCCATGCGGCCGACGCTCGCGCCGGGGGACCGGCTGCTCGTGCGGTACGGCGTCCCGCCGCGACCCGGCGCGGTCGTCGTGGCGCGGTTCGCGGACGGCGCGGTGGTGGTCAAGCGCGCGGTGGAGCGGCGTGCCGCGGGGTGGTGGCTGCTCGGCGACGCGGCACCCGTCGGCACCGACTCGCGGCACCGCGGGCCGGTCCCGGAGGAGGAGGTCCTCGGGGTGGTGCTGGCGAGGGTGTGGCCCCGGCCCGGCCGGGTCCGCCGGTCGCCCGCGTCCGGCGTGTGACTCGTCTCATCCGTCCCACGGCGCGGCCGCGCCGTGGCCGGTGTGGGAGAATCGGCGCTCGTGGCCGCCGACGTCCCCCCTGCCAACCCGCGCCCGGACCATCCGCGCGCCGGGGAGCCCGTCTTCGACCTCCATCGGGGTGGCAAGCTCGAGACCGTACCGACGGTCGGCCTGACCACGAAGGAAGACCTCTCGCTCGCCTACACGCCCGGCGTGGCCGAGGTCTGCGAGGCGATCGCCGCCGACCCGTCGTACACCCGGCACTACACGTGGGTGCCCAACACCGTCGCCATCGTGACCGACGGGACGGCGGTGCTGGGGCTCGGTGACATCGGCCCCGCGGCCGCGATGCCGGTGATGGAGGGCAAGGCCGTCCTGTTCAAGCAGTTCGGCGGCGTCGACGGCATCCCGATCTGCCTGGCGACCACCGACGTCGACGAGATCATCGAGACCGTCGTGCGGCTCGCGCCGAGCTTCGGCGGCATCAACCTCGAGGACATCTCCGCGCCGCGCTGCTTCGAGATCGAGGACCGGCTCAAGGAGCGCCTCGACATCCCCGTCTTCCACGACGACCAGCACGGCACGGCCGTGGTGACCCTGGCCGCGCTGACCAACGCGCTGCGGCTGACCGGGCGCAACCCCGAGTCGACGCGCGTGGTGATCTCCGGCGCCGGCGCGGCCGGAGTCGCGATCGCGAAGATCCTGCTCGAGGCCGGCATCAAGGACCTCGTCGTCACCGACCGCAAGGGCGTGGTGAGCTCGGACCGCACCGACCTGACCCCGGTGAAGAAGGCGCTGGCCGAGATGACCGCCGACCGCACCGGTCGCAGCGGCAGCCTGGCCGACGCGTTCGCGGGCGCGGACGTGTACGTCGGCGTCTCCGGCGGCACGATCCCCGAGGAGATCGTCGCCACGATGGCCGACGACGCGATCATCTTCGCGATGGCCAACCCCAACCCCGAGGTCCACCCCGACGTGGCCCACCGGCACGCGCGGGTGGTCGCGACCGGACGCTCCGACTTCCCCAACCAGATCAACAACGTGCTGGCGTTCCCGGGGATCTTCCGCGGCGCCTTCGACGTCCACGCCACCGCGATCACCGAGGGCATGAAGCTCGCGGCCGCGAACGCGCTGGCCGCACTGGTGGGCGACGACCTGCGGGAGGACCTGGTCATCCCCTCGCCGTTCGACCCGCGCGTCGGTCCGGCGGTCGCCGCCGCCGTCGCCGAGGCAGCCCGTCGCGACGGGGTCGCGCAGGCCTGAGCCGACGGGGTCGATAGGTTGGCGGGCATGTTCGCCGTCTTCGCCGAGTCCTTCAGCAGCGACGACCCCCTGGCCGGCCTGGTGGTCGGGGAGCGTCCCGAGCCCGAGGCGCCGGACGGCTGGACGACCGTCACCGTCAAGGCCGCCTCGCTCAACCACCACGACCTCTGGTCGCTGCGCGGCGTGGGGCTCAAGCAGGACGCCCTGCCGATGATCCTCGGCTGCGACGCGGCCGGCTACGACGAGGACGGCAACGAGGTCGTCGTCCACGCGGTGGTGTCGGACCCCGACTGGCGCGGTGACGAGACGTTCGACCCGCGCCGCTCGCTGCTGTCCGAGCGACACCAGGGCACCTTCGCCGACAAGGTCGTCGTGCCCCGGAGCAACGTCGTGCCCAAGCCGGGGTCGCTGTCCTTCGAGGAGGCGGCCTGCCTGCCCACCGCTTGGCTCACGGCCTACCGGATGCTGTTCACCCAGGGCGGGCTCAAGGCGGGCGACACGGTCCTCGTGCAGGGCGCGGGGGGCGGGGTCGCGACCGCACTGATCGCACTCGGCCGCGCCGGTGGGCTGAAGGTGCTGGCGACCAGCCGCGACGAGGCCAAGCGGGCCAAGGCGCTCGAGCTCGGTGCGCACGAGGTGTACGCCTCCGGTGAGCGCCTGCCCGCCAAGGTCGACGCCGTGATGGAGACCGTCGGCCGGGCGACCTGGGAGCACTCGATCCGCTCGCTGCGGCCCGGCGGCAAGCTGGTGATCTCCGGCACGACGTCCGGGCCCAAGCTCGACGACGCGATGCTCGCCCACATCTTCTTCCTGCAGCTGAGCGTGATCGGCTCGACGATGGGCACCCGCGACGAGCTCGCGTCGCTGGTCACGATGCTGGACGCGACCGGCGTGCGACCGCTGATCGACAGCGCGATCCCGATGGAGCAGGCCCGCGACGGGTTCGCAGCCCTCGCCGCCGGCGACGTCTTCGGCAAGATCGTCCTGACCCGCTAGGACGGAAACTCGGTCGCCCGATGTCGGTGGCGTCGGGAAGGATTCTCGGTGCCGCGAGGTTGCGGCCACTCGTGGCGATGAAAAACATCGCCGCGCAGTGTCGTATCCGGTGGAAACCGTTCGTCGACATCACGAACGGCGGACCGCCGCACAGGCCGGCTCCCGCACCCGACGACCGTTAGGACACCGAGATGACTGCGCCCCACGAGACCGGGCCGATCGGCGAGCTCGACCCGCCCGAGGCGGTCGAGATCGCGGCCTTCGAGGAGGACTTCGGTGCCTCGGCCGAGGCCGCCGGCCGCACGCCGCTGGTCGTCAAGCTGCTGGTTGCCGCGACGTTCGTCGTGATCCTCAACGAGACGATCATGATCAACGCGATCCCGCGGCTGATGGCCGACTTCGACGTCGAGGCCCGGACGGCCCAGTGGCTGTCCACCGTCTTCATGCTCACCATGGCCGCGGTCATCCCGGTCACCGGCTGGTTCCTCCAGCGCGTGAGCACGCGGACGGCGTACGCCGTCGCCATGGCGACGTTCTGCACGGGCACGTTGATCTGCGCTGTCGCGCCGGTGTTCGAGCTGCTCCTGGTGGGCCGCGTCGTCCAGGCGTCCGGCACCGCCGTGATGATGCCGCTGCTGATGACGACGCTGATGACCGTCGTGCCCGAGAGCGACCGCGGGCGGGTGATGGGCCAGGTCACGCTGGCCATGTCGTGCGCGCCGGCGCTGGGCCCCGCGGTGTCCGGCGTGCTGCTCGAGCTCGGCTCGTGGCGGCTGATCTTCGCCGTGGTGCTCCCGATCGCCGCCGTCGTGGCCTTCTTCGGCATGCGTCAGCTCAAGAACGTGGGCGAGCCGCAGGTCAGCTCGGTGAGCTGGCTCTCCGTCGCCCTCGCCGCGTCGGGCTTCGGGGCCCTGGTCTACGGCCTCAGCGAGATCGGGACTGGTCACGGGCTCAGCACGACGCTGTTCATCAGCGTCGGCGCGGTGCTCGTCGTGGTGTTCGCGGGCTACCAGCTGTTCCTGCAGCGGTCCGACGCACCGCTGCTCGACCTGCGCACCCTCAACCACCGCACCTACGCCGTCTCGCTGCTGCTGATGTCGGCCGCGTTCATGGCGTTCCTCGGCTCGATGATCCTGCTGCCGCTCTACCTGCAGGACCTGCGCGGGCTCACCGAGCTCCAGACGGGCCTGCTGGTGATGCCCGGTGGTCTCGCCATGGGCCTGCTCGGGCCGCAGGTCGGCAAGGTCTACGACCGGGTCGGCTCACGACCGCTGGTGATCCCGGGCTCGATCGGCATGGTCGTCGCGCTCGGCGTGCTGAGCCGGATCGGCACGGACACGCCCTACTGGCTGATCCTGGCGACGCACGTGGTGCTGATGGCCTGCCTGGCCTCGGTCTTCACCCCGGTCTTCACGATGGGCCTGGGCGACCTGCCGCCGCAGCTCTACTCCCACGGCAGCTCCCTGCTCGGCACGCTGCAGCAGGTGGCCGGCGCGATCGGCACCGCGGCGCTCGTCGTGATCATGAGCAACCGTTCCGAGAGCCTGGCCGACGCCGGCTCGAGCCTCCCGGACGCGTTCGTCGGCGGCCTGCAGTGGGCGTTCGTCGCCGGTGCCGTGATGGGGCTGGTCGTCGTCGGGATGGCGTTCCTGCTGCCCGCGCGGGTCGAGCCCGCCGGCCCGCACGGGGGCCACTGAGGGGTGTCTCAGACCTCGTCGAGGAACTCGTCGAGGAGCGGCCAGCTGAGCTCCGGGGCGCGGACGCCGGCCACGAGGCCGAGGTGGCTGAGCCCGTCGGCCGCCCAGTAGCGCGCTCCCGGGACGACCGACGTGCCGGCCGCGACGGCGGGGCCGTTCGCGATGTTGTCGGTGCTGCTGCCGATGAACAGCACCCGGGTGTCGATGGCGCCCAGGTGCACGGCCCGCTCGCTCGACAGGTGCACGGTGCCGGTCGCCAGCTCGTTGCGCGCCATCAGCCGCGCGTGGATCTGGTGGTAGGCCCGCCCCGGGTAGCCGGGCATCGAGCCGATGAAGCGGTCGACGGCCTCGGTCCGGGCGAGGGTCTCGTCGTCGAGGATGTTGCGGGCCAGGTGCACGGCCTTGGTCACCTCGCGGCGCGGCGCCATGGCCCGGTAGCTGGCGCGCACCAGGTGGCGGGGGACGCCGCCGAGCGCAGCGGTCGGCACCGTCGCGGCGCGCGTGCCGAGGACCCGGTCGGCGGTGATGAGCGGCCGCACGGCCGGGACGCGGCTGTAGTCGATGGGGGTGCCGAACGCAGTGACCGAGCCGAGCGGCAGGTCGGGATGGGCGGCCGCCATGAGGAGGCTCATCGTCCCGCCCAGCGACCACGCGACCACGTCGACGGGGGATCCGTCGTGGGCGGCCGACACCGCGCGCACGGCGGTCGGGATGATGTCGTCGATCCAGTCCTCGAACCCCATCGAGCGATCGGCGAAGGTGATCCGGCCGTAGTCGACGACGTAGGTGTCGCGGCCGGCGCCGACCAGGTGGGCGACCAGGCTCTGGCCCGGGCGCAGGTCGTAGCACCGCGTCGACACCGCGAGCGGCGGGACCAGCAGGACCGGCCGCGGCTTCCTCGCCGGGTCGGCGCCGAAGTAGCGGCGCAGCTGGCGGTGCGGCTCGTCCTGCACGACCTGGGCCGGCAGGCCGGCGTAGCTCTCGATGCCGCCGCCGAGCGGCGAGAGCGCCCACGCGTTGCGCGCGGCGGTCGTCAGGGTGCTGAGAGCAGGGGAGGCCACGACGAAATTGTCTCCGGCGCGTGCCTCGGGAGTCCACTCACCGCGAGCGTGACGAGTCCCACTGGAGCGCGCCGATGATGAGCATCCGGAGCTGGGTGCGCGCGGTGTGGGCGATGACGCGCTCGGCGTCCGAACCGGGCCGCACGGCCAGGACGTTCTCGACGGTGGCGACCATGGCGTTGACGATCAGGTTGGAGAGGATGCGCAGGTCCTCTGCCGACCAGGCGTCCGTGCCGGGGATCCGCGCCAGGTCGGTCGCGAGCTCGCGCTCGAAGAGGGCGATCTCCCGGGTGATCGCGTCGCGCACGGCCGGGGGGCCGGCGAACCGCTCCCGCGCGATGAACGCGAAGTGCCGCTCCTGGAGCCGGACGTGCTCGACCAGCACGGCGACCGAGCCGTCGATCAGGTCCCGGAACTGCGGGTCGCTGCGGCGGCGTACGTCGCGGATCATCGCGCGCAGGCTGACGAAGGACTCCTCGACCAGGGCCAGCCCGAGCTGCTCGATCGACTCGAAGTGCCGGTAGAACGCGGTCGGCACGATGCCGACCTCCTTGGCGACCTGGCGCAGTGACAGGGCCATCAGGGTGCTGTCCTCGCACAGGAGGAGCGCGGCGTCCAGGATCGCGCGCCGGGTGCGTTCCTTGCGCTCCACCCGGGTCTCGGTCACCTACCCATTCTAGGTCAGGTGTACATGTGTGCACCCTCACGTCCGAGCGTCGTTGACGCGAGCGGTGGATCTCGGAACCCTATGAGTGTACGAATGTGCACTCAAACTTTCCCTCGCCCGAGGAGACACCCATGACCATCACCGACCAGGCCCTGGCGCCGGCGGCGGGCATCGCCCAGCGGCTGCTGCGCTCGCGGCTCGCGGCCGCGTTGGCCACCCCGCACGGCGTCGACCGCTACCTGGAGCAGCTCAACCCGATGTGGGCCGCGCACGAGGTGCGCGCGCGCGTCGTCGACGTGCACCGGGAGAACCCCGGCTCCGACGCCGCCCCGGTGGCGACCCTGACCCTCCAGCCCACCAGCACCTGGCGCGGGCACCGGGCCGGCCAGCACGTGCTGGTCGGTGCCGACCTGCCCGGCAGCGGCAAGCGCGTCACCCGCGCGTTCTCGATCTCCTCGGCGGCCTCGGTCCCCGGGGAGCAGATCACGCTGACGATCCGGGCGCACGAGGAGGGCGTGCTGTCCAAGTACCTCGTGCGCGAGGCGCAGCCCGGCCAGGTGCTGCACCTCAGCCAGGCGCAGGGCGAGTTCACGCTGAACGAGAGCCCGGCCACCCCGACCAACAACCGCCTGCTCTTCATCACCGGGGGGTCCGGCATCACCCCCGCGATGTCGATGCTGCGCACGTTGCTGCGCGACGGCTACGACGGCCACGTCGGCCGCAAGGTGACCTTCCTGCACTACGCGCGCAGCGCCGAGGACCAGATCTTCGCCGACGAGCTCGCCGAGATCGCCGCCGCGAGCAACGGCGTCGACGTGCACCTCCGGTACGGCGACCAGCTCTTCTCCGAGTTCGAGCTGCGCCGCCTCGTCGCGGACCACCGCGACACCGACACCTGGCTGTGCGGGCCCGCGGGTCTCGTCGAGCTGGTGCGCGCGGCGTACGAGCTCGAGGACGGCGAGGTCTCCCCGCGTCTGCGGATGGAGTTCTTCAAGCCCACCGTCGCGCGAGCGGCGTCCGCCGGCGAGGTCGTCGAGGGCGAGATCAGCTTCGCGCGGTCGGGCCGCACGACGGCGACGACCGCCGCCAGCCTGCTCGAGCAGGCCGAGGAGATCGGGCTGAAGCCCGAGTTCGGCTGCCGGATGGGCATCTGCTTCTCCTGCACCACCCGCAAGACCACCGGCACCGTCCGCAACGTCCTCACCGGCGAGGAGTCCTCGCTGCCGGACGAGGACATCCGCATCTGCGTCAGCCAGGCCGTCGGCGACTGCGCCGTCGAGCTCTGACCGCGACCACCCACCACGAGAGGGAACCATGACTGACACGACGTTCCACGGCCTGACCGAGGAGCAGCTCGAAGCCTTCGGCAACGAGATGGACGCCATCCGCCAGCGCGTGTTCGCCGACCTCGGCGACGCCGACCGCGACTACCTGATGAAGGTGCTCCGCGCACAGCGTCGCTTCGAGATCACCGGCCGGGCGCTCTTCTACCTGCCGCCGGCGTGGCCGCTCGCCGTCGCCGCTCTCTCCGTGTCCAAGATCCTGGACAACATGGAGATCGGCCACAACGTGATGCACGGCCAGTACGACTGGATGGGCGACCCCGACCTCAACTCCAGGATGTTCGACTGGGACACCGTGTGCCCGGGCGAGCAGTGGAAGTACTCGCACAACTACATCCACCACACCTACACCAACATCCTCGGCAAGGACCGGGACATCGGCTACGGGATCCTGCGCATGGACCCCGAGCAGAAGTGGCGCCCCTACTACCTCGGCAACCCGGTCTACGCGTTCCTGCTCATGGTGTTCTTCGAGTGGGGCGTGGCCCTGCACGACCTCGAGGTCGAGAACATCGTCAACGGCACCCGCAAGCTCTCGGACAACAAGCCGCTCTACCCGGGCCTGCTGCGCAAGATCCGGCGCCAGGCGCTCAAGGACTACGTCCTGTTCCCGGCGCTCACCGGCCCGCTGTTCCCGCTCACCTTCCTGGGCAACGCGACGGCCAACCTGGTGCGCAACATCTGGGCGTTCAACATCATCTTCTGCGGTCACTTCCCGTCGGGCGTGGCGTCGTTCTCGCTCGAGGAGACCGAGGACGAGTCGCGCGGCCAGTGGTACCTGCGCCAGCTGCTGGGCTCGGCGAACATCACCGGCGGCAAGCTCTTCCACATCATGAGCGGCAACCTGTCGCACCAGATCGAGCACCACCTGTTCCCGGACATCCCCGCCCGGCGCTACCCGGAGATCGCGGAGGAGGTGCGCGAGATCTGCGAGCGCTACGACCTGCCCTACAACACCGGCCCGCTGCGCAAGCAGCTCGGCAGCGTCTTCGGGAAGATCTTCCGGCTCGCGCTCCCGACCCGTACGGCGAGCAAGCCGTCCCCCGAGGGTGCGCGGGCGGACCAGTCGTTGGCCGCGTGACGAGCGTGCGGGAGACTGGTCGACATGAGTGATCGCGACGCCCCGGACCACCTGAGCAAGGGCGAGATCGCCAAGGACGCCGTCCAGGCGACCGCCGAGGCCGCTGCCCACGCCGTGGGCGAGGTGGCCACCATCATCACCCGCGCGGTGGGGGAGGTGGCCGGCGCCATCGGCGGCTTCGCCACCGAGATGTACGAGATCCGCGACGCCTCCCGGCGGGCCTCGCAGCAGCACACGCCCGCCGGGGAGCCCCCCGTCGTGGCGCCGGACGTCGAGGAGCCCGACGTCGACAGCGAGATCTAGCGGAGGAGCGAGCCGGCCGCCTCGCGCGCGCCCGTCGGGTCGACGGCTGCGAGCGCGGCGGCCGCCATCGCGACGCACTGCTCGACGGTGACGCTCTCCAGGCGGGCGCCCACGGCGCGCACCGCCGCGGCCGCCATGGACAGGGACGTGATCCCGAGCCCCACGAGCACGCAGGCGAGGAGCGGGTCCGCGGCGGCCTCGCCGCAGACCCCGACCGGCTTCTCCGCGCGCTGACCGGCCGCGGCGGCCAGCGAGACGAGCTGGAGGACGGCCGGCTGCCAGGGGTCGGTGAGGTGCGCGAGGTCGGTGGCCATCCGGTCCGCCGCCATCGTGTACTGGGTCAGGTCGTTGGTGCCGATGGAGAGGAAGTCGACCTCCTCCAGGAGGCGGTCGGCCAGCAGGGCGGCGCTCGGCACCTCGACCATCACGCCGGGCCGTAGCCCGCGGTCGCGCACCGCGCTGGCGAAGCCGCGCGCCTCGGCGATGGTGGCCACCATCGGCGCCATCACCCACGTCTCCGTGCCGGTGAGCTCCGCGGCCGCGGCGATCGCGTCGAGCTGGTTCTCCAGGAGGCGCGGGTCCGCGAAGGACAGCCGCAGCCCCCGTACGCCGAGCGCGGGGTTGGCCTCGTCGGGGTGGGCGGCGAAGGCGACCGGCTTGTCCGACCCGGCGTCGAGGGTGCGCACGACGACGTGCGTGTCCGCGCCGGCGAACGCGGCGAGGACGCCGGAGTAGATGTCGGTCTGCTCCTCGACGGTCGGCTCGGTCTCCCGGTCGAGGAAGCACAGCTCGGTGCGGAACAGGCCGACGCCGGCGACCGGCTCGCCCGCGGCGCCCGCCGCCGACGCGGCGTCGGCGACGTTGGCCAGCAGCTTCACCGGGCGGCCGTCGGCCGTGCGCCCCGGTCCGGTCCAGGCGGCGAGCAGCGCGCGCTCGGCGCGGTCGGCGGTCACGCGCTCGCCCGCGACCGCGGGATCGGGGTCGACCTCGACCGTCCCCGCAGCGCCGTCGACGAGCAGGTCCGCGCCCATCGCCGCCTCGACGACGCCGTCGACGCCCACCACGCAGGGGATGCCGAGCTGGCGGGCGATGATCGCCGTGTGGCTGGTCGGGCCGCCTCGCTCGGTGACCAGGGCGACGACCAGGGCCGGGTCGAGCCCCGCGGTGTCGGCCGGGGCGAGGTCCAGGGCCACGACGACGGCGGGCTCGCCGGGCACGGGCACGCCGGGCTCGGGCTCGCCGACCAGCCGTGCGAGCACGCGTCCGTGGATGTCGCGCAGGTCGGTCACCCGTTCGGCCATCAGCCCGCCCATCCCGGCGAACACGGTCACGAACTGCTCGACCGCCGCCTCGAGCGCCGCCACGATCGGCTGACCGGCCTTGAGGTTCTTGCGCACCGCCGCGCGGAGGCCGCGGTCGGTGGCCAACCCGGCGCTGGCGGTGAGCACCGCCGCCGTCGCGCCGGTCGCGCCGGCCGCCCGGGCGCGGAAGCCCTCGGCGACGTCGGCCGCCGCGGCGTCGTAGGCCGCGAGGGCGGCCTCGGGGTCGGCGTGACCGCCGTCGCCGTAGCGCTTGACCGCGTCGGGGGAGACGCCGGCGACGGCGACGAGGGCGGGTGCGTAGGCGACGCCGGGGACGACGGGAGTGCCGTGGAGCGAGGTGACCATGCTCACACCGTAAGCCGATCCGCCCTTGACAAGCAACAGGATCGGGCATAAAACAACACAAACACAGAAAGTGATGGAGGCCACAAGGTGTACGCAGAGGAACGCCAGCAGGCGATGGCGCGGGCGGTTGCCGGCGCCGGCCGCCTGTCCGTGGCCGAGCTCGCGACGGAGTACGACGTGACGACCGAGACCGTGCGCCGCGACCTCTCGGCCCTCGAGCAGATGGGCCTGGTGCGGCGGGTGCACGGGGGAGCGGTGCCGGCGACCGCGCTCACCTCGATCGAGCCGGCGCTCGCGGCCCGCGACGCGGAGCGCACCGAGGAGAAGGACCGGATCGCGGCCGCCGCCCTGGCGCAGCTCCCGCCGGCCGGGGCCACCGTCCTCCTCGACGCGGGAAGCACGACCGTCCGGCTGGCCGAGCGCCTGCCGCGCGGGCACCAGCTGGTCGTCTACACGCACGCCGTGCCGGTCGCGGCGCGGCTCGCGGTCAACGCGGGCGTCGAGCTCCACCTGCTGCCCGGCCGGGTCCGGCTCACCACCCAGGCCGCCGTGGGCGCCGCCACCGTCGAGGCGATCGCCGGGCTGCGCGTCGACGTCGTCTTCGTCGGCACCAACGGCGTCAGCGTGACCCACGGGCTGTCCACACCGGACGGCGACGAGGCCGCGGTGAAGCGGGCGCTCGTCCGCGCCGCCCAGCGCGTGGTCGTGCTCGCCGACTCCTCCAAGGTCGGCATCGAGAGCACGGTCCGCTTCGCCGACCTCAGCCAGGTCGACGTGCTCGTGACCGACTCCGACCTCGCCGAGGAGCAGCGCAAGGAGCTCGAGGCTGCGGGCGTCGAGGTCGTGGTCGCATGATCGTCACCGTCACGGCGAACCCGAGCGTCGACCGGACGGTCGTCCTCCCCGGGCCGCTCCGCCGCGGTGCCGTGCAGCGCGCCGAGGCCGTGCTGGAGCACCCGGGCGGCAAGGGCGTCAACATCTCCCGGGCGTGCGTCGCGTCGGGCGTCCCGACCCTGGCGCTCCTCCCGGTCGCCGACGACGACCCGTTCGTCGCCGAGCTCGCCGCCGTCGCCGTGCCCTTCCGCCCGGTGCCGCCCGCCGGCCCGATGCGGGTGAACCTCACCCTCACCGAGCCCGACGGCACCACCACCAAGATCAACAGCGCCGGCGCCACCGTCGCCGACCTCTCCGCGCTCGCCGACGCCGCGGCCGACGCCGCGGCCGCCGGCGACTGGGTGGTCCTGGCCGGCTCGCTGCCCCCGGGCGTCCCGGACGACTGGTACGCCGACCTGGCCGCGCGGCTGCACGGCCTCGGCGTGCGGGTCGCCGTCGACGCCAGCGAGGGCCCGCTGCTCGCGGTGACCCGGGCCGGCGGCGCGGCGGTCGGCCTGCTCAAGCCCAATGCCGAGGAGCTCGCGTCCGTCACCGGCAGCGACCCGGACGCCCTGGAGGCCGACCCGGAGCGGGCCGCCGACGCGGCCGCGACGCTCGTCGGCTCCGTGGCGACCACGGTGCTCGCGACGCTCGGCGCCGGCGGCGCCGTCCTGGTCGACGCGAGCGGCGCGTGGCACGCCGTACCGCCGCCGATCACGGTCGCCAGCACGGTCGGCGCCGGCGACGCCACGCTGTTCGGCTACCTCGCCGCCGACCTCCGCGGCCTTGCACCGGCCGAGCGGCTCGCGAGCGCGGTGGCGTACGGCGCCGCCGCGGCCTCCCTCCCGGGCACCACGGCGCCCACCCCCTCCGACGTCCGGACCGCCGAGGTCCGGGTCCGCGCGCTCGACGTCCCGTCGCGCGTCACCACCACCGAAGGAAAGCGGTCATGACCGAACTCATCAATCCCGACCTGGTCCGCCTCGACGCCGACCTGGGCGCCGACAAGGAGGCCGTGATCGCCGCGCTGGCGACCGTCGTCGGCGACGCCGGGCGCGCGGACGACGTCGCCCAGCTCGAGCGCGACCTGCTCGCCCGCGAGGCGCAGGCCGCCACGGGCATGAAGGGCGGCATCGCGATCCCGCACTGCCGCACCGCGGCGATCGCCCAGCCGACCCTGGCCTTCGCCCGGCTCCGCCCCGCGGTGGAGTTCGGCGCGAAGGACGGCCCGGCCGAGCTGGTCTTCCTCATCGGCGCCCCCGAGGGCGGGGGGAACACGCACCTGCAGATCCTCACCAAGCTCGCCCGGGCGCTGGTGAAGCCCGAGTTCACCGAGAGCCTCCGCTCCGCGACGACGGCCGACGAGGTCGTGGCGCTGGTCCAGCAGGTCGTGGAGCCCGCGGCGGTGCCCGTCGGCGCGCCGGCCGCGACCGCTCCCGCCGCGGCGTCGAGCGCACCGGCGGGCGGCCGCCGCCTGGTCGCGGTGACCTCGTGCCCCACCGGCATCGCGCACACCTACATGGCCGCCGAGGCGCTCGAGGCCGCCGCCGCGCGGGCCGGGGTCGACCTCCAGGTCGAGACGCAGGGCTCGGCCGGGATGAAGCCGCTCTCCCAGGCGACCATCGACGCTGCCGACGCCGTGATCTTCGCGGCCGACGTGGGGGTGCGTGACCGCGGCCGGTTCGCCGGCAAGCCGGTGGTCACCTCCGGCGTGAAGCGCCCGATCGACGAGGCGGACGCCATGATCGCCGAGGCCGTGCGCTACGCGCAGGACCCCGGTGCGCCGCGCGTCGAGGGCACCGCCACCCGCAGCGACGACCTTACGGGGGAGTCGTGGGGCCACCACGTGCGACGGATCCTCATGACCGGCGTCTCCTACATGATCCCGTTCGTGGCGGCCGGCGGCCTGCTGATCGCGCTCGGGTTCCTGTTCGGCGGCTACGAGATCGTCGGCCCCGGCGGGGACATCGTGAAGGACAACACGATCTTCAACCTGCCCGACCCGGGCAAGCTCGGGCTCGACCACGCCCTCGCCGGCAGCGGGTTCTTCGCCTACCTCGGCGCCCTGCTGTTCGTGCTCGGCGCGACGGCGTTCAAGTTCCTGGTGCCCGCCCTCGCGGGCTACATCGCCTACGCGATCGCGGACCGGCCCGGCATCGCGCCCGGCTTCGTCATGGGCGCGCTGGCGGTGGACCTCGGCGGCTTCGGTCTCCCGCAGAGCGGGTTCCTGGGCGGCATCATCGGCGGCGTCCTGGCGGGCTTCATCGCCCTGTGGATCCAGCGCTGGTCGGTCGCGACCTGGATGCGCGGCCTGATGCCCGTGCTGGTCATCCCGCTGCTGACGACCCTCGTCTCCGGCATCGTCATGCTCGCGATCCTCGGCCGCCCGGTCGGGCGCCTGATGACGGGTCTCAACGACGGGCTGAGCAACATGGGCGACAAGCCGGGCCTCTCGATCCTGCTCGGCGTCATCCTCGGGCTGATGATGGCCTTCGACATGGGCGGACCGCTCAACAAGGTCGCCTACGCGTTCGCCACCACCGGTCTCGCGGCCGCCGCGACCGCGACCGGCGACGCGCCCCAGCTGAAGGTGATGGCCGCGGTCATGCTGGCGGGCATGGTCCCGCCGCTGGCGCTGGCGCTCGCCACCGTGGTCCGGCCCGGCCTGTTCACGCCGGCCGAGCGGGAGAACGGCAAGGCCGCGTGGCTGCTCGGGGCCTCCTTCATCACCGAGGGCGCCATCCCGTTCGCCGCGGCCGACCCGCTGCGGGTGATCCCGTCGATCATGCTCGGCAGCGCGATCACCGGCGGGCTCGCGGAGGCGTTCGACGTGACGCTCCGCGCTCCGCACGGCGGCATCTTCGTGCTGTTCGCCGTCGGCAACGGGATCGGCTTCCTGGTCGCCCTCCTCGCCGGGGTGCTCGCGGCGACCACGTCGGTCGTCCTGCTCAAGTCCGCGACCGGCGGCACCGACGCCGACCTGGCGACCGCCTGAACCCGGACCGCGTCCGGGACCAACGAGAGGAACCACGCCATGCCCACCATGACCGTCACCGTCGGCTCCGCCGTCGGACTGCACGCCCGACCGGCCGCGATCATCTCCGAGGCGGCCGCCGACCTCGACTCCGAGGTGCTGATCGGGCTCCCCGGCGAGGAGCCGGTCGACGCGAGCTCCGCGCTGCTGATCATGACCGTCGGCGCCGGCAACGGCGCAGTCGTCGAGGTCTCCGGGGACGTCGAGGCCGACGTCGCCAAGATCGCGGCACTCGTCGAGCAGGACCTCGACGCCGACTGACCGACTCGCGGCCGGTCAGGCCTCGGGCGTCCTCCGCGGGACGACGCCCGAGGCCGCGCGCGCGAGCGCGGCGCCCACGTCGATCACGCGAGCGGCCGCGACCTCCGGCTTCTCGACCTCCTTGGCCACGAAGCGGGCGATGAAGCGGCGCAGCTCGCCGTCGATCCCGGCCGCGGCCTGGGTGATCGAGGCCCGCAGGCCCTGCGCCCGCAGGTCGACCGCCACCTGCTGAGCGGTCGGCGGCGTCACCTCCAGCACGATCGCGAGGTCGCTGCGGCCGTGCGCGGTCAGCCGCAGCGGCACGACGACGTCGGCGTCGAACCGCTGCTTGTCCATCCCGAGGTCGAGCACGAAGTGCAGCGACACCGGGAGCGCCACCTCGAAGGTGACCGGCATCAGACCGACCCGCTCGCCGGTGGCGGTGCCGATCCGCCCGCGGGCGTGCACCTTGGCCAGGCGTCCCGGCCCGACCCCGAGCGGGCCGACGTCGATCGGCCGGTCGGCGAGGACGTTGACGCCCGCCAGGACGCGCTCGACGGTCACGGCCTGCTCGAAGAACAGCTCGCCCCAGGCGGCGTACTCGATGACCGCGTCCTCGCTCACGCGGCTGACCCTAGGGCAATTCGGGGTTGTCGGACCGCCGTGGAGTCAGTCGTCCTCGTCATCCAACCGCGCCAGCCAGGTGGCCAGGCGCTCGACGGCGGTCTCGAACTCGGGGTGGGTGTCGACGAACTCCTGGAGCCGGTCGGCGACCCACGCCAGGGTGACCTCGTCGTCACCCCGGCGCTGCTCGAGCTCCTCGATGCCGCGGTCGGTGAAGTACATCTCAGGCGAACGCGCGGGCGATCAGGTCCTTCTGCTCCTCGAGGTGGCGCTTGGCGACACCGACCGAGGGGGAGGAGGACGGCGCCCGGGACACCAGCTCGACCTCGGTCCCGAGGGCAGGGAAGACGTTGAGCCCGTAGAACGGCCACGGCCCCATGTTCGCCGGCTCGTCCTGCACCCAGCGCACCCGCTTGAGGTTGGGGTACTTGGCGATCTCGGCCTCGATCTCGGCCGCGGGCTGCGGGTAGAGCTGCTCGACCCGCGCGATCGCGAACCCGTCGCCGTTGTCCCGCTTGCCGCGCTCGACCATCAGGTCCCAGGTGATCCGGCCCGAGCAGATCAGCAGCTTCTCGACCTTCGCCGGGTCGGCGGCCGCGTCGCCGATCAGCGGCTGGAAGGAGCCCGAGGTGAAGTCGGAGGGCTGCGAGGCCGCTTCCTTCCGCTTGAGCATCGACTTCGGGGTGAAGACGATCAGCGGCTTGTGCTCGTCGCCCAGCGAGTGGCGGCGGAGCAGGTGGAAGTGGGACGCCGGGGTGGACGGCTGCGCCACGACCCACGCCTCGTCGGCGGACATCGTCATGAACCGCTCGATGCGCGCCGAGGAGTGGTCGGGACCCTGGCCCTCGTAGCCGTGCGGCAGCAGGAGCACGACGCCGCTGTCCTGGCCCCACTTGGTGCGCCCGGCCGAGATGTACTCGTCGATGACGGTCTGCGCGCCGTTGACGAAGTCGCCGAACTGCGCCTCCCACGCGACCAGCGCCTCGGGGCGGGCGACCGAGTAGCCGTACTCGAAGCCGAGCGCGGCGTACTCCGAGAGCAGGCTGTCGTAGACGAAGAACTTCGCCTGGTCCTCGGACAGGTTGGACAGCGGGGTCCACTCGCTGGCGTTGACGCGGTCGATGATCGTCGCGAACCGCTGCACGAACGTGCCGCGGCGCGAGTCCTGGCCGGCGAGCCGCACCGGACGGCCGTCCATGAGCAGCGCACCGAAGGCCAGGACCTCGCCGGTGCCCCAGTCGATCGGCCCGTCGGTGATCGCCGCGGCCCGGCGCTGCAGCTGCGGCATCACCTTCGGGTGCACGGTGAACCCGTCCGGCGGGGTGACGTAGGCGTCGGCGATCGTCTTGAGCGTCTCCATCGAGACCGCCGTGACCGTCTCGCCGACCGGCTTCTCGGGGTAGTCCGGCACGGTCGTCCACGTCGTCGGCGTCTCGTCGGTCGCCTCGCGGACCTCGGTGAACACCCGCTCGAGCTGCGCCTGGTAGTCGCGCAGGACCTGCTCGGCCTCCTCGATCGTGATGTCGCCGCGACCGATCAGGGACTCGGTGTAGAGCTTGCGCACCGAGCGCTTCTGCTCGATCAGGTCGTACATGAGCGGCTGGGTGTACGACGGGTCGTCGCCCTCGTTGTGCCCGCGCCGGCGGTAGCAGACCAGGTCGATCACCACGTCGGTGTTGAAGGCCTGACGCCACTCGAAGGCGAGCCGGGCCACCCGGATGCAGGCCTCGGGGTCGTCGCCGTTGACGTGGAAGATCGGCGCCTGGACCATCCGGGCGACGTCGGTGCAGTAGAGCGTCGAGCGGGACGCGCCCGGCGACGTCGTGAAGCCGACCTGGTTGTTGATGACCAGGTGGATCGTGCCGCCGGTGCGGTAGCCGCGCAGCTGGGACAGGTTGAGGGTCTCGGCGACCACGCCCTGGCCGGCGAACGCCGCGTCGCCGTGCAGCAGCAGCGGGAGCACCGGGAACTCGGTGCCGCGGTCGAGGACGTCCTGCTTGGCGCGGGCGATGCCCTCGAGCACGGGGTCCACGGTCTCGAGGTGCGAGGGGTTCGCGGCCACCGACACCTTGATCTTGTCGCCGCTGCCCGCGACGAACTCGCCCTCCGCGCCGAGGTGGTACTTCACGTCGCCCGAGCCCTGGACGGTGCGCGGGTCGATGTTGCCCTCGAACTCGCGGAAGATCTGCGAGTACTTCTTGCCGACGATGTTGGCGAGCACGTTGAGCCGGCCGCGGTGGGCCATGCCGATGGTGACCTCGTCGAGGCCCGCCTCGGCGGCTGCCTCGCAGATCTCGTCGACGACCGGGACGGTGGTCTCGCCACCCTCGAGGGAGAACCGCTTCTGGCCGACGAACTTGGTCTGCAGGAAGGTCTCGAACGCCTCGGCCTGGTTGAGCTTCTGCAGGATCCGCAGCTGCTCTTCGCGGGGCGGCTTGGTGTGCGGGCGCTCCACGCGCTCCTGGATCCAGCGGCGCTGCTCGGGATCCATGATGTGCATGTACTCGATGCCGGTGGTGCGGCAGTAGGAGTCGCGCAGGATGCCGAGGATGTGGCGCAGCTTCATGAACCGCCGGCCGGCGCCGCCGAACTCGCCGGTGGGGAACTCGCGGTCGAGGTCCCACAGCGTGAGGCCGTGCGACTCGATCCGCAGGTCGGGGTGGCTGCGCTGCTTGTACTCCAGCGGGTCGGTGTCGGCCATCAGGTGGCCGCGCACGCGGTAGGAGTGGATCAGCTCGAGGATCCGGGCCTGCTTGTCGATCTCGTCGTCGTGGGACGTCGCGATGTCGGCGTTCCACCGGATCGGCTCGTAGGGGATCCGCAGCGAGCGGAAGATGTCGTCGTAGAAGCCGTCCTCGCCGAGCAGGAGCTGGTGCACCCGCTTGAGGAACTCGCCGGACTGCGCGCCCTGGATCACCCGGTGGTCGTAGGTCGACGTGAGCGTCATGACCTTGCCGATGCCGTTGCGGGAGATCGCGACCTCGGAGGCGCCCTGCCACTCGGCGGGGTACTCCATCGCGCCGACGCCGATGATCGCGGCCTGGCCGGACATCAGCCGCGGCACCGAGTGGACGGTGCCGAGGCCGCCGACGTTGGTCAGGCTGACCGTGGTGCCGGAGTAGTCCTCCATCGTCAGCTTGTTGTCGCGGGCCTTGCGGATCATCTCCTCGTAGGCCGTCCAGAAGGCCGCGAAGTCCATGGTCTCGCAGGCCTTGATGGACGGTGCGACGAGCTGCCGGCTGCCGTCGGGCTTCTGCTGGTCGATCGCCAGGCCGAGGTTGATGTGCGCCGGCGACACCATCGTCGGCTTGCCGTCGGTCTCCTGGTAGGAGTTGTTCATCTCCGGCATCGCCTTCAGCGCCCGCACCAGCGCGTAGCCGATGATGTGGGTGAAGGAGACCTTGCCGCCGCGGGCCCGGGCGAGGTGGCTGTTGATGACGATGCGGTTGTCCCACAGCAGCTTCACCGGCACCGAGCGCACCGAGGTCGCCGTCGGGACGGTGAGCGAGACCTCCATGTTCTTGGCGGTCGCCGCCGGGATGCCACGGAGCACCGTGAAGGTCGGCTCGTCCTTGGCCGCGGTCTGCACCGGCCGGGGCGCGTCCTTCGGCGTCGGCTTGGCATCCGGCTTGGGGGTCGTCTGCGAGGCCGGGCTGACCTGCGGGGCGGGCGTCGCCTTCGGCACGGGCCGGCTCGCCTGCGGGGCGGGCGCCGACTTCGCGGGCTCCGCCGCCGGCTTGGAGGGTGCCGCGGTCTTGGTCTCGGCCGCGGGCCCGGCCGCAGCGTTGCCCGTCGACGAGCCGTTGCCGGCGCCGCGGAAGTACGCCGCCCAGGCGGGGTCGACGCTCCCGGGGTCGGCCTGGAACTGCTCCCTCATCTCCTCGACGAGCCACTCGTTGGCGCCGAAGTCGGCGGGTGGCGCGCCGTTCGAGCTGCCTGAGCTGGTGGACTGCTGGCCTGACGACTGCGGCACGACTTGCTTCGCCTCTTCCGGATCTGATGTGGGGGCGCAGATTTACCTCGGTCAAGGCTAGACCCAACGCGATGCAAATGCGGGGCCGAGACCACCCTTTGGGGCAGGGTGTAACCGGGATGACACCCGGAGCGCCGGGTCGACCCGTCCAGATGCCGCCGACGCAGGAGGTCCGCAGCGCCGTGCTCACAGGTTCACCGCCGTCGAGGAGGCGTCGCGTCGCCGCAGTCGCGACCCCGCTCATCGTGCTCGCGCTGGCGGCCGGAGGGTGCTCCGGCGACGACGGCGCCGGCGGCAGCGGCGACGGCAGCAGCAGCGCGGCCCCGTCCTCCCCACCGCTCGCGACGACGGCCACGGTGCGGGAGGTGACGGGCAAGCTGTCCAAGCACCGGCGGCACGCCGTGCTCGAGGAGGTCACCGCGGTCGTCGACGGCTGGTGGGACGCCGCCTACCTCTCCGGCGGCGACGACGACCCGTTCCCCGGCTTCACGGCCGGTGCGGCCGAGCTCGCGCAGCGGGACCGCTCGATCATGACGAGGGCGGCCTATCCCGACGGCGCGTCGGACCCCGTCGCCGTGCGCCGCTCGGTGGCCCTCGACATCCTCGCGGTGCACGGGCGGGCCGCCGGGGTGACCGCGAGCGTGGCGCTCGGCGTACGGACCTCCGGGGCGACCGAGCGGGTCGTCGCCGTGCGCGGGCTCGTCGAGCTCTCGCGCCTGGACGGCCGGTGGCGGATCTTCGGCTACGACGTCACGGCCACCCCCCGGGTGCCCGGAAAGGCCGGCAAGCACAGCCACCGGAAGGACCGCTCGTGAACGCCCTCCGCCGCATCCTGCGCACCGTCCCGCTCGCCCTCGCGCTGGCCGCCGTCGCACTGGTGGTGCCCGACAGCGGCGTCCACCGGACCGACGCGGCCCTGGTGAAGGTCGAGGCGGCGGAGGGGGTGGACCTCGGCGACCTCGCCCACGGCAAGGACGTGATCACCGTGCTCGCGGTCGGCTCCGACGCCCGGCCCGGGGAGGACATGCTGCACACCCGCGGCGACGCCCTCCACCTCATCTTCCTCAACACCCGGACCCACGCCGCCGCCGACATCGGCATCCCGCGCGACTCCTACGTCTCCATCCCCGGTGCCGGCTCGGACCGGATCAACGCGTCGCTCTACTACGGCGGACCGGACCTGCTCGGCCAGACCGTGGGCAACCTGGTCGGCGTGCAGCCGGACTACGTCTTCGTCACCCGCTTCACCTACTTCCAGAACATGGTCAAGGCCATCGGGGGGATCGACGTCGACAACCCGGTGGCGTTCTCCGACTCCGAGATCTGGCCGCAGGGCTTCCCGCAGGGCACCGTCCACCTGACCGGCCTGACCGCGCTGAAGTTCTCGCGCATCCGGCACGGCCTGGCGGGCGGCGACTTCGACCGGTCCGCCAACCAGGACCGGGTGCTGCGCGGCATCCAGGAGAAGGTCCGCGAGCACCAGGGCGACCCCGGCTTCATCGCGCGCGGCGTGCTCTCGGTCATGCAGAACACCGCGACCGACCTCTCGCCGGCCGAGCTCTTCCGGTTCGCGCACGTCCTCGCCGACATCGACCCCGGCAAGGTGACCAGCTGCGTGGTGCACGGCGGGTTCGCCAGCATCAACGGCGCGAGCGTGGTGACGCCGGACACGGCCGCCGCGCAGCGGTACGGCGACGAGGCGCGCGACGACGCCACGCTCGAGCACTGCTGAGCCCCGCGGCGGGCCCCTGATCGGGGCTCGAGGGTAAAAAGTCCGGACATTTCCGGTTTCACCTGGAATAGACCTGTCCGGACATTTGCTGGACCGGTCATGAACGCGAACGACCCCACCCGCGGCACCCCGCTCTGGGCGCGGGTCCAGCAGGACATCACCCGGCGGATCCGGCTCGGCGAGTTCGACGACGGGTTCCCGGGCGAGCTCCAGCTGACCCAGGAGTACGACGTCAGCCGGCACACGATCCGCGAGGCGCTCCGCGCGCTCCGCGAGAGCGGGCAGCTCGAGGGCGGGCGCGGCCGCCACACGCGGGTCCGCGCCGGCACCGTCGACCAGCGGCAGGGAACCCTCTACAGCCTCTTCGCCTCCGTGGAGGCGGCCGGCCACACGCAGCGCTCGGTCGTGCTGCGCCTCGACGCCGTCGCCGACGGGGTCGTCGCCGCGCGGCTGGGCCTGGAGGAGTCGACCCCGCTGGTGCACCTCGAGCGGCTGCGGCTGATGGACGAGGAGCCGCTGGCGGTCGACCGGGTCTGGCTGCCGGCCGCGATCGCGGCCCCGCTGCTGGACGCCGACCTGACCAGCACCTCCCTCTACGCCGAGCTCGAGCAGCGCTGCGGCGTGACCCTGACCGGCGGCCACGAGCGCGTGCGCGCGGTCGTCCCGGCGCTGGGCGAGCGCCGCCTCCTGCACCTCCCCGCCGACGTCGCAGCGCTGCACATCGAGCGGACCGGCGAGCAGCGCGGCCGCCCGGTCGAGCTGCGCCGGACCGTCGTCCGGGGCGACCGGTTCGCCTTCACCACCGACCTGACCACCCCCGACCGGCTCACCGTCGCGCTCGCCGGCTGAGACCACCAACCCGAGGAGACCCATGTTCGAGCCCCAGATCCCCGTCCGCGACGTCACGCCCGCCGAGGCGCAGGCACTGGCAGAGCAGGGCGCCGTCCTGGTCGACGTACGCGAGCCGTACGAGTGGTCCGCCGGCCATGTCGCCGGGTCGGTCCACGCGCCCCTGGGCCGGCTCGCGGCGAGCGCGGTGCCTGCGGACCGGACCGTCGTGCTGGTGTGCCGCTCGGGCAACCGCTCGCGGGTGGCGGCCGAGCTGCTGCTCGCGTCCGGGCACCGGGACGTGGTCAACCTCGCCGGCGGCCTGGTCGCGTGGGACGCCGCCGGCCTTCCGCTCGTCACGGCCGACGCCTCGAGCCGCACCGCCTGACATGGCGACCGTCGTCCTGCTCGTCGCGCTGGGGGTGGCCATCGGCCTGGTCCTCGGCGGGCTCGGCGGTGGCGGCGCGATCCTCACGGTCCCCGCACTCGTCTTCCTCGTGGGCCAGTCGGCGCCCGAGGCCACGACGAGCAGCCTGGTCATCGTCGGCGTGACCGCCGCGGTGGGTGCCGTCTCGCTCCTCCGCGCGGGCCGGGTGGACCTGCGGACGGGCGCGGTGCTCGCCCTCGTCGGCGTCCCGGCGGCCTGGCTGGGAGCGCGCCTCGGGCACGCGCTCGACGAGCACCTCCTGCTGCTCGGCTTCGCGGTCCTGATGGTCGCCGCGGCCGCGGCCATGTGGCGCGGGCGCACCCAGGAGCCGCGCTGCCTCGCGGTCCGGGCCCCGCACGCTCCGGCCGCCGCGCGCGACCGGCGCGACGGCACCACGATGGTCCTCGAGCGCCAGGCGGCGCCGGCAGCGACCCGACCGGCGTGGTCGCGCGTCCTCGGCGCCGGCGTCGGGGTCGGCCTGATGACCGGCTTCTTCGGCGTCGGCGGCGGCTTCGTGGTCGTGCCGGTGCTGATCGGCGTGGTCGGGCTGCCGATGGACGTCGCCGCGGGCACGTCCCTGGTCGTCGTCGCCGTGAACTCCGTGTCGGCGCTGGCGGCCCGCGCATCGGTGGCCGAGTTCGACTGGGGCGTGATCGCGCCGTTCGCCGCGGCCGCCGTCGTCGCGGCCCTGGCAGGAGCCCGCGTCGCCGGCCGGCTCCCGTCCCGCTGCCTCCGTCGCGGCTTCGCCGCCCTCCTCGTCCTGGTCGGCGCCTACACCGCCGTCCAGAGCCTGACCGCCCTCACCTGAGCCACCGAGCCCACCGCACCCAGGAGAAGAACATGTACTTCGCCCAGCACTACCTCGACTGCCTCTCCCAGGCGTCCTACCTCATCGGGGACGAGACGACCGGCCGGGCCGTCGTCGTCGACCCGCGTCGCGACGTCGCGGAGTACCTCGCCGACGCCGCCGAGCACGGGCTGCGCATCGAGGGCGTGATCATGACGCACTTCCACGCCGACTTCCTGGCGGGTCACCTGGAGCTCGCCGAGGCGACCGGGGCGTGGATCGGCTACGGCACCGCGGCCCAGGCCGACTACCCGGTCCGGCACCTCGCGGACGGGGAGCGGATCGCGCTCGGCGGTGCGGACGGGGTCGTGCTGGAGATCATGCACACCCCCGGCCACACGCCCGAGTCGATCAGCGTGCTCGTCCACGAGCACGCGGCCGACGAGGTCGCCTACGCGGTGCTGACCGGCGACGCCCTCTTCATCGGGGACGTGGGGCGACCCGACCTGCTCGCGTCGCTCGGCGTCACCGCCGAGCAGCTGGGCTCGATGCTCTACGACTCGGTGCAGCACCGGCTGATGGGACTGCCCGACGACGTGCGGGTCTTCCCCGCGCACGGCGCCGGGTCCGCCTGCGGCAAGAACCTGTCGACCGAGACGCAGTCCACGATCGGGGAGCAGCGCCGCCTCAACTACGCGTGCCGGCCGATGAGCGAGGAGCAGTTCGTCGCACTGGTCACCGAGGGCCAGCCGTCCGCCCCGGACTACTTCGTCTACGACGCGGTCCTCAACCGCAAGCAGCGCGACACCTACGTCGCGGGCCGGGTCGCCGAGCTGGACCTCGGCACGGCGACGGCCGCGCTCGACGGCGGAGCGGTGCTCCTGGACGCCCGTGAGGCGGCCGAGTTCGCCGCCGGCCACCTCCCGGGCGCGGTCAGCATCCCGCTCGACGGCCGGTTCGCGGAGACCGCCGGCATGATGCTCGACCCCGACGACCGGATCGTCGTGGTGGCCCCCGAGGGCCACGAGGACGAGGTCGTGACGAGGCTGGCGCGGATCGGGTTCGACGGCGTCCTCGGCCACCTGCCCGACGTCGAGTCCCTCCTGCTGGGGATGGACGAGAGTCGCGTCGGGCACGCGAGCCGGCTGACCCCTGCGGCCCTCGACGACGCGGTGGCCGACCCGGGGACCGACGTCCTCCTGGTCGACGTCCGCAACGCCGCGGAGCTGGAGGCCGGTCGGATCCCGGGCTCGGTCAACATCCCGCTCGCCGAGCTGCGTCGCCGGATCGGCGAGGTGCCGCGCGACCGCTCGGTCGTGGTGCACTGCGCCGGGGGCTGGCGATCGGCCGTCGGGGCGTCGTACCTGCGGAGCCGGGGCTACACCGACGTCTCCGACCTGATCGGCGGCTTCGACGCCTGGTCCGCCCTGCACGCGCTCGCCGGCTGACCGGCAGGCCGGGACCGCGGCCGGGGGAGCGGATCAGGCAGCGGGCAGCGAGACGACGAACGTCGCGCCGGCTCCTGCGACCGGGGGCTCCAGCCGCACGTCGCCGCCGACGCTGCGGGCGATCCGGCGGGAGAGGGCCAGCCCGAGCCCGCTGCCGGAGCCGCCGGAGCGCCCCGGCTCGAACAGCGTCTCGGCGAGCCCCACGGGGACCCCGGGCCCGTCGTCGGACACGCTCACGTCGACCCAGCGGCCGCGGCGCTCCGCGCGCAGCGCGACGTGCGGTGCGAGCCGGGTCGCGTTGTCGAGCACCGGCGCCAGGGCGCGCGCCGCGAGGGCAGCCGGTACGGCGACCACGAGCCCGAGGTCGCCCGAGACGACCACCCGGTCGCCGTCCACCGCGTCGAGCGCGCTCGCGACGACGTCGCGCAGCGAGGCCGTCCCGGTGCTGCCCGCGGCGCTGGCGCGCGCGAGGTCGAGGAGGCCGGTCATCGTGTCGGCCATCACCTGGCAGCAGTCGAGGATGTCGGCGACGTCCTCCCGGAGCTGGTCGTCGAGGTCGGGACGCATGGCGATCAGGTCGGCGGTCCCGCGGATGGCGGTGAGCGGGCTGCGCAGCTCGTGGGCCAGCTCGGAGGTGAGCCGCTGCTCGCCGAGGATGACCTGCGAGACCTTGTCGAGCAGGCCGTCGAGGGTGGCGCCGAGCGCCCGGATCTCGTCGGTCGGCGGGCCGAGGTCGAACCTCCGGTCGAGGTCGTGCTCGCTCCAGTCGGCCGCTGTCCGCGCCATCTCGGCGACCGGCTCGAGCACGCGACGGCTCGCCCAGGCGGCGAGCGCCGTCGCGAGCAGCGCCATCCCGACGCCCGCCGCGGCGGTCGTCCAGACGGTGTAGGACTCCACGCGCTCCGCGACCTTCTCGTCGGCGGTCGCGTCGATGACCACGTTCACCACGAGCACCAGCACCACGGCGACGCCCGCGCTGAGCCCGGCCGCCCAGAGCACGAGGCGGCGGCGCAGTCCGGTCGGGTTGGCCGTCACGGGACCCGGAACCCGACGCCGCGGACGGTCTCGAGCGCGACCGGCGAGTCGATCTCCCGCAGCTTGTTGCGGATCCGGCGCGCGAAGCTGTCGAGCGTGTTCTCGGCCACGATGGCGCCGTCGGGCCAGCCGGCGGCGACGACCGCGTGCCGGCGGACCACCTCGCCGCGGCGGGCGAGCACCGCCGCCAGGATCCGGAACTCGGTGGGCGTCAGCCGGACCTCGCCGGTGTCGGTGCGGGCGACGAAGGAGAGCGGGTCGAGCCGGAGGTCCCCGGGCGGCTCCGCGTCGTTGGGCGTGCGGCGGGCGAGCACCTCGAGCCGCGCGAGGACCTCGCGGAGGTCGAACGGCTTGACCACGTAGTCGTCGGCCCCGGCTGCGAACCCCGACAGCTTGTCGTGGGTGTCGCCCAGCGCCGTCAGGAACAGCACCGGTGCCCGCTGGCCGGCCGCCTGGAGGGCCTGCACCACGTCGCGACCGTCGGCGTCGGGCAGCCCGATGTCCATCACGATGACGTCGAGCGGCTGCTCCGGCCCGAGCCGGGACACCGCCTCCCGTCCGTCGTGCGCCACGACGACGTCGTGACCGGCCTGGCGCAGGCCGCGCACCAGCACCTTGCGGATCGCGGGGTGGTCGTCGCACACACCGATCGTGAGCACGGCGCCCATTCTCACTCAGTCGTCGGCGTCACCGCTGGTGGCCGACGAGGAGCTGACCTGGTCGCCCCACGCGGCGCGCGCGCCGGAGTCGCCGACCCGGTAGATCTGCACGGTGGCCGCGAGGGCGGCCACGACGGCGAGCACCGCGACGGTGCGGCTCAGGCCGGTGCCCGGTCGCGCGGCGGCCGCGGCGTCGGGGGTCCCGGCCTTCTCCGCCTGCTCGGCACGCCGGCCGAGCCAGGTGAGCGCCGCCGAGAGCAGGAGCAGCGGGATGGCGAACCAGATCAGCTGCTCGCCCAGCTCGGCGTGCTCGCCGGGGTTGCCGACGTGCGACTCGAGGGCCTCGCCGCTCGACGTCGCGACAGGGGTGAGGACGGTGGCGATCAGCGCGGCGCCGGTGACCAGGACGCCGTACCGGGCGCGCCACTGCGGCCGGACCGCGATCGCGAGCGTGCCGACCGCTGCCAGGGGCAGGAGGACGACGACGGCGTGGACGACGAGCGGGTGCACGGGCAGGCCGTTGATGAGATCGAACATGCCACCCAGCCTGCGGGGGCGAACCTGCCAGCAACCTGACCGGTCGGGGAGCGGCCCGGGACGGGCTGCGGTGGGGGCGCCTCCGGCAGGATTCGAACCTGCGACACCTGGTACCGGAAACCAGTGCTCTATCCCCTGAGCTACGGAGGCATCGCGCCCGGACGGTGGTGCTCCCGGCGCGCTGTGGAACCTTACCGGTCGATATCGACGGAGGAGAAAACGGTGCCCGCCGATAGGCTTGCCCGGTGACTCCTGCGCAGCTCTCCACCACCATCGTCGGCGGCCTCACGGCGCTCGTCGACGACGGTGCGATCGCCCTGCCCGACGGTGTGCCCGGCGAGGTGACGGTGGAGCGGCCCCGCCAGAAGGGTCACGGCGACTACGCCACCAACATCGCCCTCCAGCTCGCCAAGAAGGCCGGCACCAACCCGCGGGCGCTCGGCGAGCTGCTCGCGGAGCGGCTGCGCGACGCCGAGGGCATCAGCGGCGTGGAGGTCGCCGGGCCCGGCTTCCTCAACATCAGCGTGGAGGCGGGCGCCCAGGGACAGGTCGCCGCGGACATCGTGGCCGCCGGGTCGTCGTACGGGCACACGCGGACGCTCGCCGGCCAGAAGATCGACGTGGAGTTCATCTCCGCCAACCCGACCGGCCCCCTCCACCTCGGCCACACCCGGTGGGCCGTGCTCGGCGACGCCATCGGACGGGTCCTCAGCGCGGCCGGTGCGGAGGTGACGCGGGAGTTCTACATCAACGACCGCGGCGTCCAGATGAACAAGTTCGCCGCGTCGATCGTCGCCGCGGCGCTCGGCGAGCCCACGCCGGAGGACGGCTACGCGGGCGCCTACATCGAGGACCTCGCGAAGGCGGTCGAGAAGGCCAGCCCGGGGATCTTCGCGCTGCCCGAGGACGAGCGCCTGCGCGCGGTGCGCGAGGTCGGCTACGCGATCCAGCTCAAGGAGCAGCAGGACCAGCTCGACAGCTTCCACACCCACTTCGACGTGTGGTTCTCCGAGCTGTCGCTGCACGAGTCCGGGTCGGTCCCGGAGACGCTGGCGCGGCTCAAGGACCTCGGCCACGTCTACGAGCGCGACGGCGCGCTGTGGATGCGCACCACCGACTTCGGCGACGACAAGGACCGGGTGCTCATCAAGTCCGACGGCGAGCTCACCTACTTCGCCTCCGACACCGCCTACTACCTCGACAAGCGGTCCCGGGGCTTCGACCACTGCATCTACCTGCTCGGCGCCGACCACCACGGCTACGTCGGCCGGCTCCGGGCGATGGCGGCCTGCGTCGGCGACGACCCCGACGTCACCCTCGACGTGATGATCGGCCAGCTCGTGAAGATCCTCCGCGACGGCGAGGAGCTCAAGCTCTCCAAGCGGGCGGGCACGATCGTGACGCTCCAGGAGCTCGCCGAGGAGATCGGCGTCGACGCGCTGCGCTACTCCCTCGCGCGCTACCCGGCCGACAGCCCGCTGACGCTCGACGTCGCCGAGATCACCAAGGCCTCCAACGACAACCCGGTCTACTACGTGCAGTACGCCCACGCGCGCACCTGCCGGATGATCGAGAACGCCACCGAGCTCGGCATGTCCAAGCCCGACGACTACGACCCGTCGCTGCTCACCCACGAGCGCGACGGGGAGCTGCTGCGGGCGCTGGCGGAGTTCCCGCGGGTGGTCGCCAGCGCGGCCGAGCTGCGCGAGCCGCACCGGATCGCCCGCTACCTGGAGGACACGGCGTCGGTCTTCAACAAGTGGTACGACACCAAGGAGTGCCGGATGCTCCCGCAGGGCGACGAGCCCGTCACGCCTGCCAACCTGGCCCGGCTGGTGCTGGTGCTGGCGACGCAGCGCGTGTTCGCCAACGGCCTCGACCTGCTCGGCGTGACCGCGCCCGAGCGGATGTGACGCCGCCGTGAGCACGACCCACGAGGCAGGCTGGGCGCACGCGCCCGGTGCGCTGCGCGGACCCTCCTGGCTGCAGCCGCCGCGCGACGTCAACGCGCTCGTCCCGCAGCTGTGGTCCGCCACCGCGCAGAAGGTGGACGGCGACCTGGTGGTCGGGGGAGTGCCGGTCGCCGACCTCGTCGCCGACCACAACACGCCCGCCCACGTCCTCGACGAGGAGGACTTCCGCGCCCGGGCGCGGGCGTTCAAGGAGGCCTTCTCCGGCTGGGACGTCTACTACGCGGGCAAGGCCTTCCTCTGCACGGCGGTCGCGCGGTGGATCGCCGAGGAGGGGCTCTGCCTCGACGTCTGCTCCGACGGCGAGCTCACCGTGGCGCTGCGCGCGGGGTTCGAGCCCGCCCGGATCGGCTACCACGGCAACAACAAGAGCGTCGCGGAGCTGCGCCGCGCGGTCGCGGCGGGCGTCGGGCGGATCATCGTCGACTCGTTCCAGGAGATCGAGCGGCTCGAGATGATCACCCGCGACACCGGCCTCCGCGCCCGGGTCATGGTGCGGGTCACCGCCGGCGTGGAGGCGCACACGCACGAGTACATCGCCACCGCCCACGAGGACCAGAAGTTCGGCCTCTCGATCACGTCCGGGGACGCCTTCGAGGCCGTCCGCCGGCTCAGCGCCGTCGAGGGCATCGACCTGCTGGGGCTGCACTCCCACATCGGCAGCCAGATCTTCGACGCCTCCGGCTTCGAGGTCGCCGCGCGCCGCGTCCTCGCGCTGCACGCACGGGTCTCCGACGAGCTGGGCGTGACGATGCCGGAGATGGACCTCGGCGGTGGCTTCGGCATCGCCTACACGACGCAGGACGACCCGTCCGACCCCGCGCAGCTGGCGACCGAGATGGGCAAGATCGTCGAGCACGAGTGCCGCGCGCTCGGCGTCGACGAGCCGCGGCTGTCGATCGAGCCCGGCCGCGCGATCGTCGGTCCGGCGATGTGCACGGTCTACACCGTCGGCACGGTGAAGCCGGTCGCGCTGGACGCGGGCGCCGTGCGCACCTACGTCAGCGTCGACGGCGGCATGAGCGACAACATCCGCACCGCCCTCTACGACGCCGACTACTCGTGCACCCTCGCGGGCCGCGCGTCGGACGCCGCACCGGTGCTGTCCCGGGTGGTCGGCAAGCACTGCGAGGCCGGCGACATCGTGGTGCGCGACGAATTCCTCCCCGCCGACGTGGCGCCGGGCGACCTGCTCGCGGTGCCGGGCACCGGTGCCTACTGCCGCTCGATGGCGTCGAACTACAACCACGCGCTGCGCCCGCCGGTGATCGCGGTGCGGGACGGAGTCGCGCGCGTCGTCGTACGGCGAGAGACTGAGGACGACCTGTTGGCGACGGATGTCGGGTGAGTGGTTTGAGCATGGAGGGTGACAAGCCCCTCAAGGTGGCGGTGCTGGGCTGCGGCTCGGTGGGCTCGCAGGTGGTACGGCTGCTCCACGAGCACGCCGACGACCTCGCGGCCCGGGTCGGCGCCCCGGTCGAGCTGGTGGGCGTCGCCGTACGACGGCTCGACGCGCCGCGCGAGGTCGAGGTGCCGGCGGAGCTGCTCACGACGGACGCGGCCGGGCTGGTCGCCCGCGACGACGTCGACCTCGTCGTGGAGGTGATCGGCGGCATCGAGCCCGCGCGGTCGCTCATCCTCCGCGCGCTCGAGAACGGCGCCTCCGTCGTGACCGCCAACAAGGCGCTCCTGGCCGAGGACGGCGCGACCCTCCACGAGGCCGCCGACAAGGCGGGACGCGACCTCTACTTCGAGGCCGCGGTCGCCGGCGCCATCCCGATCCTGCGCCCGCTGCGCGAGTCGCTCGCCGGCGACAAGGTCACCCGCGTGCTCGGCATCGTCAACGGCACCACCAACTTCATCCTCGACCGGATGGACACCGCCGGCGCGGGCTTCGACGAGGCGCTCGAGGAGGCCCAGGCGCTGGGATACGCCGAGGCCGACCCGACCGCCGACGTCGAGGGCTTCGACGCCGCCGCCAAGGCCGCGATCCTGGCCAGCCTCGCCTTCCACTCGCGGGTCACCGCCGCCGACGTCCACCGCGAGGGGATCAGCGAGGTCACCGCCGGTGACGCCCGCTCCGCGCGGGAGATGGGCAGCGTCATCAAGCTGCTGGCGATCGCCGAGCTGCGGACCACCGAGACCGAGGGCGGTCACCGCGAGGAGGCGGTGAGCGTCCGCGTCCACCCCGCGATGATCCCGAGGTCGCACCCGCTGGCCAGCGTGCGCGAGGCGTTCAACGCGGTCTTCGTCGAGTCCGAGGCCGCGGGCCAGCTGATGTTCTACGGCCCCGGTGCCGGCGGCGCCCCGACCGCGAGCGCGGTCCTCGGCGACCTGGTCACCGTGGCGCGCAACCACCGGCAGGGCATCCGCGGCGTCGGTGAGTCGGCGTACGCCGACCGCGCGGTGCTGCCGATGGGGGAGACCCGCACCCGCTACCACGTGGCGATCGACGTGGACGACCGCGCGGGCGTGCTCGCCGCCGTCGCGACCGCGTTCGCGACCCACGGGGTGTCGATCCAGACGGTGCGCCAGGAGGGCCGGGACGACGACGCCCAGCTCGTCGTCGTCTCCCACGAGGCGACCGACGCGCAGCTCTCGGCGACGGTGGAGGAGCTCCGCGGGATGGACATCGTCCGCGACGTCACCTCGGTGATGCGGGTGGAAGGGACCGAGGAATGAGTGCGCTGACCGGACGACCGCAGTGGCGGGGCGTCGTCGAGGAGTACCGCGACCTGCTGGACATCCCGGCCGGCGTCGCTGCGGTCACGCTGCGTGAGGGCGGCACGCCGCTGGTGCACTCCGCGTGGCTGTCCGGGCTGACCGGCGCCGAGGTGCACCTCAAGGTCGAGGGCGACAACCCGACCGGGTCCTTCAAGGACCGCGGCATGACGGCTGCCATCTCGGTGGCCAAGCACGAGGGCGCCCAGGCCTGCGTGTGCGCGTCGACCGGCAACACCTCGGCGTCGATGGCGGCCTACGCCGCCAAGGCCGGGCTCAAGCCCCTCGTGCTGGTGCCCGAGGGCAAGATCGCCGCCGGCAAGATGGCGCAGGCGATCATCCACGGCGCCCACGTGATCATGGTGCGCGGCAACTTCGACGACTGCCTGCGCCTCGCGCGCGAGCTCGCGGGCGCCTACCCCGTCGCGCTCGTCAACTCGGTCAACCCGGTCCGGCTCCAGGGCCAGAAGACGGCGGCGTTCGAGATCGTCGACTTCCTCGGCGACGCCCCGGACTACCACCTGCTCCCCGTCGGGAACGCGGGCAACATCTCGGCGTACTGGATGGGCTACCAGCAGTACGCCGAGCTCGGTCACGCGACCCGCACGCCGGTCATGCGCGGCTTCCAGGCGGCGGGTGCCAGCCCGCTGGTCACCGGCGAGCCGTTCCCCGAGCCCGAGACCCGGGCGACCGCGATCCGGATCGGCAACCCGGCGTCCTGGCACCTCGCCGAGGCCGCCGCCGCCGAGTCGGGCGGACGGTTCGCCGCCGTCACCGACGACGACATCCTCGCCGCGCAGCGCGAGCTGGCGCGGGCCGACGGCGTGTTCGTCGAGCCGGCCAGTGCCGCCGGCGTGGCCGGGCTGCTGCAGGAGCTGAAGGCCGGTGAGACCTACGCCGGCAGCACGGTGGTCATCACGGTGACCGGCCACGGCCTCAAGGACACCGCCACCGCCCTCGAGGGCTTCGCCGAGGCCGGGGGCACCGTGGTCGACGAGGTCGTCGACGCCGAGCTCGCCGCCGTCGCTGCCGCCGCGGGCCTGGTCGAGGAGGCCGCCGCCGGGGCCCCCGGGCGATGAACGGCTTCGCGACCGGCCCCGCGCGGGTGTCGGTGCCCGCGACCTCGGCGAACCTCGGGCCCGGCTTCGACGCGCTCGGGCTCGCGCTCGGGCTCCGCGACCGGCTGGAGGCGGAGGTGACCGAAGGCGGGCTCGTCGTCGACGTCGACGGCATCGGCCGCGACGAGGTGCCCCGCGACGAGCGCCACCTCGTGGTGCGCGCGATGCGCGCGGCGTTCGAGCGGCTCGACGCCGCGCCGCCCGGGCTGCGGCTCGCGTGCCGCAACGTCATCCCGCACGCGCGCGGCCTCGGGTCCTCGTCGGCCGCCATCGTCGCCGGCGTCTGGCTGGCGCGCGAGCTGGTCGCGGGTGGCCGGTTGCTGCTCGACGACGAGGCGCTGCTCGACCTCGCCGCGCAGATCGAGGGACATCCCGACAACGTCGCGCCGGCCCTGCTCGGCGGGTTCACCATCGCGGGCCAGGACGCGGACGGCACGTTCTTCGCGGTGCCGGGCTCGGTCGACCCGCGGATCGGCGCCGTCGTCTTCGTCCCTCCCGAGCCGCTCTCGACCGAGCTCGCACGCGGCCTGCTCCCCGCGCAGGTGCCGCACGCCGACGCCGCCGCCAACGCCGGGCGGGCGGCCCTGCTCGTCGCCGCCCTGGCCGGGAGGCCCGACCAGCTGCTCCGCGCGACCGCCGACCGGCTGCACCAGGACTACCGCCGGGAGGCGATGCCCGACAGCCTCGACCTCGTGGACCGGCTGCGTGCGGACGGCGTACCGGCGATCGTGTCCGGCGCCGGACCGACCGTCCTGGCGTTCACCGCCGCCGCCGACGGCGGTGGCGCCGACCGGCTCCGGGCGGTGTGCCCGGACGGGTGGACGGCGCTGGAGCTCGGGATCGACACGCGGGGCGCCGTCGCCTGGTGAGCACGGGCGGTCGAGGCGTCGGCCGGTGGTACATTGACGGCGCGCCGACTCATCCGGCGCGCGCGAGACCGGGCAGATCCCGAAACGCGCACCTCCCTCAGCCACTCGCCCGGATCGACGGGCGCCCCAGGGCTGGAGGACCCCCTGAACCAGAAGCCGGCCCCCGGCCTGCCGTGGAGGCGTCCCGGGCGGCCCGGCCGTGATACGTGGGAAGGACCTCACGTGACGGACAGCAATCTCTCCACCGAGCCCGAGCAGGCCGACGACAGCGGCGCGAAGGCGGCTCCGAAGAAGCGGGCCGGTGGGCTCAACTCCATGCTGCTCGCCGACCTCAAGGCGATGGCGGGCGGCATGGGCATCGCGGGAGCGGGCGGGATGAAGAAGGCCCAGCTCGTCGACGCGATCAAGGCGGCCCAGGCCGGCCAGACCGGCCGCGCCGCCGAGAAGAAGGCCGCCCCGGTCGAGCAGGGCGAGCAGAACCGGCAGGCCACGCAGGACCAGGCCGACCGGCCGGACAACGACCGGGCCGAGAAGGACCAGCCGAAGAAGGACCAGGGCCAGCAGCCCAAGAAGGACCAGCCCAAGGGCGACCGGCCCAAGGACGAGCAGCCCAAGGCCGACCGGCCCAGGAACGAGCAGCCCAAGGGCGACCGGCCCAAGAACGAGCAGCCGAAGAACGACCAGCCCCGCAACGACCAGCCCCGCAACGACCAGCCCCGCAACGACTCGCAGGACGCCGACGACCACGGCGACCAGCACGGCGACGGCGAGGGCGGCAGCCGGCGCAACCGGCGCCGGCGCGGTCGCGACCGCGACCGGGTGAACCGCCCGGGCGGGCGTGAGCCCGACACGACGATCCTCGAGGACGACGTGGTCGTCCCCGCGGCCGGCATCCTCGACGTGCTCGACAACTACGCGTTCGTGCGCACCAGCGGCTACCTCGCCGGCCCCGACGACGTCTACCTCTCGCTCTCGATGGTGCGGAAGTACGGCCTGCGTCGCGGCGACGCGATCGTCGGCCAGGTGCGCCAGCCGCGCGAGGGCGAGCGCCGGGAGAAGTTCAACCCGATGGTGCGCATCGACACCGTCAACGGCGTGGAGCCGGAGCAGGCGAAGAACCGGGTCGACTTCAACAAGCTGACGCCGCTCTACCCGACCGAGCGGCTGCGCATGGAGACCGGTCCGGAGAACCTGACCGGGCGGGTGATCGACATCGTGGCGCCGATCGGCAAGGGCCAGCGCGGCCTGATCGTGTCGCCGGCCAAGGCCGGCAAGACCATGATCATGCAGTCGATCGCGAACTCGATCACGGCCAACAACCCCGAGTGCCACCTGATGGTCGTCCTGGTCGACGAGCGGCCCGAGGAGGTCACCGACTTCGAGCGCTCGGTGAAGGGCGAGGTCATCTCCTCGACGTTCGACCGCCCGGCCAGCGACCACACCACCGTCGCCGAGCTGGCGATCGAGCGGGCGAAGCGGCTCGTCGAGCTCGGCCACGACGTCGTCGTCCTCCTCGACGGCATCACCCGCCTGGGCCGGGCCTACAACCTGTCGACGCCGGCCTCGGGCCGGATCCTCTCCGGCGGGGTCGACTCGGCCGCGCTCTACCCGCCGAAGAAGTTCTTCGGCGCGGCGCGCAACATCGAGAACGGCGGCTCGCTGACGATCCTCGCCACCGCGCTGATCGACAGCGGCTCGAAGATGGACGAGGTGATCTTCGAGGAGTTCAAGGGCACCGGGAACATGGAGCTCCGGCTCCGGCGCGACTTCTCCGAGCGCCGCATCTTCCCGGCGATCGACCCGGTCGCGTCGGGCACGCGCCGCGAGGAGCTGCTCATCGGCAAGGAGGAGCTCCAGATCATCTGGAAGCTCCGCCGGGTGCTCTCCAACCTCGACGGCCAGCAGGCGATCGAGCTCCTGCTCGAGCGGCTCCGGAAGAGCCACACCAACATCGAGTTCCTGATGCAGGTGCAGAAGACCACTCCCGCCCCCGGCGAGGAGTAGCCACCACCCCGCCCCGCGCGGGCCCCTGCCGAGAACGCCGAGTCGGCGCTTGTTGACAAGCGCCGACTCGGCGTTCCTGCGTTGCTCCGGGGGGTGGGGGTGGGGGTGGGGTGCGGTCAGTCCGTCGCGGGGAGGGCTGCGGCGGGGCGCCGTACGACGAGGCTGAGCGCGCTCACCAGGCCGAGCCCGGCGAGGACCAGGGCCGCGGTGAACGCCGCCCGCGCCCCGTCGATGAAGTCCCCGTCGACCTGGGCGAAGGTCGAGGCCACGATCGCGAGCCCGACCGAGCCGCCGAGCTGCTGGACGGTCTGGAGCAGGCCCGAGGCGGACCCGGCGTGCTCTGGCTCGACGCCGGTGAGCACCAGCGAGGTGATCGGCATGAAGCTGATGCCCGCGGCGAGACCGGTCAGCAGGAGCGACAGGAAGGCGCCGTCCCAGTAGCCGCTGGTGGCGTCGATCGACACCAGCCGGGAGAACGCGACGACCAGGCCCGTCGTGCCGAGGACGATCAGCGGTGGCTGCCCGAACCGGGCCACGAGCCGCGGGGTGAGCCGGGACATCGTGAAGACGCTCACGGGGAGCGGCAGGAAGGCGAAGCCCGCCTCCAGCGGCCCGTAGCCGAGGTGCCCCTCGAGCACCTGCACCATCACGAAGAACATCGCGAGCATGCCGCCGTAGAGCGCCGCCATCACGGCCAGCGCGGAGACCCGCGACCGGCTCCGGAGCAGCGACGGGCGCAGCAGCGGGTGGGTCACCCGCGCCTCGGTGACGGCGAGCACGGCGACCAGCGCGAGGCCGGTAGCCAGCCCACCGAGCGTGCGCGCCGACAGCCAGCCGTGGTCCGGCGCGCCGATGAGCGACCAGACGATCGCCACCGCGCCACCGGTCGCCGCGAGGGCGCCGACGACGTCGAACCGGCCGGGGCGCCGCGGGGTCTCGGCCACGAAGCGGCTCACCGTCAGCAGCACCACCACGGCGATCGGCACGTTGATGAACAGCGTCCAGCGCCAGGAGACGAGGTCGGTGAGGAAGCCGCCGAGGATCAGCCCGATGGCGCCGCCGCCGGAGGAGACGGCCGAGAAGAGGGCGAGCGCCCGGTTGCGGGCGGCGTCGTCGGGCGCGTTGGTGCTGAGCAGCGCGAGCACGGAGGGCGCGGCCAGCGCGGCGCCGGCGCCCTGGAGGGCGCGGGAGACGACGAGCACCTCCGCGGACCAGGCGATGCCGCCGACGAGGGAGAACGTCGCGAACACCCCGAGCCCGAGGAGGAAGACCCGACGGCGGCCGAAGACGTCGCCGAGGCGGCCGCCGAGGAGGAGCAGCCCGCCGAAGGCGAGGCTGTAGCCGTTGAGCACCCAGGACAGCCCGGCGGCGCCGAAGTCCAGGTCGGTGCCGATCCGGGGGAGGGCCACGTTCACGACGGTCGCGTCGAGGACGAGCATGAGCTGGGCGAGGAGGACGAGGAAGGTGCCGACGGCGATCCGCCCGGCGTCGGGCGGCAGCTCGGTCGGCAGCCGGGTGCGCCCGGTCCGGGCGCGCTCGGGCGAGATGGTGGACATGGAGTTCCTGTTCTGGCCGGGTCGGCCGAGGTACATTAGGTGGAGGGACACTCCGGTTGAGTGTCGGAAGGAACAAGCGGAGGATGTCTCCGGTTATTCCAAGATACGGAGACGTTCTCCGTTTCGCAAGGGAATTTGTTTTCGCAGAGGGAGATGAGGTCCATGCGCGCCGACGCGCAGCGGAACCGCGACCGCATCGTCGAGGCGGCTCGTGCCGTGTTCCGCGCGAAGGGGTACGACGCCCCGCTGGACGAGATCGCCCGGCAGGCGGGCGTCGGTCCCGGCACCCTCTACCGGCACTTCCCGACCAAGGACGTCCTGCTCGACGCGGTGATGCAGGCCTGGGTCGACTCGGTGGACGAGGCGACCGAGAAGGCCCTCGCCCACGAGGGGAGCCCTCGGGAGCTGCTGCTGCACTGGTTCGAGACCTACGTCGGCGTGATCTCCGCCCACAAGGGCGGGCCGGCCAAGCTCACCTCGGCGATCGGGGTCGAGGAGTCGCCGATCCGCACCAAGTGCACGGTGCTCGTCCGGGCCCAGCAGCGCGTGCTCGACGTACTTGCCGAGCGCGGAGCGCTCAAGCCCGACGTCGACGCCGTGCAGGTCGCCCGCCTGGTGGGCGGCGTCGCGACGATCGCCGACCAGTCCGAGCTCCCGCCCGACGCCGTGCGGCCGCTGCTCGAGGTCATCGCCGACGGCGTGCTGGCCTAGTCGCTCGCGGGTCGCCCCCTCGCGCGGAACAAGCCGAGGCGATTGGGTGTTGGTCCGCAGCAGTCCGTAGAATCCATCGGTCGGCCCCGGTTCACGTGCGGCATCCCGCCATGCACGACCCGGCGCCATGTGAGAGGACACCATGAAGAAGGACATCCACCCCGACTACGTCGTGACCGCCGTGACCTGCACCTGCGGGAACACCTTCACGACGCGCAGCACCGCGACGGCCGGCACGATCCACGCCGACGTCTGCTCGCAGTGCCACCCGTTCTACACGGGCAAGCAGAAGATCCTCGACACCGGCGGTCGCGTTGCCCGCTTCGAGGCCAAGTACGGCAAGAAGAACTCCTGACCCACCAGGTGTTCGACGCGGTCGAGGGCCTGCTCGCCGAGCACGCCGAGCTCGAGCAGAAGCTCGCGCTGCCCGAGACCCACGCCGACCCGCGGCTCGCGCGCACCCTGAACCGGAGGTACGCCGAGCTCGGCACGATCATCGGCGCCTGGCGTGACTGGCAGCGCCTCGGCGGCGACGCCGAGGCGGCGCGCGAGCTCGCTGCCGACGACCCCGCGTTCGCCGACGAGGTGGCCGACCTCCTGCAGCAGCAGGAGGCGGCCGCCGAGCGGCTGCAGCGACTGCTGGTCCCGCGGGACCCCGCCGACGACAAGGACGCGATCCTCGAGGTGAAGTCGGGGGAGGGCGGCGAGGAGAGCGCCCTGTTCGCGGGCGACCTGCTGCGGATGTACACCCGCTACGCGGAGCGGCGCGGGTGGAAGACGGAGATCCTCGACGCGACCGAGTCCGACCTGGGCGGCTACAAGTCGGTCACCGTCGCCGTGAAGGGCGCGAGCAGCGAGCCGGGCCAGGCGCCCTTCGGCCTGCTCAAGTTCGAGGGCGGCGTGCACCGCGTCCAGCGCGTCCCGGTGACCGAGTCGCAGGGCCGCATCCACACCAGCGCCGCGGGCGTGCTGGTGCTGCCCGAGGCCGAGCAGGTCGACGTCGAGGTCAACGACAACGACCTGCGCATCGACGTCTTCCGCAGCAGCGGACCGGGTGGCCAGAGCGTCAACACGACCGACTCGGCGGTGCGGATCACGCACCTCCCGACCGGGATCGTCGTCAGCTGCCAGAACGAGAAGAGCCAGCTCCAGAACAAGGAGCAGGCCCTGCGCATCCTCCGGGCCCGGCTGCTCGCCGCCGCCCAGGAGGAGGCGGACGCCGCCGCCGGCGAGGCGCGCCGCAGCCAGGTGCGCACCGTCGACCGGTCCGAGCGGATCCGCACCTACAACTACCCGGAGAACCGGATCTCCGACCACCGCACCGGCTACAAGGCCTACAACCTCGACCAGGTGCTCGACGGTGACCTGCAGCCGGTGCTCGACTCCTGCGTCGAGACCGACCTCGCCCACCGGCTGGCCGCGCTCGAGGCCTGAGGTGACCCGCCGGCGGGACCTGCTCCAGGCGGCCGAGGCGCGGCTGCGCGCGGCCGGCGTCGCGAGCCCTGAGCACGACGCGTCGGCGCTGCTCGCGCACGTGCTGGGGCGCTCCCGCGGCGAGCTCGTGCTCGTCGACGAGGTCGCCCCTGAGGCTGCCGAGGCCTTCACGCGGCTGGTCGAGCGCCGCGCCGGGCGTGAGCCGCTCCAGCACCTCACCGGGGTCGCGTGGTTCCGTCACGTCGAGCTCTTCGTGGGCCCCGGCGTCTTCGTGCCGCGCCCGGAGACCGAGCTCCTCGCCGGCTGGGCGGTCGAGCAGCTGACCGGCGCCGGCTCCGCGGTCGTCGTGGACCTGTGCACGGGATCCGGGGCGATCGCGAAGGCGCTCGCCGACGAGGTCCCGGACGCCGAGGTGCACGCGGTGGAGCTGGACGAGGCGGCGTACGCCTGGGCCGAGCGCAACCTCGCCGGGACCGGCGTCGACCTCCGGCTGGGGGACCTCGCGACCGCGTTCGACGACATCCTCGGCCGGGTGGACGTCGTGGTCAGCAACCCGCCCTACGTGCCGCTCGAGGCCTGGGAGTCGGTCGCCCGGGAGGCGCGCGAGCACGACCCGCACCTCGCGCTGTTCTCCGGGGACGACGGTCTCGACGCGATCCGCGCGCTGGAGGAGCGCGGTGCCGCGCTCCTGGTCGACGGGGGAGTGATCGGGGTCGAGCACGCCGACGTGCAGGGCGAGTCCGCGCCGGCCGTCTTCGCCGCCACCGGCCGCTGGGAGGAGGTCCGCGACCACCGGGACCTCGCCGGCCGGCCGCGCTACCTCACCGCGCGCCGCTGCGCGCGGCGTGCCCCCGGCTGAGCCGCGCGCGGCCGGTGCGAGGATGGGCCGCGTGAGCACGGCCCAGCGTTTCGACACCGCCGACCCCGACGAGCTCGACGCCGCGATCGACGCGGCGGCCCTCGCGATCCAGCGGGGCCGGCTGGTCGTCCTCCCCACCGACACCGTCTACGGCGTCGCCGCCGACGCGTTCGACCCCGACGCCGTCGTGCGGCTGCTCGAGGCGAAGGGACGCGGGCGGGACATGCCGCCCCCGGTCCTCGTCGGCAGCCCCGGCACCCTCGACGCGCTGGCGTCCGACGTCCAGCCGTACGTCCGCGCCCTGGTCGACGCCTTCTGGCCCGGACCGCTCACCGTGGTGTGCACCGAGCAGTCCTCGCTCCAGTGGGACCTCGGCGACACCCGGGGCACGGTCGCGGTCCGGATGCCCGACCACGACGTGGCCCGCAGGCTGCTGGACCGCACCGGCCCGCTGGCCGTGAGCTCGGCCAACCTCACCGGCCGGCCGGCCGCGACCGACGGTGACGCCGCGATGGAGATGCTCGGTGACCGGGTGTCGGTGGTGATCGACGGCGGCGCCACGCCCGGTGCGGTGCCCTCGACGATCGTCGACGCGACCGGACCGCGGCCCCGGCTGCTGCGCCTGGGCGTGATCAGCGTCGCGCAGCTCGACGAGGCCATGGCCGAGCACGGCGTGACCGTCGAGACCGAGGAGCCCTCCGGGGCGGGGGACTGACAAGGAGCCATGCGCGAGTACCTCGTCGTCTTCCTCGTCGCCGCCACGGTGACCTACCTGCTCACCGTCGTCGCCCGGGAGATCGCCGTGCGCACGGGCGCGGTCGCCAAGGTGCGCGACCGCGACGTGCACGCCGAGCCGGTGCCCTACCTCGGCGGGCTCGCGATGCTCGGCGGGCTGTTCGCGGCGTACCTCGTCGCCCGCGACCTGCCCTTCCTCTCCACCAGCCAGCCGTTCGTCTTCGAGGACGCGCTGTCGGTGCTGGTCGCCGGCGCGCTGGTCTGCGCCGTCGGCGTGATCGACGACATCTTCGACCTCGACGCCCTGACCAAGTTCGGCGGCCAGGTCCTCGCCGTCGGCGTGCTGGTCTACTCCGGCATCCAGTTCCGCTACTTCTTCCAGAGCGACGGGACGTCCCAGTTCTCGCTCGACCCGGCCCAGGGTGCGCTGCTGACGCTGCTGGTCGTGGTCACCACCGTGAACGCGGTCAACTTCATCGACGGGCTCGACGGGCTGGCCGCGGGCGTGATCGGCATCAGCGCCCTGGCGTTCTTCGTCTTCTGCTACTCCCTGTCGGTCGCCAACGACATCACCCGGGCGACCACCGGGGCGCTGCTCTCCGCGGCGCTGGCCGGTGCGTGCCTCGGCTTCCTCGCGCACAACCTCCACCCGGCCCGCCTGTTCATGGGCGACAGCGGGTCGATGCTGCTGGGCCTCGTGCTGTCCTCGACCGCGATCACGCTGACGACGCAGTTCGGGCCGGGCGACCTGACCCAGGGTGCCGACGGTGCGCGGGCCAGCCTGCTGCCGGTGCTCCTGCCGGTCGTGCTGCCGATCCTGATCCTCATCGTGCCCCTCGCCGACCTCGTCCTGGCCGTCGTACGGCGCACCCGGGCCGGCCGGTCGCCGTTCGCCCCCGACAAGCAGCACCTGCACCACCGCTTGCTGGAGATCGGGCACTCGCAGGGCCGCGCCGTGCTCATCATGTGGCTGTGGGCCGGGCTGATCGCGTTCGGCACGGTCTTCGCCAGCCTGGTCACCGGTCCGGCCGTGTGGGTCGGCATCGCCGTCGCGCTCGCCGCGACCGTCGCCCTCACCTTCCTGCTGCCGATCGTTCATCGTCCTGTCATCGCGGGGGAGGCCCCCGCTTCGGAGTCCGAACCGACTTTGTGATAACTTTCACGAGCACTCAGGCTCCTCTCAGGAGCCGCCCGTGACGATCGACAGGACGCAATGGTGACGACACCGTCGAAGGCCCCGATCCCGGCTCCCGGGGGGCTTCGAGGCGGCGTCCTGCGCTGTGATACGTTCCGGCCGAACGTCGATCCGAAGGGATCCCGATGGGTGGGCGCGACCTCCTCGGCCTGGGCGGCTTGCTTGCCGGCTGCGTCGTGGGATGCACGGTCCTCGGCCTTGTCGTCGATGACCTTGCGGGGTCGTCGCCGATCGGCGCCGTGGCTGGCGTCTTCCTGGGGATCGGGCTCGGCGCAGGGGCTTTCGTGCTGCGCGCGCTGCGCGCGCTCGGTGAGCAGGACCAGGACGACCAGGACAAGTGAGGTGAGCAGGTGACGATCGGTCCCGACGCCTCCGCGCTCCCGTCCGGAGCCTCCCTCTCGCGCGTCATCGCCGACCAGAAGAAGACCGAGCTGCTCGCGCTCGGGATGATGGTCTTCAGCATCTGGTTCGGCTTCAGTGCCGGCTGGCTGGTGACCGCCTGCATCGCCTTCGGCGTCCTGCTCGGCCTCCTCAACCACCTCGCGACCGAGTACTGGCTGCTCAGGGTGATCACCTCGGGCGGCCAGCCGACCCGCGGTCAGCTCACCCGGTTCACGGTCGTCCGGCTCAGCATCCTCGCTGTCGTGGCCGTCGGCGTCGCTGTAGCCTTCTGGCCCGACGGCGTGGGCCTCCTCCTCGGACTTGCCATCTTCCGACTCGTCGCACTGGTCATGACGACGATCCCGCTGCTGAAGGAGTTGAACAAGCAATGAGCGGCGCCCTGCCCCTCGAGATCAACATCACCCCGGGTGAGCACCCCGAGCGCCACCTGCTGGGGATGACGTTCAACATCGACACGATCATCAGCACCCTGGTGGCCGGCGCGATCGTCATCCTGCTCGGCTTCCTGGTCCGGCGGGCCCTCACGCGCAAGAGCGAGGACCACGTGCCGACCAAGCTCCAGATCATCTGGGAGTCGGTGATCGGCGAGGTCAACTCCCAGGTCGAGGACAACCTCGGCAAGGTGCACCCGTTCGTGGCGCCCCTGGCGGTCTCGCTGTTCTTCTTCATCCTCATCGCGAACTGGCTCGAGCTGGTCCCGACCGAGCTGAACCACGAGGCGCACCTGCTGCCCGCCCCGACGTCGGACACCAACCTGACCTACGCGATGGCGATCTTCGCGGTGGTCAGCGTCTGGATCTACGGCATCCGCAAGAACGGCCTCGGCTACTTCAAGCACTTCGTGCAGCCCTACCCGGTGCTGCTGCCGCTCAACATCCTCGAGGAGCTCGTCAAGCCGGTCACGCTGGCCCTGCGGCTCTTCGGCAACATCTTCGCCGGCGGCATCATGCTCGCGCTGATCGCAGCCATCCCGTGGTGGGCGGGCATGCCCATCGCCAACGTGCTGTGGAAGCTGTTCGACATGGTGATCGGCGGCCTCCAGGCGTTCATCTTCGCCCTGCTGACGGTCCTCTACTTCGCGATGGCCGGCGGCGGGCACGACGAGCACGACGACGAGCACGCAGCAGAACCCCACGAGCTCGCGGCCTGAGCCTCGGCTCACGTCGCACCAGAGGTAATCAACGAGCGCCGGATGAGAGTCGGCGCGGAAAACCAAGGAGAATCATGGCAGTCGAGAACACCCAGCAGGCCATCACCCTCGCCGGTGCCTTCGTCGGCGGTGGCCTGGCCCTCGGTGGCGGCGCGATCGGCGCCGGCATCGGTGACGGTCTGGCCGGTTCGTCGTACATCCAGGGTGTGGCGCGTCAGCCGGAGGCCCAGGGTCGCCTGCAGACGATCTTCTTCCTGACGGTGGGTCTGGTCGAGGCGATGTTCTTCATCAACCTCGCCTTCATGGCCCTCTTCGTCTTCGTCCTCGGCGGGAAGTGAGCCGGTCCCCGCGTGGGACCCGCTCTACCCGCCCCAGGCAAAGGATCCGGACCTAGATGAGCACACCGCACCTGATCCCGCTCGAGAGCAACTTCCTGGTGCCCAACGGCACCTTCTTCGTGGAGTTGATCGCGTTCGCGATCATGTTCTTCATCCTTGCGAAGTACGTCGTCCCGCCGATCAACCGGGCGATGACGGCGCGTCAGGATGCCATCCGCCAGCAGTTCGCAGAGCTGGACCAGGCCAAGGAGGAGGCCAACTCCGCCAAGGACGAGTTCCAGTCCCAGATCGCGGAGGCGCGCCAGGAGGCCGCCCGCATCCGTGAGGAGGCCCGCGAGCAGGGTGCGGCGATCATCGCCGAGATGCGGGAGCAGGCCCAGGCCGAGGCCTCGCGGATCGTCGAGCACGGCAAGACGCAGATCGACGCCGAGCGCCAGCAGGCCGTCGCGTCGCTCCGCGCCGAGATCGGCAGCCTGGCCACCGGTCTGGCCGGCCGCATCGTCGGCGAGAGCCTCGAGGATGACGCTCGCCAGAGCCGGGTCGTCGAGCGCTTCCTCGCCGAGCTGGACACCAACGCCGCGGCGGGGGGCTCCAACTGATGGACTTCCGTGGGGCGTCGGCCGAGGCAGTCTCTGCCCTCACCGACGAGCTGAAGGGTTCCGTGTCCGGTGACGCGGCTGCCGCGACCGGTGAGGCGCTCCTGGGCGTGGCCGAGACGCTGCGGCACGAGGTCGGCGCGCGGCGCTTCCTCACCGACGGCTCGGTCCCGGCCGAGCCGAAGGTCGGACTCGTCCGCGAGGTGTTCGGGTCGCGTCTCGACGCTCCCGCGCTCGACGTGGTGGTCGCCGCGGTCTCGCGCCGCTGGCGGCACGCCGCCGACCTCACCGACGGCCTCGAGCGGCTGTCCGAGGTCGCGACCGTGCTCTCGACCGACGACCCCGGGCAGCTCTCCGACGAGCTGTTCGAGGTCCGCCGGGTGATCGACCACAACGCCGGGCTGCGCGACGCGCTGTCCGAGCCGGCCCGGTCGATGGAGGACAAGTCCCGGCTCGTCGACGACCTCCTCTCGGGGAAGGTCCAGCCGGCCACCGTCGCGCTCGCGCGGCGGGCGCTGGTCGGCACCTACGGCACGGTGTCGGCGGCGCTTGGCGCCTACCGGACACTGGCTGGAGAGGTGCACGGCAAGAGCGTCGCCACCGTGCGCGTCGCGAAGCCGCTCCCGGACGAGCAGTTCCGTCGTCTGACCGAGGGGCTCACGCGTCAGTACGGCCGCCCGATCCACGCCAACGTGGTCGTCGACCCCGACGTCATCGGCGGGATCCGGGTGGAGATCGGCAACGACGTCATCGACGGCACGATCGCGAGCCGCCTCGACGAGACCCGCCGCCGGCTCGCCGGCTGAACTTCCAGACTTAACGCACGACACCAGAGAGAAGGCATCAGAAGATGACGGAGCTCAGCATCCGCCCGGAGGAGATCCGGGACGCGCTCCAGAAGTACGTCGCCGACTACCAGCCCGAGGCAGCGAAGACCGAGGAGGTCGGCGTCGTCGCCCAGACCGCCGACGGCATCGCCCGGGTCTCCGGACTCCCGTCCGCGATGGCCAACGAGCTGCTGGAGTTCGAGGACGGCACTCTCGGCATCGCGCTGAACCTGGACACCCGCGAGATCGGCGTCGTCATCCTCGGTGACTTCGACAAGATCGAGGAGGGCCAGACGGTCCGCCGCACGGGCGAGATCCTCTCGGTCCCGGTCGGCGACGCCTACCTCGGTCGGGTGGTCGACCCGCTCGGCACCCCGATCGACGGCCTCGGCGACATCGACTCCAGCGAGCGTCGTGCGCTCGAGCTGCAGGCGCCGGGCGTGATGCAGCGCAAGTCGGTGCACGAGCCGCTCGCGACCGGCATCAAGGCCATCGACGCGATGACCCCGATCGGCCGCGGTCAGCGCCAGCTGATCATCGGCGACCGCTCGACCGGCAAGACGACGATCGCGATCGACACGATCATCAACCAGAAGCAGAACTGGGACTCGGGCGACCCGGCCAAGCAGGTGCGCTGCATCTACGTCGCGATCGGCCAGAAGGGCTCGACGATCGCCTCGGTGCGCGGCGCCCTCGAGGAGGCCGGAGCGCTGGAGTACACCACCATCGTGGCGGCCCCGGCGTCGGACAGCGCGGGCTTCAAGTACCTCGCGCCCTACACCGGCTCGGCCATCGGCCAGCACTGGATGTACGACGGCAAGCACGTCCTGATCATCTTCGACGACCTGACCAAGCAGGCCGAGGCCTACCGCGCCGTGTCGCTGCTGCTGCGTCGTCCGCCGGGCCGCGAGGCCTACCCGGGTGACGTCTTCTACCTGCACTCCCGCCTGCTGGAGCGCTGCGCGAAGCT